>CAZUVR010000089.1:0-13728 GCA_964623815.1 uncultured bacterium | reverse complement strand
GGGCGCTAAGGGAAAACCGTTTTCGAGGCTACAAGGTTTTACGCCTGTTAAAGGAAACGGATTTTTTACAGGCTCTGTCATTGGTATCGAGTTATTACCATCGTTTGAAGAGCGAAGAAAAAACACCCGGAGCCGATACTGCTAGTCGGATTGGATTAAGCCGCCAAGATATCCTCGACCTTGATCTTCCCGAATACAAACGCTGGGCTGATGTTGTGTCTGAGGGGTTTGAAACTGCCGCAAAATTCCTTCACACTCAAGCTATTTATGATGCCGAGGCTCTTACTTATCCCCTACAGTTGATCATCATGTCTTCTCTATTTGCCATTTTGGGGGAGGCGGCAAAACTTGATGTGGTTAGGGGAAAATTGGAACAGTGGTTCTATTGCGGAGCTACCTGTAGAATTTATTCTCGCAGTCGGGAAAGTATGGCTTCTAAAGATTTGCTGGAAGTCCCGCGTTGGCTCAACGGAGAAGGTGTCCCCACTACCATCAGGGAGGCTTATATTAGTCTTGAACGCTTACAGGGCTTCGTTAATCCTCAAGGTTCCACCTTTGCCGCGATCGCCGCCCTTTTAAGACGCGACGGAGCCTTAGATTTTATGACGGGGGAGAGAATCACCTCCATTCTCTATTTTGATGACAAAGTTGAGAACCATCATATTTTCCCTCAAAAATGGTGTAAGAAGATGAATATTCCCCGTTCTCGATATAACAGTATTGTCAATAAAACGCCGTTAGGTTGGAAAACGAATCGCTTTCTGGGTGGTAGCGCTCCCTCTGAATATTTAAATCGTTTGGAGTCTAAAGGATTAGAAAAGACAAGAATTGATGAGATTTTACGCTCTCACTTAATAGAACCTGAGTTTTTGAGAAGGGATGATTTCGAGGGTTTTTTTGAAAGCCGTTCACAAGCTCTCTCAAAAATGCTCGATCGCACTATGGGTAAAGTTTAGACTTACTCTTGACCGAATAAATAATCTCAATCTACGAGAATGACAGCTATTCTCTTAAAAACGATATTTATTAGCTAAAGGAAACTAAAACTATAGTTCTAACTTTAATTGTCGTCGAAAATGGGGGGCGATCAATCTATTCTAGAGAATTTCTTTTAACGCTTCCTCGGAGTTCACTTTATTCCATCCCCCCGCCCGTTCCACCTTCTCTAACATAGCTTCGATGGCGATCGCTACAAGTCTTTCCTTGCGAATTTTCTGCCCGATAGTGCGGCGAGTAATTTTCACGGCATCGTCTAAAGCATCATTGATATTTTCTGGCACTCGTATCGAGAGGTTATAGAGTCGCTCGTTTTCCTGATTCCTGATTCCTGATTTTTGATTCTCGCTCTGGGTTTGGGGCGGTATTCTTTTCACGTCAGCTCCTTCCGTCAAGAGATTTGCGGGCGGAGGAAGTTGAGTTTCAGGATTCATGATTTCTGATTCTTGATTCATTATTCCAGATTCATGATTTCTGATTTTGGCGTTAACTTTTTTTTGATGGGATGAGCGGGAAGTGATGGAGGCAGGAAGAGAGTCATGATTCATGATTTCTGATTCTGGATTCATGATTTCTGATTCTGGATTCATGATTTCTGATTCTGGATTCCCGAAAAGTTGTAGAGGGTTACGTTTACCAAGACGTTTCTTACTTTCCATGTTTTAACCCCCATTCCTTAATTACTTCGGAGGCGATCGCTTTAAAGGCTTTCGCTCCTTTACTGTTCCCGGCGTAGTCTTTCACCGGTATTCCGTGACCAGCGCTCTCGGCAATAGCCACGTTATCGGGGATGCAGATCCGCAGGAGATTGAAACGGGGATCGGCCACCAACATCTCATCGGCTTCGGTGGTCATCTTCAGTTGAACCTTGTATTTGCTCCTGACCACATCGACTCTGGCTTTCGGATTCACATCGGTCAGGGTGTCCAATATTTGGGCGAGACCGACAAGAACTAGAGGATCTGCGAGGACGGGGACAAGAACACGGTGGGCCGTAACAAGCGCGGCTACGGTCGAGGGAACGAGGGAGGGAGGGCAGTCTAAGATCACTAGCTCGGCATCTAATCGAGCGATAGCTCGCGAGAGAATATCCGGAGATCTCCACGCGATGTAGGCAGTATCCGACCCGCCCGGAATCAAGGGAACAGCAGTTCGAGTTGATAAGACATCCTCCCCGGCTAACCAGCGCTCAAACCCCGCTTGTTCGTTAGGAATTAACCCTAGAGCATAGGTAGCCGAGCCTTGAGCGTCCATATCGATCACCACGACCCTAACTTTCTGGCGGTAGAGTTCTACGCCCAAATTAACGGCTAGGGTAGTTTTTCCCACGCCTCCTTTCTGAGAGGCGATCGCTACTATTAGCATACTCATCATAATTCAGGAATCTATATTAATGATTCTGTTTTCAGGTTTCAAGTTTCCTAAATTCAAGATTCATTTTTCAGGATTCTTGATTCTTGAAAATTAACTCTGATTGGCTCCCCTCGTTGAGGGGCAGGATAGCTCGAAACAATTACCGGGTGTCGGTTTCATAAATCCAAAAAAGACGATTCGCCCACTCGAATTTTGCCGCTTCTAGCCAGGCCAGATGAGGGTTATCAACGAAACGCGAAACTTACCCTCGCATCAAATCTCAAACAAACCTTTATATAGTAAAAATTTGGGTAATAGGTTAAAAACGGTTAACTTTAAGGAATTCGGACGAGCTAGTAAAACCAAAAAAGCTTTCAGTTTCAGAGTAAAAAATTTTCCTCTTAGGGTAACTTGTGGCATGATTGCTACTCAAGATTGAAAGATTGCAATTTTTCATATAAATCTACCACTTGCTCATCCCTCAACTGCAATCGAGAACGCACACCATAGGTTTTGTGCAGGTAATCGATCGCCCGTTCACGACTCCAACCGAGCCGTTGAATTTCGGCATCGATCGCCTTCATCATCTCATCCCAGGAGATCGCCGTAGATTGCTTTAAAAGATCGGGTTGAGTTACCGAACCCGCCTGTACTACCTTAGCCTTCTCAGAAGGGGTGAGAGCGTAATTATACACCCACTTAATCTCGGTCTCGCTGAAACCCGACTCCGACTTGAACCGGGTCAATTGATCGCGATCCGTACAGGCTAACATCATCCTCTTACATTTCAAGGCCCGTTTTTCCTTGGCGCGAATATTATCCGATGTCAGGTGCGGATAGCTCGAATAATCGAGGGCGAATCCTTTCCGCCCGCTTTCAGCCCTCACGTTCTCTTCCCCTCCGTCTGGAGCTTTTAAAGTTTCCGGTTCCTCCTCTGTAGATAAGGCCGCAACAACGATTCCATCATCGGATGCGGTTTGGGCGACACCACCATCACCATCGGGAAGAGCCGGGGGGATGGGGGGAGTTCCTCCTCCTCCACCGTTATCGGGCGGCGGCGGGTTATCATCTCCGGTGATCGGGAACGGGTCGGTATCGAATTCGCTACGGATCTTCAGCCCGAGGAAATACGCCCCGTTCCTGTCCCTTCCATGCTCTACGGATAGACGTAATTGGTTCACGCACAGATCTTCCAGTAGGTTGACGAAT
The DNA here is from genome assembly GCA_964623815.1 of uncultured bacterium. GTDB lineage: Bacteria > Cyanobacteriota > Cyanobacteriia > Cyanobacteriales > Microcystaceae > Chroococcopsis. The sequence goes on along the minus strand of CAZUVR010000089.1, from coordinate 10,170 downwards.
CTCCGTACCGCCATCGCCTTCGACCCCGTATAGTGGCAGTATTGGACGTAGTTGGCGTACAGCCACTCGTCCGTATGGGAACACAATTTATCCGACTCCGTATTCTTCTCCCGTTTCGCCACTCCCACCGCCGTCCGATGACCCGGGCGGTAGACAATCGCCTGATCCAGCCAGTCCGCGATCGGGTTCGTCTCCACCATCGCCGTAGCTTTCATCCGGTTCAACGCCGGTACGCGGGTTCGGGAATTCTTGAGCAGTGATTCCGCCTCTTTAGGATCTATGCCTAACACCCAGTTGAACAAGCCGGAGATGTAGGGGGCGAACTCGCCGTATACCTTATCGTTACGATGCTCGACGAGATTTTTCTGCTCGCTGTCATCGACCCGATAGGTCATCGGTACGCTCACCCTGCGACGCGCTAACCCGCTCGTATAGTCGGAGGATTGAATAATCTCGTTGGCCGCCACGATTACCATCGCCGTGGGGGTAAAACCGCCCTTAGCCTGTTTGAATTTCTGCTCGAACGGGATAGAATCCTGCCCGGTAATCGCTTTCAGGGTAGATACCTCGTCGGTATATCGATCGCTATCGGTGATGATAACCAGACGTTTATCCTTGAGGTTGGCGGTTTCAAATCGCCCGCCCTCAAGCTTTTTGAGCGTGGTCGTGTGGACGTTGCGCCCTCCCACCAGTGCCACCGCCAAGCGGATGTAGGTTGACTTGCCAGTACCACCGGGCCCGATCAGTTCGAGGAACTTCTGCCAATCGGTGCGTCCGGTCAGAATGCCGTAGAGGTAAGCCCTGAGCAATTGAACCAGGTTCTCATCGCCCCGGCAGACCTGAAATAGCCATTCCTGAATCGGGTTACAGGTAGCGAGGGGGTTGTAATCGTAGGGGAGACACCACGTTAAACGATGATTGGGATTGTGGGGTATCAGCGTCTTCGTCTCCAGATTAAATACTCCGTTGGTTAGCGGAATCAGCCCCTCTATCTCATCCCATTCCTTGATCAGCAACTCGTACTTCATCAGGGCTTCGATGTTCCTGATGAGATTATCGGTGATCTTGGGTTCTATTACCCTGCCGTCCTTAACGATCGTATACAGGGATTTATTGGCTTTCAATTCGGCGTAGATCACCTGACGGATGGCTTCTACCGGTTCAACGCTCCAAATACCATCCAGTTCGCCACCGTAACGCCGCCATTCCCCGATCGATACGTCCCACGCCAATTTATCCCCGTAGCGATCGACCAACCATTGAGCGATCGGGTCGCAGTTCCACGAAGCGGGATGACCGGGGGGAATGGTCGGGGTATCCTCGCATCCGTCCCAATCCTCGAAACGGATCGCCTTAGATAATAGTTGTTGTCTAAATTCTTCTATATCGTTCATCTGTATGTAATCATCTATCCCCTTTCCTTTATTCTCGTCCCACCCAGGCAGAACGTAGACGGGAACCCCGAACTTTTTCAGTTGGAAGCCTAACTTATATAAAGCGTTGCGTACCTCTTTCTTGGTGGATATATCGACATCGAAACCCAAGATAAAACCGAATTCTTCCTTTGCGTAACGCTCCAGGGTCGGCACCAGATAACGCTTACCCTGCGGATCGGCCTTGCCCGGGGTCAGCCCCATCTCCACACCGAGCAGGGCGATCGTCGGAATCCCGTGAGAGCAAGCGGCTATTGCTTTGAATCCGCCCTCGGTGATGAGTAGATAGGGATGACCGTTGATTTGCCAGCAGGCTTGTTTCAGTTCTTCGATGTTGAGCCAGTACAGGGGATTCTCGGGATGGGCGGGTAGCATGGCATCATAATCGTCGTTACGGGCGGTGCGGTATTTGGGCGCTTTCTTACCTACTTTTTCCGCCCAGGGCTTATCGGGACGGAATTGATACTGCCCATTCATTCCCCGAAGAACGATGCCGCCCGATTTTGCCTCGTAGCCTAGTAGGGCAGCGGCTGAGTGGGCTTCTACGGAATGGCAATTGGCTCTTATCCAGTCAGGGTTTAGCGATCGTTCTCCTCTCTCAATATTTGTGCCGCAACAATGGTTAAAATGCTTATCAATTAGGTGGCCCGGTGGAGCCGTGACGGTAGCGGCGGAATTATTGTCTACGGTTGCGGGCGATACTGCTAATTTGTTAGGATGGTCCATAAAAGTTTTTATAATTAATTTTTTAGAAAACACCTGCTTGGCTTTATATTTTAAGCAGGTGTTTTCCTTTAATGTTTAGTATAAAGCATGTTTTCGTGATCACGAAACATTTTTTCTATTAAGATTTGTAATTTTTTTCTGGCTTTTGCGCTGCTGGCTAATGATATATTCGACCGCATCGGCTTCAGGAACCAAAAAAATTGGGCCGATCTTATAAGCTTTAAGAATCGACTGGGTTTTAAGTCTAGGATTCCCTTTAATGTCGTACTGTATTTTGCGAACCGTTACTCCCAGCTCCGTAGCTAATTCCTCCACACTCCAATAGCCGGGTATAGTCGGCTTACCCCGTTTGAGCGGCGGATTTATTTCTTTTTCTGCTTGGGACATTCCGTACAAGTAAGCTGAAGTGTCTATTTCTTATAAACGAAACACTTTCCATAATATTACTCTATAGATAATTTTAGCTGGAATCCTTAAATATTCTTTGTTTCGGTGAGCGCTGGTTTCTGGCTCATAGTACTTTGAGCCACTCCGTAGATTCGGGAGCTTGAGTTGGAGTTGAAATATTAGGGTCATCTACCTGAAGGTATATACGTGAGGCAGACGGGGATTTTTTCCTTTATCTATAAGCCGGTCTCTTCGTAATGAGTGATGGATGTGATGGATAAAATTTATATATTTCTCTTCTGCTTGTCAATATTAATCGACCCTTCTTGGCTTATAAATTATTATTTTATTATTGTTTTTTATTAGTTTTATTTTATATCTAATATCCGTCACATTTATAACTGATAAGGCTTTTAGGAGTTTTCAGCCTTAACAGTAAAGGGAAAATCGCATCCTTGTGATCGAATATTTATAGAGGAATGCCGAATCCGTTAAGGTTTAAATTTACTGCGATGCCAGAGGCACCCTTCGCGCTCACTAGGGGATTATAGGAGTTTCAGGCTGTCTGGGATGCTTAACTTAGTGGCATTCATTTATAGACTTTTGCAGGGTCGAGTGAGAAAAATGAGAAAACTTACCGGAAAAAATTTAGGTTATTTAGCTAAAATCTTATGCCCGCCTCTCATCCTCAAAATCTGTTAAGCTCCATACCGCTACCCGTCTTCTCGGTTTAGTAATAAAGCTACGAGCAATTGTTCTACCCTTTTTTAATACTCATCTTGTACTAAGTTTAAAAATGTTCATATGCTAACTTCTGGTCATAGTGACCAGAAGTTCTAATCCAGAGATAGTTTTTCTAAAAGCTCGGGGTTTTCCATCAGTTGCCGGTAAATAGCGATCGCTCTACGAGTGTTATAACTTAACCCACCACTTTGTTGTTTGAGCCATTCCTTGTCTTCGGGATTTATCCGCACTCCTAGGATTTCACCGGGACGATCGAGATCGTCGGCGCGATACTGGACTAGGTTGGATAGACGGGGATTGGGGTTTGCCATATCGCCACAATGTTGATTCCTCTATAAGCTTATCAAATTTTCCATACCTCTCTGTCTGGATGGTTATATTCACTGTTAAATAGTGAATAAGCTATAATAAGAGAGAAGGTCTTATCAGATAAGAATATGGTCGCGCAACTAATTTCCTTCATCATCGATACCGAATTCCAATCTCTCATTCCGCCCCTCACACCGCTCGAAAGGGAAGGGCTTGAAATATCGATCGTCTCTTCGGGATGTCGGGAGCCTCTAATAATATGGGCCGAGGAAAACATTTTGATTGACGGTCATAATCGCTACGCCATCTGTATCGATCGAGGAATTGAATACCAGACGAGAACCATTTCGTTGCCCGATCGTGGTGCGGCCACCGAGTGGATCATCTCCAACCAGTTGAGTCGTAGAAATCTCAGCCACTTTTACCTGAGCTATTTTCGTGGCAAACTTTACAACAGGGAAAAAGCACAGGGGTGGAGAAGCGATTTAACTTCTGGTCACTGTGACCAGAAGTTGAACAAACCCGAAACCACTACCGCTCGGAAACTAGCGGGTCTTTACGGTATCGGGGAGAAAACCATTCGGAGAGAGGGAGAGTACGCCGAGGCTATAGATACCCTAACCGAAGTTTTCGGCAACCAATTGAGGATTGCCGCCTTGGATAAAAATACCCCTTTCTGCCGAAAACGAATTATAGAACTTGCGGCTCTTGCCGCATCTGACCCTGCCACCGCTAGACTCGCCATGAGTGATATAGAAAAGAGCCAGATGCCGTTGCGTAAAGCCCGTCATCTGGAATTAGAAAAAGGTTCGCTGGTAGAGGTAAAATCCGATAAGCCCAAATTACGATACCGACTCGGTAGGGTTGACTCTGTAGCAGAGTCTACCGTTACCGTTTTCGTGCGGGATACAGATAGAATGGAAATCGAAAAACACCGGTTGAAATTTAACGAAGTTGAACCTGTTGCATTGGACAAAGATCCTCGGGTATGCGAGCTGGTGGCTCGAATCGATAAACTCAGGGGGATGCCGCTCGATCCTTTTGAGAGAGAGATTTTAGAGTTGCTCGATCGTCGGGTAGCCTTTACACCCCTTGAAGAAAAATATCTACAGGAGATAGAAAAACGTTATTTAGAAGTTTAAGAGTTAATGGTATTATCGTCTAATATCTTAATGAAATAATTGTTTAATGATTTAAAAATATTCGTCGGTTTGGTCGGTTCTTGGCAACTTTTGATACTGGTGGCGAAACATTGCTTAACTTGCCAACTGAGCCATGAGCTTAGCAAACTGCGAAGTTCGGGTGGTGGTTTGTGGCACTCCCGATATCCAGTAAAAGATCCGCTTGAAGTTGATGGCAGTTGCCGTCATCAAGTGTTGCAAATGGGTCTTGGCTAATCCAATGTAGCGAGCACGGCGGAGTCCATGAGCACGAATACCTTCAGACAACGTTCCTTCGATTCCCGCTCTTAGAGCATAGCCTGCTTTATATTCATCAGTCAGTGCTTGTTGTCGTGCTGCTTGCAATGCTTTGTACTGCTCTTCTGGACGAAGTGTAATTGACCGTCGCCGTTCTTTGCTGCGAGTACATAGATGTAAGCTCGGACAATTTGCACAGTCAGGTCGCGCAAACTTAATTTTGATGACCTCGTTGTTCCGACCATCGATGGCTGGAGACCAAGAGGTACTAGTCTTGCCTTGAGGGCAAATGGCGATCTGCTGTTGCCAGTCTACTTGGAAATCACTCGCGGCGAACCCATTGCCAGCTTTCGCCTGCCAGCGTAGATCTGAGCGAGTTGGTCCGAGCAATTCGCCTTTGAGTAGCAATGGATACTGTTGCTCAACTTAACAAAACCGACAAAAACAGGGTTAGAGATAAAGAAATAGATATGCTAGAAATTATTGCGTAACCCTGTATTTGTCAAGGAGCAAGGTCATGTCCCTACATCCAAAATCCTTTTTGTCCGTCCCAAAAGCAACGGAGGAAGTAGCCTTTGCCGCTTTTCCTAAGGGGAATTTATATCTAACCATCAGAAATGAATTGGGGACAATTTATACAGATAGGGATTTTGAAGCTTTATTTTCTGTAGAAGGGCATCCAGCAATAGCCCCTTGGCGATTAGCCTTAATCAGTGTCATGCAATATATAGAAGAGTTGACGGATAGGCAAGCCGCCGAAGCCGTCAGAAGTCGCATTGACTGGAAATATGTTTTAGGTTTAGAGTTAACCGACCCTGGGTTTGACTTTTCCGTTTTAAGTAAATTTCGTTCACGCCTAATTGGAGAAGAACAGGTACAAATCCTTTTAGATAAACTATTGGAACGATGCAGAGAGAAAGGCTGGCTTTCTGCTAGAAGTCAACAACGCACAGATTCAACTCATGTCTTGGGAGCGATTCGGACGCTCAACCGTCTTGAATGTATAGCAGAAACATTAAGAGCAACACTTAACGCTATAACGGTTGTAGCACCAAGTTGGTTGTTGACTCAGATAAAAAAAGATTGGTTTGATCGTTATAGCCATCGTGTCTGTGAGGAAAAGTTGCCAAAAGGGATAGAAGCTCGTACTACTTTCGCCGAGAAAGTGGGAGTTGATGGGATGTGCTTGCTTGATGCCATTTATGATGACCCAACCGCTCCCGTATGGCTGCGCCAATTAGAATCAGTTGAAATTTTACGTCAGACATGGATTCATCAATATTTTGTAGAGAACGGACAACTTCGATTTCGGGAATCGAAAAATCTAGCTCCCGCGGGGAATCGGTTTGACTCTCCCTATGATCCGGATGCTCGCTACGGAAATAAACGTAGTACAACTTGGACAGGTTATAAGGTTCACCTCACTGAAACTTGTGATGATGAGCAAGTTCATCTAATTACCCATGTAATCACGACCAAAGCTCATCTGTCCGATGTTGGACAAACCGATAAGATCCATCAAGCTTTAAAGGAGAAAAACTTACTCCCAGGTGAACATTTCCTTGATGCCGGTTATGTTGACAGTGCTTTACTCATTGACAGTCAGACAAACTATCAAGTTAAATTAATTGGCCCGATTCGCCCTAATTCTAGCTGGCAAGCTCGTCAGCCAGGAGCTTATGATAAGAGCCAATTCAAAATCAATTGGAAGACTAAAAAAGTAACTTGTCCACAAGGGCACAAGAGTATTAATTGGACTCCCAATATCGATCAATGGGGAAATGAGGGAATTCAAGTAAGATTTTCTCGTTCTCAATGTTTTAAATGTCCGCAACAAGAGCAATGTTGCCGCTCTAAGAAAAACGGCAGAACTTTAAGATTCCTACCGGAGTTGGAACATGAGGCGATTGAAGATTTACGACGACAGATGGAGACTCCCGAATGGCTCGCTCATTATCATCGCCGGGCTGGTGTAGAAGGAACAATTTCTCAAGGAGTACGAGCCTTTGGCTTGAGAAAAGCCCGCTATGTCGGGTTGTCCAAGGTTAGCTTGCAACACATACTTACTGCGGCAGCCATTAATCTTGTACGGATAGGTGCTTGGCTTTCCGGGATTCCTCATGAGTTGACTCGAATTTCCAACTTTGCCCTTCTTCGTCCATTGTTAAGTTGAGCAACAGTATCCATTGCTACTCAAAGGCGATCCCCCGCTATCAGACCGAGCCGTTTTTCGGCTCCCACCAGTGCTTCCAATCTCGCCCACTTACTCTTTAATTTTTCCTTAGTGGAGCTTTCTTCGTCCTCCGTGACTTCCTCAAATTCGGGGTCGATGTTGGGTTTTTCTGACGGTTCTAAATTAATCTTCGCCAGTCTACCCTCATAGTAAATTTTCACCGTGGCTTCGTCTTCTACCGCCCGTTGAATATCGTAGATATCGATGTAGTCCCCGAACACAGCGGGGGTGTTGATGTCTCCCGCCTCGATCGGGGTTCCGGTAAATCCGATGAATGAGGCGTTGGGTAAGGCATCCCGGAGATACTTAGCGAAACCGTAGGATATGTAAGCATCCCCCTCTTTCTTGATTACTTTGGCATCTAAGCCGTACTGACTCCGGTGCGCCTCATCTGCAATGAGAATGATGTTCCGTCGATCGCTCAGTACGGGATATTGATTTCCGTCCGGGGGCGAGAATTTCTGAATGGTGGTGAAGATTATACCGCCGGACGCAACTTTCAATAATTCCTGTAACTGTTCTCTGGTTTCCGCCTGCGCCGGAGTCTGCCGGAGTAGGTCGGCACAGAGGGAAAAGGTAGAGAATAACTGATCGTCTAGGTCGTTGCGATCGGTGAGGATGACCAGCGTGGGGTTAGTCATATCTGGTTCTCGGATTATCTTACCGGCGTAGAAAGCCATCGTGAGACTTTTTCCGCTGCCCTGGGTGTGCCACACCACGCCCACTTTCTTATCGCCCTCCGGTTTTACCGCTTCCAACGTTGCTTTGACTGCTTTGTTAACGGCGTGGTATTGGTGATAACCGGCGAGTTTTTTTGTGATGGTATCGCCGTCAATCTCGAAAACGATGAACGATCGGATGATGTCGAGTAGAGTTTCGGGCGGGAATACCCCCAAGATAAGGGTTTGGAGTTCCGGTATCCCTTTCGGGACGATCGTTTCCCCATCGACGGTACGCCAGGGGGCGAATCTTTCCATGTCGGCGGTCAACGTACCGATTCGGGCTTCGGTTCCGTCAGAGATGATCAAGAGTTCATTGGTAGAAAATAAATTTGGTATTTCTCGTTTATAGGTTTGGAGTTGATTGTAGGCTCCGGTAATAGTGGCGTTTTCGTCGGCGGGGTTCTTGAGTTCTATGACGGTGATCGGTAAACCGTTGATGAATACCACCACATCGGGACGGCGGTTATTCCTGCCCTGAGTTATGGTTAGCTGATTGACGGCTAAGTATTCGTTATTCTCGGGATGTTTGAAGTCTATCGCCCGGACTTTATCGTATACGGTGCGGCCGTCCCGTTGATATTCAACGTCCACCCCTTCGGTCAGCAATTTATGGAAGCGGTAATTGTCATCGTCGAGGTTGGGACTTTCCGCCCGGGTTAGTTTTTTGATTGCGTCTTCAAGAGCTTGAGGAGGAATTTGGGGGTTAATTTTCGTGATGGCGTTATGAAGTGAATCCATCTTAATAACATCATCGTAGCTACTCCTATTCAGTTCCGAGGCTTGATAAACGGTGTAACCAAGTTCGGTTAGCCATTCGAGAGTGGCTTGTTCTACGATGTCTTCGCTAAAGATGGACATGGGAAAAGGAAATTGAAGGCTTAGTTTTAGTATTCCCGTTTTTTAATAAATTCTTTAAGTAGATTGGATATTAACGGCTAATCGATCGGGAGAAAAATTCTGAATTTTCTTTGAGGCGTTTAAAATTTCGATTCCGATAACGTTACCTTCAGAATCATAATCTAGTATCACCCCAGGACTAACGGAGTCGCTTTCTTCAATTTGTGCTTCACTCCAACTTATCGTTAAAACATCAACTTCTATATCGTATTTAGCTTTCATGTTTTATCTCCTATATTTTTCTAACTTGCTGGTGAAATAAACGGTAACAACTACATTTGGCTCAACTGAATCATTTACATAGGCTCTGAGCAAATAAGTTTTATTATTATTAATTATAAATTCTCCCTGATAAACTTTTAACCCATCTTCTTCAATGATTTGTTGGGGATTTTCTAAAATCATATCCAGAATGAAAACGGGTATATTTCTTTTAACAATCTCTTCTTCAGCGTGTTGACTTAAAATAAATCTCAGATTAAGCTACCTCCTCAATAATTATTTCTGCTTGTTTAACACAAATGTCACCTGACATTAATTTAGGTAATATATCATTGCGTAAAATTGTAAGAGTGCTAGATTGATTACAATTATTATTAATTTTTGCCATGAATGATTTAATTAGTCTTCCAAAGTTCTGAGAAATGTTTTGAGGTGGTACAACAACAAAATAATTTTGGAAGCTATCAGAAGGAGTTCTTTGGCGACCACTCGAACCAGTCATATTCTGAATGGCAAAGGCTCTTAAATCATCGCTCCGAGCTAAATAATAACCAAACTCGGGGGGTAAAGGAGGTTTCGGTCTGAAAACAATATATTCAGTAGATCCCCACCCGACCTGACCATCTTCTAAAAAATCGACAAACGCTGTTTTTCCATTTTCTAAACATGGTGTAATTCTTGCCATGAGAGTATCACCATTAATAAATTTCATCCCTGAACCAAACGGTCTATTAATCCAACTATCGGGCCTATGACCTCTAGTTGGCATATTTTTCATATCTAGGTAAGGAGCAATTTTTCCTTTTGACAATGAACGTGTAGGGTTAACTTCTATAACTTCTGAAAGTTTTTCAACTCTCCATCCCTTCGGAATTAACCCTAACTCCGACTCCTCGAACCGATCGGGAAACAAAGCCGCCGTCGCTTCATCCATCCCTACGGGTTGCTTACCTTCCATCTTCGCCCGCACCGGGTCAAAATCCACGAACCAGGACTTAAATATTGCCCTCGCCATCGCTTCTAGGTGTAGCGAACTGAAATCATAATCGCTTCGACCCGAAATCAAGCGCATTTCGAGA
>CAZUVR010000088.1:0-13795 GCA_964623815.1 uncultured bacterium | reverse complement strand
CGAGAGGGTGATCTGATATTTCTTCCTTCATTATATAACGGCATAGTGTTTTCCTCTTTTTTAAAGTTCCAACTTCGCCAGAACGGGACGGGTGGAAACGATGTGTTTATCGAGTCCCAAGGCACTCGGTTTGATGCCGAGGGCGAGTCCTACCAATTCCGTTATATAGAGAACGGGCAGAGAATAATTAACCCCGTATTTCTTCTCAATATCGGGTTGTCTTAACTCCAGATTGGTAGAACAAAGAGGACAGGCTAGGATAATACAATCCGCGCCCAGGGATTTCGCTTCATCGAGGAGTAGTTTAGTCATGTCGTAAGCCACATTTTCTAAGGGGACAAGAATCGGGCCGCCACAGCATTTGGTTTTTGAGCGAAAATCTACCGTTTCCGCGCCGCACTTTTTCGCTAGGTTATCCATCGCCATCGGGAATACGGGGGAATCCCACCCGGTGAGATCTTCCGGCCGCGTCAGTAAACAGCCATAGTAACAGGCAACTTTTAAGCCTTCGAGCCGTTTTTTTACGTATTTCGCTATATCTAAGTCATTGGCTAATACATCCACCACACTCCTCACCCGAATGGAAGAATCGGGAATCGATAATCCCATTTTTTCGAGAATAGGATTAATTCTCGCTCTCTCTTTGTCATCTTCCAAGGCTTTAGCGGCTTTAGCAGATTTGTTATAACATCCAGAACAGGAAGCTAACAAATCTTGATTTTCTTGTCCTGCGAGGATTACGTTCCGGGCCGCTAGGGCCATACCGACTTCATGGGAGACAGCACCGGCGATCGATCCCCCACAACAAGACCAATCTCGTAGTTCTTCTAGTTCGATTCCTAAAACTTTCATAACCGCTTTTGTAGAAAGATCGAACTCTTTGGCACTGGTATGGAGACTACATCCGGGATAATAGGAATACTTCATGATTGCACCTCTTGCTCTAAAGCTTGACTAAATTTTTCGGTATCCCGTACCTGGGCGGGTAGGGGAGATAGTTTTCCCCTTAAGGCTAATTGGATGCCTAATGGGATTTGGTCGATAAGGACTGACATTCCACCGTATTTATACATAAGTTCCGGTTCAAAGAGAATGCCTCGTTTACGGATTAATTCCAGAAAGGCGAGATTAAATCGAGTGGAATCGTTGCTAATCCCCTCGCGGATGGCGATCGCCTTGACGGCCTCGATCACTTCCGAAGGACGAACGCCACGGGGACAACGGGAGGTGCAAGTATGGCAGGAACTACAGTTCCAGAGAGTGTTACTTTTGAGAACCGTTTCCCAATCTCCTCTCTGTACCATGAGAACGAAACTACGGGGGGAAAGATCCATTCTTTCGATGTTAGGACAGCCACCGCTACAGGTTCCGCACTGCATACAGGCGGAAATATTGGCACTTTCTCCTCCTTCTGCGAGAACTTTTTCAAGAAAGTCTCGATTGATTTTATCCCCATCTACCTGACGATCGGTTTTGATACCGAAAAAACATTTTTTAGCCATCGCTCGAATCCTCTACTGTACTAAAACGGGTTTGGCTTCGTTAACATTACCGAGAGAGTAACGAACCAGGAAAGAAGCGATTTCTGCAGCAGCGGAACGTCCATCGGTGATCGATTCCATAATCGCTTTCGGGCCTGTCGCCGTCCCTGCCAGGAAAATTCCCGGTTTTGCCGACATATTATTGGAGTATTGTTGATGGGCGGTAGTATAGAAGCGATCGCATCCGGTCGTTAATCCTAATATCTGCGAAAGTTCGGTATTTCCTTCCATTCCCACCATTAAAACCAAAGTATCCACGCTCAAACGCATCGGTTTTCCAGTTAGGGTATCCTCCACTCTCAGCAAAAGGCTACCGTCATTTTTCTCGTTAGCTTCCGATAAACGCCCCCGGATAAATTGTATACCGTAGGTTTCTTGAGAGGTGCGGTAAAGTTCTTCATAACCGCGACCGAAGACGCGAATATCCATATAGAGACAGTAAACCTCGGTATCCGGTAGTAATTGTTTGATCTCGATCGCCTCTTTAATGGTATTGGTGCAACAGACTCGGGAACAGTAATTATTATTGACTTTCTGATCCCTGGAGCCGACACAATGGATCATGGCGATTTTGCTGGGGGTTTTTCCTGATAGGGTTTTGAGTTTACCTGCTTTGAGGGCGACATCGAGTTCGATCGAGGTAATACAGTTGTCATAGATGCCGTAGCCGTATTCTTCCTTGAGGGATGCGTCGAAGGGTTTAAAGCCCGTGGTCACGAGTATAGCCGAAGCCGGTATTTTTTCGCCGTCAGAGGTATGGACAGTGAAATCGGGAGCCAATCCTTCGACAAGAGTAACGGTAGTATCGGCCAGAATTCTGGCACCGTTTAACTCACTTTGTAGTTTGTCGATAATTTCCGATGCGTCGGTAAAGTCGGGGAATACTTTATACCAGTTCTTGACATGGCCTCCAAGGCGGGGGGCTTTGTCAATTAGGGTGACATCTATGCCCAATTCTCTCAGTTTCGCGGTGGCTGCCATACCTGCCACACCACCACCGATGACGACGACGTGTTTATTCATAATTGCTCTCGATTGAATTTATAGATGTTGAATAAAGTTAGAAAGGTCTGCGGCGTTCTTCGTGGGTTTTCGAGCGATCATAGGGGATACCTATACGATCGAGTAGAGGTTCAATAGCCACTGCTTTAGCGTTGAGTCCGCAATCTTTGAAGGGATCATATCCTAATAGAAGTCCGGTTAATTGAGCGTAATCTAGAACGCAGACGTTAAACTCTTCCTCTAGTACATCTTTAATCGTTCCTTGTTCAGCATCGAGAAACACTGTACAGCCGGGGCAGTTGGTCAGGATCAAATTACAGTCTGGATGGGTTTCTTTGAGACTTTTCATCTTTTTATAGACAGAACCCGCCGTATAGTCACGATTTTCGGGGAAAGCACACTGACGGAAGCCCATGCCGCAACAGTGCCGTCTTTCGGGATAGTCCACCACCTCAGCCCCGAAAGCTTCTAATATTCCCACTAATACCTGGGGGAATTCCGCGCCGCCCATCGCTTCTTCGGGAAAAATTTTGGCGTAGTGACAGCCAACGTGATCGGTGGCTTTAATTCCTTTGAGGCTGTATTTTGCTAATGAGGCTAATTTATAACGATTAGCGAAAAAGACATCGGATGCGTGGACTACCGAAGGTCTACCCCCAGAAACGCGGGGAATCCAGAAATCTCGTCCGGTGGTTTCTTTGAGTGTTTTTTCCGTATATTCCCTCAATTCGGGTTCTTCTTCCCACAGTTTAATCACTTCCGTGTAGTTGGCGAAGGAAGTAACGCAGAAAGAAAAAAGGTTATCGACTTCGAGGTCGTGATGGGCGACGGAAAAGTTACGCGCCGCCATCACCATTTGGGTTTCGAGATTGGATACATCGCCATGATAGCCGATCGCCCCGCAGGAGGTATGACCAGCCGCTTCCCGTAAATCGATGCCGAGATCGTTTTTTAGGATTTTATAGGCGATTCCTTCGCTATAGGGTGCGGCGCTTTGTAAAAAACAGCTACGAAAACAGCCCCACACTTTTCCATTCGGCTCGTCTACCGTTGGTACAGCTTTCTGATGTTTTTCCCAAGCTTTAATTCTTCCTGTTAGTTTCACGGTTTTATCTCCTTATTTCATCTCGTAATTTCTGCTATCACCAGTTTCTAGCCAAGTCTGCCAGTATTTTTCGACTTCGGCTTTACTACCTAATTTCTTTTCCATACCTTCTTCTACTGCGTCCATAAGGGCGATCGCTCCCGTTTTTTCGTAAATAGCCCGCACTTCGTCAAGGTCTTTTTCTGGTATGCGGCGATGGGAACCGGGGCTATTTTCCAAATCCATCGGAACTCCCCACCACTCTCTCATCTCTGCCATATGGGAGTAATAATATTCCCAGTTCTCGCCTAATTCGGGAAAATGAGCGGGAGAGATATTTTCCGCTAAGAGAGTGTAACCTCGATCGAGCATATTTTGTCCGAAAACCCTTTTTGCAAAAAGTTGTTGTCTGCCTTTCTCGGACTCGGCAAAGTATCCGTGACGGATGGAGAGTCTTCGCAGGGCGAGAATAACGGATGCGGCGCTGTTGCCCCTCGGACAGCGGGTTTTGCAAGAAAAACACTGCCCGCAGTACCAGATTTGGTCTGATTTTAATAGGGCCTCGATCGCCTCATCATCCTCCGATTGCACCGTGTTCATCACTTCTCTCGGGGAATAGTCGTTAAATTCTGCCGCTGGACAGACTGCAGTACAGACTCCACAGTTGAGACAAGCGTTCATGCCGTGTTCGTAGAGAATATCCTGCTTAAGTTCTTTAAATAATTTACCCATCGATACACCCTCTTAATTAGAGCTATATCACTATATAACCACATGGTTATAATATTAACAATAGGAATTTATACCCACCAAGGACGCTCGCCGGTTCGAGGATCGTTTTCTGTCCAAGGAGATAACCAGATTGCATCCTCGGAAATGGCTACACGAACTAATTTGAGAGGGCGGTTGGCGGGGCCGCGCAACACCACGCCATCAGGAGAATAGCGCGAACCGTGACAGGGACACTGAAATTCTTGATCGATCGGGTTCCAGGGAAAAGTACAGCCCAAATGAGTACAATTATCGACGATTCCTTGGGGATTGAGTGTTCCATCCTCACGAATGGTCAGATAGGTGGGTTCTCCAGCTAGTCCGGCGACTAGAGCGCGTGTTCCAGGGGGATAAGCGAGAATCTGACTGGCGGGAATCGAATTTCCCAGAACATCTTTAGCGAGGATGGCACCACCCTCGGTGGCTTCTTTCGGAGGAAGAAAAAATTTCCCCGCTGGGTAAAGTATGGCAGCCGTCGTGGTAGCGACTACTGCACCTGTCAGGAAGTTAAGCAACTGCCGTCTAGATAAAGACGAGCTTTCTAGGGGAAAACTATTTTCTGGAGACATAGAATTGGGAGATAATTTTTATTGTATTATATGATTATATAACTATTTGGTGTAAAAATGAAAACCCTTGTTATCCTCTTACTTTTAATACCACTGCTAGTGACGACTAGCCTCGGTTTTGCTGGGAACGCTTCGGCATCGGTCGATTCGTCAAAATTAGGGAAAGCGATTGTGGAAATTGAAAACCTTGATGCTGTCCGATTAAGTCTGGCGGAAGGGTTGAAAGATCGCTCAGAACCTCCCGATATGGAAACTTTCAAACAGGTATGTAAGCCCGTGGGAATGAGAGCGAAACAACTGGCTGAGGAAAATGGCTGGCAGGTTCAACAGATCGCTCGGAAATACCGGAATCCAGACCACGCCCCTGATAGTCTATCGGCGAAAGTAGCTCTCGCTCAGTTCGAGCAACGTCCGGAATTAATGGGATTCTGGCAGGAGGAAACTGTCAAAGGACAGAAAGGAACTCGATATTATCGGCGTATCGATGTTCAAGCTAGTTGTCTAGCCTGTCACGGGGCAAAAAGTGGTAGACCAGGCTTCATTGTAGATAAATATCCCCTAGATCTCGCTTATGATTTCAAGGAAGGCGATTTGCGAGGTATGTATTCGGTTTTTATTCCGGAGTTGGAAAAAGCTCTAGCTGAGTAAAGCCCTGATGAATTTAAGAGCGATCCTGTTCTTTAGAACAAGTAGAAAACAATCACACCAATTCCGTTTATAAAACCAGGCCTTACAGAATCGGGAGTCGGGATAAAAATACTCGACTCCCGACTGCCGATTTCCAATCTTTATCTCTTAGCCTTTGATAACAGGATTGAGTATCACTCCTTACTCTCAGAAATGGGTTCTACCAATCCCAAACCTAAGATACGTAAACCCCAACGCTCGAAAGCTGGAACCGCCATCCCCAAGCGCATTTTCAATAAGAAAAACCACTCGAATAGGGTCTTGCACCAACTAACCCAACGCCCCTCTAAGGCTACAGCTCGCTTACGCTCTCCCGTGATGGGATCGGGAAGGACTTTATTAGCGATAAAAATAATCCCTCGATCGCCGAAATCCGCCATACAGATCGCTTCCATCGTGGGAGTTACCGCAGCACAATTACAATCTCCCTCAAGCGTGAGCGCGATATTATGAGCTACCGCTAGACCCATAGCCTCGGTCATCTGTCCAGTTTTAGGAACTCCTATCGGAATCGGCGTTTTTTCAGGGGTTGACATCTGTACCACCACCCCCACCCCGTAGACGGAATCATAACGGGGATGTTGATAGGTAGGCAGGACGGGTAGGAAACCCCGAGAATCGGCGAGATCGGGACAGCATCGCAGGAAGCCCGGCCCGTTAAAAGAGGGTAATACCATCGAGTAACGAAAGGGTAAACGGCGACCGTCTGCAGTGGTCATGCTGTGGGGTTCAATGTTCGTTATCGCCGCATTTTCTACCAGATCGATCGCCTTTTCTTTTAATACCCGTTCGATTAATTGCTGAGAATTCTTCATGCCCCCGATACCGAGATGACCAGCGTAGGGTTCTGGGGTGACGATCGTGATCGGTACTTTATCCCGACACCCCAATTGTCGTAACCGCCAATCGGCTAACAGAGCAAACTCATACAACGGGCCGAAACAACTTGCCCCCGGAACCGCGCCGACGACCAAGGGGCCTGGAGTTTTGAGAAATTCCTGCCAGGCCTGCCCTGCTATTAAGGCATGGTGAGGATTACAGATAGATTGGGTATAACCGGTCTCCGGCCCCAATCCTGGAACAGATTGAAGGTTTAAGGAAGCCCCAGTAGCGATCACTACAAAATCGTAATCGATAATTTCTTCGTTGACCGTTAGCTGTTTTCTCTCTGCATCAAGACAAGTCACTTTGCCCATAATCCACTCGATCCCGTGACGACGGGCTAAAGGCTCGATCGCCAACTGGATCTGTGAGAGTTTTTTTAACCCCAAAGCCACCCAAGGGAGAGAGGGGATAAAGGTAAAAAAAGGATTATCAGAAACGAGCGTTACGGTATGTTTCCCAGAAAGACAGTGCCGTAACTCATAAGCGGTGGGTAAGCCACCGATACCTGCACCTATCACCACAATATTAGCCATTTGAATAAAATTACCTCTGTCTATAGTTACCGGAGTACCAGTATTCGTTATGTATAGCTTTATTTTAGAAACGCGTTCTAGTCACTGCTCTAAAATAACCATATAGTGATATGATTATATCACTAACTTAGTCGATATTCGTCTGAATTCCCCTGCACTCTCCTATGAAAAAATTTCTGTTATTTTTCCTTATTCTCAGTGGCTTACTGCTGTTTTTAGCGGTAGACCAGGATTATACACGTCCGACGCTCGCCCTAGCCCGACAGCAGGAAGAGAGTCCAGGACAGACTCTCTATCAATCCCGCCACAGTTTACGCGATGAGACCGGTAGCCCTTGGCAGGTAGTTTTGTTTAAGCGTGTCAAAGACGAAAAAGTAGAAGAGTTGAGCCTGCGCCTAGTTGGTTTTCCGGAGGGGATTGAGTTCCGACACCCAGAGGCCTTAGAAATTACTGCCCCAGACGGAGAAATATTTTTCGCGCCTGATGCTTTCGCAGACGAGTCACCTGCGCCCAATGTCGGTCAGTACATGATGAAGAACATTCTCTCCCGATTACCTCTCGCCGGAGAGATAGAGCTTTCCCTTCCTCTTGAGAAAAAGAGAACATTAAGCATTCCCGCTCCTGTTTTGCTGGAATGGCAGACTATCATCGCTCCTGCCCCCATGAAAGAGGTTTAAATATGATGTGGATTCTTGGTCACGCTCTCGCGGTTTGCATCGGTATCAGTTTGGGCTTACTGGGTGGCGGTGGATCGGTTTTAGCGGTTCCCACCCTCGTCTATGTGATGGGGGTTCCAGCGAAGGAGGCGATCGTTCTTACTCTTGTCGCCGTCGGTTCAGTCAGTCTATTTGGGGCGATACCCCATTGGAAATTAGGTAATGTTCGCCTGAAAACAGCGGCTATCTTCGGCTCATCGACGATGATCGGCGCGTATACTGGCGCACGTCTAGCCACCTTACCTTTCGTAACGGATAGCATACAGATGTTACTGTTTGCGCTCATGATGCTGATTGCCGCCTCCTTGATGATCGTCAAAAGTAACAGGAAAGAGAAGGCCCCAGAGCCAGAAACTCTCGATTCCTATGCGAAACCAGTTTGCCGTTACTGTTGGCTGTGGTTGGTAACGGAGGGGATAGGAGTAGGCATTTTGACTGGATTAGTCGGGGTAGGGGGAGGATTTGCGATCGTTCCCGCCTTAGTTCTGCTGGCGAAACTGCCGATGAAAGAGGCGATCGGCACTTCTTTAGTCATCATCGCCCTTAATTCAGTGGCGGGATTTCTGGGTTATTACGGTCGGGTTCCGATAAATTTATCGCTCCTGTTTTCTTTTACTCTAGCCGCCGGTATGGGAATGATTGCGGGGGCGTATCTGGTGAAATTTGTTCGGGCTAAACAACTTCAGAAGATGTTCGGCTATTTTCTCCTAACGGTATCTTTTTTTGTTTTGTGGCAAAATCGAGAGGTTTTTAAACCAACACAATCCTCTCAAGCTAGCCATAATTTTTCTCACTATTCCGATAGAATAAACCACTCTTCTAGTGATCGTAAAATTTTAAAGTAAATCTATAATTTTCCCCTATTTCCTTGACTAGGCTTTTCCGTATTGTATACAACAAAAAAATATTTACTTTTATCCCAAGATATGGCGACACCAGATTTATTTTCTAATCCCGTGGCTTTGTCACGAATACAGTTTGCGCTTACGGCTATTTTCCATATGCTCTGGCCGGTTTTAACTACGGGCATGGGTATTTATCTGGTTATAGTTGAGGGATTATGGCTGAAAACCCGTAATCCTGATTATTATCATCACGCTCGATTTTGGTCAAAGCTTTATGTTCTTAACTTCGGCATTGGCGTGGCTTCAGGATTGCCGATGGCTTTTCAATTTGGCATGAACTGGGCCCCTTTTTCCGAGGCGGTTGGTGACTTTTTTGGCACGATTTTAGGTTTTGAAGGCACGATGGCTTTTATGCTAGAAGCCAGTTTTCTTGGTATCATGCTGTTCGGATGGGAGCGAGCCCCTCCTCTGGTTCATTATATGGCGACGATTCTGGTAGCTTTTGGGGCTAATCTATCCACATTCTGGATTTTGACGGCGAATTCCTGGCTTCAGACTCCCGCAGGTGGTGAGTTTGTCAACGGGAAATTTATCGTACACGACTATTTCCAAGCTATTCTCAATCCCTTCATGGTGAATAGTTTCTTACATATGTTCTTCGCCACCCTGGAAACCTCTCTTTTCGTAATTGGGGGAATCAGCGCCTGGTATTTACTCAACAATCGCCATGTCATCTTTTTCGGACGTTCCCTAAAAATTGTCTTGGCATTAGCGATCGTTGTCGCCCCCCTACAGATTTTTGTCGGACACCTCAGTGCGGAACAAGTGTATCATTATCAACCGGCAAAACTAGCGGCGATGGAAGCGCAGTAGGAAACAATCCCCGCAGGAGAAACGGCGGGCTGGAGTGTCGTCGCCCTACCGGACGAAAAGACCCAGAGTAATCGTTTCGATGTAAAAATTCCCCGGGCCCTCGGCTATTTACTAGAATTTAAGCCCAAATTATCCGAACCGGTTCTCGGCTTGAAAGAGTGGCTACCGAGCGATCGTCCTCGTATGATCGGATTGATTTACTATTCCTTTCGGATAATGGTAGCGATCGGTTCATTTTTTGCCTTTTTAATGGCGGTTAGTACTCTACAATGGCTGAGGGTTGACACTCCTCGCCGTAGAACGGGCGAGGATTCTTGAGCTAATCACGGCCCTTTCTGGTTTCCCCTACTTAGGTCTTACACGATTATGTCCTATCCGAACTTACTAGAATATCACTTATTATCTAGTCGTCCACTTGCGGATAGCTCTCCAAGCGTTTTCTCTAGAAATAGAGAAGATTTGGGTATGCCCTACCCTATCTGTCTTACGACAAATATTTTACTTTATTTCAGTCTCAGGAAAGACTTACTCCCCTGTTTAAAGAGTTTTCGGGTGGCTCTCGTCTATTTATTTCTCCCTCAAAAGTGCTGCGCTATTTCAGCAGATTTTCACGATGTGCGACGGTATTTCAACCTGAAGACCTTATTATTATATCAAAAAGTCCCCCTAGAAGGGGGAGGCTTTAAACCCATTTTTTCGGTAACGTGTGGGACGCTAATGAGACTTGGTTAGTGTTGATGGGAGGATCTCTCTTCGGGGCCTTCCCCCTCGCCTATGGGACAATTCTCAACGCTCTATATCTACCTGCCGTGATTATGGTAGTAGGTTTACTGTTCCGGGCTATCTCGTTTGAATTCCGCGAAAATGCTCGACGTAAAGCTTTCTGGAATTATGCTTTCGGAGTTGGTAGCTTTCTGGCGGCTCTCGGTCAGGGATTCGCCCTGGGTAGTGTTTTCGAGGGAATTAAGGTAGATGCACTGGGACATTTTGCGGGGGGGCCCCTTGATTGGTTGACTTGGCGATCGATCCTAGTGGCCTTAACCCTGGTTCAAGGTTACGTGTTGATTGGCTCCACTTATCTGATCTTGAAAACGACTGGAGAGCTACAGGCTACCCATTTTAAAACTGCAAAAATAGCCGCTTGGACGACTTTTATCGGAGCAGTTTTTATCACGGTTAGCACCCCTATTCTTTCCGAGGAACTTCGCGCTCGGGTTTTCGTTTTCCCACAAGTCTATCTATTCGCCTTAATTCCCATCTTGGCAGTTTTATTGTTAAGTTTGCTGTTAAGAAGTTTGGCTCGTCGGGAGGAAAACACCCCTCTCTTATGGACAGTACTGCTATTTAGTCTTTCTTTTATTGGGTTAGGGTTACTGATTTTTCCCTATATTATCCCCCCGAGTATCACTATCTATCAGGCGGCGGCTACACCGAGTTCTTTGGTGTTTATGGTAATTTTCGTCGGGTTTTTGATTCCAATTTTATTGGCTTATACCATCTATAACTACTTTGTTTTTCGAGGTAAAATCGTTTGATTTTGAGGTAATTTTATGGATTAAAAACCTTGAAATCCATTCATCATGCTCATAATATTTCCTGGGGAGGTGCTTGGGATTTTACCCTGATTGCCTTTTTGCGGCAGAGTACCGATTAAGTTGAACAGGATTCCCAAAAATATAATAGCTCCACCCCAGTATTGAGCCATAGATGGCTTTTCGCCTAAAATCAGAAAAGCCATAGCGATCGCCAAAACAGGATTAAAGGAACTAGCCAGACTAATTTCTCCAGAGGTGCTTTTTTTCAGCCCCATCAACCAACATAGTTGACCTAAGACGACAATAATAGCAGCGTAGACTAACATCCAACCCCACAAAACAGGAGAAAGTGCTTCAGCGAAATGCTCTCGCCCATAGAGAATATTGGCGAGGACGAAAAAAACCACCGTACCGATGACGGTGCGATAAATGCTGAAAATTCCTAGAGAAACGTCCTGTAATCTTAATTTACTGATAATCGTGGCGATCGATGACACTACAGCCGCTAAAGCCACGAATAATTCTCCCCGACCAAAACTACCCATAAACATCTGTCCTGATTTTCCTAAGATAGCGATTATCACTACACCAATAAAAGTGATCACCGAACCGATGATTGTCCATTGATTGACTCGGGAACCGAGCAGCCAGATACTGAGTATCAGAGTTACTAAGGGTTCCAAGCGACTGATCAGCACTACGTTAGTAACGCTGGTTCCGTCAAGAGCAGAAAAGAACAGTGCAGGTGCGATCGCTCCAGAAAGGATACCGATTAGGGTTAGGGCGAACCAGTCTCCTCGATCCAATTTCTTGAGTTTACTAGGCTTATATTCTCGGTGAAAAAAGAACACCATTAATAAAAAAGCGCAAATGTTACCGACAAAGAGAACATTACACAGGGAGATAGGATTCCTGCCGTTAACCAGATGAGCCTCACCGATTTCAATGATCTTTTGTGTCACCGAGTTAGAGGCGGCGAATATCAAAGTCGCCAGCCACAGATAAACTGTACTGGGAAGACGGGTTAGAGTTCTAGAAAGGTCAAGCGTCATCGCTTCTGATGTTGGTAGATGTAGGTGATCTATTTTGAATTTCCCATATCTACCTGATTTTTTCCTGAGATAATTACTTAGAATAACTGAGAATCCTAATGAATACCCTATCCTAAAAAATTATTTTGGCCCCATGTCGCTGTTACATCTATTTTAAGGTAGCCAGTGTAACTTAAGATACCAAATACAAATTTTCCTACTATGGGTAACGAATGTGGTATTGCGGAGATCTTCCTTCCTCAAATCAAATAGATTTGCGAGATTTAGGGCTGTATCTGATATAATGTCGTTTGTTGCAATAAAACAGTACAATACTAAAATTTATGAGTTTTAAAAGAAGAGAAGAGCTAGATAAGCTGGTTGAGGAAGTAATAAACAGTTTTGAAAATTACAGACTAGATATAGCGAATATAACTCATCATTACTTGTTCCATCATCAGCATGAGTATGTAAGAACACTTGATGATATTCTTGATTTTTTTGAAGGAAAACCAAATAAGAAAATCTTGGAAGTAGGTTGTTTTTTCGGTGTTATTAGCATCTGTCTCTCTAAGTTGGGTTTTGAAGTTTATTCTTTAGATATGCCTGAAGTATTGAGCTCTACCCATCAGCAAAAACTTACTGATTACGGGCTTACTTGTGTCTCTGCGAGATTGCAAAATTATGTTATGCCATTTGAAGATGACTTCTTTGACTGTATTATTATGTGCGAGGTTTTAGAACACTTGAACTTTAATCCCGTACCTTTAATTAAAGAAATTAACAGGATTGGGAAGAAAGGTTCTCTGTTTTACGTGTCCCTACCGAACATCGTACATTTACATCACCGATTGCAATTCCTCAAAGGGCAGTCTTTTCACTTTTCTATAGAAGAATTTTTTGAACAATTAGAAGAAGAAAGTGTAAATCGCCCTATCGAACCTCATTGGAGAGAATACACAATGAAAGAAATTGAGGTATTACTAGAAAATATGGGATATTCAATTAAAAAAAATTATTATTTCTGTGTATTAGATTATCGAAAAGAGCTTTCCTTGAAAAATCACTTCACTAAGTTACTCCTCAATCTATTCCCTTCTTTAAAAGAAAACCAAACTACTCTAGCTGTCAAGGAAAGAGATTTTGATAAACCATTATATATTCCCCCCGCATGGAGTCAAAGATCCCAGAGACAAAAAATTTAAAGCTATGAGTAGATTTCGATAACACTACTTCTTGAATCTTCCTCGGACTGTCACTAGTAATACTAAATCCTGTTATCAAAAATGAATTATAGAGAAAGTGCCTAGTGGGTGCTCACTCCTCACTCGCCACTAGTCACTCCTCTGTAAAAGAGGTTATGATAAGCGGGTCTCGTAGAAAATCCGAGCATAAAACGAGAGCGACCTTACCCGTCGCCTGCAAAAGGATTAGGCGATTTTATAGTTATGGCTTATACTTGGGAAAATTACCGCGCCGGTAAATTAATTTATATTAATTATTTATAAATTTTTCCTTAAAATTTTTTATTGATAGTCTATGAGTAAATTCAACAATAGAGTTAAAGCAATCTATGGATCGAAGGCTCTTCCGAGTATTTGGTTATAAGTCAAACTTATATCAATCATGGCAAGGGTTTCAGCTCCTGTGAGAGAGACAAACTGTACTTTTTGATACGGTTTTAGACACAAACTCAGAAGAGCCGGATCGAAAAGCTTTAAAC
>CAZUVR010000087.1:0-14180 GCA_964623815.1 uncultured bacterium | reverse complement strand
CACCGTACCGATCGATACTCTCTGTTAGGGATGCTAAAGCTGTTTGAAATACCTGATGCCTTACAAAGTTTCTTCGTTTACTTCTAACCAAGTTATCAGGCTCGCCATATCACTGAAATCTAATAAAGCCTCTCCCAATGCTTCTAATCGCTCCAGAGACAAATTTTGAATTCTACCGATTAAAGGCTCAGGGATAGTGCCTAAACGGCGATCGAGTAACTTTAAAATCAGTCTCGCTTCTCCTTCCTTTACACCCTCGGCTTTGCCTTCGGCTCTCCCTCTCGCCATACCTTCTTCTATCCACTCTTGATAAATTACCGATTCTTTCATGATGTCCTCTCTCAAGATTCTTTTGATCGTCTACTTCTCTAATATTAACCCTGCTAAAACCGCCGTCGAGGCTGAGATATTACTCCTATCCCTATTGTTTTCGATACCCTCGATTCTTCTGGCTACCTGCTCTAAAGTGTCTACAGGGTTTTGAGTATCCCCGAGAATAACGAAGGGTAGTAATCCCGTCTCTGGGATCAAGTCCTGTGGTGGCACTTCCCACATCCTCAGTATCCGGTACTCGTGTCGAGTTGTTTCAAACTCGAAAGCGGTTTCATAAACCGGGGGGGACACAGTTTTCTTGAGGTAGATAACTATCTGTCGCATAGGTTTATTGGGAAAACGCCGATAAACCCTAACGCGATAATCTAGCATCCGAAAAGCCATATTGGGATCGGGTTCGGTTTGAAATTCTACGTGCAGAATTTCGCTCTCGGATTGGAGCAAGATTAGAGTATCGGCGCGGATGGGTTCTAAAGATAGTTCGGAGGGACTTAGTTGAGTTAGAGTGATTTCTTTACCGAGTAGCCAACGGGCGAAATCTGAGCTGTAATTTTCGGCTAAAAATTTACATACGGGGTCGTACATTGCCAAAATTATCAAACTGTATTTTTATAATATGGTAGTACGTTTGGCGGGCGCAGTAATTCCCTACCTTTAGAAACAAACTTCCTCGCCGCAAATATCAACTAAATAACTTAAAGCTCGAAATCTTAAACAGACCAATTCATCGTAGAGAGGATTGAGCTTACATAAAGGCGGGATATGAAATAACAACTTTCCGAAGAAGCTAATATCCCTTTCAAAAGGACAACTAGCAGGGATTAAACGCAGTACCAGCCGGGCTAAACGAGGATTTTTGATTTGGATGCTATCCAACCAGTAGCGGAGGGGATAGAGACAATTTTTTGAGAGAGTTCCGGTAGTCATAGGGGGGCGGGTGTTGGGGGTAAATCACTGGGTTAAGGTATGAATAAAGACGGGAGGATATTGATCCTGCCCGTCTCGTGAATCAGAGAGTTATTAACGGATTAAATCGTAAGAAATATCGGTCTTAGCGGGAACGATCGTATTGCGATCGAGTTCATCGAGGATAGTATTAGCTATCCAGTTGAGCAGGTTGAGAGCGCCCGCGTAACCGATCGTGCTATAACGGTGTAAGTGGTGACGATCGAATATGGGATAACCGATACGAACGATCGGTGTGCCGGTATCACGCCACAGATACTTACCGTAGGAATTGCCGATGAAGAAGTCAACCGGTTCTGTGAACAGCAACGAGCGGAGGTGCCATAGGTCTTTACCACCCCAAACTGTAGCGCCGCGTCCGTAGGGACTAGATTCGAGTAACGCTTTAGCTTCGGCTTCAAAAGTGGGGTTACTGTTGGTGACGACGATGTGAATCGGCTCGATACCCATCTCTAAGAGGAACTGTAATAAACCGATCACTAAATCCGGATCACCGTAGAGGGCGGCGCGTTTGCCGTGTAACCAAGCTTGAGTATCGGTCATCGCGTCAACGGTGCGGCCTCTTTCTTTTTCCAACTCGGCAGGGATGGGATTACCGGTAACTTCCGATAGGTGCATCAAGAATTCATCGGTGCCTTTGATACCCCAGGGACGGATCACACTGGTTTTTTGTGCCCAATCTTTCTCGATGTATTCACGAGTTTTGACGGTGGAATAGGCTTGCAGGGCGATGGTTTCGGTGGCGTTAATCGATTCGGCAGCTACGTCTAGAGGAGTGCCACCCTGGTACATTCTGTACTCGCCATCATTAGGAGAATCGAGATAATCTTCGTTATCAGCCAACACGGTAGCGTTAACTCCTAACAATTGAGTCAGACGTTTTAACTCCCGCAGGTTGCCCATATAGGTTTCAAAACCGGGGATGAAATTGATGGTGCCGTTAGTGGTTTCTTGCTTCTTACCTTCGGTTAAGGTGGTAAGAATCCCTTTCATCATGTTGTCATAGCCAGTGATATGAGAACCGACGAAACTGGGGGTATGAGCGTAGGGAACTGGGAAATCTACAGGTATAGAGCCTTCATTTTTAGAGTTGGTGATGAATGCACCGAGGTCATCCCCGATAACTTCCGCCATACAGGTAGTACAAACAGCGATCATTTTCGGTTTGTAGAGAGAGTAGGAGTTAGCCAAACCCTCGATCATATTTTTCAAACCGCCGAATACTGCTGCATCTTCCGTCATCGAGCTAGAAACTGCGCTGAAAGGCTCTTTAAAGTGACGGGTGAAGTGGGTACGGAAATACGCCACACAACCTTGTGAACCGTGAACGAAAGGTAGAGTGCTTTCAAAACCTACAGCGGCGAGGATGGCACCGAGGGGCTGACAAGCTTTGGCGGGGTTAACGGTTAGGGCTTTACGCTCGAAATTTTTCTCTCTATATTCCCAAGTTTTCGTCCAGTCGGCGGCTGCTTTTACCGCGTCTTCGGCGGGCATACCCTCAAAAGCTTTCTTATTGGCGAACAGTTCTTGGTACTCAGGCTCTTGGAATAACTCTACGTGGTCTTTGATTTTATCTACATTCTGGGACATGGTGATTATTTCCTGTAAGTATGGTGTACGAGAGAGGGGAGTCGGGAGTCGGGAGTCGGGAGTTGGGTTAGAGTGGGGGGTAATGCTCCCTACTCACTACTGCCTACTCCCTATTCCCTTCTCTTATTTCTTCTTCCAAGGTGCGCCGATGAGTGACCAGGTGGGGCTATTGAGGGCTAAATCCATGTCACGGGCGAAGATGGCGAAGCCGTCATAACCGTGGTAGGGGCCTGAATAATCCCAAGAGTGCATCTGGCGGAAAGGTAACGCCATTTTCTGGAATACATATTTTTCTTTAATCCCAGAAGCTACTAAATCGGGTTTGAGAGTTTCCACAAATTTCTCGAACTCGTAGCCGGTAACGTCGTCGTAGATGAGGGTACTGTCTTCGATATAGTGAGTAGTACGTTTGTAATCGTCACCGTGACCGAATTCGTAGCCCGTACCGATAACCTTCATGCCCAAATCGTAGAAAGCGGGGACAACGTGACGGGGGCGTAAACCACCAACCATCATCATTACGGTTTTGTTTTCGAGGAGAGGGCGATATTTATTGATAATTTCGTCAACTTGTTGCTGGTATTTAGCGATAACTTTCTCGGCGTTTTCTTTGATGGTGTCATCGAAGAAGTTAGCGATTTCCCGTAAGGATTCAGCGATTTTGGTGGGGCCGAAGAAGTTGTATTCAAACCAGGGTATACCATATTTTTCTTCCATGTGACGGCTGATATAGTTCATCGATCTATAGCAGTGAACTAGATTTAATTTCACTTTGGAAGTACATTTCATCTCATGTAATGTGCCATCTCCCGACCATTGAGCTACAACTCGCAAGCCGATTTCTTCTAATAAGATACGAGAAGACCAAGCATCACCACCGATATTATAGTCACCGATGATCGCTACATCGTAGGGACTAGGCTCGAAGCCTAAATCTTCTTTATCCGCTTCGGGGAATACCCAGTCACGGATAGTATCGTTAGCGATGTGGTGTCCTAAAGATTGAGATACACCCCGGAAACCTTCGCAACGTACAGGAACGACCATTTTATTGATCTTCTTGGCGCTTACTTTGGCTACCGCTTCGATGTCATCTCCGATTAAACCGATCGGACATTCGGATTGAATGGAAACACCGCCGTTGAGGGGGAATAACTCTTCGATTTCTTCGATCAGTTTGGTCAGTTTTTTGTCACCGCCAAATACAATATCTTTCTCTTGGAAATCGGAAGTAAATTGCATTGTACCGAAAGTATCAATGCCGGTAGTACCGATGTAATAGTTACGACGACCTGACCAGGAATAATATCCGCAACCTACCGGGCCGTGAGAGATATGGATCATATCTTTGATGGGCCCCCATACTACCCCTTTAGAGCCTGCATAAGCACAGCCACGAGTAGTCATTACGCCAGGGAGGGATTTGATATTAGATTTAACGCCGCAATCGGGTTTACCTTCTTCGTATACGTTCAGGTGTTTGGCCCGTTTTGCTTGGGTTTTCTGCGGATAAGCTTCCAATACTTCCTGAATCAGTTTTTTCTTTTCTTCTGTGGTGGTCATAGCTTTCAATAGGGATAGTAAGGGTTATGGGGGGTTGAGGTTTGGGAGTTGGGAGTTGGGAGTTGGGGGTTGGGGGGCGGGAGTCGGGAGTTGGGGGTTGGGATTAATTCCTAATTCCTAATTCCTAATTCCTAATCCCTAATTCCTAATCCCTAATTCCCAATGCCCTCACCTCCTACACAGCAGCGGTTGCTTTGGCTTTGTCAGCCTCTAACGCTTTTTGATATTCTTCGTCGCCACCGAGTAAACCGAAGCTGACGAGTAAGTCTTCTAATTCTTCCATCGTGATCGGTGTGGGAATTACTAGATCTTTGTTTTCGTCGATTTTTTTGGCTAAGGTGCGATATTCACCAGCTTGGGGGTGATCAGGAGAATATTCGTGTACGGTCATGCGGCGTAATTCAGCTTCTTGGACTTGGTTGTCGCGGGGTAAGAAGTGGATCATTTTGGTGCCTAATTTGTCAGCTAAAGCTTCGATTAGGTCAACTTCACGGCTAACTTTACGGCTGTTGCAGATTAAACCGCCGAGACGTACACCACCGGAGTGAGCGTATTTGAGAATACCTCTAGCGATGTTGTTAGCTGCGTACATAGCCATCATTTCACCGGAAGTTACGATGTAGATTTCTTGGGCTTTGCCTTCACGAATGGGCATAGCGAAACCACCGCAAACAACGTCACCTAATACGTCGTAGGATACTAAATCTAGATCTTCGTAAGCTCCATTTTCTTCTAAGAAGTTGATGGCGGTGATGATACCTCTTCCCGCGCAACCTACACCGGGTTCCGGACCACCGGACTCAACGCATTTAACACCTAAATAACCGGGTAATACTACTTCGTCTAGTTCTAGGTCTTCTACCGAGCCACGTTCTGCAGCTAAGTGTAAGATCGTGGTTTGAGCTTTGGAGTGTAGCATTAAGCGGGTAGAGTCTGCTTTAGGGTCGCAACCTACGATCATGATGCGATTGCCGATTTCTGCTAGGGCTGCGATCGTGTTTTGGCTGGTGGTAGATTTACCGATACCGCCTTTGCCGTAAAATGCTATTTGTCTCATGGGATATTTCTCGCTTACACTATAAACAATAAGGACTTGAACAAAAGGGGTGATTTTAGCTGCCTGATAGGTGTATCTATATATGGGTGGGGATTACGCCCCTTCGATGTTTCATCTATTCAAGACAGCTGCAATCGGAAATTCGAGAGAGTAGAGTCTGATATGGGATGTTCGGGTTTTCTTCAGAAGGTGGGGAACGCTTGCTATTTTCTTAAACAGTGGGGATTACGCCCGGTGCGAAGTTCTTCCTTCGGTCTTCTACCTTTAGCTCCCGGAGAGACGCGGCTTTACGGAGGCTCGCGCTCTCTCATGCCGATGAGAGTTGTTTTCATGGTCTTACACTGATTCAACGATAATATCTGGGTTAATTCTTTCTTTAAGACGGGCTTCTATAGCCATCTTCAAGGTCACGGTACTACTGGCGCAGGAACCGCAGGCTCCTTTCAATATCACCTGTACCTTATTCCCTTCGACATCGAACAATTCCACATCGCCGCCGTCTTCAGCTAGTACGGGTTTGATCTCTTCTTCCAATATCTGCTGTATGAGAGTGATTTTTTGCAGATTGGTTAGTGGTTTAGTTTTAACAGCAGTGGACACACCGGTTGAGGCGACGGATTTCGCAGTAATTTCGTTTGCCACCGCCACTGTTTGCGCTTTCTGTTTGGCCACTTCGTTAATAATGTCGTCAATGTCGGCGAGGCAGGAGCTACATCCTCCTCCAGCTTTAACGTAGTGGGTAACTTGTTCAGCCGTAGTAAGGTCATTTTCGAGAACCACCCGGCGAATGCGGGCATCTGTAACCCCGAAGCATCGGCAAATAAGAGCGCCTTCTTCGTCTTCATGAGTGTCTAGAGGTATACCTCTGTAATTAAAGATAGCTGCTTCTAATGCTTCCTGTCCCATCACCGAGCAGTGCATCTTTTCTTCGGGTAAGCCGCCTAAAAACTCGGCGATTTCTTTGTTAGTAAGTTTTAAGGCTTCATCTAAGGTTTTACCGATGATTAATTCGGTTAGGGCGGAAGATGAAGAGATGGCGCTAGTGCAACCGAAGGTTTGGAATCTCGCATCGAGGATGATCTGAGTTTCTTCATCTATCTTGAGATGTAATCTTAGGGCATCTCCACAGGCAATACTGCCTACTTCCCCGGTGCTGATAGCCTGTCCTTCGTCTTTTTCTGTAATCGCTCCTTGGTTGCGAGGATTATAGAAGTATTCCATTACTTTATCGGTATATTCCCACATGATTATTAATCCTTTATTTAACTAATACTGCTTGTTCTTGTTCCTGTAACCAGGAGGCATCGTCACTATTAAAGGGTGATAACTCTCTCAGGCGGCTCACGATGTCGGGTAAGACTTCTAGAACTCGCTCTATCTCCGCTTGTGTTGTATAGCGTGATAGGCTGAAACGGATAGAACCGTGTAGGACGCTGTAAGGTAAGCCGTAAGCTCTGAGTACGTGGGAGGGTTCCAATGAGCCAGAGGTACAAGCCGATCCAGATGAGGCGCAGATACCGAATTTATCGAGAGATAATAGGATGGCTTCTCCTTCTATATACTTAAAGCCGATGTTAGTGGTGTTGGGTAGTCTATTTTTGCTGTCGCCGTTAACTACTGTATTGGGGATAGTATTGATGATCACCGTTTCCAGATAATCCCGCAACTGTCTTTCATGGCTGATATTGGCGAGATGATACTGGGCTAACTCTGCCGCTTTACCCAGGGCGACGATACCCGGAACGTTTTCCGTACCAGCCCGGCGGCCTCTTTCTTGATGTCCGCCGATCAGGGAAGGGCGGAAGCGCGTACCGCGTCTAACGTACAGTGCGCCGATACCTTTGGGGGCGTGGAGTTTATGACCGGAGAGGGCGAGAAGATCGATCGTGCTGGTTTTCATATCGAGGGGTATTTTACCTACCGCCTGCACCGCGTCCACATGGTAGATAGCGCCGTATTCTTTCGCCATCTGCCCTACCTGTTCGATGGGGAATACCACACCGGTTTCATTATTCGCGTACATCAGGGAAACGAGAGCGGTATTGCCGGTGAGGGCTGCTTCTACCTCATCTAAGTCGATCTGACCTTTAGAATTAACGGAAAGATAGGTAGTAGTGTAACCCTGTTTTTCTAACTGTCTGAAGAGATTGAGGACAGCGGGGTGTTCGACTTCGCTGGTGATGATGTGGGTGCGGTCACTATTCGCCTGTAGAGCCGCCCGGATGGCTGCGTTATCGCTTTCAGTGCCGCAACTGGTAAAGACGATTTCCGAATGATCTGCCCCGAGTAATGCGGCTACCTGTTCCCTGGCTGTTTTAACGGCTTTACCAACTTGTCCGCCGAAGGTGTGCATACTGGAGGGGTTGCCGTAGTAGAGAGTCAGGTAGGGCATCATCGCCGCTAATACTTCCTCATCTATACGAGTTGTGGCGTTGTTATCAAGATATATGCAGTCTCTCATAGTTAGTTTATTTAGTCGCTAGAAGGGTTTGCAGTTTCTCGGAGTAGATATTGAACCATTTATCCCAATAGAGTTGAGATTGAGAGGTTTTTAATCCTTGTAGCAGGCGCTGATAATAGGTGAACCAGGATTGCCAATAAGAAGTAGGGACACAAGCAGAGTCACTGGGGCAAACCGCCACGCATTGAGGCGTACCATGAAACCCGATACAGTCGTTGCAGAGGCTTTCGTCTACGAAATAGGAACCGTTGAGGTTTTTAATTGCCGAAGTTGGACAGGACACGTAACAGCGATTACAAGCGATGCAGTTTTGAGTAATGGTGTATGCCATAGGATTCTCTCGCTCCCTACCGTAAGGTTTATTGTGGCTGTAATTGGGTTTGGAGGTACTTCTCGTAATATTCGAGCGCTACTTGGTCGATCGTTTCGTAACCTTCTACTGGTTCGATACCGGCTGCCCGTAATTGATCCTGCGGACAGGGCCCGATTTTGGCGGCTAGAACGGCTTTACAATCGGCTATGGCTTTGATGATGCCTTCTAGGGTTGCGTCTTCACCGTAACCGCTCTGACAGTAGTGGTCTATCTTACGGTGTCCGACGAACTTAACCTCTGCCCCGTCTACTTCAAAGACTTGGAACTCTTTCGCGTGACCGAAGTGTTGATTAACAAGACGGTTGCCTTTAGTGGCTACGGCTACTAAGATTTTCGGCCCGGTTTTGGGTTTGCTCTGAGCCAGTTTAGCCTCTTTCGCCGCCTTCAGTTCTTCTCTGAATTTAGCGATACCTTCGTGGACTTCTTTGCGAGTTTCTAAGTCGTACTCGGGAGCCATCTCCATGAATTTATCTTTAGTGAACTCTTGAGAGCGGTCTTCACCGAGTAAACCTACGGCATCGGCGCGACATTGACGGCAGTGGCGCATCATCTTCATGTTACCAGCGCACTGATCCTGAATCGCCTTCAGTTCTTTGGGGGTGGGGCCGCGTTGTCCGTTTAGTCCGAAGTAGGTACCGTGTTCGGGAGCGGAAATCAGGGGCATGATGTTGTGTAGGAAAGCGCCTTTCGAGCGGATTACCTCGTTAACTTTCGCTAAGTGTCCGTCGTTGATGCCGGGAACCATAACGGAGTTAACTTTACAGAGGATGTCGGCTTCTCTGAGAGCGTCGAGACTTTCCATCTGTCTTTCGTGGAGAATTTTAACCGCGTCTATGCCGGTGTAACGTTTGCGGTTCCAGCGTACCCAGGGATAGATTTGCTCGCCTATCTCCGGCTCCACCATATTAATAGTGAGGGTAACGTGGTCTACGTTTAACTGTTTGATCTTGTCTACGTGTTCGGGTAGCATTAAACCGTTAGTGGAGAGGCAGAGTTTAATATCTGGTGCCTTATCCGCAATTAGTTCAAAGGTTTTGAAGGTTTGTTTGGGGTTAGCTAAAGGGTCGCCGGGGCCCGCTATACCTAACACGGTCATCTGCGGTATCTTACCTGCAATCACGAGAACTTTGTGAGCCGCTTCTTCGGGGGTGAGAACTTCACTGACTACACCCGGTCTACTTTCGTTTGCACAGTCGTATTTACGATTACAGTAGTTACATTGAATGTTACAGGCAGGAGCTACCGCTACGTGCATACGTGCATAGTGGTGATGGGCTTCTTCACTGTAACAGGGGTGTTTCTCGATTCTTTCTCTTAATCTGTCTTCGATTTCAACGCTGGGGCTGGAGTTACTGTCACAACCACAGTTACTTTCAGCTTTTTTAGTGCTAATAGTTGCGGTCTGGGATAAGGCCGTAAGGGTACTGGTTGTCTCTAACATTGAATTCCGTGATCTAGGTAAGTTTTAATCGGGCAGTTAAATTATTCTCCTCGTCTGGAAGGGGTCGATAGATGCTGGTCTTTTCTTTCCCGTCCAATGTAATTTTTATACCATCCCTTTTTTCTACTTACGTGAGGGTATGCGGGTTCAGATTTATTGTAGTTATCTAAACTGTACTCAGGCTGTAAAGCTTGATTTTTATAGGGTAAAAAATTTTTTCGGGTGTGGGGTTTGTGTATTTTTCTGTTAGGGTTATGGTATTTTTTCTAAAACCTACTAGTATTCTTCTACTCAAGTTATGGATAAATTTGAGTTAATAGTAGGGTTTTAACTATTAGGCTGGGGGTTGGGTCAGATTGCACTCACGACTCAGCTACAGAATTGTTTTGTATAATTAGATACTATATCATCTTGAGTGCTTTTTAAGAGTTCTTCAGTTTTTTTTAAGAGAAAAGTTTTGGCGTGGGCGGCTCATTGTCGGGGCTAATCGGGTCTATAGTTATGAGAGTGGCTCAAAAATTAGCCCGATTTCTTCTCTCGTGGGCTACGTTCTCCATAACCCCGAGTATTAGAGGGAATTTTGATATTTTGCAGATCATTGGCTTTAAAATTTAGAAATGATGGAACACTCATTGCAATCAGGAATCACTTACTTTCAAGATCAAGCCTATCTAGATGCCTTGATCGAATTTGATTGCGTTTTACTGGAATCGGGCGAACAAGCAATAATCCTCGGATGGCGGGGGCGCAGTTTAAGTGAGATGTCTTATTTCCATCTCGATAATCAGCGTCATAAATTACCAGAACAATACATAAATACTTGGATCTCTGGTAACGATGCCCGTAAATGGTATGGGGATTGCTATAGAGAAGCGAAACAGTCGCTCGATCGAGCTTTAGAATTAGAGCCGGATAATGCCCAACTGTGGCAATTTTTAGCCGAATACTATATCACTCAAGCGGGCTATCACCAAGGTGATCAAGCGCTGAGAATTCAATATGAAGATTCTGCTCTGAAAACGATCGATCGCGCTATCTTTTTCGACCCTCATAATCCTGCTTTATACAAAACGAAAATAACTTTCTGTGAACGCCTCTACAAATACGAAAATGGTCTTGAGAGTGCAGATAATTTAGTACAATTGACCCCAGATGATCCCGAAGCGTGGCTGAAGAGGGGAAGATTATTAAATTACCTCGATCGTCTTGAAGAAGCTCTAGAAAGTTACAATCACGCTCTCACCTTGACGGCTAGTGACAATAGCGAACGGCTAAGGCGCGGTTATTGGGGGCAGGGTGATGCGTTAGAAAAGCAGGGGCAATGGGAAAAGGCGCTAGAAAGTTACGATCGGGCTTTGAGTTACAGTGGGTGTATAGGGGCGCAAAGATCCCACGCCGAGGATTTACGTCACCGTCTCGCCATCAGAGATATAGAAAGGGAGCTAGAAAGTAAACCTCTTGATTGCTGTCTGTGGGAGGTGAAAGCTCAGAGGCACTTCAACTATCAAGATTACGATAAAGCTAAACTTTGTTATGATCGGATTTTAGAATTACAACCGGAAAGAGCGGATATTCTACAAGCCAGAAGTACGGTGCTACTACAACTAGGGGAAACGGAAACTGCAGAAGCTGATATTGAAGCGGCATTGCGGTTAGAGCCGGATAATGAGGAGTTTTGGCATCAAAAAGGCCAGGTTTTAAGCAGACAGGAAAGGTTTTTAGAAGCGATCGCCTGTTACGATCGGGTATTGCAGGTTAATCCTAATCACATAGACGCTCTTTACAATAGCGCACAGACGCTTATCCCTGCTAAGCTTACCGCTTCTATGCTAGAAGAACAGATGATGGTGGCATTGAAGAGGATCGATCTTCTTATCTCCCTAGTTCCAGAATTATCTCAAACCGGTTACCAACCCACTTCCATCGTTTGGTATGTTCGAGGTTTAATTTTGATCGATCTCAAGCGTTACGAAGAAGCCCGCCTCAGCCATCTTAAGGCTAACCGCTTACTCCGCGATAGCTTAGAAGACCCTGAAGAAGATAAAAAGGTATTAGAATCATTACAGATGGCGGCGGGCTGGTATCACTGGGGTCATTATCTCATCTGTAACGGCTATGAAAATTATAGGGAAGCGGCGGCTATATTAGAACGAGTTCTAGAGTTAGAGCAGGGACATAATTCAGCCTTGAGCTTTTACGCCTACGCCCTATTAAACCTAGAACGATACGAGGGAGCGGTAGAATATTACGAAAGAGCCTTATCCATCGCACCTGAAGAGGATAAAGATTGGCATAATCTAGCCGTCGCTCAAAATCAATTGGGAAGATATGAGGAAGCCTTCAGCAGTTATAGCCGTGCCCTGACTCTTAAGGGTGAAGATTTTAAAATCCTAACCAATCGGGCTAGAGTGCTGGAACGTTTGGGGAGGTATGAAGAAGCTTGGGCGGACTGCGATCGCTCTCTGGCTTTAAAACCTAATTATGAGGGAGCGCTCTATACTAAGGCGAGTATCTTGGTCAAACAGGGAGATATAGAGGGGGCGTTAGCTAACCTAAAAGAATACGCGGACTTAATCAATAGTTATCGGGCTTACAGTCTCGTTTATAATTACGGGCAGAGATTGAGAGAGGCGGAGGAGTTTGCACCGCTACGCCATCATCCCGAATTTCAAACCATCTGTAACCCGTTATGAATCAGCTCGATTATACGAGAGAGCACTTTTCGTATCTTTGAGGTATGGGGAGTCGGGAGTTAGGAGTCGGGGTAAAAAACTAATTTTTAATCCCTAATTCCTAATCCCCAATTCCTAACCCCCTTTGCCTGTACTACGTTGAGATGACAATTGCTGTAATAAAAAGGTTATCTTAAATTGATCTGGGTCTTTTTGTTATTGGATTGTGGGATTTTTTTCAAAACATACTAGTAGTGAAGACAATCTGTATAATTACAGACCATATCACTTTTAGGAGTATTTTTTAAGTTCTTTATTCTTTTAGCTCTCAGCATTTTTTTATAGTCATACAAGCAAATTCTTATTTTAATCAGATAAAGATATAGAAAATAAGAGAATAATATTTAAACATATTTTTGGATGAACAAAAATAAATATTAAGCTTATAAAGCTATTTTGTATGATATGCTAAGAAGTATGATCCGCAATTTTTAGTAGATGGTTTTTATATTTAAAATATCTTTGCTTGAAGTAAATGGCGAAAAAGTGGTTTAAACAACTATACAAAACAGTTCCTCTACGTTGGGTTTTAATTATTCCCTTTACTCTACAAACAATATTAGCGGGATCAGTAGTAGGCTATCTGTCCTATCGCAACGGACAGGAGAAGGTAGTCGAGTTAGCCGATCAATTAATGGAGCAAACGGGTAATTTGATTGGTCACGAGCTAGAAAAAAATTTAGAGATAGCGAAAATGGCTAGTCGCACCAATATTTCCGCGCTCGCCGCCGGTTATATTAATGCTTTAGAGTCGAAAACGGTAGAACATTTCTATATCGAACAGTTAAAGCTGATGCCAACCATTAGCTCTTTAGGATTGATTAATGAAAATCGAGAACTTTTAATCGTAGAGAGGCTCTTGCCCGATGCTCTAATTATTCGCAGGTTTAAGCCCAAGGGTAACGACTGGGGCTTATATAGATATATAGGCGATGAGAATGGTCAAAATTTAGTTCTTAAAGATATACGACATAATTACGATCCCCATCATGATCCGCCGGAAAATCCTTTTTATGAGAGAACCAAACGATCGGCCCAAGGAAGCTGGCAACTAAGCGTCAGTCCGGCCCTGGAGCAAAAATCTCCTATCCTTCAATTACTCTATACTGTGCCATTCAAAAACAATGAGGGAAAATTGCAAGGGGTATCGGTATCGAGCATTCATCTTACCGAACTAGGAAGATTTCTAGAACAGTTTAAGGTAAGTAAAAACGGGCAGGTTTTCGTCATCGAGAGAAATGGTCTATTAGTAGCCACTTCCACTAAAGAAGTCCCGTTTTATAGTAAGCCCAATCGGAATCAAGCTGAGAATGTGGCGGTCAAGCCACGTCGCTTATCAGCCGAGAATAGCGAGAATTTACTGACAAAATATGTAGCCCATTACGTTTTAAATGACGGGGCAGTAGATATTTTAAACGCCCCCCGCTCATTCCATTTACGCCTACATCAACAGGGGTATTTTGTCAGGGTCGTTCCTTTAACTGGTGAGCTGAACTGGCTGGCGATCGTAGTTGCCCCCGAAGCTGATTTTAAGTCAACTATCTGGGCTAATAATAGGCGGACTCTAGTTTTATGTATACTGACCTTGTTGGGTTCGATCGCTTCAGGGGTGGTCATAGCCAATCGTCTGACGGCGCGGATTTCCAGAATAAACCGGACGAGCC
>CAZUVR010000086.1:13381-14684 GCA_964623815.1 uncultured bacterium | reverse complement strand
GCTAAAGTTAAGAATATAACGATGAGCCAGACGATGATCTGACCGTAAATATCTCCAAAAGTTAAAGTACAGATCATCCGGTATTTCTGAGTATCTTTATCCATTGCATTAAACCCTACTAATAATCTTCTTGATGTTCTAGATTAGAACACTCTTAAACTCACCACATATATCTAAAGAATTTCCTAATCTACTTTTACAAAACTTTATAAAACTCAATCAAAAGCCCTGATAGCAGTCCAATGACGATCGGAAGATTGATACAAATTTATATTATTTAATCCGGCCTGAGAAAGAAGTTCGGAAATCTCATCGAGGGTGAAAGAAGCTCGTAGAGAATCGGCGAACAATTGCGCTTGATGGGGAGAATAAGATGGGTCGATCGCCGCTACCATTTCCTCTACAATAGTATTAGAATCCGGACGGATCAGGTCGCGGAAAAATAAGCCACCATTAGGTACTAATACTCGTTTCACCTCTTGAAAAAAAGGTAAAGGGTCGGGTAAATGATGGATCAAACTATTAGAAATGAGTAAATCAAATTGAGCGTCCTGATAGGGCAAATGCTTAACGTCGACTTTTTGTAAATCTATCTGATGATATAAATTAGCTGAGGCAACATTTTTTTTAGCTATTGCTAACATGGAATCAGCCAAATCAACAGCGATAATTTGCCAATCGGGACGGGAAGAAGCGATTAAAATAGGAATACGGGCTGTACCGGTACCCGCGTCGAGTATTCTGGCGCTCATTGGGGCTAAATCCAATGCGTCCCGAACAAAAGCCGTATTGACTGCGGTAAAATCCATAGCATCATATTCTATTGCTTCCTCCGCAGAGTCCATGACCTCTGGTTCTAAAATTCGGCGCATACCTCATCTCCCATGACTCAAACCAATCAACCCATAGATCATCCTATCATGCTCTTTGACGGCACAGCGGTAAGTAATCCCGGTGCGGCAGCCGGTGCCGCTATCCTACTCCTGCCCAATGGCAGACGTTACACCGTCAGCCAATTTATCTCTTTCGCCACCGCCTCTGCAGCAGATTACACCGGATTGATCATCGGTTTAAAAAAAGCTAAACAACTGGGGTTAAAAACTCTGGAAATCAAGGGAGATAGCGAAGTCGTTTTCAATCAAGTTAACGGTTTAACCCCTGTACAGGATAAAAGCACCCAAGAACTACACATAGAAGCTCAACAACTGATGAGCAGTTTCGATAAGGTTAGTTTAGAGTGTATACCCAAAGAACAGAATCGTTCCGCTGTCGCGGCGGTAAATCGTTGTATAGCCGAAGCTCT
>CAZUVR010000086.1:0-13281 GCA_964623815.1 uncultured bacterium | reverse complement strand
AAGAACAGAATCGTTCCGCTGTCGCGGCGGTAAATCGTTGTATAGCCGAAGCTCTAGGAATCGAAGCCAAAAATAATAACAATACGGGCAGCAACCTCACCGTTCACCCTGGAGTAGTACGT
Organism: uncultured bacterium; assembly: GCA_964623815.1. Taxonomy (GTDB): domain Bacteria; phylum Cyanobacteriota; class Cyanobacteriia; order Cyanobacteriales; family Microcystaceae; genus Chroococcopsis. Next base: position 13,159 of record CAZUVR010000086.1, on the reverse strand, counting down.
TTGTTGCAGTTAAACGAACAAGCTACTGATAAAGATTTCCGCAAATTAACCCCGCCCCTAGATGAATTCGTCTTGAAACCTCTATCAGAGTTGAGAGATTTAGTACCAGAGACGGTGAGAGACGTGATAGCTTTACGTTGGGACGGAGACGAGCAACATCTAGCAGAGATTTATCGCTGGTATCTGAGGGGGCTAACACCGGAGATGGCTCTCAGAAAAGTGGCCCTCGATCGACCGAAAGTACAAAAAAATCAAGATAAATTACCTTGGGAAGACGCATTGATCAGCCAAGGCAAAGAAAGCGATATAGAATCTTCCGCTCCTTTCGTCAGCGATCCTATACTAGAACTATTAGACTCATCTCCAGCCAATATCAATCCCATCCCTATTCACGAGAGGGAAACCCTATTATCATTCCCTAAAGAAGCCATTCCCGTTCCTATCAATGAAGCACCCAAAACTGAAGATAAGATAGAACCAGGCGAGAAGATCGATTCAGGTAGGGACACTTTACCATCGGTGATCAAGGTTAATGCCATTATGGAACAACTGGCGGGCCTATCCGATGAGGAGAGGGAATTACTGACACAACAATTAATTCACTCCCCAGAATGGCTAACACTTCTGTTTAAATCCATAGCCGATTACATGGCTAACGGCAGACATTAGAGATATTTTTTCAGCAATAGATGTAACTTCTCTTTAGTAGCCGCCGGTGCGCTATCGAGACGGGTGATGATGGCGTATTTAAGAGCCGAATGAGCGGAAGAAACGGGCGGATTAATAGATAAAAGCCGAACGGTTTCTTGAATAACTTTTTGAGCATTAGCCGCGTTACGATGCAGATTTTCTACCACCATCTCTACCGTTACCTGATCGTGATCCGGATGCCAGCAGTCGTAATCCGTCACTAGAGCAAGGGTGGCATAAGCTATCTCCGCCTCTCTGGCCAGTTTCGCCTCCGTGAGATTCGTCATCCCGATAATACTCGCCCCCCAACTTCTATAAAGATTAGACTCCGCCTTAGTGGAAAAAGCCGGGCCCTCCATACACACGTATGTGCCCCCCCGATGTAAAGTTACTTCCGGCAGGTTAAGACTCTCTACCGCCTCCGCCAATACTCCGGCTAGCTCCAGACAGATAGGCTCACCGAAACCTACGTGAGCGATGATACCCTCACCGAAAAAAGTAGAGATGCGGTTTTTGGTACGATCGATAAACTGATCCGGTACGACTAAATCTAGGGGCTTGACTTCCTCTTTTAAAGATCCCACCGCCGAAGCCGAGATGATATACTCTACCCCGAGCTGTTTCATCGCGTGTATATTAGCCCTAAAGGGTAATTCCGATGGGGAAAGATGATGATTCCGCCCGTGACGTGCCAGGAATGCCACCTTCACACCGTCTAAATTACCCACGATTAACGCATCGGAGGGGGAGCCGAAAGGGGTATCGAGGCTAACTTCTTCTACATCCTGGAGCGCCGACATCTTATATAAACCGCTACCGCCGATAATGCCGATTTGTACCGTCATAATGCTTGAAAATTTCTGCTAACATCGTCCATTCTACTTCCGTTTGTCAGGAAAAATTATTCTTACAGCAGTTTTCATATTATTGAGGTAGATGAACTTACTTGTAACCTTATGTAGTAGGAGTTTTCTTCCCGACTCCCTCTGTTACTCGGTTAAGCCGTGTTTCAAGGCGAAGCGTACTAACTCAGTTCGGCTGTTAGTGCCAGTTTTACTGAAGAGACGGGAGACGTATTTCTCTACGTTTCTAACGCTCGTATCTAAACGGCTGGCTATTTCCTTATTCATCAAACCCTGGGCGACTAAATGTAATACGCTCTGTTCTCGGGGGGTTAGATCTACTTTAATCGGTGAGGGTGTTGTCTCGATGCTGTTGCCCTGCCGCATACGCTCTTTTATTTCCCGTAACTCCTGCGCGATTTCCTCTAATTTAGCGTCCTCATCCTTCTCACCTGTGTTTTCCCGTCTTCGTTCGATGATATTTTTAACTATCGCTTCTAGTTCTTCCGGGTCGAAGGGTTTCGATAAATAGGCATCTACCCCAGCGTTATAACCTTGGATGCGATCGCCCGTCATCCCCCTAGCCGTGAGAAAAACTACTGGAATCGCCCGGAAGCGGGGGTCTTCCCGCAATTTTTGCAAGAATTGATAGCCGTCTACCTTGGGCATCATAATATCCGAGATGACTAGTTCGGGTATTTCTTTCTGTAGATGTTCCCAAGCTTCGATCGCATTACTCGCCACACTCACCGTAAGCCCCTCATTATATTCTAAGTACGCTTGGACGGACTCTCTCACACCCGGTTCATCGTCTACTAATAAAATTTTGGCGGGGTTTACCATAATTGCTTCTCTGGACTATTCAAGTTAATTCTTATTCTATTCCGGCTCTCGCTCGCTTATTCTTAGTTCTCAGAATTACGTTAGGATCGTATCGGCGGGACTTTAAAGTGAAACTATGCCCTTGTTAATCTTAGTCGCTGATGATGATCCGGGAATACGTTTAGCAGTTAAAGATTTTTTGGAACTGTCCGGTTATGCGGTGATTACGGCTAGTAACGGCTCTGAAGCTTTAGAACTTGTCGAAACCTATCACCCCCACCTACTGGTATCCGATATTAAAATGCCCAAAGCTACCGGTTATGAGTTGGTTTTGCAGGTGCGTCAGCGCCCCGAATTCCGTCTCTTACCCGTGATATTCTTAACCGAGAGGAGTTCTACCCAAGAGAGGATAAGGGGTTATCAGGTGGGCTGTGATGCTTATCTACCTAAACCTTTCGAGATGGAAGAATTAAAAGCCGTCATCCGTAATCTTTTAGAAAGGGCGCAGATTATTCAGAGCGAGTGGCTTTATAAACAGCAAAAGTCATCGGGCAATCTCGTCGCCTTTGATAAAACTATCGGACTGCCAGAGTTTCCAACCGGACAGGAAGATTTACACTTAACGCCCCGTGAATATGAAGTGCTAAATCTGATCGCTCAAGGACTTTCTAATGTGGAAATCGGCAATAAACTACATTTAAGCCCCCGCACGATCGAGAAACGAGTCAGTAGTTTATTGCGTAAAACCTTAACCAATAATCGGGCCGAATTGGTTAGATTTTCGATTGATCATCATCTGATAGATTAATTTCCTCCAATAAACCGTTACAGGCATCCAATAACAGATCGATGACACGATCGAATCCCTCGCTCCCTCCATAATAGGGATCTGGGACTTCTTTTAGAGAATGATGACGGGCGAAGTTGCACATTAATTTCACCTTATCTTTGTAGACCCCTTGAGGATCTAGAGCGAGAATATCCCGATAATTCTCCTTATCCATCGCCAGGATCAGATCGAAATTTTCAAAATCTGCTTTGGTGAACTGTCGGGCCCGTCCCTTCAATTCGATCCCCCGCCTCGCCGCCGCCGTTTTCATGCGGGAATCGGGAGCCGCACCGATATGGTAATTAGAAGTGCCCGCCGAATCGCAAATAATTTTGTCGGTCAGTTTGGCCTTTTCTATTATATGATTCATTATGTTCTCTGCCGACGGCGAGCGACAGATATTTCCTAAACAGACAAACAGTAAACGATACGGCATGGATACAGCTTAATAACTATCATCAAGTCTCAGATTATAACCAAGTTTGCACCCTGCTCTCAAAGAATCTTCTTAACCGAAAGTTGCGTCATCTTTACAGGCTATTTACAATGATGTGCCTGCTGTTCAAATTGAGGAAAAGGCTAAATGTTAAAATTACCCCGCCGTAAAACTTTATATCCACGTAATTCCTACTATAAACCGGCAAAAAGACCACAAAAAATATCATGGCTCTGGATTGCCCTATCTCTACCAGTTTTTCTGCTTATAGTAGAGTTGGGCGCTAGGATTTATATGGGCTTTGCGGGTAAAGCGAAAGCGACGGCAGGAGATACAGCCCTAGAAAAAGCCTATCGTCTCCAATTTCTCACCGAAAGCAAAAAACCGATCGAGGGACTACCTAAAGGTGGGGATCTGGTGGCTCTTCGTAGCTCTACCCAAGGCTATGAATTACTCAACAAACAAAAAAGCCAATTCTGGCAGATTAATGAACAGGGTTTCCGTGATAGCGCCCCCGTACCCCTCAATAAACCTCAAGGAGAGTTCCGGATTTTCATCATCGGCGGCTCCACTGCTTTTGGGGAAGGGACAAAAAGCAATGAAAATACTATCAGCCACAAGCTAGAAACCTTATTGAATAACCGGGTAGAACAACAGAAGAAAAACCCCGAAAAATTTAGACCGGATGTATTCCCCTTCTGGCCCCCCGATCGGGCTAAGCTGATGGAACTACCGCCCAAAATTAGAAATGCTAAATATCGCGTCATTAACGCCGCGGTACCAGGCTATACCTCCGGAAACCAATTATCTCAATTAGCCCGGGATATATTACCCTATCAACCGGATTTGATCATAGTTTTGGATGGTTATAGCGATCTCTTACTCGATAGTAATCAAGAACTAACCGAAATACCCCATATAGACGAATTCCTCCATAATGCTTCCAAACATTATCAGGCTTCCTTCAATCAGTCCCTACAACAATGGTTAAACGGGATCGGCATCGCTCAGGTGATCAATCAGGTTAATTCTCAACCTTCCAATAATCGTCAGAATATTCGGGCTTCGGCGATCGATAATTCTTCTGTCTTACAATCTTTACCGAAAGATGAAAAAGAATTGAATAACAGGGTGAATCGTTATTATGAAAACCAGAAACAATTTTTACGTCTGGTTCAAATGACCAAAACACCAGTAATTATAGCTCTACAACCCGAAATCACTGGTAGGGCTTTAAACAAACTGTCTCCAGCCGAGCGGGTTCTTCGTAAACAGTTAGATGATAATTATTTAGACATTATTCCCGCAGGGTATAATAAGCTATTTCAAAACAGTCAAAAATTAAGCGCCGCTTACGGACAGAATATTAAGGTGGAAAATTTATACAGCTTACCCCAGTCGGTTAATAAACCTCTCTTCTTTGATACTGTCAATCTCACCGAGACGGGTAACTCCATAGTCGCTAACAGTCTCTATCAATCCCTCACCAATTGGAATAAACTGCAAATCATCCCGGAAAATTTTTATTTAAAATCTAATTAAGTAAATTTACGTATGAAGGGTCTTGGTGATAATAATCACCAGAAGGCGCTCAGCCATATCACCCTGAGAAAAATTGTACCGATTTACAATAAAGGGGTGCTGCTCGTATCCAGACCGAACATGGCTAAAGTTTCTAATGAACCCCTACAACCTAATCCATTTCTAACTTACAGAGATCCCCAGACGGGCTTATGGATCGTCGTTCAGGATAATCCTATCCTCAACGGTGAGAATAAATCATCACCCCACCCTGGAGAGCGTAAGAAAAAATACTTACGTAATAGTGCTTAGATTCAGCTACGCCAGCGTAAGATGCGAGGTTCGATCGGATTTTGAAAGGCACGATTTTCCGATAATGATTTCTCGTATTCTTGTTTGAGGCGGAAATACCACTTAGCTTGGGTATCAGCATCATCAATCAACATCAAAGAGGGGTTATAAGCTAACCCTTCTTGTTGTTTAATGACCACATCCCGATCCTGCCCCATGAATTGCCGCGTCAAAACTCGCAAAATCGGTTTTAACAATCCTACTCCCGGCACCGTCCAATACAAACTCTGATGAACTTCGCTGGTAGTTTCATCGATGGGAGTGACAGCGGTAAAAGCACAAGCCATATAGCGATCGCCCCTGAGTATTTCAGTACGCAAAGAGGGCAGTTGAAAGACGATCTCGATCGATACCTTATTGCCCAACAATTTATAAGGTTTGGCGCTCACCGGCATATCGTAAGGGGCGAGACGAAAACCCATCGGCACCGGCTCGTATAATTTTTCTTTCACTCGAAACTGTCTCGGGCCGCTACGCCACCACCAAGAGGTATGTACATAGGGGCCGTGGGCGGGGTCCATCAACCCGATAACCGCCTGATCCACATCGCAGGCGAAATGAAAACTTTCAAACACACCCGGGGTAGCCTTACCAAAATCGGGGATAGTGGGAACCGGAGGTAATAACTCTTCATTCACCTCTCTTTTCGTATCTACCGGAATAAATACCCAGATATTACCCTGAATTTCTCGACAGGGATAATTAAATATTTTGATTCTGCTGATGTCTAAATTATCAGCGGGAGTTAGGGAAGGTATCTCGCTACACGTACCGCTATTAGTATCGAACTTCCAGCCGTGATAACAACAGCATACTGATTCCCCCTCTATCCAGCCGTGATGAAGGGGTATACCGCGATGGGGACATATATCCCTGAGGGCGAATACTACCCCATCAGCGCGTCTACCGATGACGATCGGTTCACCGAGCATCTTTTTGGCTACCAACTGCCCGGGCTTTAACCCTTTTCCCGACATGGCCACATACCAAAAATTGCGTAGTAATGAAGTCATAGGCGTATGGCTAACTCGACGTATCTCACTCTACCTTATAAGCGGATCGATTAACATAGGCAGTCGGGAATTAGGGGTTAGGAGTTGGGAACTAGAGAATAAACATCAACTCCCAAGTCCCAATTCCCGTTTACTTCATTTCTCACGCCTGTTGCCTCACTTCTCCTGAGGAACCCATAGAATGATAGGATAGGGTGACTTGTAGTTAATTATTGTATTTAGACTATGTTTCTAAAAAAGAACCTAACACGTTTATTAGCATTAGTATTAGTAGCGGTTATCGGCTTGATGGGCTGCTCTAACGGCCCCGGAGGATTAACGGGCAACTATAGTCAAGATACATTAAAAGTCATCGAAACTTTAACCACCGCCATCGACCTCCCTAAAGACGCGGAAAACAAATCCGAAGTACAATCTCTCGCCCGTCAGCAAATCAACGATTACATCTCTCGCTACCGTCGTGAAGAAAAATCCGGCGGACTGCGCTCTTTCACCACCATGCAAACGGCGTTAAACGCTCTCGCGGGATACTATACCTCCTACGGTAGCCGTCCCCTGCCGGATAAACTCAAAGACCGTTTAAAACAAGAATTCAAACAAGTACAATTCTCTTTACAGAAAGGCATTTAATACATCTAAACAGTAATTAAGGTTATGGGTAGTTCATTCGGGCGCTTATTTACAATTTCCACCTTTGGCGAATCTCACGGGGGCGGTGTCGGTGTCGTCATCGATGGCTGTCCGCCGAGATTAGAAATTTCTTCTGCTGAGATTCAATATGAATTAGACCGGAGGAAGCCAGGCCAGAGTAAGATAGTCACACCGCGTAAGGAAGACGACATCTGTGAGATTATCTCGGGAGTATTTGAAGGCAAAACCCTGGGGACACCCATAGCGATTTTAGTCAGGAATAAGGATGCTCGCTCTCAAGATTACGATGAGATGTGGTCAAAATTCCGCCCATCTCACGCCGACGCTACCTATGAGGCGAAGTATGGTATCCGCAACTGGAAAGGCGGTGGTAGGGCTTCGGCTAGAGAAACTATCGGCAGAGTGGCGGCAGGAGCGATCGCCAAAAAGATTTTAAAACAAGTGGGCGGCGTGGAAATAGTGGGCTACGTCAAGAAGATTAAAGATATAGAAGCTGATATTGATAGTAATTCCGTTACCTTAGAAGATGTGGAAAGTAATATAGTCCGTTGTCCAGATGGGCAATGTGCCGAGAAAATGATCGCCTTGATCGACCAGATACGGAGGCAACAGGATTCGATCGGCGGTATCGTTGAGGTGGTAGCCCGGAATGTGCCGAAAGGTTTGGGTGAGCCGGTTTTCGATAAGTTGGAGGCCGATTTAGCTAAGGCGATGATGTCTCTGCCGGCGAGTAAGGGTTTTGAAATCGGTTCAGGCTTTGACGGTACTCTCCTAACCGGAAGCCAACACAACGACGAGTATTATATCGATGAAACTGGTAATATCCGGACTACCACCAATCGCTCTGGGGGTATTCAGGGAGGCATCAGTAACGGCGAGAACATTATTATCAGGATAGCGTTTAAACCCACGGCGACGATCGGCAAGGAGCAACGCACCGTAACTAAAGACGGGGAAGAAACTTTGTTAGCCGCTAAAGGGAGACACGATCCTTGTGTTCTGCCCCGGGCCGTGCCTATGGTAGAGGCGATGATGGCTCTGGTACTCTGTGATCATCTACTGCGGTATCAAGGCCAGTGCGGTACGAGCGATCGTTTTTTTGCTTAAATATAAGATAATTATCAGAAAATTCGCTATTTATAGTATAATTATAAAGCGAAAATGTTAACGATTGGGGCTGTAGCTCAGATGGATAGAGCGAGCGCCTCCTGAAAAATCGGGCGCTGTAGGGGAAACCCTATAGATGTAAGTGGTCAAATTCAAGGAAGCCTAAGTCGTTGAGATAAGGTAATCTTGAGCCAAGTTCTATCAACCCAGATAGAAAAGGTGCAGAGACTGGTTGTAGACATCAGGGTAAGTTAAGGAAATGGTCTACAACATAACGGCCACCACCTAAAGGTTAGAGATAATCCAAGGTGAAGGAATAGTCCGGAGAGTGGGGAAACTCACACAAATCTGAAGCGCTAGGTCGCCGGTTCGAATCTGGCCAGTCCCGTTGTTATACTAAAATCTACTAATCTCTGTGGGACAACAAGCATAAGTTGTCCCAAAAATGGCAATGAATTCTAAAGAGGGATTCTTACCTTATGTAATAGGACTTACCTCTGTGGCGATCGCCCTACTCGTCACATTGCGGTTAGAACCATTTCTGCTGGCTACCGATAGCTCTTTCTTTTATATAGCCATTATCTTAGGAATTTTTTCTCTGACAGGCTCAATAATTAACCTTCTAACCCGCAATTTTCGAGGAGACAAACCAGAAATTAAGCCACTCGATGCCGAAGGCACGCTACGCGCCCGACCATCAGCCGAAGAGAAAGATCGATTAATACGCTTGGCTCCTTCTGGTGCAGAGATGGGAATGTGGAATTGGGACATCCTCACGGGGAAAAACCATTGGTCTCCCGATCAAGAACAATTATTCGGTTTGACCCCGGGCACATTTGATGGCAAATACGAAACCTTTCTCTCCTACGTCCATCCTGAAGACCGGGAAATAGTCAACCGGGCAATTGAACAGGCTATTGAAAGCAAAAGCCTTTACCAGAGCGAGTATCGTATAGTTTGGGCAGATGGCAGCGTTCATTGGATTGAAGCCAGGGGACACGCTTTTTATAACCAAGCGGGAGAACCGATCCAGATGACGGGAACGGTAACGGCGCTTGATCAATGTAAGCAAGCACAAGGATTACTACAACAGAAATTTGAGCAGCAGCGTCTAGTGATGGAAGTAACCCAACGGATTCGCAACTCACTCAATTTAGAGGACATTTTTCAAACTACGGTAGAGGAGATTCGGCAGTTACTCCGGACTGATCGCGTAATTATCTTTCAGTTCGACCCTAAATGGCGCGGAACCGTCCTGGTCGAATCGGTAGGTAAGGAGTGGACGGCTATTCTGGCGAACGAAATCTACGATCCTTGCTTTGGTGAGCAATACGTCGAACCCTACAAACAAGGCTTAATTACCGCTAAATCCGATATTTATAACGCCAGAATCGATCCCTGCCACCTGGAATTACTGGCAAATTTCCAAGTCAGAGCCAATTTAGTGGTTCCGGTCGTCAAAGGAGGCGAGCTATGGGGGTTATTAATCGCCCATCATTGTGCCGGGCCCCGGGGGTGGCAATCATCGGAAATTGATTTGATGAAGCAGCTAGCGGGTCAGCTGAGCATCGCCATCCAGCAATCCGAGTTGTTTGAACAAGTGCGAACGGAACTGGCAGAACGCAAGCAAGCTGAAGCCCTCCTGCGTCTATTCGCTCAGTATGCGCCTGCCGGAATCGCCATGCTCGATCGTGATATGCGTTACCTGATGGCCAGTCAACGCTGGGTAGAGCAATATAAACTCGAATCGGTTGAATCGTTGATCGGTCGATCTCATTACGAAATCTTTCCAGAAATACCCGCCCAATGGCGGGAGATTCATCAACGTTGTCTGGCTGGAGCAGCGGAGAAATCCGAGGAAGATTTGTTTATCCGCTCCGATGGTAGCGAACAATGGATCTGCTGGGAAATTCACCCCTGGTATACTTCCACAGATGAAATCGGCGGCATAATTATTTTCTCAGTAGAGATTAGTAATCTCAAGCAGACAGAAATCGCTCTCCGGCAAAGTCAAATTCAACTGAAGCGACAATTGGCAGAAATTGAAGCCATTTACCAATCGGCACCGATCGGGTTGAATGTTTTAGATACCGAACTGCGCTTCGTTCGTATTAACGAGCGGCTGGCAGAAATGAATGGTTTACCCCTGGAAGCCCATATCGGTCATACGATACGCGAGTTGCTGCCCGAGCTGGCAGATACGGCCGAACCAGTATTGCGTCGCATCTTAGAAACGGGAGAACCGATTTTAAACGTGGAAATAGTCGGGGAGACTCCAGCTCAACCGGGGGTGCAACGAACTTGGTTAGAGAGTTTTCTGCCCCTAAAGGATGGCGAGCGGATCATCGGCATCAGTACGGTGTGCGAAGAAATTACGGAACGTAAAAAAGCCCAGATGGCCTTACAACAGCTAAACGCCGAACTTGAGGAACGCATAGCCGAGCGAACGGCGGAATTAACTAAATCGAACGATCGCTTTCGTTGTTTGAGTGAGTCTTCACCGGTTGGTATTTTTATGACAGACTCCCAGGGAGAGTGTATTTACACGAATCCTCGCTATGAGGCCATGTGTGGCTGCGGGTTCGATGAGCTTGCTGGAGAAGGTTGGATGAGGTTTATCCACCCGGAAGATAGGGAAGAGGTAACAACCGAGTGGTTAAAAGCAGTGTCCGAAAAGCGAGAATATGCCGCCGATGAAATTCGTTATCTGCGTAAAGATGAAACCATTCGTTATGGTCGAGTGCGGTCAGCCGCTATCTTCTCCGTTTCCGGCGAATTAACCGGTTATGTGGGCACGGTGGAGGATGTTACTGACAGCAGAGTAATCGAAATCATGAAAAAAGAGTTTATCTCGATCGTCAGTCACGAACTGCGAACGCCTCTAGCCTCAATTCGCGGCTCTATGGGGTTAGTCGCCTCCGGTGTTTTGAAAAATAAGCCCGAAACCGCCCAACAAATGTTAGACATCGCCGTTCACGATACGGAAAGATTAGTGCGTTTGGTTAATGATATTCTCGACTTGGAGCGGCTCGAAGCCCAGAAAGTCAATCTGAATCGCCAATGGTGCGACGCGATGAAATTGATGCGCCAGTCAGTGGAAACGGTGCAATCTTTAGCCGTAGACTGTAAAATCACTCTGTCCCTTGAATCGACGGATCTTCAGGTTTGGGCGGATAGCGACCGCATCACCCAAACTCTGGTGAATTTAGTTAGTAACGCCATTAAATTTTCTCCCCCGCATACTACAGTTACTCTCAGCGTCCAAGACGGGGCTGACGAAGTTTTGTTTGCAGTGAAAGACAGGGGACGGGGCATCCCCGCCGATAAATTAGAAACTATTTTCGGACGGTTTCAACAGGTTGATGCTTCTGACTCGCGGCAAAAAGGTGGAACGGGTTTAGGTTTGGCAATTTGTAAAAATATCATTCAACAGCACGGCGGTAAAATATGGGCCGAAAGTATTATCGGAGAGGGCAGTAGCTTTTATTTCACCTTACCGAAACTTCTCGATTAACCAGCGATAAATGGTATTTTTATGGATATACATTTAGCTAAAACCAATCATAATTATAATGCCAGAGAAATGCGTTCTGGTGATCGATGACGAGTTAAATCTTTGTACCGTGATCCGGGTCTGTTTGGAAAGCTTCAGCGGCTGGGAGACGCTAACGGCTTCATCCGCTAGAGAAGGCCTCACTATAGCCCAAAGCCAACGCCCCGACGCTATCTTACTAGACGTGATGATGCCTGATATGGATGGTATCACGCTGTTGGAGGAATTACAAAAAAATTCTCTTACTCAGACTATTCCCGTTATTTTATTCACCGCGAAAGTACAATCGGATGACTTGGAGTATTTTGCCAAACTCGGTGTTGCGGGTGTAATCGCTAAACCGTTTGACCCGATGGCACTCGCAGACCAAGTAGGTTTTATACTGGGATGGTAGTACGGGGCTTAGTTCGAGAATAAAAATTTTATATTTTGAGAGAAAAGGTAATTTGGCTCTTCGGAGTATTTCATGATAAGCCAAACTTATATCATTCCTGGCAAGGAATTTAGCTCCTCTGATAGAGACAAACTGTATCTTTATATACAGTTTTAGCCACAAACTCAGAAGAGCCGGTAATTTAATTTTACTTATCCTCAAAATTTCCTCAAATTTATCTTGTAATCTTTTTGTGATCACTTCATCGCCTTCTGTTGGCAGAAAATCTTTAAATGGCTACTTATCATTTAATTGAAAAAAATAAAGAAAAATTTTTTCGCTAATTATTTTATCATTTATTACCTCCTTAGTCAATGGAAATATTAGTGTTTTTTATACCGAAATTGGCATATAAATTAAAATGAAAAATCAAGAAAAAATTAAAATTTTGCAAATAGCAATACGTGATTTAATAAAGTTAAATAATAGGATTCAATCAGACTCTAAATCGAATTTTAAAGTAATTGAAGAACAAATTATTAAGTTAATCATTAAAAACACACACTACTATAAAAACCCAAGAAAATTAATAGAAGCGAATTATTATATTGAGAATTATATGGGAAAATTAGAAGATACTAATTTAGATTTAATTTACTCATTGTGGTTTACTTTTAATATAGCCTTTACTGAATATTCTAGAGTCAAACCAAATATCTATAACCTAGAGTATGAAAGAGAAACAAGGCTGAATATTGCTTATATCAAGTATCAAGCAATGAGTAAAAGTGACAACTACATAAAAGGTATTTTTCCAAAAATCAAGCCAGAATTTGAGGAAAGCTTATATTTTTTTGACGATTGATAACCCGTAACTGGTATAGCAAAGAGGAATGATTCGTGAGTGATTGAGGCTGATTGTCGAGTCTTGTAAGAGTCTTTCTCACTCCTCACCAATCTTAGCTCACGCT
>CAZUVR010000085.1:0-14849 GCA_964623815.1 uncultured bacterium | reverse complement strand
TCAAGGGGTTTAGCCCTGAGCGCCGCCGAGTAAAGAAAACGAGTCTTTTCTTTACGGCATTTAATAAAATTATTTAGTACAAGTGAATTTCAGGATAAGAATTAACTGTGGTTCGCTCTTATGCTTCATTCTCACTTATCTCATCCTTTAGATATATGTTTTTAGAAATATAATCATTAACAATCAATATTAGGAAAGAAAAGTCATCTTACCCCTCTCTTCTGTCAAAGTGGTCTTAAACGTTAATTTTTCGTTGGCTAAAACGGCATCATTTCGTTGAAAATTATCAGTGTGCCAGAAGATGGTTACAGCAGTTTTCGCAGTTAAATGCGAAATTTCAAGAGTTTAAATATCGTAACTCTCGGAGATTTAAACGGAAGCATCCCATTTTTGTAAAAACATCAACCAACATAACGACAACCCAAGGGTTTCAACCCCTCTTAGAAAAACTAACGTGCAAAATTGGGATGCTCCCATTTAAACTGGTACTCTTTTATATAATTATTACTTGCATACCTATAATATTTATATTGATTGCTAGACTAAAATTTTGCAAAATTTTAGTAAATAGAGAAATTTTGTAATATTATTTAAATTTGTGTTTTTTTTTAAATTAATCATCTTTTTTCAAAAAAAAGTTATTATGTAGAGAGAATATTAATCCACGTTTTAGGTAAAAATCATGAGCCAAAATTTTAATGAAATAAAAATCAAAACTCTAGGGGATATCACCGATTCAATATTAGAACTTAATGGAGGTAATTCTGGCAAAATTTGTTTTGACAGTCCTTTCGGTAAAATTTGTGTGAATGTAAATACCGATGGATATCGTGCTAAAGCACTTAATTTGAAATCTAGTGACGGAAAACTAATTCTGGGGAACATAATAGAAAAACTTGTTTCTAATTATTCAGTCTTAAAACGTGCGGCAGTTAGTCCAATCCCATTTTCATATCAAGCATCAATTGTTTTACCTGTCGAACCCAAAAATCAGTTTAAAGTATTGGGTATAATTGATATAGGGGTAGATATTGATTTTAATTTTTAAAAAGAAAAAACTTTCTTTTCCTATTTGCTCACAAAGCATTTTAAAAATTATTTGCCTAGACAGTAGACCCAAATACGTTGCTTAGGGGCTACTGTCTAGGCTAGGATTTTCAACTACACCTTTTGCGAATATTGGGGTTGTGGTAGCCCACATTCCGCATTTTCAACTGGCACAATTAGATGTAGCGACCCACAATACGGGGTTATGGTAGCAATCGTACAGAAACTTACGCTAAGGCTGAAAGTCAGTCAGGATAGGGGATTCAAAACTTAACCTTTCTTAATATTTTGAGTGTGAGAAAAGTGTATCAGTTAGTCTTTAACCTATTTGGTACAAAAATTTTGAACGAAATTTCAAGGGGTTGAGGGGGCTAATTCTCGGAGGGTTTAACTGGTACACCCAATTTTTCCTCTTAGCGTAACTTCTGGTATGGTTGCTACCAAAACCCCGTCACCTGGGAATTCCCAGGTGACAAAATGAGGTTCAGTTATCAATTCAAGCGTACTGATTATTCGGCAAGAACGCGATGCACCCTGAGCGCTATTTTTAGGGGGTCGAATTTTTGGGGCGGAGGGGAAATTTAGGTAGGAGAAAAAACCGGCAAGGGTGGCGGAAAAAAATTACCGCAAAAATTTCACTCGGGGGGAAGTAAATCGAGGGCGATCAGTAATGCCCGATCGAGTTGGGCTAGAATTTCGGAACTTAGCGTACCTCGTAGTTGTAGGCGTATGGCTAGGGAAACCGTCATTTAGTGCCAACTAAGCGCTTTATTTTACGCAGTAAGGCTTTTAAGCTTTTTCTTCTTCCTCGCCAACTGTCTTGATAAGTTCCGAATTTCATTTTAGACTTGGCACTTATGAGTTTTTTGTCTCTTTTTTTATTAAAATATTTCCCCTCTGGTAAAGTAAACTCAAAAAAGTTCCGATACTGCCTATTAGCGGAACTTTAAATTTATTGAATGGCACTAAATAGCAGCTTTCCTAGCATTACCCCTAGACGCGGGAAAAAGTTCCCGCAACAAGGCACGATAGTTGTAGCGACCTGCTTTCGGGAACTATTATGAAGCCTAAATCAACACTTTTAACAGTAAAGGAGCCGCTTTAACCATTGAAGTTATAAATTTTTGAAGATCGAAATCTATTAGATATTTGAAAGCATCGGCTAAATCTTTTCCACCGTCAATTAGGTTGAGGCTTTCGTAAAATGCAGTGACATAATCTCCCTTTTTGACCGCCAGAACTGCATCGGCTAGAGATTGACCGTCTTTAAATTTAGCTAAATTAAAGGCGGTGGCTAAAGCTTCCACGTAGTTCTGTTTTTGTAGATTATCTATAATTTTTACCCACTCTTGGCCATCGGCAAAATTACCTAAGGTTAGAACGGCAGAGAGCGCGTTAAGATACTGACCTTCTTTAACGGCCCAAATCGTATCGACCCATTGATTTACATTGCGAAAACCTAAAGCGGATAGACCCGATAAGATAGCTTGACGATCATTACCCGGATCAGTATCTTTTAAATCCTTAATCCAAGCACTTTGAATAATCTGTTGGTTATTTCCAGAGAGCGCGATCAAAACATCGGCGGCTTGGTTTGGTTTCCCCTCCCGGATAGCCACCGTCAGATTAAGGAAGGCATCCGCTTTAGCTCGATCGATCCCCAGATTAGTCAACCCGACTAGTTCTAATCCAGTTTTTAAAGCTTCTTTATAGTTCTTGTCGATAATATCCCATGCCATATTAACGAAAGAACCGGCATTTTTAAAACCAACTTTAGTTAGGGCGGCATTAATCGCATTTTCCCAATCACTATTCGCTGCCATAGACCAAGACACGGTGACGAAAAGGTCTGCGATTGTTTTTTGCATGCCGAGATTTTCTAGAGATGCTGAAATAGCTCCCTGATAATCTAAATCTTTAAGTTCCCAAAATATATCAACTGCGAATTCAACCATTGTGGGAGTTATTACGTTAGAAGCTCCATAAAAAGCCAGTGCTGAGTTAATCGATTCTTCGAGGACTCCTTTTTCGTCTCCTTGGGCAGCCTTGATCACTCCATCGAGCACACCCACCGCAGTGCCTAGAACAGGAATTTTCTTTAAACCGTCCACGATAACTTCAACGTCTCCTTTTGCGGCCGCTTCAACAGCACCGACAATAATCGTCCCAGGAAGGGTATAGGGCAAAAGAACGATGTCAACGATGTCCTTATTATCGGAGATAGCTTGTTTTATATCAGAAACCACATCTTTCGCTTCTTCACCCACCTTTTCCGCAATGTCAAAGATTTTGTTGACAACGGTTACGATCGATGCGTGTGTGGCTAACCACCAAGCTCTTGCATCAGATCCACCGACTTCTTTGATAGCCCCATATATATCATTCCAACCTCCACCCAAAGACCGTACTATATTAGCGACCGTCGAATCACGGGCCCCAGTACCGCTATCCCAGATCGCTCTAGCCACATCGCTATAATTAAAACCAATACCTGGAGCGTGCCTGACCGCATAGCCAATGTTCTCATTACTAAATCCGAGAACCCTTAACGCCTGACCAATATCACCCTGAGAGGCTCCTTCATTCCAGAGCAGAGCTGCAACGGTGCTTCCATTAATACTATAACCACTATTCCATAAAGCTAAGGCTGCATCGATGTAGTTGAAATCGATGGGGCCATCAACGATGGCATCGGCGATCGTTGCCAAACCGTAGCCAAGATATTTGATAGCCTGACCAATATCACCCTGAGAAGCCCCTTCATTCCAAAGGAGTCCCGCAAGTACTCTTGTATCGATACTATAACCACTATCCCATAAAGCTAAAGCTACATCGATGTAGTTGAAATCGATCGGACCGTCATCGAGGGCATCGGCGATCGTTGCCAAATCGTAGCCAAGATATTTGATAGCCTGACCAATATCACCTTGAGAGGCCCCTTCATTCCAGAGAAGTCCCGCCAGCACTCTGGTATCGAGGCTGTAACCACTATTCCATAAAGCTAAAGCTACATCGATGTAGTTAAAATTGATCGAGCTACCATCGAGATTGATAGCCTCATCAATGGCATCAGCGATCGTTGCTAAACCGTAACCCAGATATTTGATCGCCTGACCGATATTGCCCTGAGAGGCTCCTTCGTTCCAAAGTACGCCCGCCAGCACTCTAGTATCGAAACTAAAACCACTATTCCATAAAGCTAAGGCTACATCATTGTAGTTGAAATCGATCGGGCCATCATCGAGGGCATCGGCTATCACCGCCAGATCATAGCCAAGATACCTAATTGCCTGACCAATATCACCTTGAGAGGCTCCTTCATTCCAAAGGAGGCCCGCGAGATCTCTAGTGTCGAAGCTATAACCGCTCTGCCATAAAGCTAAAGTTACATCGATGTAGTTGAAATCGATCGGGCCATCATCGAGGGCATCGGCTATCACCGCCAGATCATAGCCAAGATACCTAATTGCCTGACCGATATTAGCTTGAGTCGCTCCTTGATTCCAGAGAATGCCGGCGAGTACTCTCGTATCGATACTATGACCACTGTTCCATAGAGCCAGAGCTACATCGGTATAATTAAAATCAATAGGCCCTCGAACCATCGCATCAGCAATGATATCAAGGCTATAACCCAAATATTTTATTGCCTGTCCGATATTAGCTTGACTTGCTCCCTCATTCCAGAGAAGACCTGCGAGCCGTCTCGTATCGAAGCTATAGCCACTATTCCATAATGCCAAGGCCACGTCAGTGTAATTGAGATCGGCACCACCATCGTTTGTGATACCATCATCAATCGCGTCGGCAATAGATTCTAAGTCCCAATTAAAATTCTTAAATACCTGACCGATCTCCTGTTGGGTCGCTCCCTCATCCCACAGGAGATCGGCAAGTTTTCTGGTATCTAATCCGTAACCACTATTCCAGAGGGCTACGGCTACAGTAAAGAAATTAAGATTAGTGCCATCACTTTGTGTAACGCCCCATTTGACTGCATCTGCGATTGTTTCTAAACTTAGGCCCAGATAATTAAATGTTTGAGCGATTTTTACTTGACCGCCACTGTTATCCCAAAGTAAATCTGCTAGTTTTCTCGCATTGAAGCTATATCCACTATTCCATAAAGCTTCTCCTACTTGATGGTAATCTATACTAGTACCGTCACTTTTGGTCACCCCCCATTTGATACCTCTGGCGATCTCTTCCAAAGTTAGATTGAGATATTTCATTGCTTGCCCAATTTCTACCGGGTTAGCGCCGTTATCCCAAAGTAAATCTGCAAGTTTGTTTGGACCCAAGGCATAGCCGCTATTCCAAAGAGCTATCGCTACATCAATATTATTAAGGGCGGTTCCATCGGCCTTAGTAATGCCCGATTTAACACTGTCAGCGATCGTCTCTAAACTTAGACCTAAATATTTCATCGCCTGACCGATCTGTTGCTGGTTTGCTCCTTTATCCCAGAGTAAATCAGCGAGTTGTCTCCCATCAATCTTATAACCACTACTCCAAAGAGCAACGGCTACGTCTTTATAGTTGAGATTGGTACCATCAGTTTTTGTAATTCCCCATTTTATGCTGTCGGCGATCGTTGATAAGTCAAAGCCTCGATTTTTGAGGCTGGCAGCTATTTGAGCAAGTGTTGATCCGTTATCCCAAAGAAAATCAGCCAGACTTTTTGGATTTGTATTAGAAACAACAATAGTGCTAAATGTCTGTCTGCCTAATTTATAATTCGTGCCGGATGTAATTGTAAGAATAACTGTCTCGTTTGCTTCGAGAAGATTATCATCAATTGCGGCCACATTAACTAACGCGGTGGCTGAACCTGCTGCGAAAGTAACCGTTCCCGTCAGGTCGATGTAATCTTTTCCCTTTGTTGCCGTACCGCTAAGAGTGTAATTCACCGTCAGGGCTTGGCTGAGATTTCCCGTACGGGTTAAGGTGAACACTCCCGGATTCGGGATTTGCCCGGTTAAGGTCTCACCTGCCGTTGCGTCGGTTACGGCTACCGTAATCGTCGGTGGCACCACGTCATTATCGGTGATTGTAAGGGTAGCCGTTTTAGCCGTTCCCACCGTGTACCCCGTCCCCGTGGCTAAGGTGAAGATAACCGTCTCGTTCACTTCAACTAAAGTGTCATCGATGGGTACGACGTTAACTAATGCAGTAGCCGAACCCGGGGTGAAAGTAACGGTTCCTGTCAGGTTGCCGTAATCAGTGCCATTGGTTGCGGTGCCGCCTAGAGTATAATTCACCGTCAGGGCTTTGCTTAAATTGCCAGTGCGAGTTAGAGTAACTACTCCTGGATTCGGAGCTTCCCCCGTTTTGGGTTCCCCGGCAATTGCATCCGTTGCGGCTACCGTAATCGTCGGGGCCGGGTCATTATCAACGATGCCAACGGTGCCCGTTTTCGTTGTCCCCAAACTATAACCCTGGCCCGTTACTAAAGTCAGAATAGCCGTTTCATTACCTTCAAATAGAGTATCGTCGAGCGGCGTGATATTCACTAGCGCCGTTGCTGACCCGGCGGCAAAAATAGCTTTACCGGTCAGGCTGTTATAATCTATTCCATTAGTTGCGGTGCCCGTTAAAGTGTAATTGACCGTTAGGAGACTAGTTATAGTTCCTGTTCTGGTGAGGGTGAACACCCCCGGATTCGCCGTCTGTCCCGTTCTGGTTTCCCCTGCAGTTGCGTCAGTTGTTTGTAATGTGATGCTCGGTAACGGTGGCTCATTATCGATAATGGTCGCGGTTGCCTTATTTATAGTCCCCACCGTATAGCCGGTTCCGGCGGCTAGGGTGATGATAAGGGTTTTATTGCCTTCGGCTAGGGTATCATCGATGGGTGTAACGTTTACCGATGTCTTTCCCGAACCGGCATTAAAAGTAACTTTATTATTAATCTTCGCGTAGTCCGTGCCACTGATTGCCGTCCCCGTTATATCGTAATTAACGGTCAAGGAATTAGTGAGCGAGCCGGTACGGGTAAAAGTATAGACGAGTTTAGTAGTTCCGTTTTCCGTAATACTCCCAGGGGAAACGGTCAAACTTATTATCGATAAGGTTGTGTTATTAACATTTAAAGCTCTCTTTATTTCTGTTCCTGAAGCAGCCACACCGTAGCTTTTACCAAAAACGGAGGCCAATGAATGAAGAGAATCATCAACAGTTATACCCCGTAAAGCTTGAGAACCCCGTTGTTCTAGATTTTTCTCCTTAACGGTGGAAGATGTATTAGTGCTGGATAGATCGAATAACCTGGCTTGGGTATCGATAGATTCTTTACTATTGAGACTAATTGGTAACGGGGAGTCCTGCAATAAAAACTGTTGTTTATTTTGGTTATGTGTGAAGGCTTGGAGGCTGGCTGAATAGCCATTATCCGAAATAGAATTCCAGAGTGTGAGCCTGTCAGACACATAAGCTTGAGCTTGATTAGATTCGTAAAAATTATTCATTGTTTTGGCTCTTCCAGCAAAAAAAATCACTTGCAAATACGGAGTAAAAGTCTGTTGATTAGTAGCAAGCTAAACCTTATTACTCTAATTTTTCCGTTTATAGCACATACTGTACGCCAAAGGGTATAGGAAAAATACTTATTGGTTAAGAAAAACTGGAGCAACAGATGGGCGTGAACTTTAAAAGGTAAGCCCGCTCAAAAATACCAGCGATAGTATCATATGCTCGATGCGATCGTAAAGCTGATTGAGAACGCGAATGTCGCAACGGGTGATATTTCCTTCAGCGACTGGCATGATATCGGGTTGATTATGGATTATCAATCAGATATTAACCCATTACTTTATCGGAAAGATACCTGATTACATCAGATAGCTTGCCTAAGATTTCGGATTTTCCGAAAGATAAGAAAAAAGTTATGATCTCTCATTGCTCAGTGATTTGAGTGTACGCGATAAATTGACTCCGAGAGCTAGATGGATAGCTTTATTAATCACCCTGCCATCGTGGCGTACTTTGACCACCAGTGCATCTAAATACAGGATCGGGTACACCGCACACTTGTCCGGCTCTGCCATTCTTTGCGCTCTATTTCTACCGCTTCGGTTACGTTGGATATCAGAGCATGAGATACTTCTACCCCATACAAATCTTGCAATTGGCCTTGAATATCACGGGTGGTCATCCCACGGGCGTAGAGCGAGAGAATTTTGTCATCGAAGCCGTTATATCGGTTCTGGCCTTTAGGGACAATTATGGGTTCAAAGCTACTATTTCTATCTCTCGGTACAGAAATCTCTGTTTGCCCGAATTCGGCTTTAATTTTCTTCTTGCTATGACCATTACGCCGATTTCTGGGTTTTTCTTCCTCTGCCTCTATTCTTTGGGCTTTTTCTTCTTCTAGATGAGTATCCAATTCGGCGTTTAAACAACGTTCTATCAGAGCTTTGGTCAGCCGCTTAAGGATACCTCCCTCACCTAAAAGATCTTCAGGTCCTTGGTAGTCTTTTAATAATTCGTCAAGTATTTCTGGTCTCAGGGTCATAATGAAAGCCTCATTTCTTAGTATTTTATGGTGGACTTTTTACCTTGACACAAATTATTTTACAGTCCCGATATAGAGATGAAAAATTTAAAATAACTGGCTCTAACTAACGGCGTTGCATAATATAAGCATGAAACCCGACTAGATGCCTATATAAGTCTCAAAAACTCATATTTTATTTAATAGTTTACTATTTAACAACCACTAAACGTATATGAGCCTCCCCCTTCAATCACTCCTAAAAATTTACATTCACGTCCATTATTATTAATAATCATAACGGCCCAAGCTTGATCACCTCGCCTTAATTGGCTAGAAGATAATTGAGTTAATCCACGTTGACCCTCGACCCTTCTATTTACAAGGTTAACTTTTGCACAATGGCCAGAGGGCAATCTATAATTTAAACTACAAATATTTAAATATGCTTCTGTAGCATTGCCAAATTCATACGTCAAACTTGTTATGTTCTCTTGTGCGAGAACAGGAGTATTTAATAATGCAAGACCTAACAAGTTACTGAAAGCGGTTAAACGCAAATGTTTAATGGATGTAAGCATTGGAATAAATTTTTTGTTTTTGCTTAATGTGTAATTATTTCATAGTACGAAAACTCATAAAGTAATGCACTACCGAAAAATGCAAACTTAGTTTTAAAGAATTATATCTTTGCCTAAGAGTTAGAATGGATACAGCCACTTCAAATTGTTCGGTTTGCTCTAAGCAAAGTTAAAAGCTTATAAAGCAAGGCTTTCATGACTAAAATTTTTCGACATAATGTTTACTTCCACTCTTAACCCTCTCATCGGGCGTTACTTCTTTTGCCTTTTACGCCCGTCATTAGCTTTTTTTATCTTTCGCGATCATAAAATAAACAGTAGTTTTCTTTACTGTCTTGTTTAGTACAAAAGAATTCCCTAGTAAATAGTTGCCATTCCTCCTCGATATTTACTAGGGAATTCAAGTATACTAATCCTAAGTTCGCTCTCTAAAAACAAGCAAACTCAACTTATTTAAAACCAAGCTCAGACAATAATTGAGAGGGGTGTCTAAAAGTAGAGAGCCAGCAAGGGGAATAGATCCATATTGTCCGTTCCCTAACCAATAATTTTCCCTTGCTGGTTGGGCGACTGCCCAAACCCGTTTCTCCCGCCCTTCCTCAGTATTAATCGCACCCAACGATCGTCGCTAAGATAGAGAAAAAAGCTATAAGTATGAGTTCGGATTCACTCAAGAGGTATTAGGAAATAATAGTAAGGTCGTAGCCGAGCCGAAAAGAATTATTGTGTTTTGCCCCCGAGCATGGGGTCGAGGAGACACCAATAAAAGGCGATCGGTACGCCGGTCAAAGAGAAACGTTTATAGTTTTTGTTTCCTCCTGGCGGCGATGTTGTGCCAGACCGTCTCATGTCCCATCGTCGGGTGTCACGGGAACAGAGTAAATCTTGATCTATCTTTATTAACCCCCTGTGACACTTAAATTGAAAATGTCCCGACCTGTTTGATTTAACCCGAAGCGCTCAACCCGATGATCGGAAAACTTTAAATTTTGCCCCCCTCCTTTTTATTAATAACGAAAGCGATCATAACGGGGTGAAGCTCCTGGTTACCCGATTCTCTAAAGAAAGGATCGGAGCGACCGTCACAGATGGGGATGGATTAGAGATAGATCATTTATTAGTCCCCTGTGACATTAGTTATGAATCGGATTATCCCCCATCCCTTGAACCAAAGAGGCCAAAGGGACGATCGGAAGATTCGCCTAACCTTCGCCTCCTCGCTATTTGTTTTGAGGGGAGTGTCACAGCGGAACAATAAACCAAACATATATTTATTATCCCCCTGTGACAGTTCCCATCGCCGCAGTAAATGAACCCCGATCAACGGGACAGGATTACATAACCGATCTACCCGTGACTTGGGGAGACCTCCACGCCAGGGAGACCTAAAACCAACTTTTCTCTTTCTGTTTCGGGTCGAGCGGAAATAATTATTTCTCTTTTCTAAAAAAATCAAGTTTATATAAATAGGTCTCCCTGGTCTCCCTATGCCTTACCAGATAAAAAATTGAAGTCTCCCTATAAATCTCTCCCCAAGGAGGCTTAGGTCTCCCTGAGCTTTCCTCCATTACAAAATAATCAAAGAGAAATCGGGTTGGGTGTCACGGAGAGAGAAGGATCAAAACATATATTTATTAGACCCCTGTGACACCTAAAATTTCCGGTGCGCTTTGATCGTAAGGGGAAACTCCCCGCGCTCAAGTATAGGTATATCGGGTCGGGTGTCGCAGGGAGACAATAGATATTGATGATCTATATTTATTGCCCCCCTGTGACACCGGCCTGCCCGTGACTTAGGGAGATCTAGTCCTCCCGGGGAGACCTAAAACTAACTTTTCTCTTTCTGTTCTCTTTCTGTTTCGAGCGAAAATAATTTCTCTTTTCTAAAAAAATCAAGTTTATATAAATAGGTCTCCCTGGTCTCCCTATCCATTACCCGATAAGGGATTGAGGTCTCCCCATCGCTCTCTCCCTGGGGAAGGCTTAAGTCTCCCTAACCTTACTTCGCCCCTTTTATTAAAGGATTGATTTGTTACTGAGAGAGATCGATAGAATAAATAAATCTATTAGACCCCTGTGACGATTGGGTTGATCGCTCCCTTAATTTAATGCGACGATCGGCACGACAATATTAGGGTTAAATCAACCCTGGCAACTTCTGGCACTATTTAATTGTTGGGAACGGGTGTCACAGCGGAGGGATAGATCAACTATTATTTATTAGACTCCTGTGATGCTTAAGAGGCGGCTTGCTCCAAGACCACAGATGGATCTCCCCCCTTCAGCCACCGACTGAATACCTCTTGGCGGCCATCTGGATTTTGATCGCACCCTCGGTAGAATCGCTTAGCCTTCCCATCAATTCGATGCCAGCCCGCAAACTCGCATCTCAATCCCATGAGTCCTAAGATCCTCTGTACCACTGCCATCGGGGTGTCTCTATCAGGGTTGATCTTGATTCCGAGTATCAACTTGATCTGCGCCCTCACCGCGAGAGTGTTGATTTGGGCGAACCACTCCGCCAGATCATCACTGGTAAATAGTGCTTCCCGATCGAAGAATCTTTGAATACCTAATCCATCAAGAGCCGCTATTTTCAGGGATATTAAAGTCTTATTGATGTCAGGTTTAAAGAGTTGCCCATCCCCCTCTGTTAAGAATTCATCGAGCTTCGATTTTTCTTTATCCATTAATTCCAGTCGGTCAATCATGAGATAATAATGGAGCTTGGTTTGTTTATACCAACCGTCATCATCTTTCCGAACTAGATCCGGCGTAACCCTATTCGTTTTGTACTTTCTAGAGAGTTCGGCTTTTTTCTCTATATGTAGTTCATCCTTCGTCTTCGTGGGCTTTTCTTTTAGTGCTTTGTACTCCTCATCGGTTATGTTCTTCTGTTTGGAAACCTTATGGCAGTAAGAGTTGTAAACCATCTCTTTAGTTTTTTTCACCTCCTCTTTTATCTTCTCAGCTTCTTTCTTATTACCGTCATCCTCATCGGAAACCTCGATAATTTCATAGCCCATCCTTTCTAGTTTTTTAATAGTATTCCCCTTGAAATCTTTAATTTCTTGATTGATGAGACAGGCGATTTTTCCATAAGCTAACATAGACGGGGAAACAGACATATCATCTTCCAAGTAAGAGATTTCCCCGGTAAGGCCAGCCTTCATTAATTGTTTGAGAGTTGCCTCGGTGTACTTATTAGTAGCACTCAATATCGCCCTTAAATTGGTGGAGCCGTCCCCAACCATATTCCCCGAATATTTATTGATATAGAGATGACGATCGATGTGAGTTCGATTACGTTCCGCAGCTTGACAAACTGAGTCAACAGTTTGCACACCGTGGGAAATAAGAATAACCTCAGCGAATATATCTTTATCGATACTTATTCCTGTTTCAATTGTTGGAGAAGCTATCACTACATCGTAGTTTTCAAGCGTACCGTTAATATCGTTCATGCACCCGAAAGCTTTGTGTTTCTCGTCGCTAACACTCTCTCTATCAATTCTTAAAATTTTCAGTTTCGGAAAATTGCGTTTTAAGTAAACTTCTAAATTACGGGTTCCCCAGGTTGATTTATGTTTCTGTCCATCGGTATGAATCAGTATTTTCTTGCCCGCTTTAATGGCTTCGCAAGCTTTTTTAATTGCCGATTCTTGGTCGGAATAAATGTAAGCTTTTCTCTTACCTTTGTTTGGGATATAAGTATTATCAACTACCCAAGTTTTGACGGGAAATCCTATCAATTGTTGGAAGTAAATAATCGGTATGGGCGAGAGATCCGCATCGGCTAAGTAGATTTTCCCCCCCGTTCTGGCAGAAACCTGTAAGATTTCCCGGAGCGATCGTAGGATAGCTACACGGCGATTCTGGCAGGTCGAGCCTAGCAGAACATGACGCAGGGTTTGTTCCACCTCGTCGAATATCAGTGTTGTTTCTGGCCATTGTTCGGGGATAAATGGCGGGTTCGCCTTCGGGTGCATCGAATCGATACACAAGGTATAGCCAAAAATTCCCTCAGTCTCCGATATTTTAATATCAACGCGATAATCGATGCCGAAACGGGCGGCGAGACCCCTTGCCAATTGCTCCCTATGGCAGACAACAAGTACCTGCTTGCCCTCGGCTAAGAGTGGTGCGATCATTTTAGCCAGCCACTCTGTTTTCCCCGTGTTCTGCATCGATCTGATACCGATTATCTGCGCGTCTGAGGGCGGAACCAGTCCTTCAGGTAAATAGCGTTCGTGGATGGTAAGATCGACATAAGGACTGAGATCGGTAAATTCCGCCAGCTTATATTGATCGAGATCGACCCGATTCTCGTAGAAAGCAGAGAAGTAATCAGCGCCCATCCCTACGAGTAGATCATCCACCCCCTTTCCATCCGTCTCGTCCCATGTAACGATCGACACTTTACAACCCTGGTTCCGGAGTAACCCGCCAGTTTTAAAGACAGCCTTTCTTACCGCCTGCCGTGTCTTCGGTTTTGGGTCTTGGTCGTATACAAAAATAAACTCCCGCTCGTTATTCGTAAACGGGGCGAGTTGGGGTATAAGGTAAGGCATCCCAACCGCATTACCGAATTCATCTTTATGCGATCGGTAGGCTCCCCATATTCCTGGTAAAGCGATCGCACAATATCCCTCCGATAATAGTGTTCCCGCTTTCTTAACGCCCTCAGTGAGCAGAATCGGGATCTTAGTTTTCGCCACCCAATCCCAAAAATCAACATAATCGTCCACATTAACGGTTAATCCATACCTTTCCGCGATTTTAATCCAAATTCGTTCCGGTACGACGAGGAAAAACGCTTCTGTCGGAGTTTTGAGCGGGTGTTCGTATTTTATTATCTTCCCGTCTTTGCTCGTCCGAGGGTTGTCAGGTTTGAAGCAGCCCCACATTGAGGGGTCAAAATTGCCGCCGGAGCCAGGGCAGAACCAACCGCCATCTTCTATATGTTTGTAAGCGCGGAGCGTACCAGAAGTTAGCCGCCCGGTGTTTAACCGCTCGATGCTGTCACTATAAAATAAATACTCGTATGCCGTGTAACCCTCTACACTACGAAGGTTGAGCCAAATAATAGATTCATCAATTCCAGATTTTCGCCATTCTTCAATGTGGCGATCATGAAGGGTCAGATTGCTTGAAAAGCCGTCTACGTCAGCGTAAGAGGCGTTGAAGGGGTTGCCGTAATCTAAGTTTTCGTTGCTGTCAGTTCCAGATGCTATCATATTGGGTATTGATAGGTTTGGGTTTCCAAACCTGAAAATGTAAATTAAGTTGATTACCGTCCCCCGCCATCAGCCCGGTTTGACACCGGGTTAGGGGTGATTGCGCTAGGTGCTATGGGGGAAAGTAATTCCTGCGGATAATTATCTATTAGTATTACCAGACTTAGCCAATTCATGTACACGTAGTACAAAAAAGCTTCGCTAGAGCAATTTAATAGACGAATTAATTCTAGATCATCATTTAGCGAATTGAAGTAAATTGGGGGAAAATTTTTTAAAAAGAGATGACCCCTTCGGATCATCACGATCTAATAGTAGTTTGTACTCTTTAATCGTACTACTTGCGGTTCCAGTCATTGTGCCCAAGACCCCCTTATTAATTACTCTCTAACAGCGTGAAGGGGCTGCCGCCAAGCAGCCCCTTCACGCTATCCCCGATTTCACGTAAATAATACGGGAGCGCGGAAGCCCCCATCTTTTAAGTGGGAGAGGAAG
>CAZUVR010000084.1:0-15301 GCA_964623815.1 uncultured bacterium | reverse complement strand
TTGTCGGTACTGACGGCTCTACCGATGGTGTTGTCGGGATTGTCGGTACTGACGGCTCTACCGATGGTGTTGTCGGGATTGTCGGTACTGACGGTTCTACCGATGGTGTTGTCGGGATTGTCGGTACTGACGGTTCTACCGATGGTGTTGTCGGGATTGTCGGTACTGACGGTTCTACCGGCGGCGTTGTGGTGGGGGGGGGTGTAGACGGTGATACCGCTTGAGCTACTGCGGTCAGCGAGCTATTTAAAGGAACTTGAGCAGTTAGTATTATGGCTAACAGAGAAGATAGCCCCATCGAATTAGAAATTTTTAGCACTTCCACACACCTAATTGAGCAATTTCGTCCTTAGTATAGATCGCTGTCACTATTAATGACTGACCTAGGAGGAGCTTTAATGTTCCTACTAAGAACAATTACTTAGTTTAGCAATTTGCTTTAACACTCTCTCTTGTACTTCTTGATAAGCGGACTCCACAGAACCTAAATCCCTTCTGAACCTGTCCTTATCGAGTACCCTGGCGCTGGTATCTTTTTCCCTGTTATCCCAGAGACGACAGGTATCCGGACTTATCTCATCCGCCAGATAGATCTTTCCTTCTTTATCTCTACCAAACTCTAACTTAAAATCCACCAGAGTAATATCGCAACCAGTAAAAAACTCTTGTAGATGTCCGTTGATTTTCAATGCCATATTTTTTAATAGGTTTATTTCTGTCTCACTGGCTAGATTTAGCAGTCCCAGACGATCGATCGTCAACAAAGGATCTCCGAGGGCATCATTTTTCAAATAGAATTCCACCAAGGTATAAGGTAATAAGGTTCCTTCTTCTAACCCCGTTTGTTTACATAAACTACCAGCGGCGATATTTCTCACCACTACTTCTAAAGGAATAATTTCTACCGCTTTCACCCGCATTTCCCGCTCTCCCGGTTTATCTATGTAATGGGTAGGAATTCCTAAAGATTCCAACCATTGCAATAGGGATGCGGTTATACTACAGTTTATAACCCCTTTGCCTTGAATCTGTCCCCGCTTTTGAGCGTTAAAAGCTGTAGCATCATCTTTGTAATAAGCTACATATATCCCTGGTTCCTCGGTTTCGTAAAGTATTTTGGCTTTGCCTTCATAAATCTGTTTCATAGTTAATTTGAGCTACAATCTAAATAAAGTTTAACTATATTTACTTTTATAAGGAATAATACCATATTAATATTCTGAACATATAGTTAAATTTTCTCCAGTTCTAGCTTGATTTAAGTGTTATTACCGCTATGAATTCTAACAACAGCAATGATAGTTCATCTAAAGAACCTCTCAATAAAAATCAATTCCTCTATCCTCACAGTAGTTATCGGGGGGAAGTGAAACCAGAAAATTTAGTTTTTAACGCCAATCTACAAGAGTTCGCTCAAAAAATTAGCTACATTTGTAATCTAGAAACTGCGGGAAAAATTAATAATGTAGAGGCGTATCAACAGATAAAACTGCTTTGGAAACAGTTGAAAATGAGCAAAAAAGAATTAGGTATAGGTCAAGATCCCTTTCATAATGACCCCGGCGATCCCGATCCCTAGAGCTAAGCATCGAACCGCAGGGCTTGACCCCCAACCCCCTCTTTGAATTCTCCCCGCTCGTAGACTATTTCACCGTTGACGATCGTGACCACCGGCCACCCCGTGAGATTCCAACCCTCGAAAGGACTCCAGCCGCACTTAGTCTGTAATTCTTCCCGCAATACGGGGCGATAATTATTTAGATCGACTAAAATTAAATCCGCGTCGTAACCTGGGGCTATTAAACTTTTATCCTGAATCTTATAGGCTTGGGCGGGTGCGGTAGACATCCACTTAACCACCTCTGCCACGCTACATCTACCCGCTATCGCTTGAGTCAACATTAAAGGTAGGGAGGTTTCTACTCCCGGCATTCCCGAAGGTGTATCAGGATAGGTTCGGGCTTTTTCTTCCAGTGTATGGGGGGCGTGATCGGTAGCGATAAAGTCAATCACTCCGTCTAACAGCGCTCGCCAAAGAATTTCCTGATTGCCCTCATCCCTTAAAGGAGGATTCATCTGAGCCAAGGTGCCTAAAGTCTCATAGGCTTTAGTCGATAGTAATAGATGCTGGGGTGTTACCTCTGCCGTTACCCAGCTCGGTTTATCGCGTCGTAATAATTCCGCTTCTACCCCTGTAGATAGATGCAGGATATGTAAACGCCTTTGATATTTCTTCGATAATTTCAGGGCTAATTGAGTTGCATTTAAGGCCGCCTGTTCATCCTGTATGCAGGAGTGAACGGCGGGATCGGCGATGCCTTTGAATTCTTCTCTCCTGGCCATAATTCTCGCCTGATCTTCGGCGTGAACGGCGATCAACCTCGTCCCCCGGGCAAAGATGGGATCTAATTGTTCCTCTTCGCTCACCAGTAATTTACCGTGCATCGACCCCATAAAAATCTTAATACCACAGGTGGGATGAGCTGTCTCTAAATCGGGGAGATTGTCGGGTGTAGCACCGATAAAGAAGCCGTAATTAACGAGAGATTTAGTAGCCGCCCGACTTAATTTATCATCTAACTCGGCTTGAGTGAGAGTGAGGGGGCGGGTATTAGGCATCTCCAGAAAGCTAGTTATCCCGCCCCGGGCGCAGGCTCGGCTCGCCGTATGTAAATCTTCTTTGTATTCTAAACCCGGCTCTCGGAAGTGGACTTGAGGATCGATCGCCCCCGGTAACAAAGTTAATCCTTTTGCGTCTATGATAATACTATTGTTATCTAAGGTAATCTCTTCTGCGATCCGGACGATCTTGCCATGTTCAACCAACACATCACCCCGAAAGAAATTCCCATCAGGTAGGAGAATATTAGCTTGACAAATTACTAAAGGTGTGGTATTAGGCATAATCTAATTTAGCGGAAAGTATATTAATTGTCCCATAAAGTAAATCATCGGTTAACCTAAAGATACTAAGTAGCTCTCTCTTACCACTAAGATCGTAAATTTCTATGGCTCAAGGTTTCAATCAAGATTCTGAAAAACCGTCTTCCGAGACACCAGTGATAAACCCGAAAAAAGAACAACAAGAGAACCCTTGGATAGAGGGGGTGAAAACCGTGGCGACGGCGGCCATCTTAGCCATAGGCATACGTACATTCGTGGCCGAAGCCCGTTACATACCGTCATCTTCGATGGAGCCTACATTACAGATAAACGATCGCCTGATCATCGAGAAAGTAGGCTATCATTTCCAAGACCCCCAGAGGGGGGATATAGTGGTATTCAGACCCACTCAAGCTTTAAGGCAAAAAGATTTTAAAGAAGCTTTCATCAAAAGAGTGATCGGCGTACCGGGGGATACGATCAAAGTTCATAATGGTGTGGTTTACGTGAACGACCAACCCCTGAAGGAAAATTACATAGCGCAGAAACCCGATTACGAATTTGGCCCCGTCACCGTACCGAGTGGGCAATATCTAGTATTAGGAGATAACCGTAATAACAGTTATGACTCCCATTACTGGGGGTTCGTACCGAAAGAGAATTTGATCGGTCGGGCGATGGTTCGATTCTGGCCCCTGAATCGAGTCGGGGGTATAGAGGAACCTGTATACAATCTCAAAACCCCTTAAACTTAAAAGGATGAATCATCAATGTGATTCATCCCCGAATTTATCGAAACATACTACTTACGGAACTATCTTCGTGGATACGCCAGATAGCCTCACCGAGTAGATTAGCCACCGAGAGAACGGTTAATTGCTCGAAGCGGTTATCCTCTGGTACTGGGATAGTATTAGTGACGATGACCTCTTCTAAAACACCACTTCTCAGACGCGAGATAGCGGGCCCGGAGAAAACGGCATGAGTAGCACAGGCGTATACCTGTCTCGCTCCCTTTTCCCGTAAAAGACGAGCACCTTCAACGATCGTACCGGCGGTATCAATCATATCGTCTACCAAGACGGCGGTTTTGCCCTGAACATCACCGATCAAGTTCATCACTTCCGCCACGTTGTGACTTTGGCGACGCTTATCGATAATAGCAAGAGGGGCTTCGTTGAGCTTTTTAGCGAAGGCGCGGGCCCGGGCTACACCTCCTACGTCGGGGGATACGACGACGAGATCGCTTAATTGTTTACTGGCGATATAATCGATTAATACTGGAGAACCATAAACGTGATCGAAGGGAATATCGAAATAACCTTGAATTTGAGCCGAGTGTAAATCCATAGCGAGGATACGATTCGCTCCGGCTTCGGTCATCAGATTGGCAACCAGTTTAGCGGCGATCGACTCACGGCCGGCAGTTTTGCGATCGGCCCTGGCGTAACCATAATAGGGGATGACGGCAGTAATCTGACGAGCCGAGGCGCGACGGCAGGCATCGATCATGATCAGCAGTTCCATTAAGTGGTCGTTGACCGGATTACAACAGGGTTGGATGAGATAAACGTCACAACCCCTAATAGACTCTTGAATTTGAACATAGACTTCGCCATCGGCGAAGCGTTTGCGGATCATAGGCCCCACATCCATCCCCAAATAACGTGCCACTTCTTGAGCTAATGGCACATTAGCCGAACCCGAAAAAAGACGCAGACGGTTGTTATCCGAGGCAGATTGTACCATCGGCTGAAGCGTCAAAGTAGCAGAGTAGCTCACAGCGAATCCTTTACCCTCAACTCATAGCATTTTAATCATCTCAGGTTTTTAGTAATTCTGAGTATGATTTCTTTAATCTCAATCATAACTAATTAATTATTCACACGCTGTAATATCTAGTGATTTTTTTTAGTAATCTGAATCACTGACATGGCACAATGTCGATCTAACTAAAAACAACGATCTCTATGAATAGTTTATTGATTACTGGCACAGATACGGATGTGGGAAAAACCGTTTTATCAACAGCTTTAGCCGCGTACTGGAAAATGTATTGTACGAAAAAATCCTTAGGGTTGATGAAATTAATGCAGACGGGTATAGGTGATCAAGAATGGTATGAAAGTCAATTTCAACAATCAGAAAATATGACGATCGTTACACCAATTCGCTTTCAAGCACCGCTCGCTCCGCCGATCGCCGCCGAATTAGAAAATTGTTCCGTAGATTTAGGAGCAGTTTGGCAAGCTCTTTGTTCCCTGCAAAAAACGCGAGATTTCGTTTTAGTAGAGGCTCTAGGAGGTTTAGGTTCTCCCGTCACTTACGAATTAACAGTGGCTGACATCGCTAGTGAGTGGCGATTACCGACGATTTTAGTCGCTCCCGTCAAATTGGGTTCCCTCGGTCAGATAGTGGCTAACGTAGCCCTGGCGAGACAAAGTAAGGTAAACCTGAGGGGAATAGTCTTGAATTGCTTTCAATCGGTGACGGAGGAGGAAATCGAGCGACTAGTTCCCGCAGAACTGATCGAATCCCTGACCGGAATTCCAGTTATAGGGGTTTTGCCCTATATAGAGAATCGTCAGGATGTGAAGGCTAACGCGGAAATTGCAGCGGGTTTACAGATCGATCAATTAATTCCGTCAGAATTCTTAACGGTGTTAAACTAATACGGAAACGCTCAAAGGCAATCACAGCGATTTATGAATGAGCTATTAAAAGTTTTCAGGGCAGAGCTACAATCCTGGTCGCGGCGAGCGTGGTTAGCGGTTCTGTTGGCTGGGAGGGTAATTTATTTTCTCGTCACCCGGAGACCTGATCGAAGGGTAACGGTAGAGCAGATGGTAGCCGCAGGGCCTGCTTCGCTGGTCATCGGTTTAATTACGGCGGCGGTAATCGGCAGTATCTTCACCATTCAAGTAGCGCGGGAGTTTCAAGCTTTAGGGGCGGGGAGTATGGTGGGGGGAATTCTAGCTCTGGCTTTAGGGCGAGAGCTTTGCCCGATCATGATGGCGGTGGTAGTTGCCGGGAGAGTCGGTTCAGCTTTCGCAGCGGAGATAGGAACGATGAAAGTCACCGAACAGATCGACGCGCTGTATATGCTGAAAACCGATCCAGTGGAATATTTAGTTTTACCCCGATTCATCGCCTGTTGCATTATGGTTCCAGCTCTGAGTATTCTGGCTCTGGTGACAGGCTTGGCGGGCGGGTTATTGATCGCTCAAGCTCTCTACGGTATCTCCAGTTCGGTTTTTCTCGATTCTATCCGTACCTTTTTACAAATTTGGGATGTAGTTAGTGGGCCGATCAAAGGGATAGTATTCGGGGCGCTGATAGCGATTATCGGATGTAATTGGGGTTTGACCGCTTCTGGCGGCGCGAGAGGGGTGGGTCAATCGACTACTGCGGCGGTAGTGACGATGTTGCTGGCGATTTTTATCTCTAATTTCATCCTTACCTGGATCATGTTCCAGGGCGGGGGTAATACTACGGTTTTAGCGGGATAGTAATTTAAGTTCCTTTCCAGATTCGGATAGTGCCGTCAGTATCGCCTGTTATTAAGAGATCACGATCGCCTGTGGTGGTCATATTGAGAACGGTTTGACCTTTGAGGCTGTTCAATTGTCGATGAGTTTTCACGTCCCAGAACTTGAGGGTTCCATCTTTAGAAGAACTGGCTAACACTTTGCCCCGATCGATAAAAATTATATCGGTGACGGCATCGTTATGGGCGAGGACAGAATCGATCCCGATCCCGCTATTTACGTCCCAAAATCGGATCGAGCCGTCGAGACTAGCGCTACCGAGAAATTTACCGCTCGGGGAAAAGATAACTCGATAGACGGGGAAAGAATTTCCTGCGTAGGCGCGAATGAGATTGCCCGTTTTTATGTCCCAGAGTTTGACGAAGCCATCGAAATCGGCGCTGACGATCCCCTTACCATCGGGGCTGAAGGCGATCGCCTGAATTGGACTGGCGTTATCCCCGAAGGTTCTTAAAAGTTTACCGCTATTAAAATCCCAGAGCTTGACGGTGCGATCCCAGCTAGCGGATGCGAGAATTTTACCATCGGGAGAGATGGCAACATCGGTGACGAGAACCTTGTGGCCTGGGTATAAGGTTTCTAACTCCCCGGTTTTAGTATTCCAACGTCTTACCTTGCCCGTACCATCTCCTGTGACGAAGCTCTGCCCGTCCTTGCTAAATTGAATGGAGTTGACGCTGTCTCCCAACTCCCAAGTATGCATAGGTTTGCCCCGTTGGAGATCCCATTGCTTTAACTTACCGTCGAGAGTACCGCTCAGAAGTAGGGTACGATCGGGACTGATGGCGAGAGAATACACTGGATCGCCTTCACCCTGTAACACTCGCACCCTCTCGATCGATTGCCAGGGAACGATCGAGGGGGATGGAGGAGGAGGGGGTGGGGGCGGAGTGGGGGAACATCCGATTAACAATAGAGCTAAGAGGGAACCGGAGGCGGCAATACGGATCATTTCTTTTCCTCCCGTTTCGGGGCGGTATTGTTGGGGGCGAGGGTGGCGATTTGCACCGCTACACGGGCCACGGTTTGACTTTGAGCGTATTGGTTCTGTAGTTGTTCGCTTGAAGATACCAGTTTGTTTAAACCCTGTATCAAACGTATTATCTGCTGTCGTAGTTCCGGGTTGCCCGTAATCTGATCTAGATCGGAGGTGATTTTCTGAAGATTGGAAAAAGCCGCCCGGGATGAGTCGAGCAGTTGCTGTAGGAGAACTACCGTCGCCGGATCGTTGAGATAGGAGGTGAAGCTTTCCAAGTTTTTCAAGAGTTGGGCGGCGTTAGCGGAAATGGTGTCTAAGTTGCCCACTAATTCGCTTTTCTGGACGGAGGTGAGGATCGGATCGAGGGTGCCGAGGGTGGTTTGCAGGCGATCGCTGGTGGTTTTAATACTATCGAGAGTAGTGACGATGCGATTTTGGTTAGCGGCGAGAAAGGTTCGCAGTTCTTCCGCAGTCTGACCTACGAGCAGCATCGTTTTTCTCGTTTCTACGAGAGTCGAGTCAAGATTTTTCAGTCCCCCCGTTCCCTGTAAATCCCTGATCAGGGTGCGGGCTTCCGAGCTCAACTGTGCCACCTCCGATATATTTTCGGATACGCGATCGAGCGAGCCGGATACTTGGGGCAGGGAATTAAGGGAGTCGAGGGAGCTCATCCCTTGATTGACTTTATCTACGGTTCCGCCGCGACGCACATCGCCTAATACCGTCGTCGCCTCGTTACTGAAGCGATCGATACTACCGAGAGCGGTAGAGGCGCGTCCGGTGAAGGTACGGAAAGCAGCCACCATATCGGGATCGCTGACGAGGTTGGAAATTCTCAGGAGAGAGCGGATCAGTGTGTTGACGTTGAGAGCCGATTGTCCCTGCAGGCGGGAGTTATTACAGATAATAACAGCAGGATCGCAGTTCGGACTCATAGGGCCCCTTTTGACACCGCCGGGCGGTAAGGCTTGTAAGGGGGTGATGTCGATCGAGGTTTCCCCCACCAAACCCGATTGAATGGCTTCAATTAGGGAATTACTGGGAATTAGGCGATCGGCGGGGGATATTTCCACTTTTACCGCCACTCCAGCAGGCTCGGGATTGATGTCTAATACCCGCCCCACTCTCACGCCCCGATAGGTGACTCTCGTGCCGGATGTCATGCCCCCCACATTGGGAAAGAGGAAGGTAGCCTGATAACTTTGTCCGCCGAAAGTGAACTTACTCAGCCAGGAGATTAACCAGATTAGTAACCCGGCGCTCACTAATAACATTAACCCGATACCACTTTGCTGAAGTGTAGGAGAAATACCCCTTCTCGATCTATCTGCCACCATAAACCTTACTCCTCTTCACTCAATACTCACTAAATATATCGTCATCTTTATTTTTATTGGATCGGCCCGTCCATACTCCCGGTAAAAAATTGTTTCAGTACCGGTATCTCAGATTTATAAGCTTCTTCTGTGAAGCCTTCCCATTGAATATGTCCGTCGTAAAGAAAGATCATGCGATCGGTTGTTCTCTGGATCGTGCTGTGAACGTGGGTAACTATCAGGTAGGCGCTACAAGCTTTCTGAACCGTGAGCAGTTCTTTGATAACGGTTTGAATACGGGTAGATGCCACCGGATCTAATCCAGCGGTGGGTTCATCGTAGAGGATGATATTCTGTCCAGAAGTGTTGACGCTAGGATCGCTGATAATGGCCCGGGCCAGACTCACCCGCTTTTTCATGCCCCCGGATATTTCCGCCGGATAGAGATCGTAGGCGTTAGGGATACCAACGAGAGCTAGTTTTTCCAGGATCAGCTCTTTTATTTCTGATTTGCTGAGCTTGGAATTGCGATAGAGAGAAAACCCGACGTTTTCCCCGACGCTGAGGGAGTCAAAAAGGGCCGATTGTTGAAACACCAGACCGACACCTAAGGGATCTTCTCCCTCTTCAGCGATTCTCTCCCGTTTCCGCCCGTGAATATATACCTCGCCGCTATGGGGTGCTAAAAGTCCGGCTACTAAACGCAATACGGTAGATTTACCCGTCCCAGAGGGCCCGATAACACCTAGGGCATCGCCTTCATAAACCTTGAGGTTTACTTTATCTAAGATCACTCTCTTTCCGAAAGCTACAGTTACATCTCTTAGCTCTACTACCGGTTCACTCATACTGGCTCGTGTATATCTGGCAAAAAAATAGCAACGGTTCTTTCATCTTGCCAGACTCCTAGACCCGTTGCCTAACATTTTGTGCCAATGTTTCAACTATCGAGCGGTTGAACGCTCAGATCCTTAAGGGTGATGGTAAAGTTACGTCGCTCTCCGGTGGCGATAAAAGAAACGATCGCCTCTGAGGCTACGGCGACGGTGAGCAGAACCAAATTACGCGCCAGGGGATAATCACAAACATCGTCGTTAATATCGCTCGGAACCCGATAATTATCATTCCAGATTACTTCGCCGTAATCGCTCGATAAGCCGACGTGTAAGCAGGGAATCCCGGCAGTCTCGGCGTAGTCTTTCAGGACGCTTCTGGAAAGACTATTATCGAAAACATCTAGTATTAACTGACTATCTTTGAGTAGTGCCCCGGCGTTATCCCGGTTTAATTCCTTGGTTTGGTAATCTACCGCAGTACCAAGAGCGCGATAGAGATTATTGGCGAGAATTTTGGCTTTAAAAGCACCGACATCGGAACGGTAGTAAGGTTGAGTCGAGAGGTTCCGTTCTTCGACGCGATCGCGATCGATCACCTTCAGCCTAGCGAATCCGGTACGGGCGAGGTTTTCTGCTAAGTTGGCTCCGAGCGCCCCCGCGCCGCAAATAGTCACCGGATAATCTCTTAATTTCGCCATCACCGGAGGGGTGCGGTAAAGCCCTTCGTGAAAAAATACGCTCATTAATCCTCTCTATCTTCCATAACGCCTACTAAAGATTGCAAATCGAAATCTCGATCGCGCCCGCTTAAACAAATACCAGAACTAATTACCGTCAAATCTCCTTTAGAAATCGCGCTGGTGTGATGATAGCCGTCAGCCGTCATCCAATCTACATTCCAGTAATCGCCACCATCTTTAAATCCTCGCAATTGTCCGCCGCCAAGTTCTAGAGCCTTGCGTAATCGTTTCTCATCTTTGAGAGTCGGGTCAAACCCTTCTGTGCGGCTGGCGACTATCCCGTAAAGCGTTCTCATCTCTGGTGTCATCCCCTTAAACTGTAATCGCTCGGGTGCGATGAAATCTTTCAGGGCCGAGCGCAGATGTTCTGTTAGGACTGGATCACAACGGCGATCGATCTCCTCGAACCAGCAGAAACCACCGTTTTTACGGGCGACGATTTCCTCAAAAGTTACACCGTCGCTCACCAGATGTACGGCGAGGGGCTTAACGATTTTCCATCTCTGCCGCGTATCGGCTTCATTAACTGGATAGCCCAGCCAGGTGCGATTCTGTAGACGATAGGCTAACCGCAGTCGCACTTTAGGAAACTGCTGTAAGTAAGCGTCAATTTGGGGTAAGTCGGCAGTTTCTATCAAACTTGCCCGCCTTTCGTCTAGGGGTTGAAAGATACCCCATCCCTCAAAGTTCTGGGGTTTGGGAGTAAAGGTGTAAACCATTTCCTCTATTCTCGTCCGAACTTTCCCACCTTTGACGCAGGGGGCCAGAAACTGAGTCGATCCTAGTTGATTCTCGGCCGAGGCTATTTGCTGGATTAATTTGCGAATATCGGTCATAAGAGTAAAGAGTAAAGAGAAAATAGAAGAGAGGGGGATTAAAGATTAGAGATAAAACTCTCTTCTCTCTCCTATATCCTCACTCCTAAGAACGTACCGGTAACGGTGTATCCAGAATCTCCATCAGTAAATCGAGTCGGGAAGGCCGCGTCAGTAACGGTACAAGGTTTGGCAAACTGTAGTAATCTCCTGCGAAGTTGTATGTTTCCACTGGGGATTGTTGGTTCTTCAGTTGCGCTTGTAACGAGTTGCAGTAACTACCGGCGTGGACGATGACCACGTTAGGCATAACGGCTAACTGCTGGCAGTAGGTTTTGTAAACCTCGCTGAAGTAAGGAGATCCGTTTTCACCCTCATCGGTGACGATGATGATTTGATCCACTATCTGCCGTTTTTTCCGCATCACCTCCAGGGCGCAACCGATACTGGTGCCACCACCAGCTTTGATGTTTCTGAACGCTGCTTCCCACTGACTTAACTCCTTGCCCGCCGCGATAACGGGATAGGGTATGGTGTCGAAGGCGTACACAAACAGCTCGGCTTCGGTGATACCGGAAATCAGAGCGGCTAGACGTTTACCAAGTTCGATCGCGTTTTGCATCGAACCGGATTTGTCCACTAGTAAGGCTGTAGAGCGCTTGATCACCCCTCGGCGTTTTACCCCTTCGTCGGTAACTTTCTGCAATTTAGCGATAGTTTCTTCGTCGAAGTCACCCACCCCGGCAGCTACCCCAGCTTTCATCACCGAAACCCTATCGCTTTTCGCTGCCGATTCTAATTTGGCATCGATTAAAGCTTTGACTTCGGGATGATCCATCGCCCCCCGCGCCTTTAAGGATTTGAGGTTATTGATCACCTCTTGAGGGGTCATGCTACCGATTAACGCTACTAAAACGCTCGGAGTCATGGTTTTGACGGCACCTACGGCGATCGTATAGGGTAATTTGTACTCAATGATTAATTGTGCCTGTTCTGCCGCGCTCTCGGATTTAGCGAGTCGTTTTAAAGCCTCTGCCAAAGAACCGGCGGGGGGTTGATCCCGGAATAAGATCGCGTTAGCCCGCTCATTGGGTTTGATGTGCAGAGATGCGTACAAATGTTTCATCGCGGTACGTCCCCTGATGGCGGCGCGATCGAAGAGGGCGGGGTTAGCTTCCCTTACTTGCAAGTACCGACGTACCGCAGTCCGGGCAGAACGGGGTAATTTATGTCTTTGTTGTTTCATGAAGTCCACAGCCCGCGCTACTTGGTAGGGGGGGAACTCCTGCAACATAACAAAACCCGCGTCTCGATGTTCTTTTAAATCACCGCTCAGTAAATGAGCGACGAACACCTCTTTATGATCGCGCACATCGCCATTGTGTTGATACCAGACGGCTAAATGTCCGTAGAATATGGGATCTAATTCGATTATTAATTTATGGATCTCTGCCACTTGCTCTAATTTACGGTGCGGTGTCGTCAGCAAACTATTGAGCATTTCTAAGCGCAGATCGCGTTCATCGTTATTCATGATAACTCCTCTGGATATAGTGAATGAGGAGACAGATGTTGCACACGCGGGGTAATTTTAAGTTACCGCGCAAGTCCTAGAAGCTGTTTTTGCCTGCTATAGGTCTCAGGCTCGCAGCGTATAACTCCTAATACGCACCTTTGGGTTTTTGGTGGAGAGTATGTAAGCTTCTAGCGTCGGGGCGCGGCAACAACTGTCAAATAAATCACCTCGTACAAGTTGAAAAAGCTGTTGTGTCATACGCGGGATTTGAACCCGCGACCATTTGAGTAACAATCAAATGCCCTACCAAACTGGGCGAGTATGTAAGCTTTCTCTGTCAGGGTACGAGATGAAAGTTCTTAACCTTAGAAGGTTTCTAGGGGGATAAAGCTAATATGTACCATTTTGATCACACACAATTATTAAATAAAAATCCGATCGTGCAAGTTGAAAAAGCTGTTGTGTCATACGCAGGATTTGAACCTGCATTACTGTCAGTAACCTGATCCTAAGTCAAGCGCCTTTTCCATTTGGCTAGTATGTAAGCTTTTTCGATCAGGGCACGATCGGAAAATTCTTAACCGTAGACGGCTTCAGGGCGGATGATCAGATCACCACTCGGACGGCGATCGATTACATAAGCCTCTAGCCGATTCGTGCCTACTTCTAAATATTGGGAAACCTGTTCTTTTACTGCTCCATCACTCATACCGGTGATAATACCGAGTTGAGTTTCTGGTAAGTCTAACGATCGTCCTTCAAAGCGAATATGTACCATCTTCATCACCTCCATAAATTAGTAATTTGACAAGCGGAGAGCAGAGGAATCGAACCCCTAGCCCGAGAGCTACCCCGGTTTTCAAGACCGGTTGCCGACCTTTCAGCGGTGCTCTCCATGTGTGGCGGAGAGCAGTGGACTCGAACCACCATTATCCAATCCATCTGTTTAGCAAACAGCGCCGAGCGCCTGCTCGATTTACTCTCCGTGGTGGGTAAGGAGGGAGTCGAACCCCCAATTGTCGATAGACAACTGATTTACAGTCAGTTCGCTTAAGCCATTTGCATACCTACCCAGGTTGGCAGTGCCGACGGGAATCGAACCCGCAATCTCAGGCGTGAAAGACCTGTGGCTTTACCGATTTGCCTACGGCACCAGATAATATCTACGGTGTGCAAGTTCGATCAGCTTTTTGTTTCAATCTCCAGGTTTTAGCGGAGATTGTAGGATTTGAACCTACTTTGCGGTTAAGCAAATGACCTGTATGTAAGCTTGTCAGGTTGGGGCACACCATAGAACGCACAGACAAGGACTCGAACCTTGAACAACGGTTTTGGAGACCGTCATGTTACCGTTACACCATCTGTACATTCTTCCGCCGTCCATACTACAAATTTATACTACATTGTTGGATGACTGGCTTTGAAACACGCTCTTTAATCTGAGGGAGATCGCTACTGCTATAATTTAATAACTCTTCCACATAGGCTTTTATAAACTATTGTTCCTTAATTTTGACCTTGTTCGCTCGGCTATTAACCTCACTACAATAATACTACAACTATATACTACAAAATGTCAAGCATATACTACAAAAAATTTTCGGTAACTTAGATAAGTAGTGGAGGGGGTCGATAAAATTAGGGACTCGAAACAAAGAAAGTCCGCCAAACGGCTACTATAGTCCCAGCTATAGCGATCAGAAATGAGTTAAGAGAAGAGAGGAGTGAGAAAAGCTTTTACACCCCTCGGGGCAAATTACCCTCACTCCTCACTTCTCATTCCTCACTGCTATACGAGGGTAATCAAAGCCCATATCTGCTTACTTTGAGAGTTTTCTACTTTCTCAAGCCTTTTATCGATAGCTTTAATATCCGCTTTGATTTCCGTCTGTCCTCTCCAAATTAGTAAATAGCTCTTTAATATCGTAGGTAACGGTTATCGGTGTCTGACTCATATTCCTGTAGTCCTTTAACCTCAGTTCGGGTTAAGCTGAGGGGGCAGGTAAAATCCATTCCATATCTAAAGAAGGTTTCTTGGGCTTGTGACAGTAAGCAATTAAACCGCTAATAAGATTGACGCAAAAGTTGACAGGGCTACGATGTCGGGAATGCTCAATTTGAGAAATATTTTTAAGTTGATCAATAATAGTTTCAACAATGGAACGCTTGCGGGATAAGAGCTTATCATGAAGACGCATTAAACGATTTTTCATATTGCGTTTGGGCTTAACAAAAAACTCTATACCGAAGTCTTTGAGTAATTGTTCACCGAGGGGCCCTGATATATAACCTCGGTCGGCAAAAACTTTGCCAAATAAGGATTGTAATAATTGAGCCACAGGCTTACGGTCATCAATATTTCCAGGAGTGACATGAACGTTCAGTAATTCTCCCCGCTCATTAACTACTAAATGTAATTTAAAACCGAAAAACCAATCCACCGAGGTCTTGCCTCGTGCCGCCAAATTGTCGAAGACCCGATGATTACCGATGCGCCGATTATGGCAGACTTGAATTTTCGTAGCATCGACGAAACTGATCCCTGTACATCGTCCAAAACAATTTTTCAAATACACACATAACGGAATTAAGGTTGAGGGCATCCATTCCACAAATCTCTGATAGCTCGGCAGTTCGGGGAACTCTTGGCACCAGTAGACACAAACAT
>CAZUVR010000083.1:0-15402 GCA_964623815.1 uncultured bacterium | reverse complement strand
CGATGAAAGCTAAAAATATCGAAAAAACTAATGGTTTCACCCTGGCTTATCAAAATAGTATCACAACTCAAGTAGATATTAATGTTCTCGCCCGGGCTATTATCTCCGCCGATATACCCGTTAATCTGTCTTTAAAGCTAACGGGGGAGATGAAAAAAGCTCTGGGGGTTTTAATCGATAATTTACCTGTGGAAAATGTGGAAAAATCTACTCCCACTCTACGCTTTAAACCAGTCACGGAGACGGAAGAAGGGGAAGATGATGACGACATTCCTTTTTGACCCATCCGATGCCGAAGGCACGCTAAGCGCCCGAACTTAAAGAGCTCGTGAGGAATCCGCTTCAGTTGATTGTAGATTGACCATACAATGGAAATAAAATCAATAATAAACTCTGATGCTCCCCAATCCTCTACTCTGGACGATTCGAGATCTTAATGTCATGCCAGATGATGGCGGATGGAAACGCTATGAAATCATCGATGGAGAACTGTTCGTGACTCGCGCCCCCCACATACGCCATCAAGACGCGGGCGGTAATATTTATTTAGAATTAGCAATTTGGTCTAGACAAACTGGACTCGGTAAACCATTTCAAACCCCCGGTATTATATTTAGCCCCACGGATGCGGTCATCCCGGATGTTATTTGGATCGGGAACGAGCGCCTTAACAACGGTATTAATCAAGCAGGACATATCACCGTCGCCCCTGAATTAATTGTAGAAATTCTCTCCCCCGGCGAACAAAACGAGCAACGGGATAAAGAGGTGAAACTTAAACTCTATTCCCTTAAAGGAGTTCAAGAGTATTGGGTGGTAAGTTGGCAGTTGAGGACTATAGAAATATACCACCGGATGGATGCAAGGCTACAACTAGCCGCCACCCTTCTCGGAGACGATCGACTTACCTCTCCTCTGTTACCAGGTTTCAGCATTTGTGTA
Organism: uncultured bacterium; assembly: GCA_964623815.1. Taxonomy (GTDB): domain Bacteria; phylum Cyanobacteriota; class Cyanobacteriia; order Cyanobacteriales; family Microcystaceae; genus Chroococcopsis. The sequence continues at coordinate 14,460 of CAZUVR010000083.1, read as the reverse complement.
GCTCAGATTTTTTAAATCAGTAGCTCACCTCAATAAAGCTTCTATCTGCTCCCTCAGTTTGGTTTCATATGTTACCCCTTCTTTACAAGAAGTACCTTGACAAATTACACCTATTATGGATTGCTCAAGGGTTTCATCTGGGGCGTAAACCGTAGCCGGGAAATAGGAAGGGATGAGATTGTTTAAATAGTTTTCCCTACTATGAACGCAAAGCCCGTATTTCAGCCAGTCCAAGGCTATAAACAAACTCGGGCAGGCTGTGGGGGCTGATTTAATGATAGAACTAAACGATCGCAATCCCTGCTTCGCCCTATCCCTATACTCGGTATTATCCGTCAACAGCGAGAGACGGAGAAGATTGCTGAGAGCGATACCATTAACTGCGGGGGTAGCGTTATCGATGTAGCTACGCTCTCTGATGATTAAATCGGCACTATTATCGATCGCATTATTATAATAACCTCCTATTCCCTCCGCCCAAAACAACTCATCGAATTGACTCTGTACTTTGATAGCCGTTTCCAGCCATTGATTATGTCCCGGATTAGCTTGATGCAAATCGATTAAAGCTTTGATGAAATAGGCGTAGTCTTCCGACTGGGCGAGGATAGAAGCGACTCCATCGTAATTGAGACGGTAGAAGCGGCTATCAATCCACTGATTACTGATAATAAAATTAGCCGCCCGAGTCGCCATCTCCCAATAAATCGGCTCGCCAAATACCCCATAAGCGCGGGCTAATCCCGATATTACCAGACTATTCCAAGCTACGATCATTTTCGGGTCAGTAACCGGAGGTATGCGCCCGGGCCAATCTCTTCCTTTAGCTTCGGCGTTAGTAAAGGCGGGGGGGAAAGTCTCTAACTCTTCCCGGGGCACTCCGTAGCGTTGGGCGAAAAGCTTATTTAAAATCGCTTCTATCTCCCCGCTTAATTCCCCGCCCCGCAGACGTTGTAAAACATTCGCCCCCTCGAAATTACCCTCGGGAGTGATGGTGAAAATCTCTTTGATTTGACTTAATTCCTCCGAGGTGAGGAAAGACGATAACTCTGCCTCCGTCCATACATAAAAAGCGCCTTCTTCCGGTTCAATGGCGTTAGCATCGGTAAAGTTATCCGCATCCTGCGCCGCGTAGAAATAACCAGACGCAGAAGTCATTTCCCTTTTCAACCATTCGACGGTTTTAGAGATGGCCCGCTCAAAAGCCGGTTCTTGATAACCGAGACTCCAGAGATTCGATAGGTACTCTAGTATCTGTCCGTTATCGTAGAGCATTTTTTCAAAATGGGGCACAGTCCAGGTAGAATCCACGGTGTAGCGGTGAAATCCCCCGCCCACATGGTCGAAGATGCCACCGAGGGCTAAATCTAAACCACGTTGATTGGCTATTTCTTGGGGGAGTTGGGAGTTGGGAGTTGGGAGTTGGGAGTTGGGAATTGGGAGTTGGGAGTTGGGAGTTGGGAGTTGGGAGTTATTGAAAAGTCTGCTTCCTTGTAAGGAAAGATTGGCATAGGGAATCATCGGGAAGCTGGGGCGGCCGTAACTATCGGGGTTGGGAGTAATAACCCGCGTATTAACGTCTATGCCTTTGATTAATAATTCGGGATTATCTAAATCGGTTTCTTCGATTGCTAATATAGCTCCGTTGCGGAGACTGTTTAACATCTGGGTTTTGAGATTGTTTAATTTCTCTTTCTCCACATCATAGAAGCGGCGCACTGCTTGCAGTATCTGTAAGAATCCGGGGCGATTGTAGCGAGGCTCTACTGGGAAATAGGTGCCACCGTAGAAGGGTGTTAAGTCATCCGGCGTGAGGAAGATATTGAGGGGCCAGCCGCCTTGCCCGGTCATCATCTGTAGAGCTTGCATATATATACTATCAATATCGGGGCGCTCCTCTCGATCGACCTTTATCGGTAGGAAATTCTGATTCATGTACTCGGCTATCTCGGGATTAGAAAAGGCTTCCCCTTCCATAACCGTACACCAATGACAGCTAGAGTAGCCTATAGACAGGAAAATAGGCTTATCAGTATTTTTTGCCTGCATTAAAGCTGAATCGCTCCAAGACCACCAATCGATCGGATTCTCGGCGTGTTTACGGAGGTAGAGACTTTGAGATTGAGCGAGACGATTAGCCATAAGAGCATAAATATAACCATTTCTCCTACTCTAGCTCAGGATTGATTTCCTAATCATCAACCCGTAAATCTTCTACCATTAAAATTAAATCTTTCGATTGTGTGAGGAGTCTGAATGACCACAGCCCTTTTAGAAAACACCTCTATCTCAAAGCGTTACGAGCCAAAAAACCGCCGCCGCATTCTCTGTATCTTTCCGCAATACACTCCTTCCTTCGGTAGTTTTCATTACGCCTATTCTCTGATGAAAGGCGTGCGGGCTTTCATGCCCCCGCAAGGTTTATTAGTAGTCGCCGCCTACTTACCCCAAACTTGGGAGATTCGTTTCATCGATGAAAATAACACCCCGGCTACCCGCAAAGATTATCAATGGGCGGATGTGGTGATAGTGAGCGGGATGCACATACAACGCCCCCAAATCAACCATATTAATAATCTCGCCCACGCGGAGAATAAAATCACCGTTGTGGGCGGCCCCTCCGTTTCCGGGTGCCCGGAATATTATCCCGACTTCGACATCATCCACATCGGGGAGTTAGGAGATGCCACCGATGAGATGATTCGCTATCTGGATGAAAATGATAAACGCCCCGAAAAACAGGTTCGTTTTGAAACGAAAGAGCGTTTACCCCTGCACGATTTCCCCATACCCGCCTATCATTTAATCAATCTCGACCAATATTTCATCGCCAGCGTACAGTTTTCCAGTGGTTGCCCCTACAATTGTGAATTCTGCGACATACCCGCCCTCTACGGCAATAATCCCCGGCTGAAAACCCCGGAGCAAGTTTTAGCCGAATTGGATGCCATGTTAGCTTCAGGTAATCCGGGCGCTGTTTATTTCGTGGATGATAACTTCGTCGGTAATCGTCGGGCGGTGATGGATTTATTACCCCATCTCATCGACTGGCAGAAACGCAACGGCTACCCGGTACAATTCGCCTGCGAAGCCACGTTAAATCTCGCCCAAAGTCCGAAATTATTAGAGATGATGCGGGAAGCTTATTTCTGTACGGTTTTCTGCGGCATCGAAACCCCGGAAACCGACGCTTTGAAAGCCATTTCCAAGGGGCATAATCTCAGTATGCCCATCTTGGACGCGATTAAGAAGCTCAATGATTACGGGATGGAAGTAGTATCGGGGATTATCATCGGCTTCGATACAGATACCCCGGAAACCGGCGATAATATTTTGGAGTTTATCCGCCTCTCTAATATACCGACGCTGACGATTAATCTTTTATACGCCCTACCGAAAACTCCTTTATGGAATCGCTTAGAGGCGGAGGGCAGATTAAATTTTGAGGAGAATCGGGAATCCAATATTGAATTTCTCATGCCCTATGAGGAAGTAGTGGAGATGTGGCGCAAGTGTATCTCTACCGCGTATAGCCCTGAATTTCTATATCAACGCTTTGCCTATAACGTCCGGCATACCTATCCTAACCGTATTGCCGTACCCAATAGCCCCGCCCGCACTTCCCGGGCTAACATTATCAAAGGGCTGACGATCTTAGTTAAGATACTTCTGCAGGTTGGGCTGTTGAGTAATTACCGGAAAACATTCTGGAATATGGCGATACCGGCTCTCAAAACGGGGGATATAGAAAATTTAATCCACGTCGGTTTAGTCGGGCATCACCTGATTAAATTCACCGAAGAATGTACCAACGGCTATCAATCCGCTTCTTTCTACTCTCAGCGTTTAAGTAAAGCGAGATAAAAGCAATCGTCCTCTACACCCGCTACCCCAGCGGAGAAGTTGCAGGATTTGGAGCCGGCAACCTCCGCCCTCAAGTACCTCACACTTCTGAATGGAAAAAACAAGACCCACCCCTGGGCCTCGACGGGTACGACCCGATAGCGATCGCTTAGATGTTTCGGTTCAGCTATGATTTACCATACTCGCCCGAGGGATTCTCCCAATAAACTTGCTTGATGACCTCGACTAATTGTTTCATTCGGAATGGCTTACTGAAATATTGGTTGGCACCGGCCGCGAAGCATCGTTCCCGATCGCCTGGCATGGCAAGCGCAGAGAGGACAATAATCGGAATGGTGGCAGTACGATCGTCAGCCCGCAGGAGCCGGATCGCTTCGAGACCATCCATTCTAGGCATTTGAATATCCATCAGCACGATATTTGGTTGTCGCTCTCGCGTTAGGGCGACGGCTTCTTCACCGTTTTTGGCAAAAATCAAACTATAGCCACAGGCAGTCAGGTAGTTACTAACGGTACTTATATTATATTCATTGTCTTCCGCGACCAGGATCAGTGGGCTAACGGTCGAGGATAGAAGATTTGTCTTCACTGTCGTCATCAAACTCGCCTCCCCCGGCGCGGGAACCATTAGGGAATTTTCATAGGGTAAGGCTACGGTAAAACAAGTCCCCCTTCCGAGTTCGCTTTGTACGACGATTCGACCACCGTGTAGTTCGGTAATGCGCTTGACGATCGCCAAGCCTAAACCCGTCCCAGTATACTGCCGATTGAGATTGCTATCGAGCTGTACAAACGGTTGAAACAGCCTTTTTAGTTCGTCGGGGGCGATGCCGATGCCCGTATCCGTTATCTGAAAAAGAATCAGAGGAGAATCTGTATTTTTCAAGCAGTTGGGTATTGCGGAAGAATCATTGCATGTTTCGGGAGAACAGATCACCACGCTCAGACGAACCCGTCCACCTTCAGGCGTGAATTTAACGGCGTTTCCAAGTAAATTAATAAGTACCTGCCGGATACGCCGCTCATCGACAGTGAGCCATCTAGTGCCTTCAGGGATATGCTTATCGATGCTAATCCGCTTGAGAAAGGCTTGTTGCTGAACTAAAAGTAAACTGGATTCACAAAGATTCTCGATCGAAACGAGAGTTGGATGAAGTTCCATCTTTCCAGCAGAAATTTTCGCCAGATCGAGAAGGTCGTTAATCAGTTCTAGCAGGTGGCGACCACTTTTCTCGATCGTGGCGATCGACTTATGTTGTCGTTCGTTAAGTGAGCCTAAAACTTCATCTAGAAGGGCTTCGGACATCCCTAAAATCGCGTTCAGAGGAGTGCGAAGTTCATGGCTCATGTTGGAGAGAAAATCATCCTTAAGAAGGTTGGCGCGGGTCAATTCCTCAGTACGTTCTTTTACTTTCTGTTCGAGAGTAGCATTCAGGCTTTGCAGATCACGGTAGAGATTTGCCTGCTGAATAGCGATCGCTGACTGTACCGATAACTCTTGTAACAACTGTAGATCCATTTCTTCCCAATGGCGGGAACCCTGGCAATGATGGGCGATAAGTAAACCCCAAAGGCAATCGGTAGGATCTTGGGACAGAAGAATAGGAACGACTAAATTCGCCCGGACTTGAAATTGTTCGAGTAATTCTAGGTGGCAGGGCGTTAGATTGGCGGAGTAAATATCATCGGCTACAAAAATTTTACCGGCCCGATAATCCCCCCCTGCATTCTGCTGAAAACAGGTATCGACGATGTCCGCGTTCAGAGAACTCATCCACGAGTCATCTACGGACTCCGCCACTATTGTCCCGGACATATCGGCATTGAATTGATAAATGATCACCCGGTCAGTGTGGAGAAAGTGTCGAACTTCCCGCACGATCGCTGTCAATACCTCTTCAAGATTTAGAGACTGCCTTATCCGTAGGGCGATTTCAGCGACTATTTCAGCCTGTTGCCGCGATCGCACGAGTTGTTGTTCTAGAACCTCGCGTTCTCTTACTTGCCAAATGACAGAACGCAGGGAGACAGCCGTTACTTCCCCCTTTACCAAATAGTCTGCCGCCCCCAATTTCATCGCGCGTACTGCCTCCCGTTCACGCCCTTGTCCCGTGACGACGATGACCGGTATCTGACCGTTAGTTCGCTCGGGGCGGATTGCCTCTAAAAATTCGCTACCGTCCCCATCGGGTAGGAACCAATCCAAGAGAACGATGTCTGGCCTCTCGGAATGCCATAACTTTAAACCAGTTTCTAAGGAGTTGGTATTTAAAATTCGGTAGTCCCTTTCATCGGTTTGGAGGTAACGGGTATAGATGGCGCAATCAATTTCCGAATCATCGATAATTAGTAAGGTAATCATCTTATTACTAAGATTTTTAACTAACTTTATAGTAGTTTAACTTGAACACGGGGCGGCCAGAATCTGGAGCCGGTTAGCTGGTGAGATACTGACGCTTACTCCCCTTTTTTTGGAAGTGACGAGTACCTAAAGGCACTACCCACTCGTCACTCGTCACTCGCCACTGGTCATTTCTCTGTAAAGAAGAGTATAAAGTACGATATAGTCTGATTAAAAATTTCTTGGATAGTTGTTTTAACCTCCTTAATTCTAAACTATTCTAATCAACGTTTCATTAAAGCTAGATGAGTTTGCTTATAAAAAACCCTCAAACGCTCCCAACTGCTTTTACACAATAGCCAGATAGAGTGTAATTCGCCGGGGGTTTGTAAATTTTCCCATTGCCCCTGACGACAAAAAATCATCTCGATTATTTTTCTCTCTTGAGCAATGTCTAAATTTATAAATCTCACGTTCATTTCATAGCCCGATCCGTATTTATCTAACTTGATCATTTGCCCTTTTAGTTGCAAATGATTGTCAGTAAATACAATTTCTATATTCTCTCGGAAGTCCAGATAATGGGGTAATTTAATTATCGCCTGCTTTTCCGAAAGTTGAGTAACTACGCCTTCATCGATACCGTTAATCTTTACAGCGTATCTAACAGGGAAAACATCATCATAACTAGAATGGGGGGCATCGAATAAAATACTTAAACCTATAAGCAAAAATATCAGATTATATATCCCCCACAGTAAACCGGGGTTGAGACTACCCCAGTTGAAATAACAGTTAACCCCAGTAATCACGGCGAACACTATGAGGGGTAGGGCTAAACGCCAATGATATACAAATTTAGTTTTAAAAATACCTTTGGGCGTGACGCGGAAACCTTCGCTAAAAGGTTGCCCGAGAATTTTAATCACGGTTAGGGAATTGATAAAGCAAAGAATGATAGTATAAACTTCCGAGAATATGACCGAACGGGAGCGGAAGTTTACCCAATTAAAACATACAATATGACCTACATATAGGGGCAACCAGATATATATTATTTCTGGAGTAGTAACACGAAAGGGTACTATATGGAAAGCGAAATAGAGTAAGGGTAATAATAAATAAAAAACTCTGGGGAAAGATTCAAACCAGGTTAGATAACCGTGTAGATGAGTTAGCTTCTGCCCTAATGTTAACCCTTTCTGTTTGAGAGGATTGACATCGAGGAATAAACCTTGTAATGTGCCCCTCGCCCATCTCAATCTCTGATTTATATAAGCTGGTATAGTCTCGGATAGCAATCCGGCGCTCAATTTCTCGTTGAGATATACTACTTCGTACCCCCTAGCGGTGAGTTTCACACTGGTGTAATAATCTTCGCTGATGGATTCGGTGACGAAATATCCTACTTCCTCTAAGGCTTTCCTCCTGGCCACGAAGGAAGTGCCCGCGCATATAGTGCCGCCGATACCGTCTTTTATTGGTTGCGCGAAGCGATGGAAGCTTTCTTCTTCCGGTGTCACTAAACCCCCTAATTTTAGATTTTTGGTAATCGCATCCGTATTATAAAAACCCTGGTTCGTTTGCACTAGGGCTATATCAGGATTTTGGAAAAACCCCACTACCCTCTCTAAAAAGTTAATACTGGGGATGAAGTCGGCATCGAATACGGTTACTAATTCTCCTTCCGTTTGTCGGAGGGCGTTGTTTAAGTTTCCCGCTTTGGCATATTTATTATGGGTGCGGGCTATGTAATCACATCCTAACTCTCGGGCGAGGCTTTTAATTTCCTCTCGGTTAGTGTCGTCTAATATATATATCTGTTTGTGCGGATAATCCATTCTCTGGCAACCTACTACGCTCCTTTTAACGATGAATGGGGCTTCGTTGTAAGTGGGAATGAATATATCGACGCTCGGTAAATATTGCCCTCCCCTTACCGTCTGACTGTAACGATTTGCTTCTTCGTGACGGTTTTTTAATGTAAATAATAAAGCCAATTGAAATATGCTGATACTCAGTCCGATCGCTTCGCTTGCCAGTAAAGCTATACTGAAAATACTATTGATGGGATTGTCTATATTTAGCGTCCATAAAACCCGCCAAACCAGATAACGTAGGGTTAAAAATATTAGTAGCACCGCTATGGTAATTTTCGCCCAACCAGCAGGATGAGTCCGCAGTTTAGTGATTATTCCAGTTATTACCATAATCAACAGAGCAGGAATGAATAAAGTATGAAGATACTCCGACTGTGGAACTTTGATAGAAATGGGCAAATATTGCAGTGTTTGTTTAAAATCTTCCGGTAAATAACACAATATTTGTGTTAGAAACAATTTTAATCCGATCGCACCGCTTAGACCGATTATTCCTAATCCAAAAATTAACCATAATGAGTTATGATCGAGCAACTTTTTACTTAACCTGATTACTGGTTTTAAGCTTTGCATAGCGATGGAGCTATATTTACTTTATAATTTCTCTTCCTATGATACACTCGTTAATAATTATTTACATTAGCTATTTTTTCCTAACTATTTGGGTGCCGGCGATGAAGTCGTGTAAGGCACGTTTCTTTTTATTCCAACCAGCTATCATAAAGCCAAAATACAAGGGAATAGCAGAAAAAACTTTGAGAAAATATCTTCGATTCGCCCGAGAGAATGATATTCTTCTACCCCTGCCATCGGTCACTTTTAGATCGAATAACAACTTACCTATAGTGCCTTTACAAATAGTTTCCATTAAGGTACAGTAAGCCCACTTGACCAAAATCCCTACAGATAAACCAGTGGCTAAACCAATTAATTGATCTGCGGTAAAATAATCAAAATCTGGTAAGGGACGGATATAAATAATCAAAGTACCTATAGCTAAAAGAAAACCGATCGTTGTTGTACCTAGAGCGCTCAACCCCGCCCCATAATAGATAAAATACTCCCTGCCTATACCTAAATTAAGATTAAGTTGCTCGAGAATATCGCTCCCTTGCAATTTATATCCTAAATAACCGCCTAAAAAAGCGGCGATTATCAGTAAGAGTAAACTATCAAATAGGGATGCTTTAAATCTGAGCCAAAAACCCGCATAATAAACGCCTATATCTGGTGATACTTCAGCTCCTTTTGGGGGGCTAGGTGTAGGAGGCGGTGATTTTTCCGGTAGAACTTGAGTAGGAGATATTTGTAAAGTGATGCTAGGTTGAGGAGCTTTTGAACCTCTATTTGGCCGACTCGCTTCAACGGTTTTTATCTTTAGGTTCTCTATGGTTTTAAGAATCTCCATAATTTTCGGATCACTTTTATAATCAGGAGAACTAGTTAAATTTTTAGTAATTTGATTTAACCGATCTATAAAATCTCTATAGCTATTTTCATCATGGTTCTTGCTTAAATTCACGAGATAACTAAGATTATAGGGATCTTTTCTAATTGTCTCAATTATTTTAATAATTGTGTTAGTATCTTTAGGTCTATCAACCACCCTATCAGCCATTAAATCATCTAAAAAATTAGCGAGGGTTTCAGCTATTTGCGGTGCATAAGGCCGCCAGTTAAAAAGATTTTTTTGAAAATCATAAATAGCGGGATCGCTAGGCTCCTTTCCCGTCAATAAAAAAACGAAAGTTCTGCCCAGGGCATAAAAATCTGATTGCGGGCTCGAGTGTCCCCTAGATTGTTCTGGCGGAGCGTATCCTGGTGTATAAATACTTGTATTCTGCCCGCCAACTAACACGGTGCCCGTAACTTGACGGGCGGCTCCGAAGTCAATGAGAACTAACTGTCCGTCCGGCTTTAAGATGATATTGGAGGGTTTTATATCCCGATGATAGAAGTTGTGTTTGTGGACGGCATCGAGAATCGCGGCTAATTGTTTGAGCCAGTCGAGCGCTAAAGCCTGCGTCATCAATTCGGGATGCTCTCGCTTATATTCTTCTAAATCTTCGCCTTCAATCTTTTCCATCACCAGACAGTGTAAAGGGGTTTGCCTGTCTCTAGTGTGATAGATAAAATACTTTTCACCCTTCGGGATGCCGGGGTGATTTAACTTCTGGAGAAGTTGAGCTTCTTGTTGAAATAATTCGATCGCTTTGGGGCTATTATTGGTCAGAACCTTGATAACTTTTGGTTTTGCTTTATCTAGAGCTTCATAGGTATTACCGAAGCCACCTTTGCCACTAAGTAAGCGAACTACCTGGTATTGTCCGAGGAGAATTAAATCAGACCCACAAGACTGACAGAATCGGTTACTATTGGGGTTCTGAGGGTTTGAGCAGTTAGGATTGATACACAGGCTCATAAAGTCGGGTGATGGTAGTAATCACGCTATCAGGCAGGCTCCTTAGAAAGATTATAACTTTATCTATTGGAGGTTTGATTGGTGGGGAAGGAAGTAAAAGCGGCGATCGCACTGGGCAGTAATCTGGGGGATTCAGAAAGTATACTGAATGGTGCGATCGTGCGATTGCAAGCCGAGGCGGGAATAAAAGTTCTGCGTCATTCTTCTTGGTATAGTACCGCACCCGTCGGCCCGCCCCAACCGAATTATCTTAACGGCTGTGCCCTATTAGCAGTGAATCTCTCCCCCGAAGAATTACTACAAAGCTTGCTGAGAATAGAACAGCAATTCGGGAGAATTCGGAATCAGCGCTGGGGGCCGAGAACCCTAGATCTGGATATAATTTTTTATGGGGAGCTGATCTTGCAAACTCCTGTCTTAGAGATTCCCCATCCCCGATTTCGAGAGAGAAGTTTCGTCTTAGCTCCCCTAGGGGAAATTGCCCCAGATTGGATAGATCCGGTAACGGGGCACTCGGTTTTACAACTACGAGATAAAGTATTCTAATTAAAAACCCTGTCTGTGAGGAGGAAGAATCGGGTAATTAACAGTCTTCTCTATTACTTTTTGAGACGTTTACTTAAAGTTATAAGGGCACCTACTGAAACTAAAGCCACCGTTACACCCGGCTCTGGTGTCGTGGCGGGAGTTAGGGAGCGGGTGGTATTGAATCCATCTACCTGAAAAGTGAGACGGGAGTTACCACCGCTGAGAGGATTACCGCTAAGCCAGGACATTAAACCAGTACCCTTGAGTTGCAGTATCTCGTCATAGCTACTATCGTTGAGAGCGAAATAAGATTTATTGAGAACTTGAGTATTCACGCTCGCCGGGGAGGTTGCCGATATATCGAGCGAGGTAGGGCCGGGATTGGTGGCATCGGGAGAGATGATAAAAGAGGAATCGGTTATGAGAGAGTTATCTTTCTTTTTAACGGTAATTTCGGAGACTGTAACTTGAGATAGAGAACCAGGCTCGACAACTCCGCTCGTTAACGCTCTCGCTAAAAGCGAGAATCCGTCAAATTTGCCCGTACCTGTACCGACAGGGCCTATAAATTGAGAGGTGATTACGGTAGGATTGACGGAACCATCGGGGGCTGAAGTTAGCTTGAAACTCGCCGTCTTTGTCGCTGGGTTCCAATCTAACTGCCAATCAACGGCCTGGTCATTTAACCAGTTTTCGTTAATTGTTCCGTTTCTCACTGTTTGATCCGAGGCACCGCCGTTAGTCACCCCCTCATAGTTAAATTCGTAAGTGGTGACACCGCCGATTCTTCCCTGCAAGGAATACAATTTTGTGTTAAAGTCTTGCGGAGGATCGTTTGTGGGTGTGGTGAATGATTTCAGTAGGATGGCCGCACTCGCAGATGTGTTAATAGAGGAATATCCTAATAAGACAGAAAAGACGAGGATTATTCTGGGCCATTGCGTATTGAATAAGTTTGGCATTTTTTTGCTTCGTATTGGATTTTAATAGATCACAGAGTTCTTTCATTGAGACGAATGCGTCTAATGTCAAGATTATCTTGCATGATAGCCTAGTTTTTTATTTTTGCTAATAATGCTCATGAATCAGTCTCAAAATAACACACCTAGTTTAGTTTCTCCGTATCTGGCACCGGCAGATTTAAAGCTGGAGAAACCTTTACGATTGGGGGTGATGGCTTCTGGTAGTGGCACGAATATGGAAGCCCTGGCGATCGCTATCGAACAAGGTCTTCTCAAGGCGGAGATTAAAGTTCTTGTCTATAACAACCCCGGGGCTAAAGTAGTCGCCCGGGCTGAGAAATGGGGTATACCGACAGTTCTACTCGACCATCGCCAGATTAAGGGCAGGGAAGCGCTCGATCGGGCGATCGTGGAAGTGCTGCAAAAAGAGGGAGTGGATTGGGTGATCATGGCTGGTTGGATGCGTATTGTCACCCCAGTATTACTCAATGCTTATCCCGATCGGGTGATCAATATTCACCCGAGTTTACTACCGAGCTTTAAAGGTATTCACGCCATCGAGCAAGCTTTAGCCGCCGGGGTGAAGGTGACGGGCTGTACCGTACATATCGCCCGCGAGGAAGTCGATAGCGGCCCCATCTTGATGCAGGCTGTTGTTCCGGTACTCGATGGCGACACTCCCGAAACCTTACACGCCCGTGTTCAGGTACAGGAACATATTATCTTGCCCCGGGCGATCGCTCTTGCTTCACTAAAATTTAGTAATTAACCTGAGTTCGGGATAAGGTTTCCTCGCTCAGAATGGGGGTTAGGAATTAGGGGTTAGGAATTGGGAATAGCAATTAAGGATTACTTCTATTACCCCGACTCCCAACTCCCAACTCCCAACTCCCGACTCCCAACTCCCGACTCCCAACTCCCAATTCCCAATTCCCATCATCACCAGTAAGTCTTATCCCGAACTGAGGTTTTTTTAGTGCTATAGATGAATGTTCTCTAAAGAGCGTCGCGGTTCGTAGGTGCGGAGGGAACGAATTTTCTCATATAGTTCCCTTTCGGCAGGGGAGATGTCTTTAGGGGTATCGATGAGGATCTTGACGATCTGATCGGTGCGGGTGCGCCGCCTGCTAGAGGCATCGCCTTTCGGCTCTATCCAACCCTTACCCCGCAGACGTAGGGATTGACCAGAACGAATTCCGGGCGGTACTTTCATTGTCACCGCTCCGTCTGGGGTAGGGACTTCGATAGATACCCCTAGTACCGCCTCATCGGGAGTTACCGGAACCTCGCAGACGAGATTATCCCCCTCGAATTGAAAGAAGGGATGGGGTTCGAGTTCTACAATTAGATATAAATCCCCTCGTTGTCCATTGTAGGAGCTAGTTTGACCTTTACCGCGTACCCGAAGACGATTACCGGGTTTAGAGCCAGCGGGGATTTTAATATCGATGGTTTCGTTGCCGAGGGAGACGCGCTTCTGTACGCCCCGGAAAGCTTCGGTAAAGGTGAGACGGATAGTAGCCTCTCGATCGAGTTGCTGCTGTTGTGCCCGGGTGCTGGCAAAATCGGTGAAATTGCTGAAATCGTTAACACCTGCGCCAGGAGTGCCGTAGGCGTAACTAGAGGTTCTATTCCCAGCGGCTCCTCCGGAGGTGTTGAAACGCTCGAGTAATTCGTTGATAAACTCGTCGAAGGTGTTATATTGATCGAAATTAAAATTGGGGCTACCAAAATCTACTTTGGTGCCGCCGCCGCTGCTCGTCCGGCCGTTAGGGGTTGCTTGTTGCCAGTACTGTCCGAATTGATCGTATTTCTTGCGTTTTTCTGGATCGGATAAGACTTCGTAAGCTTCGCTGATTTCTTTGAATTTGTCTTCGGCGGTTTTATCCCCAGGGTTTCTATCAGGGTGATATTTTACCGCCAGTTTCCTGAATGCTTTTTTGATCTCGTCCGCACTCGCTGTTTTGTTGATTCCCAGAACATTATAATAATCTTTAAAATCAGTAGACGGCATCGATCGTTACTCTCCTTAGTAGTTATTTTAGGGAAATATGTATATCTTTAGCTCTAGAGTAGCTTAATTTAACTGAAGATCGATGGCCAAATAACCGATCATTCCCACTTAGAGCGGCAGTAAAAAGCTGGGAGTAGGGAGCCGCCGGTTAATCACCTAATCCCAGATTCGGAGTTTTCTAGTGTCGGAAATATTTCTCGTGGAAACTGTTAGTTTAGGAAAAATTAGGGGAATTCTAATGTTGAGGTCAATTCCAGAAAAGTAATTAACTACCCCGTTTTTCAAGTTCTATGCCCAAACTACAGTTAGGTTTTCATGGTACATTCGCACTAAAAAAGCAGGATTTACTAAAAATTCTTCAGGGTTGTAAGGAAGATAACGGACTGAACGACACTAAGGAAAAGTTGATGGACAGAACAGGTTTAGGCAATCAGAAACTAACGCCGATG
>CAZUVR010000082.1:0-15548 GCA_964623815.1 uncultured bacterium | reverse complement strand
CCCGAGCGTATGGGATTACAATCTCTGTCCCCCCGAACATCATCTAATTCATGCCTACACTTTAGAGCCTTACGGGGGGTGGGAAAAAAACGAGAATTATGCGGTTAAGAAGAGAGAGCGCGCGGAAAGCCTATATAGAGCGATCGCTAAAATCATTCCCGATATAAGAGATAGAATCGTATTGGAACTAATCGGCACCCCCCTAACCCATCAGCGATATTTAAGGCGTTATCGGGGCACTTACGGCCCGGGCATCCCGGCGGGAAAAGGTTTATTTCCGAGCTGTCACACTCCGATTTCCGGATTGTATCGAGTCGGTGATAGCACCTTACCCGGGATAGGAGTACCAGCAGTAGCCGCATCCGGCATATTCTGCGCGAATACTATCCTGTAAACAATCCCAATCACAAATTGAAAACTTTCTCTGTGTTCTCTGTGCCTCCGTGGTTCATAAATCAAAAAATAGGTATCACTCCCTTTTCTCTCCAAATAATCAATAAACCACTCAAAGCCACGAATAACATAACAAATTGTTTAAATCTATCCTGACTAATTTTCCTTAAAACCTGTTGTCCCAACCAATTACCGGGGAAAGCAGCTAAACCCAACAATACCCCATAACCTAAATATTGAAAGTGTAAAACCCCAAAATAAGCATAAGCGATCAATTTAAAAATATGCACGATCACCATGTGAGCCGATTTAGTAGCGATCATCGGTTCCTTTACCAATCCATAATTTATATAAAATAAATTCAACATTGGGCCTGTGCTACCTACTAAACCCGAAAGAAAAGCATAAATAATCGCTGCAGGGAAAAAGTACCAAAGGCGTATTTTAAAAAACGGGTTCTTCCCTTGCAGTAATTGATTAATAGCAGAAATTAAAAGAAATATGCCTATAACTAAAGGCAACCACTGTAACTGAATTCGGGAGTAAACAAAGGCTCCTAAAATCGAGCCGATAACCGCCCCTGGCAGATACCAGAGAGTAGAGCGCCAGTCTATCTCACGCCAGTACATCCCCATTCTCTGTAAATTTCCGAATAGCATCCCCGTAGTTAAAACCGGCGGAATCACGGCGGCATCGAGAAATAAGCCTAGAGCGGGAAGAAGGATTAAAGGACTCCCTCCCCCTGCTAAGGTACTGAAAAACCAGCCGATCGAACTGGCTAAAATCAAAGTAATAATAATCATGGGGTTTAATCTATTAAAATATCCTCTTCTGGATTTTCATCGGCGTATTGCCACTCTATATTCGGCATCGCTTCAAAAGCCTGTCTCACGTAATCCTCCCACAGCTTCCTCATCTTGGCTAAATAAGGATCGCCCAAACGCAGTTTTAATTTATGACGCACCGCGAGACTATCAGCTTCGTACATGACTAAATCTATGGGCGGCCCCACAGAAATATTAGATTTCATCGTCGAATCGATCGATAATAAAGCACATTTCGCCATCTCCTCTAAGGGCGTATCATAAGTAATAGTTCGATCGAGTAAAGGTTTTCCATATTTCGTCTCACCTATTTGTAAGAAAGGCGTTTCCTTAGTAGCTTGAATATGATTGCCCTGGGAGTAAATTAAAAATAATTGTGGATCTTCTCCCTTAATCTGTCCTCCCAATAAAAAATTACATTTAAAATCGATATTATCCCTCTCTAAATAGGGTCGTTCCCTATCTTGAATTCGTCGGCTCGTATCCCCGACATAATGAGCAACCTCAAACATATTCGAGAGACTATGTAGGTTAACTTCCTCTAATTTAATATCTCTTTTGAGACTATTGATCACCCCTTGAGTTATGGATAAATTACCCGAAGCGCAAATAATAATCACCCTATCCCCGGAAACCGAAAAATCGAATTGTTTCCGATAGGCCGAGATATAATCCACTCCCGCATTAGTGCGGGAATCAGAACCCATCACGATACCGAATCTATTAATAATTCCTAAACAATAGGTCATTTGCAGTCACTCAATATTAAGCCATTACCATCCCGCCATCGACATTAAACACCTGCCCGGTGATGTAGGCGGCAGCGTCATCCGCCGCCAGAAAACGTACCATACCGGCGATTTCTTCCGGCTTACCGTAACGGGCCAGGGGAATGAACTTCAATATCTCCTCCGCTTTTAAATCCTGAGTCATATCGGTTTCGATGAAACCTGGGGCTACGGCGTTAACGGTGATACCGCGAGAGGCTAACTCTTTCGCCACCGTTTTCGTCATGCCGATGACTCCCGCCTTCGCCGCACTATAATTAGTCTGTCCAGGATTGCCCATCTGGCCAGCTACGGAAGCGATATTGATAATCCTGCCGCTTTTCTGTTTTAACATGATCTTACTGACGGCGCGGGTACAGAGGAAAACCCCCGTCAGATTCAAATCTATAACCGTCTGCCAATCTTCTAATTTCATCCTCAATAAAAGCGTGTCTCGGGTAATTCCCGCGTTATTAACCAAAACATCGATCCGCCCGTACTTAGCCACCGTTTGTTCGATCAAATTATCCACCTGTTCTGGTTTCGATACATCTGCCCCGAGTGCGAAGGACGAGCCTCCTGCTGCTATAATTTCCTTGACTACTTCATCGGCTGCATTACTAGAACTAGCGTAGTTAACTACCACTCTAGCACCTTCGGCGGCTAGAGAAAGAGCGATCGCCCTGCCGATGCCCCTCGATGCCCCCGTAACGATAGCCACTTTATCTTTTAATCCTTGTAATTCTTCTGGCAATAATTTCATATTCCTATAGCTTTAGATATGGAGCTAACTCTCTCCGGTGAGAGAATATATTATCCCATTAAGCGTTAAGTTTAAGAAACTTAGCTATGATCGAATTAGCGATCGTAGAGATGTTTAACTATTACGAGGATTAAACCGATGGCAATAAAAAAAGAATTTTCTAGTTTTGAAGAACTTTTAAATTCCGCGCATGTTCCCGTCTTGGTAGATTTTTACGCCACCTGGTGCGGCCCCTGCCAGATGATGGCACCGATTTTAGAACAGGTGGGGATGTATTTACGTAATCAAATACAGATAGTCAAAATAGATACGGATAAATATCCCAATATAGCCTCTCAATATCAAATTCAAGCCTTACCTACTCTGGTTCTCTTTAAAAACGGACAACCGGTAACAAAAATCGAGGGAGTGGTGCAGTCGGGAGATTTGATCCAACATCTGCAGACTCTATTGTAAGATGATCCTGATTGACTTATCGAAGAGGATAGAATTATGCCTAAAGCTGTGTGGAACGGGGCCGTATTGGCCCAGAGCGATCGATGTGAGATAGTAGAAGGTAATTACTACTTCCCGCCGTCGGCTATTAACGCAGAATACTTTAAACCGAGCGACACCCATACTATTTGTTCCTGGAAAGGGCAAGCTAGCTACTACACCATTGAAGTCAACGGACAGCAAAACAAAGACGCAGCCTGGTACTATCCAGAGCCGAAAGAGAAAGCGAGCAATATCAAGGGATATATCGCTTTCTGGCGCGGAGTTCAAGTCAGTAAAGATTAACGATGATTGCCATCTATCCAGGAAGTTTCGACCCCATAACCCTAGGTCATCTAGACATCATCGAACGGGGCGGAAAATTATTCGATCGAGTCATAGTAGCGGTTCTCTGTAATCCTAACAAAACCCCCTTATTTTCGGTAGAAAAAAGAATCGAGCAGATCCAGATCTCTACCCAACACTTAAAAAATGTAGAGGTAGACAGTTTTAGGGGATTGACCATAGAATACGCCAAATCTAAAGGAGCTAACGTACTTTTGAGGGGATTGAGAGTCTTATCGGATTTTGAAAAAGAATTGCAGATGGCTCACACCAATAAAACTCTGTACGAGGGAGTAGAAACTTTATTTCTTGCTACCAGTAAAGAGTATAGTTTTTTAAGTAGTAGCGTGGTTAAAGAAATAGCTCAATTCGGAGGTTCAATCAAACATCTCGTACCTGAAAACGTCTCCCGAGATATTACCATATACTACAGTTAACATACGCGCAGTTTAAAAAGAATTTTATTATGGCCCGGCGAGAATCTTCTAATCGAAAAAAAACAGAAGCGAATCCATCAAAAAATAAAGCTCGCGGTCAAAATGCCGATTTTGACATCAGCCAGGAGTTAGATCAACTGCAAGAAATGATCTATGAAAGCTTTCACGTACCGCTCACCCCTTGGACGGTAATCGATGAGGGCAGAATCATGGAACAAATCGACATCATCTATGAAGGAATTCCCGAGTCGATCAATAAAGCTCTAGCGATTCTCGAACGAGAGGAACAATTAATCACCGAGGCCGAACAATATGCCCAGCAACTAGTGCAATCGGCACAGAAAAGGGCGGCACAAATCCTCGATGAAACCGGTATCATTCAACAAGCTGAACAACAAGCAGCTCTAATCCGCCAGAAAGTACAGGAAGAATGTAGAGCGATTCAAGAACAAACTTTAGCGGAAATAGACCAACTGCGTCAGGGAACAATGTACGACTTACAACAAATCCGTCAACAAACTCTATCGGAGTGCGACGATATACAAGCCGGGGCCGATGAATACGCCGATGCTATGTTAAGTCATCTAGAGCAAAATCTAACGGAGATGCTCAGAGTAGTCCGTAACGGTAAAGAACAAATACAGCAGAGGGCCGTCTTCCCCAAGGGAGACTCCTCCAGAAAGTTACCCCATTAAAAAACTCGTTTAGGTGCGATCGACGGGTATCATATAATATCGGCGCGTTGAACTGGATAAAAATAAGCGATGAGAAAAACTTACAGAATTACCTTACTACCCGGCGACGGTATCGGGCCCGAAATTATGGCGGTAGCCGTCAAGGTGTTAGAGGTAATAGGTGAAAAATTCCATCTAGATTTCGAGTTTAAAGAAGCTCTAATCGGCGGTGCGGCTATAGACGCTACAGGTAGCCCCCTCCCCGAAGAAACCCTCGCCATCTGTAAAAATAGCGACGCAGTATTGTTAGCAGCTATCGGTGGTTATAAATGGGATAATCTCCCTCGCGCCCAACGTCCAGAAACAGGTTTACTAGGTTTGAGGGCGGGCCTGGATTTATTCGCCAATCTCCGCCCCGCCACCATCTTTCCCCAACTTATAGACGCTTCTTCTCTCAAGCCAGAAGTAGTTACGGGGGTTGATATTATGGTAGTCAGGGAACTAACCGGCGGTATTTATTTCGGACAGCCGAAAGGGATTTTTGAGACGGAAACTGGCGAGAAACGCGGTGTTAATACTATGGCCTATCGGGAGTCGGAAATCGATCGCATCGCCAAAGTAGCTTTTGAAATCGCCCTCAAAAGAGGTAAAAAACTTTGTTCTGTCGATAAAGCTAATGTTCTCGATGTCTCTCAACTGTGGCGGGATAGGGTTACTCTCATGGCTCAAAATTACCCCGATGTGGCCCTATCTCATCTCTATGTAGACAATGCCGCCATGCAGTTAGTACGCTCTCCGAAACAGTTTGATACGATCGTTACTGGAAACCTCTTCGGCGATATTCTTTCTGATGAGGCCGCAATGCTCACCGGGAGCATCGGTATGTTACCCTCCGCCAGTCTCGGAGCCGATGGAGTCGGGGTATTTGAACCTGTACACGGCTCTGCTCCTGATATTGCCGGGCAGGATAAAGCCAATCCCCTCGCTCAAGTCCTCAGCGCCGCCATGATGCTCAAGTATGGATTAAACCAAATGTTAGCGGGAGAAGCCATAGAAAAAGCTGTATCACAATTATTAGATCAAGGTTATCGCACGGGCGATATTATGTCAGAAGGAATGACGCTAGTAGGTTGTACGGAGATGGCAGACGCTTTGGTGAAAGTTTTAAAAACTTAACATTTTTAGTGGCGCTATTTCATTCCTTGTGTACCATAAAAGGTAAATAAAAAATACCTTTAACATAAGGAGATAGGCCCCATGACATACCTATCGGATAAAACAGACAGAAAATCTCAAGATAAATCTCAAGATATGGAAATACCTATTTTATTAGACCCCGCTCTCCTCAGGGCGGCACGCCGTATATATAGAACTTATAGCTCTTTGCATACGAAATTGAATAAACGCCCCACCGGCGTTGCCATCCATTGCGAGAATCATCGCGGTCAATTAATCTTCGCCTCCAAACCGATCCTACTACCTGGTGAGTGTTTCGTGTCCATGAAGCAAATTGAATCGGAAGTTTATTGATTTAACGCCTTGGAAATACTCGCCAGCCTCATCATCTACGCTCTGGTTTTCGCCTTCGGCGCATCGGTGGGTAGTTTCTTAAATGTGGTGGTTTACCGTCTCCCAGCGGGCTTATCCCTCCTTCATCCCCCTTCCCACTGTCCGAGCTGTAAACACCGCCTCGGCAGCCGTGAAAATATTCCCGTATTCGGCTGGCTACTCCTGGCGGGCCGTTGCCGTTGGTGTCGGATTCCCATCTCTCCCCGTTATCCTTTAGTAGAGGCATTGACAGGAGTATTATTTTGTGCTGTGTACAGTTTCTTTGGCTTTTCTCCCGTGACTTGGGGTTACTGGCTGTTAATAAGTTGGTTGTTGTCCCTGAGTTTAATCGATTGGGACACGATGACTTTACCAGATGAGTTAACCCGCTCGGGCCTGATCCTAGGATTAATATTCCAAGGCTTTCTCGCCTGGCAGGCGGACAATTTAGCCGGGGGACTGCTGACAGCAATCGCTTCTATGGTACTAGGGATATGGCTTTTCGACATCATCCGCATCGCCGGCTCGTTGATGTTAGGAGAGAATGCTATGGGCGGTGGCGATCCCAAATTGGCGGCGATGATAGGAGCCTGGCTCGGTTGGCAGTTTCTTCTGGTGACGGCTTTCCTGGCCTGTCTCTGCGGCTCTCTCATCGGAGCTGCGGCTATGGCAACCGGGAGTATCGGGCGCAGACACCCGATTCCCTTCGGCCCTTTTCTAGCACTGGGGGCTTTATTGAGTATCTTTTTGGGGGATAATATCGTTGCTGCTTACAAGGCGATATTTTTTCCTTTGCTGTGAATTAATTTTATTTTTTGCTAAAAATCTTTAATAGATCGATTTAACAACCGCTAAAAAATTTTAGCGACATTTTAACGACATGATACCATAAATTCAGAAAAAGTCGAAACTAAAGCGCACGGCGCATTCCCGCCCTAAAAGATGCGGGTTTTTCCTGCACCCTATTCTGATAAAATACTGTCTGTGTCCTGGATTACTATAAAAACCACTCTAGTGCGTGCCGAAGCCGAGTTAATGCAACAAATGCTCAATAATCACGATATTCCTAGTCGTGTTCTGGACATCGGTTTGGGTATTTACGGTGGTCAAGGCAGTCAAGTTGCTTTACAGGTACGCTCTCAAGATCGCTGGACGGCTTTATTTCTCTTAAGTCCCCAAGAAGATAGTCTATAGTCTTTATATATATTAATCTATGTCTCTTTTCGATTGGTTTGCCAACAGACAGAAAACAGAAGCACCGATTCAACCACAACAGGAGCGGGAAATCGCTGATGGTTTATGGACGAAGTGCCCTGTGTGTGAGGTGTTGGCTTATACGAAGGATTTACAGGCCAATCAGCTCGTCTGTAGCGAATGCGGCCATCATAATCGGGTAGAAAGCGAGGAACGAATCCGGCAACTCATAGACCATAATACCTGGACTCCCCTCAACGAACACATTCACCCCACCGATCCCCTGAAATTCCGCGATCGCAAGGCTTATGGCGATCGCCTACGGGAAACCCAAGAGAAAACCGGACTCACCGATGCGGTACACACTGGCACCGGTTTACTCGACGGTTTACCAGTGGCTTTAGGCGTTATGGATTTCCGCTTTATGGGCGGTAGCATGGGTTCGGTAGTGGGTGAGAAACTCTGTCGCCTCACAGAATGCGCCACCGATGAACGTCTGCCTCTGGTTATTGTCTGCGCTTCCGGCGGCGCTCGGATGCAGGAAGGGATGTTGAGTTTGATGCAGATGGCGAAAATCTCCGGCGCTCTCCACCGTCACCGGGAAGCCAAGTTATTATATATCCCCATACTGACTCACCCCACCACCGGCGGCGTGACGGCTAGTTTCGCCATGTTGGGTGATATTATTATCGCTGAGCCGAAGGCGACGATCGGTTTCGCGGGCCGGCGCGTCATCGAACAAACCCTGCGGGAAAAATTACCCGATGGTTTCCAAACCTCTGAATATTTATTGAAACACGGCTTTGTAGACTCGATCGTACCCCGCACTCAATTAAAGCGTACCCTAGCCACCTTGATCAGTCTCCATCAGCCTTTCTTCCCCCTCCTCTCCCCCATTCACGCTCAATCATCCCTTGAGTCTCATCTAATCCCCCTTAATTCGACTCAAGTCTAAACTATCGGGGAGTAGAGAGTAGGGAGTGGTTAGTGGCGAGTGGCAAGTGACGAGTAGCCAATTACTAGCTACTGGTCACTCGTCATTTCTGGTATAAAGAAGGGGATGATAAGCGGATTTCCCATAATAGTAAGCTTTTACGAGAACGGGAGTAGAGAGTAGGCAGTAGAAATAAACCTTACCTACTCCCTACTCCTGCTTGTGTTAAGTTTTGTAAATTTTTCTCGAAAAACTGATTCTGTAACAATAGCTACAGTTTTTTGTGTTATATATATTAATAGGGTGATTTAAAAAAGTTACTAACTGAATTAGCAATCGGAGGATATATTTATGTCTGCTGAACAACAAGCTCGTGCATTAATGAGACGTCATCAACACTCTGTAAAAAATCGTCAACAGACGATGTTAAACAGAGCCGCTGAAGAAGTGGGTATAGATGTGGATAATAACAAGCCACAGGCTAAATAAGCCAAAACGCGATCGCTAGTTATAGCGATCGGATTTAAGAGTTTTCAATAGCTTTATCAAGCACTGTTAGCAAATTAGATGATATAGGGATAGCTTTAGGCGAGTGTTCTTTTAGGAATGCTCGCCTAACTTTTAGAGGTATTAAATGCACTAAAAATAAGAGTTGTTATCTATCCAAAGAAATATTTTTATAATGCTTTTAATTAGAAACAATCAAATTTGATTGAGTGTTATATATAAAAAAATTATCTAATAAGTAGTCATAAATATTGCCGATACTTTTTGATATTTGCGGGCTGGCAAATTAAGACAATTATCAATTTTAAGCAAAAAATGCTACTTAAAGAAGGATTTATTATCGATATAATCTTATAACCAAAGAAAGATAAATAGTAGCAAAAACATTGTTATTGTACGAAGTATAGTGAATTTGGAATTAATAGATGACTACTGTAGAAGAAAATATACAACAGGTTAAAGAAATCGTTACCAAACCCTTACCAAGCCCTCCGCCTTTAACGGCTAATTCTAGCGCTAAAGCCTTAAAGGATCGCTTAAATTGGGGAGAACCAGGATTAACAATTATTGATGTGAGAGATCGTCAAGACTTCAATAACGAAAGAATCATGGGTGCCATGAGTATGCCCTTAGATACTTTAGTAGAAACGGCTACTCGTTCGCTGACTAAAAACCGTGACATATACGTATACGGAAATAACGACGAAGAGACTGCACAGGCGGTAAAGATGCTCAGAGAAGCCGGATTTACTAACGTCGCTCATATCGAAGGTGGCATGGTGGCCTGGAAAGACGTAAAAGGCTCTTTAGAGGGGCCCTTTACCTATCACGGCCCGGTAGTGCGTTTCTACTCTCAAGGCGAGTAATCTGCAAAGTCGAGCCACTGAAAAATTAAATTATATAAATAGGTTAACCATGAAAAACATCATTAATTTTTTCAAAAACTTCCGCGTATCTCGTTTAGTCGTAACTCTCTGCGCTGGCTTGCTCTTATTTGTCAGCACAGCCTGCAGTCAAGCCCCCAATGGTAAAGTTAGTGCCAGATTCGCCAATGATCAAAATTATCCAGCACAACCTTCGGTAAAAGATAACGGTTTAACCTCTGGTGGTGATACCCAACGTAGCGCTCAAGATAATCCTCCTGGCTACCGGTTAGATAAAAATATGGAGCGTCACATGAAAGAGAGCTACGCCAGCGAACCATATCAAGGAGGGATGAATGAAGGCCGCGATGTCGATCGTCGTCAGAACACCGCCGCCGCCGAACAGAAAGCGGAAAAATTAGTTACCCAAGCGCAGCAACGTTTAGACAGAGGTATTACCCCTGTAGAAAACTTACAGCGTCGTGCTTCGGCGGAAAACTTAAAAGATAAAGTTGACGAAGCTGGTTATAAAGTAAGCGACGCGGCTAACGATGTCAAAGAAGGAGCGAAAAGAAGTTTCCGCAACTTACAAGATAATGCAACTTCAGCCGCCGATAAAACCGCTAAAAATGTAGGTTCTGCACTTGATAAGGCTGGTAAGAACGTCAAAGATGTACTCGACTAATCATAGATTCCGACGATCAAGGTGATAATTATCAAGCGTTAAAGTGATGAACTTTAACGCTTATTTTTTTGTGTGAATAAATAAAATCATCCTCTATCCTGGGTAAGATTATCTTGCTACCTCATTAGAAAGATGTTATTACCTATAAAACAGAACTACACTAGTAAGGGTAAGGCAGAAATCAAGAGTATATAAAGATTTCAACTATCTTCCCTAGGAAAAACTCCAGATATAGCGTTACAGAATTATAACAAAAACTTTAAAAAAAATGAGTACCTGCCCTATTTGTTCTAGTCAAACATTACGCCACATTACTAATAACAGAGTTTATTGGTATTGTACCCACTGTCATCAGGAAGTCCCAGACTTATTACAGTGTTTAGTTGCTAAAAATTCAAAGACACCATCCCGGCTGAAAGAAAAAAAATTGGCTTATAGTATGCGACCCTAAAAAATTTAAGCATGACGGCAGTAGTGAGGTAGTACAGTTACCTCACTTTTTCATCGATTCAGGCGACTCATCTCCCAAGTTACATAAGTACCGATAGGACTCCATAATACGTAAGGTAACAGTAGAACACCCGCCCAAAAACTTACGGGGAAAACGAGAAAGGTTAAAATACAGCCGAGGATGAAACCGAAACCACCGACAATAGTACCCGCCTCTAAACTGCGTAGCTTACACATGACGGGGGTATAAGCCATGATCGTCATTTCTACAGCCAGATAAAATATCATTAACCCGATGCGAGTGCCCGTTTGAGATTCCCACACCAGATAAGCCGAGATAGCCCCGCAAATAAAAATAAATATCCAGATAAAAGGTATGAGCCGCTCAAAAGTGAGCCAGCGGGGGCGTATTTGGCGGTTGAACCAGCGCCTATCGTTGCTAGTGAGAATATTACTGGTACTGGCTACCGCTAAAGCGACAGCCCCGATAACGAGCCAAGAAGGTAAAAACATAGTTTTTCGGGTTTATTTTAATCGATCGAGTTGAGGGATGATTTCAGCGAAAGCCTTACCGCGATGGCTCACCCGATGTTTTAATTCCGGGGACATCTCGGCGAATGTTAGATTATATTCGGGGACAAAAAAAATCGGGTCATAGCCGAAGCCGGAAATACCCCGGGGACTCGATATAATCTCTCCCTCACAGATACCCGTAGTCTGACACACTATTTCCCCTTGAGGATCAGCCACGGCAATTACACAAATAAATTTAGCCTGACGTTGAGGATTATCGCCTAATTCTTTCAGTAATCTTTCTATCCGATCGCCGTCATTATTTCCGTAGCGAGCCGAATAGATTCCTGGCGCATTATTCAGGGCGTTAACACACAATCCCGAGTCATCTGCTATAGACCATTGTCCTAATATTTTCGCCACTTGTGAGGCTTTAAGACGCGCATTTTCCTCGAAAGTTTGCCCCGTTTCCTCTACTTCTATCTCATCTGGCTTTAAGGTTAATAGCCAATCCAGACCCTGTAAATATGACTCCATCTCTTTTAGTTTACCTGGGTTACTAGTAGCTACTACAAGATTTTTCATATAGTAAGAAATAAAAGATACTCCCCGATTATAAACCCCTTACTTCCATCGATGGAACTAACTCCAGAGAAGATCGATCTATAATAATCGGTGATTAGTATAAAAATAGTGGGAATCTATGGGAAAGCTGATTGCTAACTCGATAATAATTACTTTAATGGGGGGGTTAATATCCGCTCCCTTAACAGTGCGAGCCGATACGAAAAAACCGCCGGCGGCTCCCTTAATTCAAAACAGCTCATCTAACGCCACCTTCGATAGTTATAAACAGGAGTGCTTACAGAGAGCTAAACAACAGGGATTAGCCAATGATATAGCGGGCGACCTATGTAACTGTACCATTAAGAAGTTTCAGGCAACTTACAATCTGAACCAGTTTCGCGCTCTGGTACAAAAATCTAAAACGGACAAAACTGCCGCCAGAAGCTTAACCGCAGTGGGTGAGGCTTGTTTTGACGAAGTGTTATACGAATAAATTATATGAAGCAATCACTACGCGAAAAATTTAATATATCCCGATGGGCGATCAATTATACTAAACTGACCCTATACTTCTGGCTGGCTCTGGCAGTGGCGGGGATTTTCGCTTTCACCTCTTTAAAATACGCCCTTTTTCCCGATATATCATTTCCCGTAGTGGTAATAAATGCACAAACAAATATAACTAATGCGCTCGACACGGAGAAAGAATTAACTAAAACCTTAGAGACTCCCCTAAAACCTCTGCCAGGTTTACGAGATGTGTATTCGATTACTTATCCAGGTAGGAGTATAGTTAATATCTTCTTCGATATAGGCACGGATTTAGAAACCGCCACTAACGGTGTGAAAAAGTCTCTCGAAGCGCTAACTTTACCCCCGAAGACTAGTTACGATGTGGTGCCGGTAGATTTGAACGAATCAGCGGTGATTAGCTACGCAGTATTGAGCGATAGTAAAAGTTTAGAAGAATTAGCCACTGTTACCAAAGAGCGGATAATAGCCCCGATACAGAATTTATCGGGGGTGCTAAAAGTAAATCTCCTGGGGCAGGAAGATGTGAATACAGGTAACGCTCAGGAGCTAACCGCTAATTATCCTACTCTAGTAAGGTTTAACGGCAAACCAGGTTTAGCTTTTCAGGTTATTAAAAAATCTACCGCCAATGTTTTAGACGTAGTTAATGACGTAGAGCAGGAAGTTAAACAGATAAAAGCTAACAATCTCGATTTAGAAATAATTCTAGCCGAGACTCAAGCCCAATATATTAAAGATGCAACTCAAGCCACCATCGACGATTTAATCTTGGCTATCATCCTCTCAGTGTTAGTCATCTTTCCTTTTTTGCGACGCTTCCGGGCGACTCTCATCGCCGCCCTGGCTATTCCCCTTTCCTTACTCGGTACTTGTATCGTGATGGCAATGTTGGGATATAACTTAGAAACAATCACGTTATTGGCTTTAGCTTTGGTTATCGGTATAGTAGTCGATGATGCGATCGTAGATGTAGAAAATATTTCCCGACTCATCGACGCAGGCGAAACACCAAAACAGGCGGCGATAAAAGGTACTAACGAAATCGGTTTAGCTGTGACGGCATCGACGGTGACGATAGTGGCCGTATTTCTGCCAGTGGCTTTTATGGGCGGCGCTGTGGGCAAATTCTTTCAACCATTCGGCCTCACCGTCTCGGCGGCGGTGTTATTTTCCCTATTCGTAGCCCGCACCCTATCACCGATTCTGGCGATTCACTGGATTAAACCGAAACCGATTCAATCCGTCAGCGATGAGCCGAGTCTTATCGCCCGAGGTTATAGAAAAATCTTACATTGGTCGTTGGGCCACCGCTCATTAGTCATAGGTATCGCCCTACTCAGTTTTATCGCCGGGATAGCTTTAATACCTCTAATACCTAAAGGATTCATCCCGCAACTGGATAGGGGGGAATTCAACGTTATCTATACTAGCGCACTGCCGAGGATAACTCGATCGCTCCCTGCAACCAGCGATAACCCTGCTCCTAGGGGTGGTGCTTTCGATTGGTTGGGAGATATTGCCAAATCGCCTGAAGGATTCCTTTTAAGGAGAGTCAATCGTGTCGGCGGTAGGCTGGAAGAGGAGATTTTAAAAAATCCTAGTGTAGAATCTGTATTCGGTATCGCCGGACTGCGGGGGGAACCGAATCGCGGTAAGATGTACGTGAGATTGAAAAGCGATCGTAACTATCACACCGCCGAAGTGCAGGAACAGATTCGCTCCTCTCTACCAGCTATCAAAGGTGTCACTGTCAGCGTCGAAGATATTCCCTTCGTACAAACCGAAGCTGATAAACCCTTACAGTTAGCGATTCGTGGGGATGATATAAAAGCTGTGCGGGAAGGTGGGGAAAAATTAAAAACAGCCGTCGCATCTGTCTCAGGTATTAAAGATTTAGAGCTATCGGGAAAAGTGGCAGAAAACGGGGATATTCTGCAACTAGAGAGGCTCAACGGACAGAGTACCGTGTTTTTAAGCGCTAATCTGAGCAGCGGGTTAGGTTTAGAAGATGCTGCAGTAGCGGTGGAAAATCTGGCTAAAACGAAATTACCGCCCGAGATAACTATACAGCGTTGGGGTAGTTCCGCTCAGAGTAACGATGTCTTGGGTAGTTTCGGGCGCACTCTAGCCCTCGCTACCCTCCTGATGTTGTTGGTATTGGTATTATTATTCGGTAGGTTATTGGAACCTGTGATTATCGGCTTATGTTTGCCCTTATCTATAGCCGGGGCGATGTTAGGGTTATTGATCACCCGAAGCGGGTTTAGCATTATTTCTCTTATCGGTTTTATCTTCCTGCTCGGCTTGTTGAATAAAAACGCTGTGTTACTACTCGACTACACTAATCAACTGCGGGGGGAGGGATGGAACCGGGAAGAGGCGGTTATTGAAACGGGAGCGGTGAGATTGAGGCCGATTTTAATGACTACCGCTTCTACTATTTTAGGCATGGTACCGATCGCTCTCGGTTTGGGTACCGGGGCGGAATTACGTCAGCCGATGGCAGTCGCCATAGTCGGAGGTTTGGTCACATCTTCCTTATTAAGCCTAATTGTCGTTCCAGTTCTCTACGTGACTCTAGAAGACTTATGGAATAAATTTTTTCCCAAGAAAGCGATTTAGGGAAAAGAGGGGAACTGTAATCCGGCTTTCGTTTATGGGCTAAGGTTTCCCAGTTTTGCCCGTCTCCGATAATTAATTTAAAGCTGATGGTCATCCCCGGGCATATTAAAGGAACCTCAGTTCGGGATAAGAGTGGAAGAAAAAAACGGGGGCTAGTAAGCTGAAAAATAAGTAAACACGCCTCGCCCCCAATTCAGTCTATGTTCAGTCTAGAAGCTCTTTTCTGTCATGTCGATGATTTCTGCCGTGTATTTGAACCCAGATGGCAAGAAAAACAATTATCATCAGGTATAAAACAGCGCAAACGGTCCAAAATGTTGACTTTAAGCGAAATTATGACGATTGTTATCGCTTTTCATCAAAACTACTACCGAAATTTCAAACATTACTACCTTGACCATGTTTGTGTCTACTGGTGCCAAGAGTTCCCCGAACTGCCGAGCTATCAGAGATT
>CAZUVR010000081.1:0-15626 GCA_964623815.1 uncultured bacterium | reverse complement strand
TCACAAGCTAAGTTTGGGCTATATTTGGGCTTAACTTTTGTTTAAGTACCGTTAGACGCAGTAATGCTTTATTTACCGGGTGGGGGCAGTCATACGGGGAAGACTTCACTTACGGGGAATATATGAAATTTGATTCTCCCCTTGCTCCATTAGAAGCAGGGTTGGTGAGTGGGGGGATGCTTTTAGTCGGTGCTTTGACCGGACAGGCTCCTATACGGGAGTTCTTGAAATCGTTCTTGCCTGGGCCGGGTAGCGGCCCATCAGAAGAGACAATGAATGGAGGATGGTTTCGGTGTGAGCTTTTAGGATTCGGAGCTGATGGGCAGAAAGTACGGGGATTGATTGCCGATAGCGGAGATCCTGGTAATCGGGCGACGGTTAAATTCTTGTGTGAGTCGGCCCTGTGCTTGGCTTTAAATGAGGCGGAATTACCTCAGCGGGGAGGGATTTTAACCCCGGCGACGGGTTTAGGGAATGTACTCGCTCAACGTTTACGGGATAGGAATGTATGTATCACTACTGACGAGAAAAAATAAAAGGTAAATGATTAACTTCCACAAAAAATGGGAAATATGAAATTAGAACAATAGTTTAAAAACAGAACCAGAACATAGGGGAATCATCGTATAACTGAAAAGTTCAGGTAATTTGTACTAAAAACTATCGGTTGCTATTTCTAAGGATGTGGGGAAACTAATGGCGCTCAATTTACCAAAAGCTGTTCTGGAATGTTTACAGGCTCATCCAGAAGAGAAGTTTACCGCTCGTCAAATCGCCGACTGGATCTTTAAGGTATATCCATCTGAGTGCCAGGAAAAGCGGGATCGTAGCAAGGCGACTGTTATGCCGATCGATTCCGATGCCGCACTCATCCAGCAAATCATCGCGGATATTGGCTCTCAACGCCCGTCTTGGGAAAAACGCTATCCCCAATTGAAAACAACGGAAGGGCGACCACGTAAATATTATTACACCTTAAAGTCTGACGAAGCGGAAGTAGCAGCGACGGAAAATTCTGTTTTACCGCTCGTTGGGGGGAATGTTGGAGGGAATACAGAATATACAGAGCATGATCTCTACCCGATGCTGAGCGAGTTTTTATGGCGCGAGTTTTCCCTTTATAGCAAACGAATCGATGAAAAGCGCGCTCGCAACAGCTACGGAGCTGGCGGCAACCGTTGGCTTTTCCCTGACTTGATAGCCCTTGAGGATTTAAGTAGTGAGTGGCATGAGGAGATCAAGCAATGCGTTAATCAGATGGCTGATCGAAAAACGAAACTATGGTCGTTCGAGGTCAAAAAGTTGATTAATCGATCGAATGTTCGTGAAGCTTATTTTCAAGCGGTTAGTAATTCATCGTGGGCAAATTTTGGTTATCTGGTCACGGCGGAAATTCAGGGAGCGGAAAAAGAGGTGAGAATGTTAGCCGGTCTGCACGGTATTGGACTGATCAAGCTAGAAGTCGAAAGCCCGGCGGACAGCGAAATCATTATTCCGGCTCGTGAGCATATAGATGTAGATTGGAATGTGGCGAACCGTTTAGCAGAAGAAAACTACGATTTTCGAGAATGCGTAAAGCTAGTGAGGCAATTTTACCAAACTGGAAACATTAATAAGAAAGATTGGGATATTCCGCCGAGTGATGGGTAAAATTCGGCCAGATAAAAAATTGAATATTTTGCTGTTTATCAAATGAAACGATTTGTTTATTTCAATCTCGATCATACTCTCCCGGCTCAGCCCACAATAATCACCCCGAGTATACGGGCGGCTCGGGCTTTAAAAGTACCGCACCAAAGTTTAGAAAGCCTCGCCACATCGATTCTGCTAGATGCGGGTATTCGAGTCGCGCCGAAGTTAAGGGCATTGCGCTTGTTGCGTCAGTCTGTGAGTATGGTTTTCTCTACAGCCGATATTGAAGGAACGACGCGCACCGTATCGGGGGCGGTTAAAACCCTATTAAGGAGCGGTATCGAACCTCAATTATTGGCTACCACCGATAGTAGTCAGACTAAGCAATTAGCCTCTTTAACCGCCACCTACATCAGCTTATTGAGAGAACAATCTTTAATAGACCAGGCTGAGGTTCTCTGGCGGGCGAGTGAGGTGGTTAAAGAGCGTCAAACCCTTTTAGTTTACGGCTACTTCGACCCACGCCCGGATCAATTGCAATTTATAAATGCGATCGCTGGTAATGGTAGCGCGATCGTACTACCATACCCTGGGGGCAGCGAATTTATCGAGATTAAACAGGCTCTTGGGTGTTTGAAGCAACAGGGCTGGGAAATTCCAGAGCCGATTACAGCGCCGCCCCCGATGGAAAGCTCGAAACTCAAAGCGCATATTTATCCTAATTTAGAGCTAGAGGTAAGGGGCGTATTGGCACAGGTAAAAACTCTTTTAGTTCAAGGCATCCAAGCGAACGAAATCGTAATCGTTGTTAGGGATGAAGGGTTATACGGCCCCACGTTGCTAGATGTGGCCTACGAGTATGGGCTACCCCTACGCGCTCTCTACGGAATCCCCTTAAGCACTACCAGGGTGGGAGCTTGGATACAGTTACTGTTAGAAGTAATCGAAGAAAAATTTCCCTTTGAATCTACCGCCCGATTATTAAGGCATCCTCTATGTTTTGGGTTATCCTCGGAATTGTGGCAGGAAGCCCGCAAACAACACCCTGCGGATCTTTTAGAGTGGCAGAGTTTGGGGGTTAACCTATCCCTACTGGATTGGCCGAGAGAAGATACCCGGGCTAATTGGGTAGAAAGGCTACAGCAGGTATTAAATAAATTTAAACTGCGCGACAGAGCCGGGCGTTGGCCGAGAGAAATTGTTAGTTACTACGAATTACAGCAAGTTCTCGTAGACTTATCTGGGCCAGAAGAAGACATTATCAGCTTTAGGGAATTCGCCACCGATGTAATCGCCTCTTTAGCCCTGATTAACGCACCAGCTCAACCGGGTAGGGGAGGGGTGGAATTGCACACACCTACATCCTTATTCGGGGCTAAATACCAGCAGGTTTTTTTCTTGGGTATGATGGAGGGTATTTTTCCTGCTCCCGTAGAAGATGACCCAGTATTAGATTTTTTTGAACGTAAACTGTTGCGCCGCAAGGGTTTCCCTTTAGAAGATGCTGGACAGATAGCGCGGCGAGAGGTGATTGCTTTTCACGCTTTACTACAACTGCCTACGGAATGCTTGACCTTCTCTTATCCTCAAACTCTCGTTAAAGAGGGTACCTTGCCCAGTCCTTATTTATCCCGATTAGGATTGCAAGCCGTACCACCCCCCGCCGTCCCTGTTGCTAGTTTGGAGGAGGCGAGAAAAGTTTATCTCAGACGCGATAGTTTAGTGGAGGATGAGGTTTTACCGAGGGCGATTCACGCTTGGAATGTGGAGAAGCGTAGGGAGGGGGCAGAGGCTCAGGATGAGTACGATGGAGTAATCGGCTTGCCCTTAGATATAGATAAACTGGTCTTCAGCGCGACTCAATTAAAAACTCTTGGTCAATGCCCTTTTAAATGGTTCGCCGAGAAAGTTTTAAAATTGGCGGAGTTAGAAGAAGCCGAAGACGATTTAACCGCTCTATCTCAGGGTAATTTATATCATCGTAGCCTCGAAATAGCCCTCAGAAATTCTGCAAGCCTATCGAAGATTACCGATGCTTTAGAAAGTGCCTTCTTACAGACAGAACAAGAGTTAGGGCTTTCCGGCTTATTGGCGTGGGAAGCGAGAAGGAAAGAACATTTAAAAACTTTAAACCGCGCTTGCCTCGGCCCAGACTTCTGCCCACCAGAAGCGGAGTTTATCGAAGTGGAGAAAGAATTTAGCGGCCAGTGGAACGGGTTACAGGTAAAGGGTAAGATCGATCGCATCGATCGCACTTCTGGGGGTATATCGATCGTAGATTACAAAACTGGCGGCGGCACACCATCGGGGGTAAAAGATGACGACGGAAAAGCCTCTATAGACATTCAATTATCCCTCTACAGCCATTTTGCAGCTCATTTATTCCCAGGGGAGACAGTAGAGGGGGCTTATTACTACTCCCTCAGCAAAGGTAAAAAGGTGGGGGGCAGAACACCCCCGAGCGAAGAAACCCTATCCCTAATCGCCGAAAAAATAAAAACTCACCTGCAAACTGGTTCCTATCCCGTATCGCCGGATATAGAGCAAAAAGCCTGTAGATATTGTGCCTACGATTTGATGTGTCGTAAAGGTTCCCGTCTGAGCCGTAAAGGAGAAGTTAACCCATGAGTCTCACCCCGCAACAAGAAAGAGCAGCCTACGCTAAGGGCAGCGTAGCGGTGATAGCCGGCGCCGGCACTGGAAAAACCCATATGCTGGCCGAACGCTATCTATATCATTTGCAACAGCAGGAATTATCCCCGTTAGAGGTAGTCGCCACCACATTCACGGAAAAGGCGGCGACCGAATTACGATCGCGCATCCGCTCTTTAGTCAATCAGAAGTTACCCCAAAGGGCCTACTTACTGGCGGAGTTAGAAGCGGCCCAAATCAGTACCATCCACGCCCTAGCGATGCGAATCTGTCGGGAGCATCCGGAGGCGGCGGGAGTACCGCCAGATTTTACAGTTTTGGATCAATTAGAAGGGGTTCTGCGGGTTGAAAGATGGCTCGATGAGGCTTTGGATTCTTTGCCGGTAGAGCTGTACGAAAAGATACCCCATTCTCTTATGTCTCGCACGTTACGGATGTTACTACAAGATCCGATCGCAGCGCAAAAGGCTTTAGAGTGCGGTTCCCACAAATGGCCAGAATTGGCGGAGGAATTACAAAACAAGGCTTTTCAAGAACTGTTGCAACATCCCCACTGGCAACAGGCCCGCCCGACGCTAGAGAGTTATATCGGCAAATCTGATGATCGCTTGGAGATAGAAGCCCGTCAACCGGCTTTAAGGGCGATCGATAGTATCGAATCCGGGCAAAATATTACAGAGTCTCTGGAGGTAATAGATAAGGTTAAAATCAACTGCGGTAGTAAGAAAAATTGGCCCGAGGGAGGGTTAGAAATTGTCAAAGAGACTATTAAAAATCTTAGAGGATTAATAAAAGATGCTCTCAAAGATGGGCTAATAAATTTAGAATTTTCTGTGATTGATGAACAATTTAAGACTATATTACCCGCACTACAAGAAGCGTTTATTTCTGTAGATAAATATATCAATGGGCAGAAACGCCGCTCTCGGGTTTTAGACTTTGCCAATTTAGAAGTGGGCGCACTCCAAGCGTTGCGCTGTCAAGAAGTGCGAGCTTATTACGCTCTCCGGTGGCAGGCTTTCTTAATAGATGAATTCCAGGATACTAACCCCGTCCAGTCAGAAATATTGCAATTATTGACCGCAGAAAAATCATTAACAATCGTCGGTGATGCCAAACAATCTATCTACGGATTTCGCCGCGCCGATATAGAAGTATTTCGGGGCTGGCGGGATTCTATTACTAAAAATGGCGGCAGTGAGGAAGTTCTAACCGTTAGCTTCCGCTCTCACCAATTATTAATTAATAATATCAACGCTATTTTCAGACCCCTACTGGGTGACTTACATCAGAACTTAGACGCTCACCGCTCCGAAAGTCCCGATAAATACCCAGCGATACAGGTTCACGCGGTAGAGGGGGACGAAAATAAACCTCAACTTCTGCGGGTAGAGGCGGACTATTTAGCGAAACAGTTTAGACAAATGCTAGACGAAAAGATTTTGATCTGCGATAAGAAAACCCAAGAACTTCGACCCGTAGAGCCTAAAGACATAGCCATCCTATCCCGCACCTGGGCACCCCTAGAAGTGTACGGTGAAGCTTTAGAAAGTGCCGGGATTCCCGTTGCCCTCGCCGGAGGTGGTAATTTACTGGAAACGAGAGAGGCTAAAGATGGTTGGGCTTTATTACGTTTCTTAGCCGATCCGAGTGATGACCTAGCTTTAGTGGCGGTGTTACGCAGTCCGTTTTTCGCTATCAGCGATCGCGTTCTTTTCACCGGCATTCAAGAGGTACCAGAGGAGCGATCGAAATATAATTGGTGGCAGCAATTAAAATCCTCTCTGGCTCCCGAATTACAAAAGCCAGTAGAAATATTAGGGCAACTCTTAGACCATCGCACCTTAGAACCCCCCACCCGTCTCCTACAAATAGCCGATAATTTAACCGGGTATACGGCGGTAATCGCCAACTTACCGAACGCGGCGCGGCGGGAAGCGGATTGGCAGGGCTTTTTTACCCTAGTGAGACAGTTAGAGCAGGGCAGTAACGATGTTTTCGCTGCGGTACGTCGTCTCAATCGTTTAATCGCCGCAGAAGTGGAAATACCGCGTTTACCCCTGTCCGCCGATGACGCGGTGGCTTTAATGACCGTACACGCGGCTAAGGGTTTGGAATGGTCTGTCGTGGCCGTACCGGATCTAGCCCGTTCTGGGCCGCCTTCGGGGGAACCGGTATACTTTGACCCGATATATGGCGTGGCGTTGAAGTTTGAGGACGATCGTGGTGAGGAGCAAAAGCCGGTAATCTATCGTTGTCTGGAATATTTGCGGAAACAGCGAGAAGAAACCGAGGCGTTACGAGTGCTGTACGTGGCGCTAACCCGGGCCCGAGATCTATTAATCCTCACGGCAACCGAAAGGTCTAGGGGCAGTCTATCGAAGCTGCAACCGGGATTAGAGGCTGCCGGGATTACCATCAACACTATCCCTTTCGCTCCCGAGTCGGCACGGCCCCCCGCCCCCACCGAACCACCCTTACCGGCTGAACCCCCAGGGTTATTACTCAACCCCATCGGCCCGGGTTTATTTGAATTACCCGTCACGGCTTTGAGCGAGTACGCCCTCTGCCCGAAAAGGTTTTATTACAACTTCGTGCAGGGTCATCCCGGTATCGGCTCGGGCATCGGTACGGCGAAACGGCTAGGGACTCTGACACACCTGGCCCTAGAAAAAGGTATCCGGGATTTAGGCACCCTAGCCCGGTTCGATATGAGTTTACCGTTAGAGGATGTGAGGGAGGCTTTAGAATTAGCGCGGCGCTTCGATGAGCTGCCGGATTTTGCTCCTTTTAGAGAGGGAGAGAGGGAATGGAAAGTTAATTTCAAAGTGGGGGACTTGACCTTTAACGGTATCGTCGATTTATCGGGGGATGATTGGGTATTGGACTTTAAGACCGATCGAGAAATACAACCGGAACATCACCGCTTTCAGCTTTGGGCTTACTCTCGGGCAACGGGTAAACTCAACGCCTATATTGCCTATTTGCGTCACGATTATCTACACCAGTTCACCCTGGAAGAATTAGAATCGACCGGTGAAGAGGCCCAAACCCTCGTACAAAATATTGTCAAAGGAGATTTCAGGCCAACAGCCTCAGAGGCTAATTGTAGTCTCTGCCCCTACGGTGACATCTGTGAGGAACGTTATCAAGGAGCGGCGACAAAACCCCCAGAGGAAGATATGACCGAGTTAATAGCGAATAAGATTAGGGCTTATCTCCCCGCCGTTGCCGAACTCTATCACCGATTGATCATCATTCCCTGTGAACCGGGGGGATCGACAGGGGCAGAAATCGACTTCCGCAAGCTGGCTCAGATAACTAACGGCGGCTACCTTAACGTTAACTTAGAGCTAAGTCGGGCTTTACTAGAATTACCATCCGGGAAGCGGCCGCTAAAAGTCCAAGAATTATTAAAGAGCCTAATCGACAAAAATGATAACAATATATATTTTTTGGAACATCTAGAGATTCTGTTCGATAATTCTCTTAAGCTCGAACCGTTGAAATGTCTTCAGATATTAGCCCGCGATCGCACTATTATCGCTCGCTGGAACGGAACTATCGCGCTAGACCACCTCACCTATGCGGAGTCGGGACACCCGGAATACCTTACCTACCCCGTAAAGGATTTATTCATTCTCCATCCCGAAAAATTACAAGCTCTTCCATGAAATACGGTGATTTAATTCAATTTGAGCCGATCGAGTCCGTCATTCAAATACGGGATGCTGATAGATTAGCGGAGGCGAAACGGCTGGTTTCTACCTACGTTATCTCTGCGGAAATGGCCGAACGTCTCTCGTCCCTGGTCTTCCCTAACCTACAATTCGATCGACCGGCGGATAATAAAGGCCTCCTCGTAGTGGGCAACTACGGCACCGGTAAATCACATTTGATGTCGGTGATCAGTGCGATCGCTGAATACGGGGAGTTGGCGGACGAGTTACAAAATCCTCAAGTTGCCGACAGTGTGGGTTCTATCGCCGGTAAGTTCCAAGTCATCCGCATAGAACTAGGTTCAACGACGATGGATTTACGCGAGGTGGTATGTTCCGAGTTAACGGAGGCTCTAGAAAAGTGGGGGATTGAATTTAACTTCCCCGCCCGGGATGCCATCACCAATCATAAGGGCGTGTTCGAGGATATGATGGCGGCTTTCGCGGCCCGGTTTCCCGATCGAGGTTTGCTGTTCGTCATCGATGAGCTGTTAGACTATCTACGCAGTCGTAAGGATCAAGCCATAATTCTCGATCTCGGCTTTCTCCGGGAATTGGGGGAAGTGTGTAAAGATTTACGCTTCCGGATCATGGCGGGTTTACAAGAAACCCTATTCGATAACGACCGTTTCCGCTCCGTAGCCGATGCGCTCCGCCGGGTTAAAGACCGTTTCGAGCAGGTTCTCATCGCCCGTGACGATATTAAATATGTAGTCGCCCAACGTCTGTTAAAGAAAACCGCCGACCAATTGACCAAGATTCGAGAACAGTTAACCCCCTTCGCCAAGTTTTACGGCGATATGAACGAGCGGCTAGAAGATTTCGTCAGGCTGTTCCCCATCCATCCGGATTATATCGACACATTTGATCGCATTA
Organism: uncultured bacterium; assembly: GCA_964623815.1. Taxonomy (GTDB): domain Bacteria; phylum Cyanobacteriota; class Cyanobacteriia; order Cyanobacteriales; family Microcystaceae; genus Chroococcopsis. The sequence continues at coordinate 6,747 of CAZUVR010000081.1, read as the reverse complement.
CCGTAGCGGAAAGGCGGGAGGTACTGAAAACCCTCTCCCTGGCGATGCGGAAATTAATCACCGAAGAGGTACCCCAAGACGCGCCAGGTTTAATCGCTTACGATAGCTACTGGCACACCCTCAAAGAAAATCCCTCTTTCCGGGCCGTGCCGGAGATTCGGGAGGTGATCGAGTGTTCGCGGGTACTGGAGGAGCGTATACAGAGAGCCTTTACCCGTCCGGCTTACAAGCCGATGGCGGTGCGGATTATCGCCGCCCTATCCGTCCATCGTTTGACCGTAGGGGATATTTATTCACCCCTGGGGGCAACGCCGGAGGAGTTGAGAGATACCCTATGTCTTTACGACGCGATGGCGGCGGAGTTAGGAGGGGAGCCGGCTGAGGATTTACTCTCGTTAGTAGAAACGGTGCTGCGGGAGATTCATAAAACCGTCAGCGGTCAGTTTATATCTTCTAATCCCGAGAATCGTCAATACTATATCGACCTCAAGAAAACCGATGATTATGATGCCTATATCGAAAAAAGAGCGGAGAGCCTCGACGGGGGACAATTAGACAAATACTATTTTCTCGCACTGCAACAGGTGTTAGAATGCACCGATCAAACCTATGTTACGGGTTATCGGATTTGGGAGCATGAGTTAGAATGGACGAGCAAGAAGGTATACCGGCAAGGTTATTTATTTTTCGGTGCGCCTAATGAACGGTCTACGGCAGCACCGGCGAGAGATTTTTATCTCTACTTTATACCGCCTTTAGATCCGCCAGTTTATAAAAAGGAAAAAAACGCCGATGAGGTTTTCTTTGAATTAACTAAACCGGATGAGGAGTTCCGGCAGAACTTGGACAAGTACGCGGCGGCTTTAGAGTTGGCGGCTACTTCCTCCGGAGGGGCTAAGAGGACTTATGAAGATAAGGCGGCGGGTTTTTTGCGTAATCTGGTGAAGTGGCTACAGGAGAATATGACGGCGGCTTTTGAAGTCACTCACCAGGGCAAAACTAAACCTTTCTCCGGGTGGATGAGCGGTATGCGGAGGGCTACCGGTGCCAGGGCTAACCTGCGGGATATGCTCAACGGGGTGAGTTCCGGCTGTTTGGAGGGGCATTTTAGCGATCGAGCGCCCCAGTATCCCGCTTTTAACCTGCTGATTACGCCCAAGAATAGAGACTCGGCGGCGCAGGACGCGTTACGTTGTATCAAGGGCGGCAGTAAAACCGGGCAGGCGATCGCAGTTCTCGACGCTCTCGGGCTACTCGACGGCGATAGGCTAGAGGTTCATCGATCTAAATACGCTCAGTATCTGTTGTCTCTCCTACAGCAAAAGGGTTCCGGTCAGGTTCTTAATCGATCGGAAATCATGCGGGATGTGTCGGGGGTGGAGTATATGGCCCCGGAATTGTATCGCTTAGAGCCAGAGTGGGTTATAGTTCTGGCGGCGGCGTTGGTTTATAACGGGGATATAGTATTAGCCGTCACGGGTAATAAGTTCGATGCTAATAATATGGATACTCTGGTCACTACTTCGGTACAGGAGTTAGTCAATTTTAAGCATCTAGAGCAACCGAAGGAGTGGAATCTACCGGCGCTGAGGGCGTTGTTTGAACTGGTAGGGCTGGCCCCGGGAATGGCTCAGTTAGTAACTCAGGGTAACGAGGAACCGGTGAACCAATTACAACAGGCGATTACGGAAAGGGTTAACGAATTGGTCTTGACGCGGCAGAGGTTACAAGACGGTTTGGTTTTCTTGGGGCGGAATGTTTTAACCGATGAGCTACTAGAGGAGTATCGTTCTAATTTAGACCGGACAAAAGTGTTTTTAGAGTCCCTGCAATCTTATACTAATCCGGGTAAGTTGAAGAATTTTCGCGCTCAAGAGCAGGACATTTCCGCGCACCGGGGCGGTTTGCAAATTTTGCAGGAAGTTAAGGGGCTGCAGGGTTTACTGAGTGAACTCGGCTCGATCGCAAACTACCTGACGACGGCAGAGGCGGTGTTACCGGGTGATAATCCCTGGGTGGCTAGGATGCGGGGGGTACAGGGTGAAGTGTTGACGGATATATTGAATTCTCAAAAACGTTCCGGGCCGACTTTTCGATCGCAAACTCTGCAAAAACTGACCGAACTCAAGCACAGTTACATGAAAGATTACATGGCGTTGCATACTACGGCGCGGTTAGGGGCGAATGAGGAGAGGGTTAAAGGGGGCTTGCTTTCCGATGGCAGATTACAGGCTCTACAGAAGTTAGCGACGATCGATTTAATGCCGGCGAGTCAGTTAAGGCAATGGCAAGATAGTCTGGCGGGTTTGAAAAGTTGCCCGGTACTGACGGAACAGGATTTACAAGCTACCGCTATCTGTCCTCATTGTCAGTTCAAGCCGACGAGCGAGATCATCGATATACCGGCCCACAGCGAGTTAATGAAGTTGGAAACCGGGTTAGAGGAGATTTTAGCTAATTGGCAGCAAACCTTACTGATGAATCTGGAAGACCCGACGACGCGGGAAAATTTGCATCTACTCAAGCCGGCCCAGAGGGAGTTATTAGACCGGTTTTTAGCGTCTAGGGTACTACCGGAGCCGATAACAACCGAGTTTATCCAGGCGGTTAAGGAAGTGCTTTCGGGTTTGGCGAAAGTGGTGGTGAAGCCGGGAGATTTACAAAGGGTTCTGCTCGCCGGTGGCTCACCTTGTACGGTGGAGGAGATGAAGAATCGTTTCAATGAGTATCTTAATGAGCTTACGAGGGGTAAAGATTTAAGTAGAGTCAGGATGGTGGTGGAGAATGAACTCTCTGGATAGGACGGGAATTGGGAGTCGGGAGTCGGGAGTCGGGAAATTGCTCCATAGAAATTTTGTTCGTATTTGATGGATTTTCAAGCTGGTTAAAATTATGGACGGGGAACAATTATCGATCGATATTGGGGTAGAGGCTAATTCACCGCAACAGGAAGCAGTACAGTGTCTCGGTATGACTTTCGCAACTGATGAGGAACGCCGGGCGTACTTTACGGAAAAGCTGCGGGAGAAGTTACGAGATCAGCAGTTCCGCCAGATAGAGGGGTTTCCTATTGGGGAAGATGAGGATATATTGGCACTGTCTGACCCGCCTTACTATACGGCCTGTCCTAATCCTTTTATCGAGGATTTTATTAATTATTGGAATTCGGAGAGAGATAATAGCTCGGCTTCTGAGGGCGAGTATCATCGTGAACCCTTCGCAGCGGATGTGAGCGAGGGTAAGAATGACCCGATTTATAACGCTCACTCCTACCACACGAAAGTACCGCATAAAGCGATCATGCGTTACATCCTCCACTACACGGAGCCGGGTGATATTGTTTTTGATGGCTTTTGTGGTTCGGGAATGACGGGGGTGGCAGCGCAGCTATGCGGTGATAGGGCTACGGTGGAATCTTTAGGTTATAGAGTTCTGATTGATGGGACGATTCTGGATGAAGATGGTAAGGCTTTTTCTAAGTTAGGTGCTAGACGAGCTATTTTAAATGACCTTTCGCCAGCTGCTTCTTTTATTGCTTATAACTATAATACACCCGTAGATGTAACTCAGTTTGAAAGGGAAGCGAAGCAAGTTTTAGCCGAGGTTGAAAATGAATGCGGTTGGATGTATTTAACTCTGCATAATCCTACAGCAGAACAGATTGAAAAAGCTGTCTCTTTACTTGAAAAATCTAATAATCCACAAGTTGATCTGAAAAATTCTGGTTTACCTTTTGGGAAAATTAATTATACGGTTTGGTCTGATGTTTTTACTTGTCCTGAATGTACATATGAGATGGTTTTTTGGGATGTTGCTGTGGATGAAGAAAAAGGCAAAGTACGTGACAATCTGGTTTGTGGAAACTGTAATTCTCAATTAACTAAGCGTTATATGGGTCGAGCTTGGATTACTGATTATGATCCTGCTATTAATCACCTAGTAACACAAGCCAAACAAGTACCAGTTCTTATTAATTATAGTGTAGGAAATAAGCGTTTTGAAAAACCAATTGATGCTTTTGATTCAATATTATTTAAAAAAATAAAAATTTTAAAAATTTATCCAAATTTTCCCAGTAATAGAATGCCAGAAGGTGAAGAATCGCGTCGTAATGATGGCATTGGCATTACTCACATACATCACTTTTATACGAACAAGAATCTGTTCACCTTAGGGTATTTAAAACTATTTATAGAAAAGTTTACTTTAAATAGTTTGATTTTATTAATAACTTCTGTACTTGATAGAATGAGCAAAAGAAATCGTTATATGCCGCAACATAGAGGTAATAGAAGTAGAGAAGTTGTTGGGCCTCTTTCTGGTACATTATATATACCAAATTTTTCACTCGAAATTAATCCAATTAACTACACTTTAACTCAAATAACAAAAATTCAGAAAGCATTTTCTTTTTCAAAAAAATTTACATCTATAATACAATGTATTTCATCTACGTCTTGTCAAATAGCAAATTCCTCAATTGATTATATATTTATAGATCCGCCTTTCGGTAGAAATTTAATGTACTCGGAACTAAATTTTGTTTATGAATCTTGGCTCAAAGTATTAACTAGCAATATATTTGAAGCCATAGTCAATAATGTTCAAAATAAATTTTTAAAAGATTATCAATATATTATGCAACGTTGCTATACAGAATTTTACCGAATTCTCAAACCGGGACGTTGGATAACAGTAGAATTTCATAACTCACAAAATAGCGTTTGGAATGCCATTCAAGAGGCTATGCAAGAAGCTGGATTTGTTATTGCTGATGTCAGAACATTAGATAAACAGAAGGGGACAACTAAACAGTTATCTTATACAAGCGGTGCTGTCAAACAAGATCTTGTAATTTCTGCTTATAAACCCACAAAAGATTTAGAAGATAAGTTCCAATTGAAAGCCGGAACAGAGGCAGCCTGCTGGGAATTCATCCGCAATCATTTACAACAACTCCCCGTATTCGTCGCCAAAAACGAAGTAGCCGAAACCATAGCCGAACGCCAAAATTACCTGTTATTCGATCGTATGGTAGCATTTCACATCCAGCGAGGATTCACCGTTCCCCTCTCCGCCTCCGAATTTTACGCCGGACTAGCACAACGCTTCGTAGAAAAAGACGAAATGTACTTTCTCCCCGAACAGGTAGCCGAGTACGACAAAAAACGGATGACCGTAAAAGAAATACTCCAATTAGAACTCATCGTCACCAACGAAGAAAGCGCAGTCCAGTGGCTAAAACAACAACTCACCAAAAAGCCCCAAACCTTCCAAGAAATCCATCCTCAATTCATGCTCTCAAAATCCGCCTGGTCAAAAGCAGAAACACCCCTAGAACTATCAGAAATATTAGAGCAGAACTTCCTCCGCTACGAAGGTAAAGGAGCAATCCCCAAACAAATAGTCTCCTGGCTCAAACAATCCTCAACCCACCGCGACAAAATCCAACGAATCGAACAAACCTTATCCCCCGATGCCATAGGACTAGAAACAGATGACACGGCATTAATCAACGCTGCAAAAGATAAATGGTACGTCCCCAACCCCAATCAAGCCATAGACCTAGAAAAACTACGCCTGAAATCCTTACTGAAAGAGTTTGAAGAATACCAACAAAGCAAACAGAAACAACTCAAAGTATTCCGACTAGAAGCAGTAAGAGCCGGGTTTAAAAAAGCGTGGCAGGAAAAAAATTATCAGCTCATCATCGACGTAGCCAAAAAAATCCCCGAAACAATCCTCCAAGAAGACCAAAAGATCCTGATGTGGTACGACCAATCGTTAACTAGAATAGGTGACGGTTAACGATTGCTTAACCCTCACCGAGGTTAAAAACGGAGGATTTATTCTCAATCTTAGTCAGGAGTTTTAAAGCAAAAAGGAACAGATCCCGCATTGGTGCCGGATACAAAATATTTGCATCGAGTAGGGCGGTATACCCGCTCATAACTTGACATAACCCATGTCATTTTCTTGAGCATCTGCCACCAGCTCATCTAAGATGGCTTCACGTTCGCTATCAATTTTTTCTTTATAGTTAATAACATCTTCAATTAGAATGCGTCGATGTTTACCTACTTTACGATGGGGGATCGTTCCTTCATCGAGTAGTTTGATCAGAAAGGGGCGGGACACGTTAAGTATGTCGGCCGCTTGAACGGTAGTCAGTTCGGCATTTTGGGGAATTATGGTCATACCACGACCAGCCGCCATAGCTTCTAAAATCTCCATCAGGAGGGCGACGGCTGCGGGGGGTAATTCTAAGGGTTGTTCCTGTTCTGATTCCACAAAACGAAGTGTTAAAGGTTGTGTGCGTCCAACATAACGCGACAAACGCTTTCCTGAAATCCGAGCGAGTTCAAGCTCTTGAGCTGACGGAGGTGGCTGACGATGAGCGAGAACAGTCATAGTACAACTCCTGTTTTATTTTTATAAGACGATCGTATCCGTTTAAAGCAATAAATGCAATAAATGCAGTAAATGAATTAAGCGTTGTTAAAGTTATTGCACCTAAAATGGGATTATCAATCTACGCATCTAAAGATTAGGGCGTTTGTCAAATGATTTAAGTAGATTAATGGAGTTTAATCCCTTATCTAGCAAAAGTTCCTCTCCCGACTCCCGCCATGACACTTGGTTATGGAGCGAAGAACACCGCCAAATCTGTAAAGTTATCGAAACCCAAACCATTTGGGGTAATACCTATCATCGCGTCTGGCTACCGAACCAAGATACCGTAATCCG
>CAZUVR010000080.1:5675-16037 GCA_964623815.1 uncultured bacterium | reverse complement strand
ATACGAGGTAAAAATCTATTCGTCGATCTCGAGGCGGAAAGATTAATTGCTGCTGAGCAAGGAGTTAAAAAAATTGCCATCGAAATTAAAAGTTTCCGTGGTGCTTCAGAAATGAAAGATTTAGAGGAGGCGATCGGTCAATTTGTATTATACGAACGTTTACTAAGGCGGTATGAACCAGAAAGAATTTTATATTTAGCGGTTTCCGATGAAGTTGAAAAATCTGTTTTTGAAGAAGAAGCAGGACAAGTTTTAATAGAAGATAAAGTGCTGAGATTATGTACCTTTGATACTACTAAAGAGAAAATCATCAGATGGATAAGTTAAATAAAGATTACCTTGAAAAAGCTATTTTAAGCCTTTTAGAAGACTATCTTGTATTTCTTGGAGGGGATGCGAATAATGATGTTCAAATTATTATTGATGAAAACCGAAAACATTACCTATTGATTGAAATTGGCTGGCACAAAAATCAGCGAATATATGGCACACTCATTCATATTAATATTATTAATGATAAAATTTGGATACAACAAGATGGTACGGAAGAAGGAGTCGCCAACGAGCTTGTAAAACAGGGAATCCCCCATGAAAAGATAGTTCTAGGGTTTAAAACGCCCGAACGTCGCAAAATAACTGATTTTGCCGTTTCTTAAATAAAGTCGTTAGTTCTATACATTTACAGGCTGTTTATGACCAATTATGATTACATAGTTATCGGTGGTGGCATTACCGGATCTGCTCTAGCTTACGAACTGGTAAAGCACAAATTGAAAGTTTTACTTTTAGAGAAAGATGCCGTTTTAGATAATGCTACCGTTTATAGTTACGGGGGTTTGGCTTATTGGTCGGCTACTACGGATTTACTGCGCTTTATCTATAAAGATAGTCTCCGAATATACCAATCTTTAAGCACCGAATTAGACTCGGATATAGAATTTAGAATTGTAAATTTACTATTGACAATAAAGCCTGAATATGATGTCGAATTGATAAAAAAATCCCATCAGCAATTTGAGATTCAGCCAGAATTTATCGATGTAAATACCGCTTGTGAAATCGAACCCTTATTGAATAGAGATGCGATCGCAGGTGCTTTCAGGATCGATCATGGTCACATTCACTCTGAGAAAACTAATCGAGCCTATCTAAACGCTTTTACCCGCTCTGGAGGGGAAATAAAAAGAGAAAAAGTTATCGATTTCATTACGGATAAAGACCAAATTCAAGGAGTAAAAACTGCTCAAAATAATTACCACGCTAAAGAGGTGATAGTATGCGCCGGTGGCTTGGGTAGAAAGTTACTCAAAGAAGCGGGAATCGAGAGTAAATTGTATTTCACTCACTCCCAAATTTTAGCGATTCCTGCCACAGAAACCAAACTGCAAGCGATGGTCATGCCAGGGGTTATCAACAGATTAGGGATAGAAAGAGAAGTATGTAACGCTCAAGATCAAAGTAAGTGGGATAACGCCGATGGCAATATACTCAAGAGTGTTACCGAAATAGGGGCAATACAGTTTTTAGATGGTAGTATCTATGTGGGTCAGAGTAGTCAGATAATGACCGATCCTCACGGTGCGATCGATCTACAATATTACGAACGGGAACTTAGAGAAGGTATTAGAAATATCTTGCCCTCCCTAGCTGATTTACCCGCCAAAGTCTGTAACTGTCTGGTAGCTTTCAGCGACATGAATCGCCCCCTAGTCGGCCCCGTACCCAATCTAACTGGTATTCATTTATTTACCGGTTTCACCAGTACCCTAATAGTTACACCCAGCCTAGCTCGCTATTTCGCTCAGTATTTAGCCTCACCCGGCGACGATTCGCTCATAGATGACCTTCTCACTTCTCACTCCTCTTAACTCACTCCTACCTCTTGCTATACTGAGAGATCGGACTTTATCAATGACGATCGCGCCATGCTCCTATCCACACCTCCGGTTATCGAACAGTTTCTAGGCTCAGAAGCTCTCACCTCTTACGAAACGGCGAAGGCGGTGATACTGCCCATCCCCTACGAAGCTACTACCACCTTTCGTAAGGGTTGCGAGAATGGGCCAGAAGCCGTATTAACTGCATCACAGCAGTTAGAAGCCTATGACGAAGAATTAGAAAAAGAAACCTGTATCGAAGTGGGCATCTACACCCACGAAGAGATAGCCGATACGCGCCGCCAACCCTCTCTAACCGCCGAGGAAATGTTAGAAGTAACGAGCGCCACCGTCTCTAGATTCATTGCTGATAATAAATTCGTCGTCGCGGTAGGAGGGGAACACGCTATTACTACCGGGGTGGTGCAAGCTTATAAACAACACTATAAGGAACCTTTCACCGTCGTACAGATAGACGCTCACGGAGATATGAGATACGAGTACGAAGGTTCCTTACATAATCACGCCTGTGTGATGCGGCGGGTTTTAGAAATGGGATTACCGACTTTACCAGTGGGGATTCGGGCTATCTGTGCCGAAGAGGCAGCTTTAATTAAAGAAAAAGGAATTCCCGTACAGTGGGATAGAGGCATATATCAAAACCCCGATTGGATCGAAAGGGCGATCGCAAGTATCACCACCGATAAAGTTTTCATTACCATCGATGTAGATGGCATCGATCCGGCTTTGATTCCAGGTGTAGGTACTCCCGAACCCGGCGGCTTAACTTGGTACGATACCCTACGTTTCCTAAGAAGGGTATTTCAAACCCAAGAAGTAATCGGCTGTGATGTGATGGAGTTAGCGCCGATACAGGATTCTGTGGTGTCAGAATTTACAACCGCTAAACTAATTTATAAGTTGATTGGTTATAAATTTTCTTAAGTTGTGAGGAACCAGAAGTGAGAAGAAAAGGTATCGCGCTCTCTCCTCGTTTCTCCTAACTCACTTCTTCCCCTAGAATGGAGATAACGATCGTTTTTACTCGTGCCGCAGATCTCAATGAATTCAGAAGATTTTAACGTTTTACCCCCGAAAGCAACCCGAGATTTAACATTCGATGATCTCTGGGATGATCCCCCCGAAGAAGTTCCCGATCAAATCGTCGCAGAAATTGAAGCCGATCCAGAAATTAAATCTCTAGAACAGGAAAAATCAGCTTTAAAAGCCGAGATAGAGCAGTTAAAAACAGAAAAAGCCCGATTGTTAGAAAATGAAACCGCTTCGATCAAAGAGGCGATCGAACAGATGATCGCTTCTGGCGTGAAAGAGCTAGAACAGAAGCGCAACGCCTTAGAAATATCGATCGAACAACTAGAGCGCAGACGGGATAAAATCCGCGAGGAAATGCGTACTACTTTCGCGGGTGCTTCCCAAGACTTGGCGGTAAGAGTACAAGGCTTTAAAGATTACATAGTCGGCAGTCTACAGGATATAGCTGCCGCAGCCGAACAGCTAGACCTACCGAAATTCCAAACCCCCGCGCCGCAAGAAAAAACACGGATAGCGAGCGAGAAATTCGAGAAATTCGATCGCTCCCGCTACGTGCAAACCCCTCCAGTGGAAACCCCTAAATCTTCGACCAGACAACAGGGAGAATCCTCATTCGCAAGACCACAGAATGAATCCGGGGGCGGCAATTTCTCCGAACAGACTAGACGTATTCAATCCCTGATTGAGCGTTATCGTAACCGCCCCGATTATTACGGCCCCCCCTGGCAACTACGGCGAACCTTTGAACCGATTCACGCCGAAAGGGTGCAGCAGTGGTTCTTTAAACAGGGAGGTAGAGGCGCGATTAAGAGTATGGGAAGCAGATTGCAGAATATACTCGTAGCCTCGGCGGTTGTATCTATTCTCTCTGAATTATACGGCGATCGCTCCCGGATACTCGTCCTCGCTAATAGTCCAGAACGTTTAGGCGAGTGGCGCAGGGGCTTACAGGATTGTCTCGGTATCTCCCGTAGCGATTTCGGCCCCGACAGGGGGGTAGTATTATTCGAGTCACCAGAAGCTCTAATTCAAAAAGCCGAGCGTTTAGTTGATGAGAAAGAAATGCCCCTTATTATCATCGATGATACGGAAGAAAGACTGAATTTCGCCCTCCTACAGTTCCCCATGTGGTTAGCTTTTGCCCCTGATCAGGTGCAAAGCTCTAGTTCTTGGTATTAACTTCCGGTAAAATCCAAGCCAGAAGCTTTCATCGATCGTATTTATGCTAACTCCTATCCTGATCAGCGCCTCTTTAATGCTCATTGCCTATCTATTAGGTTCGATTCCTACCGGTTATCTAATGGGTAAATGGATTAAAGGCATCGATATTAGGGAATTCGGATCAGGCTCGACTGGAGCGACGAACGTACTACGCACCCTCGGGAAAGGCCCTGGTAGTGCGGTTCTGGCTTTCGATATGTTTAAGGGCATGGTGGCAGTGGGAGCAGTAAAAGCTTTTTACCTCCTCTTTCCAGGAACTTTGCCCCTCGACTGGTACTTCTGGTTAATGACGGGGGCTGCACTAGCGGCGGTTATCGGTCACAGTAAATCGATATTTTTAGGCTTCGGCGGCGGTAAATCGGTGGCAACGAGTTTGGGCGTGTTATTAATTATGTCCCCGCTCGTAGCTTTAGGAACTTTAGGAAGCTTCCTGCTGATGTTGGCCCTCTTTAGGATAGTTTCCCTGGGATCGATTACTGGGGCCATCGTGGTTAATCTGTTAATGATTCTACTGCATCAACCCCTACCCTATATCCTCTTTGCTGCTTTCGCCGGAACTTACGTGATCGTCCGTCATAAAGCTAATATAGGTAGACTTTTAGCCGGAGAGGAACCGAAAATAGGGGAGAAATTACAAGAGGGATAAATTTTTCTTTAGCATCAAAAATCTAAAAAAGAAAGCTCGTTACGGTGAAGACCAAATCGTTTTCCTCTTAGCGCAACTTGTAGCATGGTTGCTACCACAACACCTAAGACAGATCAGGGGATTTTTTAAAACGAAAGCTTATACGCCAAGCCAGGAAAGTTATACCTAAGTATTCTCTATCGTATACGCTAGCTATGACAACAGCCCCTTAATATAAAAGTATAGACAAGTTCAAGAGCTTATTGAAGTGCCTTCACTTAAATGTAAAAGTTGATGCCTGACTAAGCTGAAGTAATTATTAAATCAGCCTTACTGTTAATGTTAAGCTGCCTCTACATTTTATAGCTTGCCTAGTTTTTTTTGTTTTTGTTGTTACATGGAGAAAGCAGAACCGCTTTCTCCATGTTCGCCTTTTTGGGTACAGACATACGTGTAATACTAAATCCTGTTCTCAAAGGCTACTTATAAAAATCGGGAATCGGGAATCGGGAGTAGGGAGTCGATGGTATTTATCCCGACTGCCTACTCTCTACTCCCTACTCCCCGAATCGTAAAAGGGGGCCATGAAAAACGGATTTGGTGTAAAATCAGCCACGATATAAAATTTTGTAACAAAAGCTGGACTTGTCAGCTATTTTGTTGGTAACACACCTTGGTGGGTTAGCAAAACGCGAGTAGTTTTTTCCCGAGGGGAAGGATTAAGATTGCGACAGGCTCTCGTTTTTCCCCCGCTCTTCCATTGTCAGCTACATTCGGTGCGTCTGTTTGCTTATCGTATTAAAAACATATTAACAAAATAGCCAACATCGTATTTATAGGGAGTAGATAATTTGACGCTAAAAGATAGAATCTTTTAATTAACAAGTATAAAATCATTGGCAACAAATGTAGGAGCGCCATTGACTCTAGCAAACAAACCGCCACTACCAAAACCCCCGACTACCCCATTCTGGTTATAGTACAAGCTACCGAGTGGTTTTACATATGTAATCAAAGCATTACTTGTTAGTGCCGCCGAAATAGAATTAACCGATGCAAAGCTAATATTACTTAGGGCTGTAAAAGTAGTCTTATCTAAAACGATTTTATCTTGCCCTGCGACAAAATCTTGTATGGTATCAACACCGATTTGGCTATTGAAAGGGGTATTAATATCAAACAAGAAACGATCGTTTCCTGTTCCACCGATTAAAGTATCATTACCTTTGCCCCCATTAAGGGTATCATTCCCAGTTAGCCCATCGAGCGTATCATCGCCATCTCCACCAGTAAGAGAATCATTATTATTAATGGAAGTTTTAGCTAAACTGACAAAAGTAGCATTTTGTCCGAAGCCAATAATATCGGCGCGACCATCACCATTAACGTCCGCAACCTGGCGAGGGAATCTACCAAAACTTGACCAGCCACCGCCAGTTACCGAATAGTCGCTAGTAGCAATTACGGGGTTAGTAAAGGTGCCATTGGCTTGCCCCAGGCTGACGAAGGTAGCATTGTTTCCAAAACCAATAATATCGGCGCGACCATCACCATTAACGTCCGCAACCTGGCGGGGAAATTTATCAAAGCTTGACCAGCCACCGCCAGTTACCGAGTAAATGTTAATAGCGGTTATGGCGTTAGCAAAAGTGCCATTGGCTTGCCCGAGGCTGACAAAAGTAGCATTTTGTCCAAAACCAATAATATCGGCGCGACCATCACCATTAACGTCCGCAACCTGGCGGGGAAATTTATCAAAGCTTGACCAGCCACCGCCAGTTACCGAGTAAATGTTAATAGCGGTTATGGCGTTAGCAAAAGTGCCATTGGCTTGCCCGAGGCTGACAAAAGTAGCATTTTGTCCAAAACCAATAATATCGGCGCGACCATCACCATTAACGTCCGCAACCTGGCGGGGAAATTTATCAAAGCTTGACCAGCCACCGCCAGTTACCGAGTAAATGTTAATAGCGGTTATGGCGTTAGCAAAAGTGCCATTGGCTTGCCCGAGGCTGACAAAAGTAGCATTTTGTCCAAAACCAATAATATCGGCGCGACCATCACCATTAACGTCCGCAACCTGGCGGGGAAATTTATCAAAGCTTGACCAGCCACCGCCAGTTACCGAGTAAATGTTAATAGCGGTTATGGCGTTAGCAAAAGTGCCATTGGCTTGCCCGAGGCTGACAAAAGTAGCATTTTGTCCAAAACCAATAATATCGGCGCGACCATCACCATTAACGTCCGCAACCTGGCGGGGGAATTTATCAAAGCTTGACCAGCCACCTCCACTTACCGAGTAAATGTTAATACCTACTATTGGAGTGTTAAAAAGAGAATCACCCGTTAAATAATTACCCACAATTTTTTGTCCTTATTTTACAAAATGTGTTTAAGCCTGAAGCGTGATATTCAAAAATATTCCTGTAATTAGGAGTATAGTTTCATTATCGGCCTCATTAATATATTAAGACCCAATCAATACAGTTTTATGCAATTGAACTAAAAGTCTGTCTTGAATCCCTGTTTTACGGGGAAGAACTACATACCCATCACATTGAGGTTTGGGTAGCATCTGTGATAAAAATAACTCTAAGAGATTTGCCTTGGTGTACCAATTATACTAAATCCGCTTATCATACCCTCTAGCTACTGGTCACTCGCCACTCACCACTAATCACTATCTCTATAAGTAACCTGACTTTGGGATAAGACTTACTAGTGAGGAGGGGAATTGGGAATCAGGAGTCGAGAGTTCGGGGTTTTTAATAGTGATTCTGCGCCTCCTAACCCCCTTGAAAAAGATTCTTTAACCATAAAGATTCCTTATCCCAAATTCAGATTAATTGACTTCTAATCCCCAATTCCGAACTGAGCGGCGCACTCCGAACCGAGCGGCGCGATAAGCGAACAATTGCTTAACCCAAACAGACGTTAGTAATAACTTCCAGTTTTGCGATGATGGATAGCCGTCAATCCTTCCCCTTGTACTTTACCGCGTTGGGCGATCGCATACACTACCCAATGATCACCGCACTCCATCCGATTCTCTACCCGACATTCTAGATATGCTAAAGCATCTGAGAGAATCGGTGAACCATCTTCGGCCGTTTCATAGGTGATATTAGCAAATCGATCTTCACCTGGCGCGAAGGGTTTAAGAAAGTGTTTCATCAGGGGGATATGTTGACCCTCACCTAAAATATTCAATACAAAAGTATTGCCGCTATGAAGTAGAGATTCGATCGCCCTTTCTTTCGCCACCGCTATAGTCAATCCGGGAGGGGTGAAAGTCGCTTGAGACACCCAAGAAGCCACCATCGCCCCTTTTAAATCCCCTTGAATACAAGTAACAACGCAAAGAGAACCTATAATCCGCCCTAGTGCCTGCTCAGTCCGGTCTGATTGCCCCTCACTGCCGGCGCTGCGAGTTTTGCGGACTTTCTTGGCTTTTTTCAGCGCTTGGGCGAAATCTGTCCCCGCCTCCTCGCAGGTTTTCAGGATTAAATCGGTGGGCTTGAATTTTACCCTTATGGTTTCAAAGCCGAAGCGATAGCCCGCGTCTTTAAACTTCTCCTCTAATAAATCTACCGCCTCACCACTCCAACCATAAGAGCCGAATACTCCTACCAGTTTGTTCTTATCCGCGTTAGCGAGGGTTATCCCTAGAGCCGTTTGGATTTGTGTGGGAGCGTGTCCCCCCAAAGTGGGCGAACCGAAGATAAAGCCCTCGCTTTTCTCTACGGCGCTCTTGATCTCATCCGGCTCGGCGTGTTCAGCGTTGAGCGCTTCTACCGCTACACCGGCTTTTGTAATCCCACTGGCGATCGCCTGCGCTAACGTCGCCGTATTCCCGTATGCCGAAGCATAAATAAGCGCAACTGTCAATTCTTGAGTTTTTTGAGTCGAGAGCCAGTGCAGATAGGAACCGGTCAACTCGTGTAAACCGTAGCGTACTAGCGGCCCGTGTCCCGTGGCGTAAAATACCGCTTCTTTATCTTTAAGTTTCTCTAAGGCGTTGTTGATTTGTTGCGCGTAGGGAGCCATGAGACAATCAAAGTAATAGCGACGGTCTTCGTTATATATCGTCCAGCCTTCATCAAAGATTTGATCGCCGCAGACATGGGCACCGAATAACTTATCGGTGTAAAGAATTTTAGTTTTCGGGTCGTAGGTGCAGACTTCATCAGGGTAGCGGGGGTTAGGGGTAAGAATAAATTCTAGAGTATGGTTTTCTCCGAGGTTTAACACATCATCTCCCTTGATAACTTTGATATTTAACTCCTCGTTCTCTAGGATTTTTCTTAGGGAGATGGCCCCGGGGTTAGAGCAGACTATCTGAATTTGCGGGGCTAGTTCTAAAAGTTTCTTGATGGTTTCGGCGCGGTTGGGGTTGACATGACCTAGGATAATATAGTCGATCGTTTTTAAATCGAGTCGTTTCTGTAGGGCGGAGATGAATATCTCAGTAAAAGATTCACCAGGAGGGTCAAACAGAGCTATTTTCTCACTCTTAATTAAATAACTATTGGCGGTGGTGCCTTTTTGCAGGCCGTATTCAATTTCAAACTTTAATCTGTCCCAAGTCCGAGAGCGATAAACAAAGGTTTCTGGGGCGATGGGGGTAACTTGTACGTCTCTCGGTTTTACTGCGGTTAACTGGGTCATAAAGTTCCGGACTACGTGAGATTTTATATTTATTTTAGGCTCGATCGGTCAACTCTTACCAAAGCTGATGACTTTCCTCCTCCTGGATAGGCTTTAATGAGTATAATTTTACTAAATAGCTTCGGGGAGATAAATATATGGTGGGTCAAGTTCAAGATAAGCAAGCATACACGATCGATGAATATTTAGAATTTGAAGTCAATTCCGAGGAACGTCACGAGTATAGAGATGGAGAGATAATACTTATGACCGGTGCTACGACGAATCATAATAGAATCGTAGGTAACTTCCACGCCGCTTTGCATCAAGCCTGTAAACGTCAACCTTACGAGGTATTCGTTAACGACCAACGTTTATGGATTCGGGATCTTAGAATTTATACCTATCCTGATGTGATGTTAGTAGCGGGAGATATTCAGTTTCAGGAAGGCAGGAAAGATACTATTATGAATCCTTCACTCATTATAGAGGTGCTTTCACCTTCTACCAGGAGTTACGACCAGAACGATAAGTTTTCCGCTTATCGCACCATATCCACTTTTCAAGAATATATTCTCATAGAACAAGATAGAATCTATCTACAACATTTTTATAAAACCGAACCCAAACGATGGGTATTCGCGGAATACGGCGAAGAGGATAGGGAATTAACTTTACAATCCCTACCCTTTCAAATTTTGTTAGAAGATATTTACGATAAAGTAGATTTTTAATTAATCTTGTGTGGTTAAATAAGCCAGTACCTTTTCGGTGGAAATATTTAGGGTAGCCGCAATTTGCTCGGGGTTAAGACCGAACGATAATAAACTTTGAACGGCGGATTTAAGGGCTTTTTCCGATTCTTCCAGACGGGAAGTAGTAGTCTCTAACTGAGAGCTGACCGTTTCTAGCCGGGTATTACTCACCTCTAACTGAGAG
>CAZUVR010000080.1:0-5575 GCA_964623815.1 uncultured bacterium | reverse complement strand
GACCGTTTCTAGCCGGGTATTACTCACCTCTAACTGAGAGCTGACCGTTTCTAGCCGGGTATTACTCACCTCTAACTGAGAGCTGACCGTTTCTAGCTCGGAATTGATTGTCCGTAAGCGTTCAGCCATCTCAGAATAGGTGGGATAGAAACTATCGGTAGCCCGATTATAAAATCTTAAATCGCCATCGATGAGGTATAAATCCAGGCCCAAAACTTCCGAAGTAATGAACAAAGATCGATCTTCGAGGGTAACGGGTTCTACCGGGATATAAACACCGTCTACTAAGCGTAAACATTGCAGGCAGGGGTTTAGATAATCAGCAGTAGGGTCATACTGAAAATATTCTCTTACGCCGAGACGGGAGTAGATAGTCGGTTTATCTCTCTGATCATTAGCCCGAGTCGTCTTAGAAGTAATTTCCATGACGAAACTCGGTAACTTATTATCTTCTTCCCACGCCTTATAATTTGGCCTTTGAATGTTGGGTACGTTGAAGATAACGAACACATCGGGAGCTACTACGGCCGAGGGTATACCACGTTCGTAGTATATGAATAGATTACCGGAGACGTAAACATCATCACGATCTTGATAGTGGAGCTTTAGGGTTTCCACGCCGTAAATTAGATAATCTCTCGTCGGGTCACTTTCTGCCATAGGCGCGCCGTCACTTTCCGGGTAACAGATTTCATCATCATCGCCGTAGGCCATCTGACTATTAAAAACGAAGGAGCTAACCATCTATTTTAGTAGAACTAATGGACTAACCCAATTGTACTAAATTTGCCCGACATAGGATGATTAATTTAGGGGCGATTATCTATTTAAGTTCCGGTTTGCGTTTGTGCCACTCGGTAGGTTACTGGTAGGTATGGCCGATCGATAATAGTTAATATATTAAATCTATGTTTGGGCTATATTTGGGCTTAACTTTTGTTTAAGTACCGCTAATTAAATTCTATTAGATCGGCTCACCCTAGGGTAATTATCTTACTCAATCTGCGGTTTGCGATCGTGTCGATTTATCCCGTTCAGAGGATAAGTCGAAAGTTCAAAGCTATCTAGAGAAAAAAGTTCGTACGGGAATATCTCCAGGAACAGGTAGAACACCCGTAAACCCGGTTAGATCGATAATCATATCATTGCTACTTTGAAAACCACTCACACTATCGTTAACGATCAGATAAGTGAAAGTATTCGCCCTGACCAGAGCGGCGCTATTTATTCCTAATCCCTGATTCCCGGCGGCACCACCGTTAGCGTCGGTGAAGACGTTGGTAATTATGGTATTGATATTGGTGGTTGTATTGTCGGCGGCGCGGGTAAATACAGCCAGGGCTATCGGGATGCCCCCACCTCAAGACAAGATCTCGATTTTATCGGTGCCGATCGCAAAATCGGTTATCCTATCCATACTTACGGAGGTAGATTGTCCGAAACCGAATCGGAAAGTATCAAGTCCACCTCCCCCGGTGAGGGTATCGGCACCCCCTAAGCCATTGATGCTATTAATACCGCTATTACCGATGATCATATTATTAAGATTGTTACCTACGCCGGCGATAACATTGAAGATCAAATTTTCTACGTTAGGGGGGAGACTGTTGTGGTAGCCTATAATCGTGTCGTTGCCCTCATTTGGATTTTCGATTACTACATCCGAAGGGTGATTCACGATGTAAGTGTCATTTCCTGCGAGTCCAATTAATCTATCTGCCCCGGTAGTACCGTTGAGGGTATCCGCCCCCGATGTGCCTCAAAATTCATTGTTTTGAACGGTATCGTCGTTTTGAATCGTACCCGTCGCCGTTGCCGTGCCGATAACCGCTGTATTGGTCGGGTTAGAGAGAGTAACGCTGAACGTCTCATTCGGTTCGCCGATCGTATCTCCCGCCACGTTGACGGTGATAACTTTGGCAGTTTCCCCAGGGGCGAAAGTCACGAAAGTGCCGGGTAATCGTTCACCCTGGAAATCGAGGGAGTTAGCGGGGGTGGTGCCGCTACCGGTCACTCTCCAGCTAACCGAATTGATGCCGAGGGTATTGCCCGATCGGGTTATGGTAAAAGTAAAAGCTTTCGTGCCGCTATTACCCTCGGTTTGAGCCGCGTTGGTGGCGGCGATCGCGAAAGTCGGAGGCTTGTCCAGACCGTTGACGATGAATTTCCTAACGAAAGCATCCGTCCCACCGATATTAGTTTGGCTGGCTAACGGGCCGTTAGTTTGCCCCGCCGCGTACAGGGAACCGTCACCGCTCACGGTCACGGCGTAGGCAAAAACATTGTAGTTTTTTGCACTGTTAGCCACCCCCCTCGCCCAAGCTCGCGTACCGTCGGGAGTATATTTACTTATGAAGCCGTCGAAAGTGGTATAAGTACCGGCGTTGGGGGTATCAAAAATACCATCGGTAACACCGCCCATATAGATAGAGCCATCGGTGCCGATCGTCAGATCCCTGCCAACGTCAGAACCGATAGTACCTAAAATTCTTGTCCAGACTCTGCTGCCGTCGGGGTTGTACTTAGCGATGAACGCGTCAGTGGAGCCGCCACCGCTATAAATTTGCCCGTCTAGATCCCCAGTGGTAGCGCCGCTGATATAGAGAGAACCATCATTACCCGTCGTCATGCCCAGGGCTGAATCGAGCGAACCCGTCCCCAGTAATCTCGTCCAAACTCTCGTGCCATCGGGATTATATTTAGCGATGAAGGCATCCCCGGAACCCTTGTTCGTCTCGCCGTGTAGATTACCGGTGGTATAACCGCTCACGTAGATAAAGCCATCCCTGCCGATGGTAGAGGCGTTCACCCGATCGATTCCACTCGTGCCTAAAATTCTCGTCCAAGCTCTCGTACCGTCGGCATTATATTTAGCTATGAAGCCATCTTCATCACCGCTATTGGTCTGTCCGCCCAAATTCCCCGTAGTAGCGCCGCTGACGTATATAGAGCCGTCTGCGCCTACGGTAAGAGCCGAAGCCACCTCGTCAGAAACGGTTCCTAAAAGCCTCGTCCAAACTCTCGTACCGTTATCATCGTATTTGCTCACGTAGGCATCGCGTTTACCGCTATTTATTTGACCGTCTAGATTGCCGCTCGTATAACCGCTTACGTAGATCGAACCGTCACCGCTCCGGGCTAGGGCTTCCCCGCTACCCCCCGAAAATCTAGTCCAGGCCGTGGTGCCGTCCGAATTATATTTAATGATGAAAGGATTACCACTGACGTAGATCGAGCCATCGGGCCCGGGCGTTAGGGCTTTAGCCTCGTAACCAGTACCCAATAACCGCGTCCAAGATTCGATCGGAGACGGGTTATTGAGCAGGTCGTCATTTTGAATCGTACCTGTCGCCGTTGCCCCCGCGATCGTGGCCCCACCAGTGGGGTTAGCTATGGTGACGGTGAAAGTTTCGTTCGCTTCCACGCTCGTATCTCCGGCCACGTTGAACGTGATTACCTTAGAAGTTTCACCCGGGGCGAAACTGATACTTCCCGAGGGCAAGACTGCCCCCGGGAAATCGGCGGTGTTGGCGGGGTTGGTGCCGCTACCGCTAACTCTCCAGTTAAGGCTATTCGTTCCCGTGTTCGTTCCCGAGCGAGTGACGGTGAAGGTAAAGGGCGTGGGGCTGATGTTACCTTCGGTTCGATCGGCCCGGGTGGGTACGATCGTTAAAACCGTATCATCGTTTTGAATCGTACCGGTGGCCGTGGCACCCGCGATCAGCGCGCCGCCGCCCGGATTGGTGAGAGTTAGGGTGAATGTCTCGTCAGGTTCGGCGCTTGTATCACCCGCCACATTAATAGTGATGGCTTTGGATGTCTCCCCGGCGGCGAAACTCACAACACCGCTCGGTAATACCCCGCCAAGGAAATCCCCCCCGTTGACCGGGTTGGTACCACTAGCGGTAAGGGCCCAGTTAACGCTATTCGTGCCGGTGGTGCCGCCCGATCGAGTCACCGTAAAGGTAAAAGCTTTTGTGCCGCTATTACCTTCGGTTTGAGTGGCGTTAGTAGCAGCGATCGCCAGACTGACCGCGTTATTAACGACGTATTTGGTGATGAAAGCGTCCTCACTGCCGCTATTGGTTTGCCCGTCGAGATTATCTCTGGTATTACCGGCTACGTAAACAGCACCATCGCCCCCGGTTATCACAGCCGTCGCCGCGTCATCTTTGTTACCACCGAGTAACCTCGTCCAAACCCTCGTACCGTCCGAATTATATTTACTGATGAAAGCGTCGGTATAGTAACCGGGAACGTTAGCGCCCTGTCCATCAAAGCTACTTTCCGTAGAGCCGCCCATATATATAGATCCGTCGCTTCCGCTGGTCAAGGCAGTGGCGAAATCCTCATACGCACCTCCCACTAATCTCGTCCAAACTTTCGTACCGTCCGCGTTATATTTAGCGATGAAGCCATCGTAACTGTTACCGTTATTGGTTTGCCCGTCTAAGTTACCATCGGAAGCACCGGCGAAGTAGATAAAGCCGTTACCGTCAGCCGTCAAAGCAAAACCCGAGTCACTACCGCTCCCTCCTAACAACCTAGTCCAAACCTTCGTACCGTCCGGATTATATTTGGTAATAAAAGCATCAGCCCCCCCAGTGTTGTTCTGCCCGTCCAGGTTGCCGTATGTAGTGCCGCCCACGTATATAGATCCGTCGGCCCCTACGGTTGCCCCGTAGCCCCAATCATCGCGATCGCTTCCCAGCAATCTAGTCCAAACTTTAGTACCGTCAGGGTTATATTTAGCGATGAAAATATCGCTCCCGCCTCTATTGGTCTGTCCGTCGAAACCGAACCTCCCGTAAGTGCTACCGATGACGTATACCGCCCCGTCATTCCCCCTAGCGACAGCCGAGAGGTTTTCGGAATCGAAACCTCCTAGTAACCTCGTCCAAACTTTAGTACCGTCGGGGTTATACTTGATGATAAATGCGTCGAAGCTACCGCTGTTAGTTTGCCCGTCTAAATTACGCTCTGTATGACCGCCCGCGTATATGGAGCCATCGGCTCCAGTCGTGAGGGCATAGGTGTAGTCATCCCCGGCAGATCCCGACAATCTTGTCCAGGTCTTAGTGCCGTCAGGATTGTATTTCGTCAGGAAAGCATCGAAGCTACCAGCGTTAGTTTGCCCGTCCAGATTGCGGCGAGTCGTACCACCCAGGTAAATACTGCCGTCGTTCCCCCTCGTCAAAGCAAAGCCTCTATCGACGTTACTCGTTCCTCATAGTCTCGTCCAGGCTTTAACCGGTGCGTCAGCGCTGCGCTCTACCTTTAACCTCTTAGCGCCGATCGTAATCGTTGCCCGATCGTCTTCCGTCTTCAATCGCTCTACTTCGCTATCATTTAGAGTATCTCCTAACACTAAAGCGGCGAAATATTCCCCCTCATCCCCCGGGGTATCTTGCCGATTAAACCTATTGTCTAAATAATGCCCGATTTCCTCGATTAATACCCGTTGGAACAGGTTCAAATCTCCAGATAACAAGCTTTCGCTGATATATATTTTGCCCGTCTCCGAGGAAAAAGCTCCCCGCGCCCCCTGTAGTATCTCATCCCTAACTATCTCTAT
>CAZUVR010000079.1:0-16890 GCA_964623815.1 uncultured bacterium | reverse complement strand
TTTATCTAAATTTTTCTTATTTTCTCATATTATCATCTCAATTGAAAACCGCTATTAGAGTCGAAGTCGGGAGTCCGGAATTGGGGGTTAGGAGTTAGGGGTTGGGAAAGTCACTCTTACACGCATAAAAAAGAGGGATGATCCCTCTTTCTCATACTTTCTATTCTTCGGCAGTGGCGAGAGCTAATTCAGCCTCATCCACTTCTTCTAGGGCTGGGGGAGCTTCTATTTCTTCTTCTAGGGGGATGCCTTCCGCTATAGCCCTTAATTTCTCCCGATATTTCATCGCCATTTCTTCGGCTTTTTCAAATACTAGGGGACGGTTTTTTAACATATCCCCGGGTTCGGGTTCTAATTGTTTCGTAGACAGGGATATACGGCCTCTTTCCGCATCGAGATCGATGATCATCACTTTCATTTCATCGTTAACGTTGAAGACGCTATGAGGCGTATCGATATGGTCGTGAGAGATTTCGGAGATGTGTAGTAAGCCGCTGACACCACCGATGTCGATGAAAGCGCCGTAGGGTTTGATACCTCTGACGGAACCGATAACCACCTGTCCCACCTCCAGGCCGTTCATCTTTCTCTCTACTAGAGCGCGACGGTGGCTGAGTACGAGACGGTTCCTATCTTCGTCTACTTCTAAGAATTTCAGGGGTAAATCTTGACCGACTAAATCTTCTTTCGCTTCTCTGGTGCTGATGTGAGAGCCGGGGATGAATCCTCTCAATCCCTCTATTCGTACCAGGGCACCGCCCCGGTTGGTGGCGAAGACGTTCGATCTCACGGTAGCGTCTTCCTGTTGTAATTGCCGGACTCTCTCCCAAGCTCGCATATATTCTATACGGCGAATCGATAGGGTTAACTGTCCGTCTTCGTTCTCATCGGTGAGGATGAAAAATTCACGGGTTTCGTTGGGCTGTAACACTTCACCGGGATCATCGACTCTATTAATCGACATCTCCTGTACGGGAATGAAGGCAGCTGTTTTCGCCCCGATGTCGATTAACGCGCCTCGCGGCTCCATGCTGAATACCGTGCCCGCCACAATGTCCCCGGGGCTGAAATGGTAATCGTATTTATCGAGTAATGCGGCAAATTGGTCGTGGGTGAATGCGATCGTTCTAGAGTTACTATTTTTTTGTGTGGCCATGTATGTTGTAATTTCCTAAGAGTTCTCTCTGTAGGTTCTTTCCTCCTGTTATTGTACAGTTCCTTTTTTAGTTTCTAGGTTGTTATCCTAGTGGACAAACTGCCATGCCCCGATGATTTATCTTTTGATTTATAAAAGTATCAAAGTGGTTTTGATGCCTTTATTTTTAAGATACAGATATACAATTATAACCGACAAGGGTTATGTTGATGTGATCACCGTCGAATCTTCGGCATACTGCCAATTCTCTTCCTCTTCTGTTTGTAGTTCGTTCAGGGTATCGACAAAGTCACGAATGCCCTGAAAGTGTCCATAAACTGAGGCGAATCTCACGTAAGCTACTTCTGATTCCCGTCTTAAGTGTTCTAATACCATCTGACCGATCGCGCCCGAGGTGACTTCCTGCTTCGGTTTCTGTTGCAGTCGGGCCTCGATCTCGTCTACGATACTCCCCAACTTGCTCAAACTAACCCCTGTTTTTTCGCAGGCCCTCACCATCCCTCGCATCAATTTCGAGCGATCAAAAGCTTCCCTTTTTCCGTCTCTTTTCACCACCGTAATCGGTACGAATTCTATTCTCTCGTAGGTTGTGAACCGATGTTTGCACTGTAAACACTCTCTTCTTCTGCGGATACTCTGACCATTTTCGGAAGATCTTGATTCTAATACACGGCTATCGGTGTGCTGACAATTGGGACATTGCATAGGCAGGCGGGGGATAATATGCAAAAATGTGAGCCGCTACTCATCTCCTTTGGGGAAGACGAGCGGCTCATATTCCGTATGACTGGCTTTACTTTTGAATGCGGGGGGGTTCGCGAAAGGCGATCGCAAAGAAAAGTACTGCAAGGGCCATTGTTAATACTAAGATGTAGGCAACACTTTCCATGTTGAGAATTCCTAAAATTGCATTACTGTTTTATGGTACCAGCAAATGGTTGTTTAGGAAATCTTCCCACTACTTAACGCTAACTTTAGCGCCGGATTCTTCGAGTTGTTTCTTGATGTTTTCCGCATCATCTTTAGTGGTAGCTTCTTTGACCGCTTTAGGAGCTGCCTCTACTAAGTCTTTAGCTTCTTTGAGTCCTAAGCCGGTGATGGTACGGACTACTTTTAAAACGGCGATTTTCTTATCGGCGGGAACTTCTTCTAAAATCACGTCGAATTCGGTTTTTTCTTCGACGGGTTCAGCTGCTGCCGCCGCGCCACCGCCACCGCCGACTGCGGGAGCCATCATCATCATTCCGCCTGCGGGTGCTGCTGCACTAACTCCGAAAGCTTCTTCAATCTGTTTAACTAATTCAGAAGCTTCTAACAGGGTTAGGGATTTTAACTGTTCTAAGATTTCATCGGTTTTAGCTGACATGGATTCGTCTCCTAATAATAGTTATAGAGTGGAAAATTCTACGCGGCTTGGTCTTCTTTGGCTGCGATGGCTGCGAGTACTCTGCCGAAGGAGGAAGGTACTTCGTTGATACCGCGTCCCAAAGAGGCCGGTACTTCGTTGATACTGCGTCCCAATCCGGCGGCGACGGAGTTGATGGCCCCGGCTATCTGCGCCATCAGTTGTTCTTTCGGTGGTAAATCGGCGATCGCTTTGATCTGTTCTTCGGTCAATAGTTGACCTTGCATCACGCCGCCACGAAATTCGGTTTTTTTGCTTTCTTTCTTGAAGTCCTGGTAAGCTTTATAAGCTCCGCCAATGTCTTCTTTGACCAGTAGAAAAGCGGAAGTCCCGGACAGTAATTCCGTCATCGGTTTCCAGTTGTTATCTTCTTCTACCGCCAATCTCATCAAGGTGTTTTTCGTCACCTTACACACAGCTCCCACTGGGATCAGGCGTTTTCTGAGGTTGGTGATCTCGGCTACAGTCAAACCTTGATAGTCGATGACTACCGCTAACTGTGCCTGTTGCAAAAGCCCTTTTAGATCATCAATGATCTCGTCTTTGCTCTCTCTCGTTCTCCCCATCCTTATCTCACCTCCTGTGCTTGGGGACATTTCCCAGCTATGCACTAACTAAAATAACCCCTTGTAGCGCCGGGGTCGGGAAGACACTCCATTCTAGATACATCTAGAATGTTTTTATCGTGTTTCTCGCTCCAACCTCGGCAGGATATTTAAGCTTTTTGCACCTGCTGTCTTTGGCTTGAGCCAATAGGAATTTTATTATATCACACTATGGGGGAATTGTGAATTTTCTTTAGGGGAGTCGGGAGTCGATACCGTAGGCACGAGCGCCCTTATTTATTCCGACTGCCCACTCCCTACTCACTATTCCCTCTTACTACTCGCCTAGTTTCAAATCTCTAAGGGCGTTAATATCGACTTGAATCGAAGGACCCATCGAGGAAGAAACGTAAACGGTGCGCCAGTAACGACCTTTCGCACCAGAGGGGCGATTGCGCTCGACAGTTTCCTGTAGAGATTTTAAATTGGCTAACAGGTCTTCGGCAGCGAAGGAAGCTTTCCCGAACATAACGTGAACTATGCCACTCCTGTCAGCACGAAACTCCTGTTTCCCTGCTTTGAACTCGTTGATCGCCCCGGCGAGATCTGTGGTTACGGTGCCGCCTTTGGGGGAGGGCATTAAACCCCGAGGGCCTAATTGACGACCTAACTTAGCCACCTTGGGCATCATATCGGGGGTAGCGATGAGGACTTCAAAATCCATCATCCCCTTAGCGATTTCTTCGATTAATTCTTCCGAACCTACAATATCGGCACCAGCGTTTTTGGCTTCCTGTACCTGTTCGCCCCGGGTGATGACAGCGATTCTTACGGTTTGCCCGGTGCCTTTGGGAAAGGTGACGGTAGTGCGAAGTTGTTGAT
The DNA here is from genome assembly GCA_964623815.1 of uncultured bacterium. GTDB lineage: Bacteria > Cyanobacteriota > Cyanobacteriia > Cyanobacteriales > Microcystaceae > Chroococcopsis. The sequence goes on along the minus strand of CAZUVR010000079.1, from coordinate 12,902 downwards.
CGGTATATTTGGGATCGATACCTAATCTGATATGGGCCTCCGCCGTTTCATCGAATTTAGCGGTAGCGGTTTCTTTTAATAGCTGTAAAGCTTCTAACGGCTGATAGGGCCTGTCTTCTACTTTCGCTTGCGCGTCCCTAAGACGGCGAGAAATTTTCTTTGCCATTTATTTGATCTCCTTGGGTGATAACGAAGTCTCCTTCTCCCCTTCAATTGAATAATTAGTCTTTGATGTTGACACCCATGTTGCGGGCGGTACCTGCTACAATTCTCATCGCCGCTTCGATGTCGTTGGCGTTGAGATCAGGTAATTTGGTTTGGGCTATGTCCCTCAATTGGGCGGTGGTGATAGTAGCTACTTTTTTCTTATTGGGTTCGTTGGAACCTCTTTCTATCCCGGCGGCCTTACGGATCAGCACCGAAGCCGGAGGAGTTTTGAGAACGAAGGTAAAACTTCTATCTTCAAACACCGAGATTTCTACTGGGATGATCATCCCCGCTTGATCTGCGGTTTTGGCGTTGTACTCCTTACAGAAGGACATGATGTTTACCCCGTGTTGCCCGAGGGCGGGGCCTACTGGGGGTGCTGGGTTGGCTTTACCGGCGGGTAAGGCTAATTTAATTAACGCGACTACTTTTTTTGGCATGATTTAGCTTTGTTTTTCTACTTGGTTGAATTCAAGTTCCACGGGCGTATCACGTCCGAAGATCGACAGGAGCGCTTTGAGTTTGTTTCTTTCCGGGCTGACTTCTATGACTTCACCAGCGAAGTCTTTGAATGGCCCCGAGAGAACCAGTATTTTATCTCCGGTTTCCATGTCGATTTTTACGACTGGTTCCTGTCCCTGTACTTGCTTAAAGATGCGATCTACTTCTGACGGACTCAGGGGGACGGGGCGAACGTGCCCCCTGCCCCTCCCCGAGTAACGTTTCTGTTCGGCACCGACGAAGTTGATGACGTTGGGAGTGTTTTTCACTACCTGCCAGGCTTCATCGTCCATCATCATCCTTACTAAGACGTAACCCGGAAAGACTTTTTCCTCTCCGTGTTGTCTGGAACCGTCTTTACGGACTTTGATCGTGGCACTTTGGGGGATTTGAATTTGAAAAATTCGATCGGCCACGTTGAGGGTGTGAATGCGCTGTTCTAGGTTGGCCTTAACCCGCTTTTCACATCCCGAGGCTACTTGTACGGCATACCAGCGAGATTTAGCCCTGTTCTGCTCTATCTTGCTGTCGGTATCCACCTCAACTGGCTCGATGGTCGTTTCATCTTCTTGGCTCATTTGAATATCTGTCCTGCGCCCCAGGTGAAGAAGTTATCTACCAGATAGATTAAGGTGGCTACTAATGTCACCATCAACATTACGGCGGCGGATTCGCTCAGTAGTTGTTGCCTGCTCGGCCAAACCACTTTGCTTAATTCTTCCTTCGTATCGCTGATGACTTCGCTCAGTTGGAACTTTTTGCTATCTGGTTCTTTTTTATCGTTGGTTTCTTTTTTCTCGATCTGTTGCTCTTTTTTAGCCACGATTTTTTCCTCTCTACAGGCTCGGTTATTAATAACTTAACACCCATCGATTGGCAATTACTCCCCTAGATCTCCCTTTTTCAAGGTGAGGAGAGCTATTGACTTGGGATTACCCACGCGCCCTGGAGGACTTGAACCCCCGACATCAGGTTTTGGAGACCTGCGTTCTACCAACTGAACTAAGAGCGCATTTTTTGCTCTTACTCATTTTAGCGTAGTTTGAGGCCAATTGCTCTCAAGGGGAAAAAATGCCAATGAGTTTAGAGAGGACGATCGAAACGTTCTTGTACCCTGGTGGCTTTACCGACCCGATCACGAAGATAGAATAACTTCGCCCGGCGTACTTTACCACGACGGATGACTTTGATACTGGCTATCCTGGGTGAGTGGACGAGAAAGACTCTCTCTACTCCCACGCCCTGGAAGATGCGCCGCACGGTAATCGTTTCGTTGAGACCGCCATGACGTTTAGCGATGACAACTCCTTCATAGGGCTGAACCCTTTCTTTACCGCCTTCGATGATCTTTACCCCGACCTTAATCGTATCACCGACATGGATCACGGGTAAGTCTGTTTTCAGGTATTCGGCTTCTATTGATTTGATGATTTCTTCTGCCTTCATCGCTCGCTGTCAAACTCACAATTTTTTATCATACTATATATTAGTTTTATTGGGTAGTGTTTACAGGAATTATTTCCTCGTTACAGGTGGTGGAGCGGGTGAGTTGTAAAACTATGGAATCGATCGTCCTTACCAATCTCTGCCCGGATTCTCTGGGGGAGTTGACGATGATGCTAAATACGAGTAATCCGTACTGAGGATGATTCATGTAACCAGATAAAGCCCTAACTCCCCAAAGTGTGCCGGTTTTCGCCATTACTATCCCCTCGGCTCCAGTGTTACGCATACGGTTTTTTAAAGTACCGCTAATTCCCGCAATCGGTAGCGAGGTATAGAATAGGTCACGAGTGGGGGCGTAATACATGACTCTCAGTACCTCTACTAAGGCTCTGGGAGTGGCTATATTGTTACGGGATAACCCGGAGCCATCGGCGAGGCGGAATCCGTTAGGATCAACGCCCATTTGCCCCAATACGGATTGGGCGGTTTTCCGGCCGCCGATATATTTGAAGAGGCTATCGGCGTAGGCGTTGTGACTTCTCTGATTGATGGTGTTGATCCAACTTCTTAGGGAAGATGATTTGATCTGTGTCTGCGCGGGAAGTGTCTGGAGAGCGGTAGCAGTGGTGAATAATTTGGTATTGGAGGCGGGGATGAAATAGCGATCGGCGTTGTGACTATAATAAACGGTGCGATGGTCTACCGATTCGATCAGAATTCCCCATTGATTGGGAGCCGAGGCGATAATAGCGTCTATATTCGCCCCCAGTTGAGCGCTACAGGAGCGATTATCGGGCTTAGTTTCTGGCGGGGGCACATAGAGTTCGATCGGCCCTGCTGGCGCGATGAATTCGGTATTCGTAGATAGATTAACTTCTGAGGCAATACTAGGAGTTATCCAGGCCAATGACGAGACAGTCAGAACGGCTAGGGTGTTTAAAGCGGAGGAGAGCTTGTTCATGATGTTATCAAGTGGATTCTGGTTTGCTCTTAAATCGTTTTATTGTACCAGCTTACGAATTATCAGCAAGTTCAGAGGGTTCAATCCCTGCCTGACGCAATTGCTCTAATAATCGTTCCGCCCTCTCCCGTTCTCGCTCGGCCCGTTGTCTCTCTTGTTCGGCTCGTTGTCGGGCTTCTTCAATCTCCCGCCCTTGTTGCTCTACCGCTTCCTCGGGCCATAACAATAAATTTCCCGTCTCATCCCACCATCTGAGCCAATAAGGATTTTTATTCTCTCGTACACCCTGCCACACACCCAAAAACAGATTCAAACCGCCGATGAAATATCTATTATTTTCGTCGGGGGGCGTAATATCATAGCGGCCATCGCCCTTTAGATTAAAGGTGTAAACTTCTAAAACGCCATTACCAGGATTGAAAATGACGTAGTAGGGAACCTGTAAAACCTGTTCATAGAAAAACCATTTTCCAGGAGGGTAAGAGGGTTTTATAGAGTATTCGTCTCCCTCAGTATAGGAAAGGAATTCCATCACGATTAACGGTGTTCTTCCCTGTAAGTTGGGCGTATAGCTACGGACGATTTCGGCCCTATCGACGGTAATTTCTGGTATGTAAGCCCAGTCAGGTGCTTTAACTACTACCTTGCCGTTGACAGTGGCGCATATACCGTAGTTGGTACAGGTAAAAGCTCTCTCGTCTACTTTGCGGGCCAGAAGTAAGGATTCGGTTAGGGCTTCTGCTAATGCCGGTTGATTAATATTATCCACGGGGTCATCGGGTAAAATGTAATCTTCGGGTAGTTTTTCCCAGGTTATTATTAAAGGTACTGCACTGATAGCCATAGTCTAAATTATAATTGATTACAATAATTTTAGTTTAGTTGATTTGCCCTCATTAAACTTTTTAAAACATTTTCTGTCATTACTGCTAATTGATCTAATTGTTCTTTGAAAGCGATAGCTTGTTTTTTCGCTTCCTGTTTTTTGTATAGGGCGGAGCGAGCTAAATCATCCCGATTTTTTTCTAGCGCTGCCACCGCTACTTTATTCCAGGTTTCTACCTCTTTCAAAGCGGTTTTATATTTAGGTTGAATCTCATCCCAACTTTCTTTAATATCGCCTAAAGCACCTTGAAGAAGTATTTTGGCATTATTGGGATCGGTTCCGATGAGAGCTTCTTTGATCGGGTCGTATAATCCCGCTGATTTGAGATGGGTGATAATTGGAATAAAATCCTGTATCTGTTTACTCTCGCTTACTCCGGTTTTACACCAGGTAGCCAGGTGTTCACAGTTATTAAACAGTAAATTATATTTCTGTTCGCCTAACCTACTTTGGGCTCTCTCCACCACCACATCGGGAATAAAACAAAATCCCACCGGATAACGACATACATATATGGGATTGCCTATCGAAAATGTTTCTAGGGAAGTTCTCTCTACCCTTTCGCTGGGTTTACGATAGTGAATCACCGTACCATCACCGCAATCTATACCGTGATGCTCATATACTCCCTGTAAATTCATGAGTTCACGATGAGCGTAAATTTGATCACCTTTTGCCATTGTTATCTTGCTGCTTATCTATTTTTTAAGTTTACTCTACGCTTTTGGCTCTTGAGGCGCAAAGACTTTTTTCATAGCTATTTGATAAGCAGATATATCCGCCTCAGTTGGTTTAGTCTTCTGCCAACTTTCTCGCTCTGAAAGTGTCTTACAATGGCGACTTAATTGGGAATATTTTTTGAGAGATATTCCTAAGCCAGGTAAAATAGTAACACTCGTACCTGCTACTAGATCAGCGTAAGTAAATTCTTCTCCTATAAAGTAAATATTATCTCCTAAGATATTATCGAAATAGATTAATACTTGTTCAATTTTTAATAGGGAGCTTTCAATAATAGATGAGTCTATATTCCTGATGCCCATTTTTTGATGAATTAACGGGAATAAATGTGGTACTAATTCGTTAGCCGTAATTAGTTCTATCATTTTGACAATAGCTAAAGAGCGTGGTTCTTTCGGCAATAAAGGGGGATGGGGGTATTTAGCTTCTAGATAGTCAAGAATAGCTAAAGATTCGATAACGGTAAAGTCATCGTCTACTAAAACAGGTACGTGATGGAAAGGATTTAACTCTAAGAATTCAGGCTTTAATTGATCCCCGTCAAGACTCAGAGGTATTAGTTGAAAGTCTAGTCCTTTTTCTAGTAGTGCTATCCAGACGCGGCGGGAGTTAAAGGAGAGGGGTAAATGATACAGTTTCAACATGATCGATCGCCCTTTTGGTTATGGCTAAATTATAGAAGAGAGAGTTAAGGTAAAAAAGTACTTACAAATCTTTACAAAACCCGAAAACGATGAGCGGACAAACGAAAACACTGGGAAGAGAGGGCACATCTGTCACAGCGCTCGGATTAGGTACATGGGCGTGGGGCGATAAATTCTTCTGGAATTACGGCGATAAATACGGGGAGCAACAGGTAGAAGCCGCTTTCTTCGAGGGAATAGAAGCCGGAATCACCTTTTTCGATACGGCGGAAATTTACGGCTTCGGAGAATCGGAAACTCTGTTAGGGCGATTTATGAAGAAAACGGCCCAACATATCGACATCGCTACCAAATACGGCCCTGCTCCCTGGCGTTTCGGGGCGGATGCGGTGCATGACGCAGTAACTAACAGTTTAAAACGTCTACAGCTCGATAAAATTACTCTCTACCAAGTACACTGGCCCTTTAGCTTTCTCATGAGCCAGGAAACCTTGATGAATGCCCTCTCGGAAGAGGTAAAACGGGGCAGGATTACGGCGGTGGGAATCAGTAACTACTCGGCGGAGCAGATGAAACAGGCGGCGGATATTCTTGCTAAAAAGGGTGTGCCCCTGGCAGTGAATCAAGTGCAGTATTCGTTACTGTATAGAAATATCGAAAGAGAGGGAATTAAGAAGACGGCGGAGGATTTAGGGGTTACTATATTAGCTTACAGCCCACTCGCTCAAGGATTATTGACGGGCAAATATAAACCTGACTATAAGCCCGATGGTGCTAGAAAAATAGATCCTAGATTCAGTGAGAGCGGGTTAAGAAAAATCGCTCCCCTAGTGGATTTGTTGAGACAACTGGCAGATAAATATCAAAAGACTCCCGCACAGGTAGCCCTTAACTGGTTAATCGCTCAACCTGAGGTTATTCCCATTCCGGGGGCGAAAACGGCCCAACAGGCGCGGGAAAATGCGGGCGCTTTAGGGTGGGAGTTGATACCGGAAGAGGTTCAACAATTAGACGAAATCAGTCTTCAAGTATCGGAAAAATAACCGATGCTAAATCGCTCTAGTCGATGGCCTTTAAGACGGTGACGGCTATAGGGAATCTATAGCCGCCCTTGTTTGCGGCGATTAAGCTAGAGTTATTAGTTATAAAATTTATTTATATATTTCTCCTATTGATTTCCTATTATCTTATCAATACACTGAAAGTAGAGAAATGAATCAAGATTACCAACAGATGTTAAACTTCATTCGCACCCAGTTAGAGACAATACAAATCAATAACCCTAAACTAGCCCACCTTCTCTGTAAAACTATTCCGGTGCAATGTCCCTTCGAGCGTGACGTATATCTATTAGGCAAGAAAATCGCTCACATCCCCCCTTTATGTAAATTAAATCCCTTTTACGAACAAGTTGTTAGTTTGAGATTTCGAGCGCTCTGCTATTTAGCGGATGAGTGCGGCGAAGACGTGCGCTGTTACTGTTAAAACGAGAGTCGGGAGCCAAAATAAATATCACTGACTCCCGACTCCCAATGTCCTAAACCGTACTCGGATATTTATAACGAATCAAGTCATAGATTTCTAAATACTTCTCTCCGGGCTGATACCATGAATAATCCTGCTCCATTCCCTGAATGGCCAGTTTCTTAAACTCCTCTGGTTTGGTATACCAGAGATCGAAAGCACGTCCTAAGGCGGATTCTAAACCATTATGATCCACGTCGAAGAAGACGAAGCCGTTACGTTCTTCGGGGGGATGGAATTGATCATAATCTACATCGAAGACAGTATTAACCAAGCCGCCCACGCCTCTCACTACGGGCACAGTGCCGTATTTTAAACCGATCATCTGCGTCAGCCCGCAGGGTTCAAAATTACTCGGCACCACGATCATATCCGCACCAGCATAGATGAGGTGAGATAACTCTTCGTTAAAGCCTAATTCGATATGCACATCGGGATTATCATTGAGAAAGGCTTTTTCATGTCTGAACCAATCATTAATATTCTTCTCGGTAGCGGAACCTAGTAACACGAATTGGCCGCCCCGGGCAAGGGTGTAATAAATAGCGTGATGGACGAGATGGACACCTTTTTGATCGTCTAAACGCCCGATATAACATACTAGGGGTTTATCTTCATCTCTGAGTAATAAACGTTCCCGCAAAGCTTTTTTATTTTTAGCCTTTTCTTCAAAGCTATCTAGCCCGTAAGGCGCGGCTATGAAATTATCTATTTCTGGATTCCAAATATTATAATCAAGCCCATTGAGAATACCAGTGAATTTATATTGATGTAAGTGTATGGTGTGGCCTAACCCATAACCTTCTTTTTCGTGATGAGCTTCCCAAGCATGATGGGGAGACACAGTATTGAAGAAATTGGCGTAAACCATTCCCCCTTTCATCAAGTTCAAGACGAAGGGATTGAAGTTATCTCTTAAACGGGCATAGTTAAAATAATAGGCTTCATTATTTAAACCCGTAGCCCATAAAACATCAGCACCGGCAAAACCTTGATGTTTAAAGTTATGGATTGTGTAGATTACTCTCTGGGTGCCCATACCATGATATTTATATATCTCGTATAACAGCACCGGAATTAATCCAGTTTGCCAGTCGTGGCAGTGAATAATGTCGGGACGTTTATTACTTCTAAGGAGGAATTCTAAAGCAGCCTTACTGAAGAAAGCAAAGCGCATATTATCATCGTTAGAACCGTAATAATGACCCCGATTAAAGAAATTATCCCAGGAATTTGGACGGATGAAGAAACAGAGACGACCGTGTACCCAACCGCAGTAAACCGTACAATTTATAGCGCCGCCATACCAGGGAACGTATAGATCGAGATAGGCTTCGTGAAGTCCCCAGATGTGATCGTAACGCATACAATCGTACATCGGTAAGATGATCTCCACGCAATGCCCGCGAATCTCTAATTCTCTACTTAAACCGTAAACTACATCTCCTAAACCCCCCGCTTTGATTACGGGAGCGCACTCGGAAGCGATTTGCACTATATACATAAAAATTTATCCTAAAGGGATTTTTACAAAAGTATACAGTTTCTCGCCGCTCGATCGATCCTACTACTGGTGTCTTGTACGATAGAAAAGAATCTAGATAAAGTAGCAATGGATTATAAATCAGCAGGCGTAGACGTGGAAGCGGGGCGCGATTTCGTTCGCAGAATCCGCTCTGAAGTAGAGAAGACTTTCCGCCCGGAAGTCATCGGGGGTTTAGGGGGATTCGGAGGCTTTTTTCAACTGCGGGCGGGATACCAACAACCGGTTTTAGTGTCGGGCACCGATGGGGTGGGCACTAAGTTAAAGATAGCCCAAGAGATCGATCGACACGATACGATAGGCATAGACTTAGTAGCTATGTGTGTCAACGATGTTCTCACCTCCGGTGCCGAGCCTCTATTCTTCCTCGACTATCTGGCTACGGGAAAGCTACAACCTCATCAACTGGCGGAAGTAGTCACGGGAATCGCAACAGGTTGCACCGAGAGCGGTTGTAGTCTCCTTGGCGGCGAAACAGCAGAGATGCCGGGTTTTTATGCCCCAGGAGAATACGATTTAGCCGGTTTCTGCGTCGGTATCGTGGAAAGAAGTAAACTTTTAGACGGGAGCAAAGTCCAATTTGGGGATACAGTTATCGGTTTGGGAAGTCGGGGTGTTCACAGTAACGGCTTTAGTTTAGTCAGAAAGATCGTAGAGACAAAAGGGTTTACCTGGCAAGATCGTCCGATGGTATTTGAGGGGAAGTCTTTAGGGGAAATTTTTCTGACTCCGACACAACTATATGTAAAACCGATTCTCTCCGCTTTACAAGAGGGATTGGATATAAAAGCGATGGCTCATATTACGGGGGGAGGCATTCCGGAAAATTTACCGCGCTGTTTGGGGCAGAATCAATCGGTTAAGGTTATCCCCGATAGCTGGCCCGTTTTACCGGTTTTTGAATGGTTAGCCCGCACGGGAGAGGTGGAGCGAGTCGATATGTTCAACACTTTTAATATGGGGATAGGCTATGTCGTAATCGTTTCACCCGAAAAGAGTCTAAAAACTCTCGATTGGTTTAAGGATTATGGCATCGGGGCCTATTTAATCGGTGAGGTGATAGAAGGCTCGGGAGAAGTTTTAGGGTTGTTTTAGGGAGGTTTAATCGCGTGAGAGACTAATATTAGTTTTGGGCGGGCTTACAGGTAATTTTTCCCCCGCTACTACTTTATTCTCTAATACTCCTATGCCTTCAATTTCTACCCTGACTGTATCTCCTATTTGTAAGGGGCCAATTCCGGAGGGAGTGCCGGTTAAAATCACATCTCCGGGCAGTAAGGTCATAATCTGCGAGATATACGCCACCAAAAAATCGGGAGCGAATACCATATCGCTGATGTAGGCGGATTGGCGAGGTTGAGACTCTGTATTGACGAAGGTAGTGAGTTTCGCCCCTATACTTAATTCTCTGATTATCCAAGGGCCTAGGGGACAGAAGGTATCGAAACCTTTAGCGCGAGTCCATTGATTATCACGTTTTTGTAAATCTCTCGCCGTTACGTCGTTGGCGATCGTATATCCCCATATTTTACTCCTCGCTTCCGCCGTATTGCAATTACGGGCAGTCTTGCCGATGATCAAAGCTAATTCCCCCTCGTAATCTACCCTTTCTGATTGAGGTGGATAATGAATATCTTCTGTATCGGCGATTATCGTCGTGGGTGGCTTCAGAAATAACAGGGGTTCTTTCGGTACATCCGAACCCATTTCGGTGGCGTGGGCCGAGTAATTTTTACCCACGGCGATGATTTTACCGGGACAACAGGGGGCCAAGATTTGATAGTCATCGGCTTTTAATTCTGATTCTATGGACTTGCCTGCTGACCAAGGGGGAGCATCTAATAGAACTACACTACGGTTAACTTGGAGTATGCCGTAGTGAATTTCTCCCGAGGTGTTTCTAACTCTCACATAGCGTTGCGCCATATTTTTTGCGGTTATGACTAGCGATCGAGATAACTGTGGTATTTAAAATCATATAGCCTCGATCGACATCCTGAAAAATATTTTTTATCGTCTCTTGACAAAATTTTTTTTTTATGTTTATAACTTTTAAGAAAAAGTTAAGAAACACAAATGAGCAAAGATAGTTTTTTTGCCGAAGGTGAAGACTTTGGCGAGACAACTGTTAATAAAAGTGAGTTTAGTAGTAAGATAATAGATCCTTGCTTTTAATCCTGAGAGTCGCCCGGGGCTAGTAAAGGCACTCGGCCGATAGTAGGGGGAAAAAAGCCATCATGTCCATAAGGAGACCCATAAGTTAAATGACGAGTAATTACGAAACCTTATATATTTTAAGATCGGATCTTTCGGAAGAACAGTTACAACAGGAAGTAGACCGATATAAAAGCCTTATCGGTGAATATCAGGCCACGGACATAGAAGTGAAAATCTGGGGTAAGAAAAGGCTAGCATATCCCATCAAAAAACAAAATGATGGCATATACGTCCAGATGAACTATAAAGCCGAGGGTAAACAAGTAGCTCCGATGGAACGTACCATGAGATTAAGCGAGGAAGTAATTCGCTTCCTGACCCTCAAACTTGGTAAGAATGCACCAGCAAACCTTACCGAAAGTGTTGCCACTAGTCTAGTTGCACCAGTGGTGACGATCGATGAGCCGGAAATAGAAGACGAGATTTCGGCCGAAGAATAAATATAGAGAAGATAGACTATTAAATCCCTGGGATAGTCTATCTTAGGTTTGAAGATAATAGTACATCTATGGGTGTGCCGAAACCTAAAGAATAGCGCAACGTTAACAGTAAAGAAATCGTTAATATTAGTAATAAAGTAGTCCAAAGATCTTGACCCAAGCAGGTTAATCGCTCTTTGATCAATCCGTAAGAAATCGCTGAATAAAGTCCAATATCGTTAAGAGCGACTACGATAATGAAGCCTAAGAGACCGAAAAAATGGTAACCGAGCAATAAGCCAACAATCATGTGAATACTTTTAAATATTTGTCCCCAAGCTTGATAATTAGCTTTCCCTAGGGCAATTAAAGGTGATCGGCCAGTTTCAGATAATAAGTTAGGCCAAATACCTAAAGCTAGAATAGGTAACATCCAGGAAGCCTGAACATAACGTTTGTCGTAAAAGTGTAAAATTAATTGATCTCCGAAAGATACGAGCAAAGATATAAAAATTATACCTAATAATAAAAATTTTGCTCTCGTCTTTATAATCTTACTTCTAAATTCAGGTCTAGGTAAATCGGTTTTTCTAGATAAAACAGGAAAAATAACCTTGACACTTATTTGATTGTTAATTGTCTGAGGTAAGAGAGCAAATATCAAAGCTATAGAGTAAACACCTAGAATTTTAAGAGAAGCTACTTTCGCTAAAATTAATTTGTCTGACTGAAGAGCGATAAAAGTAAAAGCAGTAGAAATAAATATCCACTTACCAAAAGAAAAAATTTCCCTGGCCGATGATTTATCCCAACCAAAGCGATTGGAAAAATTAGGTATTAATTTAAAACTGCCGATCATTTTTATTACATAAAAAGTCAAGGTCCCCGCTACTAGTGCCCAAACTGAAGGCTCTAAGGCCGCCCAAATAATCATAACTATCAGCTGTATTATATAAGCGCTTAAATCATAGATAGTTAGTTTGGCGATTTCTAGACGACGGTTGAGAATAAAAATAGATGTGGAAGTAAAGCCGTTAATAATCATCGATAAACCTATTATAGGAATCAAATATAATAATTGATGATTATTATAAAAAGAAGACACCGGCCAGGCGATCAAACAACTCAGTAACCAGAGGATAATACCTCGGAACACTTGTATAGTCCAAGCTGTATTATAAAATTGCTCCTCTTCAGCGCGTTTGTTCTGAATAATACTAGGGCCTATACCTACGTCAGATAAAGTTTGTAACCCCATTATAAAAGTATTTACCAAAGTCATTAATCCGAACAGTTTAGGATCTAGTAAGCGAGTTAAGATTAAATTAGATATTAAACGTAGAATTTGGATTGAACCATATCCTATAAAAGTCCATACAGTTGCTTTAATAGCTAATTTTTTTAAATCTGACATAAGACAATTTACTTTAACGAGGAAAAAGGGTAGGTAAACAAGTGGAAAGATTCCATCGGCAGAGGGATGACAAGAAGATCTCCACAGGGGCTGAGAAACTCTATGACCAAGATTAACCTATTAAGGCAAACTTTAAAACTTCATTGACGATGATATTGTCGGCAGGGACAAAATGCTCGCTCGCTCAGGAAAAAATTTTAAAAAGCTACTTCAGTCGATCTATGGTAAATTGTAGGCATTTATATTCCAGAATACCCCACTGTTCCCTATTTAAGGAGAAGGTGAATGAAAATAGCCGCTGTTAGTAGCCAATCATCATAATTTCCGTTATCCTTTGAGGGATTAAATAAGGCTGATACATTCTGCCCAAAACGTAAGCAGGTAAGTTGTTCCAGTAAG
>CAZUVR010000078.1:0-16989 GCA_964623815.1 uncultured bacterium | reverse complement strand
ATCTAAAACAGATGGGGCAACAGATAGGTTTCGCGCTCACCGGCGCATTAGCCGACGAAATCGGCAGAGAGAATCAAGCCCGAGAGGAGAAGATGGCCCGACTGTTAGAGAAAATCGAACATCTCTCTCAGGGAGATTTGAATGTACGTGCCGAAATAGAAGATGGAGATACAGCCGTAATAGCTAATCTGTTTAACGCGCTAGCCGATAACCTATCCGATATACTCAATCGCGTCTGTGAAAGTGCCAGGGAGGTGAATAATTCCCTCTCCGAGAAAGAAAAAGAAATCATCGAATTGGCTCGGGCGACGCAATTACAAGCAGAAAGGATCAAAAAAACTCTTTCCTTCGGAGAAAAAATGGCTTTTTCCAGTCAGAAAGTCGCCAGCAAAGCCCGTAAAGCCGCCCAGGTAGCTCGTAATGCCTCAGCCACAGCCCAAGTTAGCGGAGAAACGATCGACAAAACCGTGATGACTAACCTACAATTGCGTAATACGGTGGCAGAAACCGCCAAGAAGATGAAGCAACTGGGGGAATCATCGCAACAGATTTCTAAAGTGGTAGGCTTGATCAATCATATCTCGGTCAAAACCAATCTACTAGCCGTGAACGCTAGTATAGAGGCGGCGAGAGCCGGAGAAGAAGGGCGCGGCTTCGCCATCGTAGCGGAGCAAGTCGGGCAATTAGCGGCCCAATCGGGAAACGCCACCCGGGAAATCGAGCAGATTGTAGACACGATTCTCAAGGAAACCTCGGAAGTGCTGAAAGCGATGGAAATCAGTACCAATCAGGTTGTAGAGGAAACCCGACTCGTAGAAGAAACCAAGCACAATCTAGGGCAAATCGTACAAATCTCCCAACAGATAGACCTGCTTTTCCAATCCATCTCTCAAGAAACCGAATCGCAGACGAATATAGCCCATAATATCAGCCAGTTGATGCAGGAAATCGGGAAAATATCTCAGAAGACAGCGGATAGTTACGCTCACGTCGGTAAATCCCTGCAAGAAACCGTCAGTATCACTCAAATACTAGAAGATTCGGTGCAACAATTCAAAGTAAATCCTCAAAATCAATGACCTCCAGAGATATTCGTTTTCAGTTTCTCGAAGAAGCTCAAGAACATATTAACAAGATCGAGTCCGTATTGTTGGGGGCGGGTACAAAACAAACAATCCCGGGCAATCAATTAGATGCCATCTTGAGGGCCTCTCATTCTCTCAAGGGCGGAGCGGCGATGATGGGCTATGAGCCTCTTTCCTCAGTAGCCCACCGTCTCGAAGATTTCCTGAAAATCCTCAAAAATCGTCGATCTATCACCATAGACACAGTGATAGAAGAATTGTTACTGAAAATAGTCGATCTTCTCAATCATTTAGTACATTGGTACTGTACCAGTAAAGGGGAAATAGACGCTAACTGGTTGATAAATTCCCTCAATCCTTTAATAGAAAACTTACAAGAAAAACTGGGACTGGAAGATAGCGAAGAATTTTTTGATATAAATTCTTTCTCCGAAGATGAAGACATGGCGGTATTGTTATTTCAGAGCGAGGTGGAAAACTGTCTGCAACATCTCGAAGCCCTAGTAAGAGAAGAGAAACAGTATTTACTTAAGGAAGAATTCCGCTTGGCGGCTCAAGAATTGGGCGGTTTGGGGGAAATGTTACAGCTAGACGGATTTAGCGAACTCTGTTACGGTAGTCTCGATCTCATCGAGCGGGAAGAGGATACCTTAGCGATAGCTCCGGAAATCCTCGCCCAGTGGCGCAGGGCTCAAAGTCTGGTAATAGTCGGGCAAGCTAGGGCCATTTCTCTATTCCCAGATAATATCAAAGTCGCGGAGACGGAAGCGAGGGAATCGGAAAGCGATAATAACTCCTACCCCGATCGAACACTACGGGTATCGGTAGAATTATTAGAGGATATAGATGATAGATTTGGAGAGTTAAGCCTTTACCGTCACAGTTTGGAATCACAACTAAGACGTTTACGCTATTGTCTAGGTTCTTTGCGCCAGAGACTGGGAAAATTAGACCACACCAGCCAGGAACTTAACGGCTATTATACCGAACAGGCGAAGATACCCCTCGCTGCCATCAAGAGCGATACCTTCGCTACCAGATTATCATTTTTCGAGCGGATGTATTTCGATAGTCTGGAAATGGACGATTATAGTAACGTGCATCCCGCCTTCACCGAGGTAAAAGAGGGTATCTTCCAACTGTACGAAGCAGCTAACGATTTAGAAACTTATTTGGATGAGACGGATAACGTAGCCAGGGATATACGCCGCACCTCTCAACTGATTCAAACCAAACTCGACCGAGTGAGGATGAGTCCCCTGGGGGAGATTACCAACAGCCTGAAACGCGCCCTGAGAAATCTAACTCTCAAACACGGCAAAGAAGTTCAATTGAAAGTCATCGGCGCTTCGCTGTTGATCGATCGTACCATCCTCAATGGTTTACAAGATCCTCTATTACATCTTATCCGTAACGCTTTCGATCACGGCATCGAGGATGGGGAAGAAAGATTGAAACGGGGCAAACCCCCAGATGGCACGATTATTTTAAGGGCGGGGCGCAGGGGGAATCAAACGGTGATTACGGTATCCGACGATGGGGGCGGCATTAATCTTGAAAAAATCAAGGTTAAAGCGCTCGAAATCGGTTTATCCGCCCGAGAAGTCGAATCGGCAGATGAACAGGATTTAATCAACCTAATTTTTGAACCCGGTTTCACTACCGCATCGGCCGTGACGGATATTTCCGGGCGCGGGGTGGGAATGGATATTGTCCGCACCCAAGTCACCGATTTACAGGGGACGATTTCCGCCTATACTAAGGCCGAACTGGGCACGACTTTTACTATTACCCTCCCCACTTGTTTATCGGTAATCCGAGTGTTTTTAGTGGAAATAAGGGGAGTATTATTAGCCGTGCCCACTAATACGGTAGACACGATGATCATGCCCACCTCCGGGGAAATAGAGCGCATAGAAAGGGAAAATATTTTCTATTTGGAAGGTGAAGAAATATCTATAATCAATCTCAAAAACTGGTTTAATTGTCGCGTCGGTCATTATAATTCTGATGATGAGCATAAACCTTCGATCGATTCTCCGACTATATTTGTCGCTGGTAAAGGTAAGGAGAAAGTCGGGATATGGAGTGAGCGTTATTGGGGCGAACAAGAGGTAACGATACGTCCTCTGGAGGGTAAATTAAAATTGCCACAAGGCTTCGCAGGTTGTACTATTTTAGGTAATGGTCGCGTCGTTCCCCTATTAGATCTGGCAGGGTTACATCATTCTCAACCTACCATATTGCCGGAAATTAAATCCACCGAAAGCGATTTAAAAAATACTCTATTAATAGTAGATGATTCGGTGACGGTTCGTCGTTTACTAGCCCAAACTTTAGAGAAGGCCGGTTATCGGGTCGAACAGGCTAAAGATGGTCAGGAAGCATTAGAAAAGCTACAGAAGGGTTTATTGATACAGGCGGTGATGTGCGATATAGAAATGCCCCGTCTCGATGGTTATGGATTTTTAGCTCACGTTAAAGCTGATGTCAATCTTCAACATATACCGGTATTGATGCTGACTTCCCGCAGTAGCGATAAACATTCCAGCATCGCCAAACATTTAGGAGCCTCGGCTTACTTTTCTAAACCTTTCCAAGAGCGAGATTTACTACAAACTTTACAATCTTTATTAATTAAAGAATCATCTTAATACACATTTCAAATCCCTATCGGTACACCGGAGGCGCGGAATTATGAGTTAGGAATTGAGTTTTTTCCGAGCGGCGCATTCCCAATTCCTAACCCCTATCCCCTAAAACAAGTATTTAATTGATATGTAAAGTGCGGTAATACCAATTCTCTAAAGTTAGACTACACTAAAATTTGAACCCTACTAGGCAGAGAAAACACACAGGAGGACACAAGTGCGCTGTCCGTCGGATTTTCCCGTCTGTAGTCGGTAATTAACGATTTGGTATAAAAATCATGACTTGGGTCACTGATGTCTATCCCTTAGTACAACGGGAATGTCAAATACTAGGATTAACGAATTTGGAAAGTAATCTGTCTAATTTTCAACGCCTCTGGTTGCCTTTAGCTCTAAGTTTAAGAGAGAAGTCAAAACCTTTCATACAGGGAATACTAGCCCCTCAGGGTACGGGAAAGACTACTCTAACAAGGATTTTGAAAATTATCTTGAATTATTGGGGTGTAGAAGTTGCAACTTTATCGATCGATGATCTTTACAAAACCTATGGAGAACGTCAAGAATTATTTCAGAAAGAGCCGCGTTTAATTTGGCGCGGCCCCCCGGGCACCCACGATATAGATTTAGGAAAGGAAGTCATCGCTAATTTCAAAGCGGGCAAGTTTCCCTTATTAATTCCTCGCTTCGATAAGTCCCTTCACGATGGGCAGGGAGATAGAATTTCCCCGATAGAAGTTAAACGGGCTGATATTCTCCTATTCGAGGGCTGGTTTGTAGGGATGAAACCAATTGTACCGCAAGTGTTCGATACCGAAGGCACGCTACGCGCCCGCTCTCTAGATCCTATTATGGAGGAGGATGACCGGGAATTTGCCCGTGATTGTAACGAGCGTCTCAAGGATTATCTCCCCCTCTGGCAATCCCTCGATGAGCTTTTAATCCTCTACCCCCTCGACTATCGTTGGAGCTTACGGTGGCGACAAGAAGCGGAAAGGAAAATGCGCCTACAAGGTAAAGCGGGAATGACAGATGCAGAAATAGAGCATTTTGTCAAGTACTTTTGGCAGGCGTTGCATCCAGAAATATATCTTAAACCGTTATTAGAAGAGGCGGATATAGTGGTAGAGATAAAGAACGATCGATCTTTAGGGGAAATTTACGGTAAGAATAGGGTAGCCCCGCTGTCGCTAGAGATATGAAATTATTATGACTATCTGTATTCCTATGAAGGCGATCGAACTAACTCCCGGTAGCAGTTGAACCCGATACCTCCGAACGATCCTCGATATATGATTTATATTATAGAAAAGTACGAGAGAACTATAATCCCTCCGTCTAATTTGCCATGCTACTTAAAGCGGACCCTTCTTTAAAGTTACCGACTCCCAAAGATTTACCGGATTCCGATGATACTCCTGTGGATAACGAGCTACAAGATTTAATTCCCGGTTTATTGAAAAGCATCTTGGCTATGATTTGGCCCGAGAGAATGGATTGGTTTTTCGGCGTAGATATGGGTATCTATTACGAGCCGGAAGAACCCGCCATAGTTCCCGATGGTTTTTTAAGCATCGGTGTACCGAGAATCATAGATGAAAACCTCCGCCTGTCCTATGTACTTTGGGAGGAACAAAAACTACCGATTTTAATTTTAGAGGTAGTCTCACAAAAGCGTCGGGGTGAATATACAACTAAAAAAGCTTTCTATCAGGAAATGGGTATCTTGTACTATGTAATTTACAATCCCCTACGCCGTAGAAAATCACCTTTAGAGGTCTATAAATTAATAGACGGGAACTATCAACTATTACCCGGGCAAATAGTCTGGCTAGAAGAAATAGGTTTGAGCATAGGTGAAAGTGTAGGACTGTATCAAGGCTTAGAAAGAAAATGGTTATTTTGGTACGACCAAAGTGAGAATCGTTATTTAAGCCCGGAAGAGAGTGTCAGGCAAGCCCGAGAGGAACTACAAAAAGTCAAACAGCAAGCCTATAATTTAATACTGAATATATTAACCGCAAAGTTAGGTAGGATTCCCGCACCAACACAAAATTCGATCAATAGATTAAACCAGGAAAAACTCAACGAATTGGCCGTAGCACTGCTGAATTTTTCCGAGTTAATTGACCTGCAAAGATGGTTAGAAAACTTACGTTAGAGCCTTTTCTATAGTTTCCGTCTCTAAAGAGCGCCCGATGAATACGAGTTTAGTCTGACGGGCTTCATCAGAGCGCCAGGGCCTATCGAAAAAGGAATCGAAACGACTACCCACACCTTGAATCACCATCCGCATCGGTTTACCCGCCACATTGACGAAACCCTTAACCCGATAGATTTCTCTATCCTTGACCAAATTCTGTAAACGTTGAGTGAGGTTAACTGGGTCGAAAGAGCGATCGATCACTATCCCCACCGAGTTAATATCATCATCGTGGTCATGCTCTTCTTCAAAATCGTGATGGCTCGGGCGACTGTCTAAATTATCCTCTACAGCGGCGTTAAACCCTAACAAAACATCGGGACTAATTTCACCGTCTTTGCAGGGTACGATTTTCACACCAGGGCGTAATTCTTCCTTGAGCCAGTTAATAACTTTAGTTACGCCCGCCTCATCCACTAAATCGGTCTTCGTCAATAATACTAGATCGGCGCAAGCTAATTGATCCTCGAACAATTCCTCTATAGGCGTTTCATGCTCTAAACTCTCGTCAGCCCCTCTCTGAGCCTCTAGCGCCTCTAAATCCCCTACTAACTGCCCGTTAGCTAAAGCGTGACAATCCACCACCGTCACCACTCCGTCAACAGTGGCACCATTACGAACTTCGGGCCACTTGAACGCCTGTACTAAAGGCTTAGGTAAAGCTAAGCCAGAAGTTTCGATGAGCATACAATCGAGTTTATCCCGACGCTCTAATAACTGTTCCATCGTCGGTAAAAACTCTTCCTGTACCGTACAGCATAAACAGCCGTTAGTGAGTTCTACAATAGAGTTGGCTGGGTTTTCATCCTCATCACAAACGCGACAATTTTTTAATAAATCCCCATCGATACCCACCTCCCCGAATTCGTTGACGACTACCGCTATACGTCTGCCCTCATTGTTTTGCAGAAGGTGACGGATGAGAGTAGTTTTACCAGCGCCGAGAAATCCGGTGATAACAGTAACGGGTATTTTATGCATAAACTTTCCTTGTTTTCGTCTCACTTAACTTTATCGGAAAAAAGGATAGTAGAATCGGTTCAAATTAATCAAGGTAACTATCTATGAGTAAATCTCTAATACCCGTAATCTTAGCCGGTGGTAAAGGTGAGAGATTCTGGCCCCTCAGTCGCCGTCATCGCCCGAAACAATTTCTCTGCTTAGATGGTAGCGGCAGGAGTCTTTTACAGGCAACGGCCGATCGACTTTTACCAGTCGCGGGCGGTTGGGATAACCTCTGGGTGATAACTTCCGCGCCCATCGCCGAGGGAGTCAGGGAGCAATTACCTGATTTACCCGCGTCTAATCTACTGATAGAACCAGAAGGGAGAGATACCGCCCCCGCAGTGGCTTGGGGTACTATAGAAGTGGCGAAGAAACACGGCGATGATTCCGTAGTCGGTTTTTTCCCCGCAGACCATTGGATAGGCGATCAAAAAGCCTATGAGACTACCTTACGGGCGGCGACGGAAGTAGCATTAACTCAACCGTCGATAGTTACTCTCGGTATTCAACCAGATTACCCTTCTACTGGTTACGGATATATCGAACAAGCGGAAACAGTGGGCGAATACGAAGGCTTACCAGTATATAAAGTCAGTCGCTTTACAGAGAAACCCGATCGAGAAACTGCCGAAACTTTTTTAAGTACTGGGCTTTTCAGTTGGAATAGCGGAATGTTTATCTTCCGCGCCGAAGTGGTATTAGGGGAATTGAAAACCTACGCCTCTGATTTAATTAACGCGCTATTAGAAAAGGGTGTAGAGGCTTATCCGTCTCTAGAGAAGAAAAGTATCGATTACGCCCTTATGGAAAAAACCGGGTTAGCCTACGTGTTACCGGCTAAATTCGGTTGGGATGACCTCGGTGACTGGAACGCCTTAGAGAGACTGGTAGATAAGAAAAATGGTAACGTAGAATTAAGTACCCACGTCGGACTGGATACGCAAGGCTCCATACTTTACAGTAGTGATAACGAGGAAGTAATCGTTACTATCGGCTTAGAAGATGTGGTAATAGTCCGGGATGGTAAAGCGACTCTAGTAGTACACAAAGACCGAACTCAAGACATCAAGAAAGTTCTCAAGCTTCTACAGGACAACCCCAGCTTAGAAACTTTATTATAATAGGAGAAGTTAGGCCCAAGTTGTTATACCAAATTCCTCATTATTGACTACAGATCGGTAAATCTTCTCTGTGTAGTGTGTGCCTCTGTGGCTCATATTTCATCTGGTCAAAATGAGCAAAAATTGGTATTAAACAACCTAAGCCTAATGATTATCCCCAACTTATTTAATTAGCCGTGTTTTCTCTCCCGCAAACCAGCTTAAGACAGAAAGAAATAGCAGAAATAGTCCTCAGTAATGGTTGGGACTATATGAAGGGATTACTAACTTTAGGAAAAGCAGAAAATCCCCAAGTACCAACCCCGGAAGTTCTGAGGAAAATTTTAGTAGAACTCGGCCCCTTTTATGTGAAATTAGGTCAGTTATTAAGCACCCGTCCCGACCTCTTACCCCCCAACTATATCGAAGCTCTCACTGCTCTACAGGCGCAAGTTCCCCCGGTGGCTTGGACGGATATTGAAGCGTTAATTATCCAACAATTGAATAAACCGATTGAAGAAGTTTTTACATATATTAATCCTCAGCCAGTGGCAGCAGGTTCGATCGGTCAGATCCATCAAGCCACCCTATTAACCGGCGAAGAAGTTGCGTTAAAGGTACAACGCCCCGGCATCGATAAGATAGTAGCCCAAGATAGTAGTTTAATCAAAGTCGTGGCTGATTTAGTCGCCCTCACTGAATTCGGACAAACCTACGATGTAGCCAAACTGGCGGATGATTTTACTAAAGCAGTAATCTCAGAATTAGACTTTACTCTAGAAGGCAAATATACGGATCAGCTACGCCATAATATGCTCAATAGTCGCTGGAAGGAGCCGAAAGAGTTAGTGATACCTAAAGTCTATTGGGAATATACCAGCCCAAAAATGTTGGTTTTAGAATGGCTTGACGGCAAGCAAATTTTAAGCGCGGATCTATCTTTACCAGTGGTTACAACTACCGTTCAAGAAAGGAAACAACACATTACTAAAATGTTGTTCAGAGCCTTCTTTCAACAGATGTATATTGACGGTTTTTTTCACGCTGACCCCCACCCTGGAAATATCTTCTATCTTTACGATGGCAAAGTAGCCCTAATCGATTGCGGTATGGTGGGGAATTTAGACCCTCGCACTCAGAAAATACTCACAGAGTTATTATTAGCTATAGTTGATTTAGATTCCCAGAGATGTAGTCAGTTAACCCTGCGATTATCCGAATCAGTACACCCGATCAATCTTGTCCAGTTAGAAGTAGATTACGAGAGGATGTTTCGTAAATACTATAATCTCAATCTTGCTAATATTAATTTCAGTGAAATAGTTTATGAGCTACTGCAATTGGCTCGAAGAAATAAAATTAAATTACCTGGTAATCTAGGATTGTACGCGAAGAGTTTGGCTAACCTAGAAGGGGTGGCGAGAAAGTTTAATCCCGAAGTTAATATTCTCGCGGAAGTTAAACCATTAATGACAGATATTTTTCAACAGCAATTAATCGGTGATACACCCCTACAAAGTACCTTAAGAACGGTTTTAGACTTGAAATCTTTTTCCTTAAAGTCTCCCCGTCAAGTCGAAGTTTTATTAGATGGTCTAACTTCCGAAACTCTCCATCTGAATTTAAGGATGAGGGATATAGAACCCCTACGCCGGAGCGTCGATACTTCCGCCAATCGTCTCTCTTTCAGCGTCATCATCGGCTCGTTAATCATCGGGGCGGCGATTATCTCCGCTAATGCCAGTACCGGACAATTATTTATTATCAGTAATATCCTCTTCGCAACCGCTAGTTTTATCGGTTTGTGGCTCGTGGTGGGGATAATGCGATCGGGTAGGATTAGATAGGAGTGAGTCAAGAGAAGTGAATGGGCGATTAGTAATGGAAAAAATAAATAGGTTACATATTGAAACAAAATGGCAACTTGACGAGAGATTGAGTTCCTGGGTTAAAAATTAAACTATACTCAAAAATATAAATGTACGACCCGATATGTAAATTTTTAGCAGAAAATTACAGCTCAGATTTCGCTCGTTGGCTACTAGGTAGAGACATCAGACTGACGCAGATGAGTCCATCCGAACTATCATTAGAGCCAATTAGGGCCGATGCGTTAATCTTGTTAGAATCGGAGCAAGAAGTTCTTCACCTAGAATTCCAAACCAAACCCGACCAAAACATGGCTTTTCGGATGCTCGATTATCGTTTGAGAGTATACCGCCGTTTTCCGAATAAATTAATGCGACAGGTGGTTATTTATCTGAAGCCGACTAATTCACCTTTAGTAGAGCAAAGGGTGTTTCAATTAGAAACCACCCGACACGAATATCAAATCGTCAAAATGTGGCAAGTGCGAACAGAAGAAATAATCAATGAGCTGGGATTGTTGCCCTTAGTGGTTCTCGGCAATACGGAAAATCCCATCAATACTTTAGAGGAGGTGGCTAAGAAAATAGAGAGCATCGAAAATAATCGAGACAGGAGTAATATTTCAGCCTCGACGGCAGTGCTGGCGGGTTTAATATTAGAAAAAGAGGTGATTAAAAGAATACTGCGAGAGGAGTTCATGAAAGAATCGGTAATTTATCAAGAGTGGATAGAAACTGGCAGAGCCGAGGGCAGAGCCGAGGGTATAGCCCAGGGTTTAGCTCAGGGTATAGCCCAGGGGGTAAAGGAAGGAGAAGCGAAATTGATTTTAAAGCTATTGACTCGCCGTTTAGGAAATATCCCCGAGTCGTTAACCGATAGAATCCACAATCTTTCCGTTAATAAGTTAGAAGAATTGGGGGAGGCTTTATTAGATTTTACGAGTATCGAAAGTTTGACGGGCTGGTTAGATGAGAATTTAGCTCAATAGTGACCAGTGGCGAGTGGCTAGTAGTTGGTCTCTCGTCACTAACCATTCTCTCTATAAATGGTCTTTAAAAACAGTATTTGTATTAGTTGAGCAAATTAAAACAGTTTTAAATCTATCCTCTTTCTTGTATGAGTTCGTGCAGTGATGAGCAATGAATCGTTAAACTCTGCACTTACAGCAAACTGTAGCCAAATATACAAAATGCGTGATTAAATAGAAATAGAAAGCAAGGGAGAGCGTATCATGTCCACCTCACTATTTTCCGATGCCAGCAGCCGCCTTGAAAAAGCTTTAAAGTACGTTTCCATATCCGAAGACGCGATCGAGCGTCTCAAGTATCCTAAAACTAGCCTCAGCGTCTCTATCCCTGTCAGGATGGATGATGGCTCCCTAAGAATCTTCCAGGGATATCGAGTTCGCTATGATGATACGAGAGGCCCCGGTAAAGGGGGAGTGCGCTATCATCCTAACGTCAGCATCGATGAGGTGCAATCTCTCGCCTTCTGGATGACCTTTAAATGTGCCCTGTTAGATTTACCCTTCGGCGGTGCTAAAGGCGGTATTACCGTCAATCCCAAAGAATTATCGAGACAAGAATTAGAAAGACTGAGCCGGGGATACATCGAAGCCATCGCCGACTTTATCGGCCCCGATGTGGACATATTAGCCCCCGATGTTTACACCAATGACATGATTATGGGGTGGATGATGGATCAATATAGCATCATCCAACGCAAGAGTAGCCCAGGCGTAGTCACAGGTAAACCTGTGATGATGGGGGGTAGCAGAGGGCGCGATACGGCTACTGGTACTGGTGCTTTCTACGTCATTAACGCTCTCTTACCGAAATTCGGTAAATTACCCACTAATACTACCGTCGCGGTGCAGGGTTTCGGTAACGCGGGGAGTGTGGTAGCCGAGTTACTGGGGAAAGTGGGTTATAAAGTGGTAGCTATCAGCGATTCTGGCGGAGGTGTGTACGCGGAGAAAGGTTTAGATATTCCCAGCATCCGTCGCTATAAATCCGAGCATAGAGGTTTAACCGCGATATACTGCGCTAATAGCGTCTGTAATATCGGTGAACATAAGTTAATCACCAATGAGGAGTTATTGAGCCTCGATGTGGATGTGTTGATACCGGCTGCGTTAGAGAATCAAATTAACGCTAATAATGCTGATTCGATTAAGGCGAGATATATTTTTGAGGTGGCTAACGGGCCGATTACTTCGGAAGCCGATCGCATTTTAAACGAGAAAGGTGTTTATGTCTTCCCCGATATTCTCGTCAACGCCGGAGGTGTTACCGTCAGTTATTTCGAGTGGGTACAGAATCGTAGTGGTTTATACTGGCGGCTGACGGAGGTAAACGAGAGATTGAAAGAGCGCATGGTGAATGAAGCAGAGAGAGTCTGGGCAATTGCTCAGGAATTGGGGATCGATCTACGTACCGCCGCCTACGTGCATGGCTTAAACCGCCTTGGTGAAGCCCTAGACGCAAAAGGCACGCGGGATTACTACGTTAACGGCAAAGTTCATTAACTTTTTACTGGGGCGGTAAATGGGTGTATACATTTGCCGTCACCCCGTCAGAATAAAAGAAGCTATAAATAATGAAAGATGTTTTACTGATAATAGCATTGCAAAAGAATGGCATAGGATGGTATGGATTGGAACGTTGCCTAATCCTGAGAGATAACCCTATTCCTAAAAATGGGATTTTAATGTCTATTATCAAAGAGTTAGAACAAACTACATTAATAGAATCCAAGAAACTTTTAGATTCAGAACATCCTTAATATTTTATCACCCATAAAGGAAGAGAATGGTTAATGAATGAATCAGATATGGCAAGTGAGCGATAATATTTTTAAACCTTTGACTGATATTAAGGACTATAGCAAAATGAGCCAGACCCCGATAACCGTCACCTACGATATTAAAGAACTGTTCACCAATCTAGAAAGTAATATAAACAAGCGATTTGACAAGCTAGAGACGAAAGTAGATCGGCTTGAGGAGAAAGTGACGACTCTTGAGGTGGAGGTGAGAGGCATTAAGGAAGAAGTGAAGGGCATCAAGGAAAACGTAGGCAAACTGGAAAAGAAAATAGACGAGATTGATGGGCTAAAAGAAAGTATCTCCAATCTAACTGGCGCTAGTTCCTTCATCAAACCCGTCATCGTTGGTATCCTCTCAGCGATCGTAGTTGTTTTAATCCGGGCTATCCCCTATAAGTTTTAATATAGAGGACGAGTAGCGATCGGGTGACTAGGGGGGGCTATTCCCTTCCAGGTGAGCGATAATGTTTTATAAACCGCAACCACGCAGGATCATCACTATATAATTCATGCTCTATTTAGATTCGGCGCTCATTCCCGAGGCTCAATGGGTGAAATCTTGGGGATGGGTTAAAGGTATTACCACCAATCCCAGCTTACTCGCTAAAAGTCCCCTACCCGTAGAAGAAACTCTCACACAATTAAGCTCTCTCAGTCGCGGAGAATTGTATTATCAACTCCTGTCCGACGATACCGATGAGATGGTAGCAGAAGGTAAAAAAGCTTTTAGCCTCATCGGTGAGAAAACCGTGTTAAAAATACCCGCTACCGCAGTCGGATTTGAAGCCTTAGCTAGATTATCCCCTCACATACCCTGCTCTGTAACCGCTATCTACAGCCCAGCACAGGCTGCTGTAGCAAAAGAGGCGGGGGCCAAATACGCGATCGCATACGTTAACCGCGCCACCCGTTTACTAGGTGACGGCTTGCAACTGGTGAGAGATATGGCGGCTATATTACGAGGTAGCGGGGTAGAAATATTAGCCGCCAGCCTCAAAAGTCCAGAAGAAGCGGCGGGGGCCCTCGCTGCGGGGGCGCATCATCTCACTCTACCGCTCTCAGTCTTATCAGCTATGACGACTCACGAATTATCGGAGGCTACCGTAAAAGAATTTAACAGTCAAGGGAGAGGGTTATCTTAAGATATTTTCCCTCCCCACAACAAAAAAGGAGCAGATTTAACGAATGTACTCTTTGAGGATGCTATTCCGGTTAGGGTGGCGTAACTTCCGCAGAGCCTTAGCTTCTATCTGACGGATGCGCTCGCGGGTAACGTTGAAAATCTGTCCGATTTCTTCCAGGGTTTTCATCCGCCCATCGTCTAAACCGTAGCGTAAACGCAAGACATCCCGCTCTCTCGGAGATAGGGTATCGAGAACGTTTTCTAAGTCTTCCCGGAGTAAATTCTTAGATACTTCGTCCTCTGGAGTTTCCCCATCCGCCTCGATAAAATCCCCGAGGCGAGAATCTTCTTCTTTACCGATAGGTGTCTCCAGAGATATGGGTAACTGGGCAGACTTGGCGATGAAACGCAGTTTTTCGATCGTCATTTCCATCCGCGTCGCTATTTCTTCCTCAGTCGGTTTGCGGCGCATCTCCTGAGAAAGAATTTTCGTCGTCTTCTTAATTCGGGAAATAGTTTCGTACAAATGAACTGGTAAACGGATGGTGCGGGATTGGTCGGCGATCGCGCGGGTGATAGCTTGGCGTATCCACCAAGTAGCATAGGTAGAAAATTTATAACCCTTTTCGTGGTCGAATTTTTCCGCCGCCCGAATCAAACCGAGGGAACCTTCCTGAATTAGATCTTGGAAAGATAAACCCCGATTCATGTACTTCTTAGCGATCGAAACCACCAATCTTAGGTTAGACTGAACCATCTTCTCCTTCGCTTTGCGCCCCAGGTAGAGGCGACGCTTGAAGGCGGGGTACTCCATTCCTACCGCACTAGCCCATTCTTTATCGGTGGGATAGTGTCCCAACTGTTTCTGTAACTTTTCGGCTAACCGTTCTAAATCCAATAAATCGGCGATTTTACGCGCCAATTCTATCTCTTCTTCCGCTCTGAGCAGCCTGATCCGTCCGATTTCCTGTAAATAGATCCGGATGGAATCCTCGGTGTAGGGTTTTTTCCTCCCTTGCTCGCGGCGACGGGTAGCGAGACGGCGAGTTTTTTTCCCTTCCGCCGCTGCATCTACTGGCTCGTCTAACTCCCCTTCCAGGTCGTCAATGTCTTCGATGTCATCTAAATCTATATCGAGTTCCCAATCTATTTGAGGCTCAGTAGTAATAGTTGCGAGTACGTCATTCGCCTGCGTCATGCCGTTTTCCTCTTGCTCCTTCTGTGCAAAACTAGAAGATCAATTTACTTTAAGTATAGTTACGTGTGAATCTGTAGCCGTCTTTCGGGCTTGAAGCCGTCAAGACTTTTCCGATTGTAACTTTAATTACAACAAATGGCGGGAGTATTTTGATTAAATTTTTTCAGACTGATAGGGTTGTTATCAGAATTTTTCATACTCACTCCTGTTTGTTGCTCTTAATGAGTTAGGGATCACTCCTCGAATTTTAATCGGGTTTAATCCACAATCGTAAGTTTTTGCTTTTGATCACCCTCTAAATTTTCTTAGTCCTTGCCGAAGGCATCTTGACCGATCTTTAGTAGGTGAATGCAAAATATGATCGCTATTGTAATTAATTTCAGCCCATTTGTGTATAAAATTAATCACTCTAACCCTTTGTTTCAAAACTATTCAGTGCAATGGTACTTAAATCATTTGCCCGAGTTGTCTACTTCTAAATTAACAATAATTTTTGACCATGGAAGCGGAATTTAATAATTCCGATAGCCATACGCCAGAAATAAGGGGTGAAAAAAAAATTCTCTACCCCGCGATTCACTGATAAACGCGTTTTTTGGAGATAGCTTGTTTAATAGGTAGTTGCAAGGGGCCAGCGACGGGGGAAATTTGTAGGGCTTCTAATAAGGCTGACCTCACTGTCGCGTCTTTTTCCCGTGTAAGCATGATTCCGA
Source organism: uncultured bacterium (assembly GCA_964623815.1). GTDB lineage: Bacteria > Cyanobacteriota > Cyanobacteriia > Cyanobacteriales > Microcystaceae > Chroococcopsis. The sequence continues at coordinate 1,219 of CAZUVR010000078.1, read as the reverse complement.
AAAATTCCCTGACATGAATTTCATTGACCGGGGAGAGGGAAGCGCGATCGATCAGCTCCGTCAAGCGGCGTATGGCTATCAAGCGTTTGAGGGATTCCTGCGCAGTTAAGTCGTCTAACCAGCGCTCGAAATCTTGTTTTTTTGTTCGCTCCTGTTGCCCCCAGACATACCACATCAGTAATCCCAGAGAGCCTAAAGTCGCTATTCCCTGAACAATGCTACTGAATGCGAGCCAGGAATTATCTACCTCAGCCCAGATTTCAGCCGCCGTATAAGTGGTTAAAGCGCCCAGGCCGCCGCCACCTACTGCCACGCTCAACCTGCCGTTAGAACTTTTAATTATTTGCCCGATCGAAAGTTTGACTTTCGACCAATCCCAATCCTGAAGCCGGTAGATAAGCAACATCAAACCCACCCCCACCCCCGTAGAGAGAATTAATTTCGGATTCCAGGCTAACATCAGGAGAAAACTTAGGGTAGCCAGCGCCCAGGAACAATTATGACGATGTTTGTAGATTCCTATAAGGATAGTCCTGACCCATAAGAGGGCTAATCTATAACTATCCGAAGAACGTGGGCGCTTATACCGGGATGACACAGATTTCCTGATTTCGCTATAGGGTGTGTTGATTGATTAATATACTCCGTTTTTATTGACAACTGATCGAGCAATTATAAAGAAACTGTGAAATTAGCCCATCAGTATCACCGTATCGATGACGTGGATCACACCGTTATCGGCTTCAATGTCAGCGGCGATGACGGTAGCGTTTTTTACTTCAAAGCCCTCGGTACAGTCAAAGGGAATCGGGGAACCTTCTAGGGAGATAATCTCTCCCATCTTACATAGATCCTCTTTCATGTATTTTCCTGCCGCTACGTGATAGGTTAATATCCTCGCCAGTTGGGGTATGTTCTGCACGAGGGTGGTGATGGTGCCGGGCGGTAATTTAGCAAAAGCCTCATCGGTAGGCGCAAATACGGTAAACGGGCCGGGACTTTTGAGCGCGTCTACTAAATTGGCTACTTGGACGGCAGTAACTAGGGTTTTAAAGTTATCAGCACCCACAGCAATATCAACAATATCAGGCATGGAATTAATCTTTTTAAGACATCGCATTTTATTTTACCCGCATGGTGCGGTAAAACGTCAATTCTTGAGCCATAGATTATCATTGCTAGTAAAGATACCCGCAGGATAATGATAGCTTCTACTTAT
>CAZUVR010000077.1:0-17637 GCA_964623815.1 uncultured bacterium | reverse complement strand
GTGATCGAGTATTTATTCAATTAATATATTGGGCGTTAGCCACGAAAGTATGATGAATCTAGGCTTTTTTAAAAAGTTTACGCTTGAAGAAGGCACCGAATCCCAGTCCTGTGATCGCCCCCATAATAGCTGAAGGCTCCGGAACGGCACCAGTCGCCTGTAGTGGCATATTCCTGGGAAAAACAAGTCTCTGATTAGGGCCTAATGTCAGCTCTAGCATCTTACTCGTCATCGTTCCCGATCCGGCAGGCAGGATACCCCTGGTGCTATCGGTTCTTCTCGATAGGGTACGGGGTAGCGAAGCGTTAGTCGGTACAGCGGTTGATCTATATGAAAGGGGCTGTTTTCCTCGCTGAAAATTACTAGCTGTTAAATCAGCGTCAAGTTTTTCAGCTCCCGTTGCTTTCCCGCCCGATACTTTACTTTCTATAGTTCCATATATTGTAAAAGACAGGTAAGCGGGAATAATATTATTCGTGAATTGGTAAGTATTTCTGACAAAATCACCGAAAAATTTAGCTTGTGTGGAGCCAGTTTCAATCCAACCTTCTTTGATGATTATGCTCTGTTCTTGAATTGCGGGGTTCGAGTTTATATTTCTTACGACTGTTCCGCTAAAAGTCATACCGCCACCCATAGGGATAGGATAATTGACCAGCTTAACTTCATCTTTGTTTCTACTTAAATCTTGCGGTGAACCATCCACCACATTAAATACTGTTAAATTCGCTGCGTGAGCCGCGCCGCTACCGATAACCATCCCCGAACCCAGGATGATAATTATTGAAAAAAGTCTATGATTCATAAGTTACCAGCTCTAATGAACGGCTCAAAATTAATTTTTTAAATTTAGCCAATATACTAACGTATATAAATTGAAAATTAAAGTCAGTCGAGGTTAAGAAATTGCCATTTATTAAGGGAGTCGGAGGTTAAGAGTCCATAATTCGAGGCCTACGGGTGAGTGATCGATCCAAATCGATCGCCAATCCCGAACCCAGTTGACTCGCACAAGCGCTATATCTTGAGGTATTGCGCCCGCGTATTCTATCCACTTTCACGCGCTAGTATTTAATCTCTGGGCTTGTTTACCCTGACGAGTACGCCACCAAGCGAGTAAGGTACTGGCGATGAAGATACTCGAATAAGCCCCGGAAACGAAACCGACTATTAAAGCCAGGGCGAAGTATTTTAAAGTCGAGCCGCCGAAGAGAAAAATCGCCACCAGAGGTAGTAAAGTCGTCATCGTCGTATTGATCGATCGTCCTAAAGTCTGATTTACCGCGTTATCGACGATTTCGTTAACCGGTAAATCGGGGGTTTGCTCGAAATTCTCCCGCACACGATCGTATATTACCACCGTATCATTAACAGAAAAGCCGACGATCGTTAATAGAGACACCAGGAATAAACTATCCACCTCTACGCCGAATACCAGGCCGAGAATAGCAAAAACCCCCACCGTAATAAAAACATCGTGAAACAGAGCTACGATAGCGAAGAAAGCGTAATCGAATTGAAAGCGAAAACTCAAATAGACAATAATCCCGAAGAAAGATACTAGTAAAGCTAAAATACCCGATTTGAACAACTCCTGCCCTATAGTTGGCCCCACCGTATCGATTTGAATACTTTCTGGATCGAATTGACCGATTTTCTGGTTTAAAGTCTCTTGTAGTTTAGTCCGCTGATTGACATCTAAAGTTTGGGTGCGGATAGAAAGAGTGTAATCATCGATAACTTGAACACTACTATTATTCAAACCTTCTGAGTTGAGAATTTCCTGCACGTCGGCGGTGGCTAGAGGCTTAGGACAGCTCTTAGTTTTAGCACAGGCTAACTCTAACTGAAGTCGGGTGCCACCGACAAAATCTAAACTAGGACGCAGGGGGCTTCCAATCGTTGTCCAGGAAATTACCATAGCGATAATTCCCGCTATAGTAATGAGAATCGAAACCGTCCACCAGAATTTTTCTTGTTTAGTAACGCTGAATGCCATAGTTTACTGTTGATTAATGGGAACCTTAGGAGCGAAGAGTTGGGGATTCTGCCGGAGACTGGGCACGTTCAACACCGTTAAGAGTAAGAAAGTACGACTACAGGTAATGGCGGTAAACATACTGATCACAACCCCGATAGCCAATGTGAGGGCGAAACCCTTAACCAAACCAGAACCGAGCCAGAATAAGGCGGCACAGGCTATTAAAGTAGTCACATTACTATCTAAAATACTGGAGAAAGCCCGATAGAAACCCGACTCTACAGATCTATACAGAGTTTTGCCCGCTTTTAATTCTTCCCGGGTGCGTTCAAATATCAGTACATTAGCATCTACCGCCATCCCGATACTGAGAATGAAACCTGCGATACCCGGTAAAGTCATCGTCACGCCGATGAGGGAAAATGCAGCGAGAGAGAGGATGGTATAGATAACAAGGGAAACATCGGCGATAAGTCCGGGCAGACGGTAGTAAACCCCCATGAAGATTAACACCAACAATAAACCCACTACCCCAGCGTAAATACTGCGACGGATGCTGTCTTGTCCTAAAGTAGCCCCTACGGTACGGTTTTCGACTACGGCCACGGGGAAAGGTAAGGAGCCGCCGCGTAATTGCACCGCTAACTCACTGGCGCTGGCGGGGGTAAAGTTACCCGTAATCACCGCTCCGCCCCCAGTAATACCGGTTTGAGCAAACTCTACACCCACCACCGGGCCGCTGATTAATTCGTTATCGAGGAAGATGCCGATACTGCGCCCAGTGCCTGCTAGTTTTTTCGTCAACTCGGCGAATTTATTACCGCCCTCGCCGTCGAATTTAATCGCTACTTCCCAGCTCGTGCCTTGAGTGGGAGCCGGTTGGGCGTTTTCTAAGTTCTTCCCTGTTAAACCTGCGGATTGAAACAGCCCTAAGATAGCCTCGTTAGATTGTTTAAGGGATTTTTCTAATTCAGCGATCGCTTCTTTGTTGGCTTCTCTGCCCGCTTTCCTTAAAGCTTCTAACTGTTCTTTTTTCTGACGTTGCAGGCCGAACTCTACTTGAAATTGTCCTTCTGTACCCTGTTTCTGTTCTCTAAATTCTAGCTGGGCGGTGCCGCCGAGAATTCTTTCCGCCTGTTGGGGATCGGTGACACCGGGTAACTGTACGATGATTTTATCATTACCTACGGTCTGCACTAGGGCTTCGGAAACGCCCAGGGCGTTAATCCGATTCTCGATAACGCTCTTAACGGCGAGAATATCGTTCTGCGTAATCTTCGGCACTTCCTTCGTGGGTTGGGCCTGGATGGTTAATTGGGCACCCCCGCGTAAATCTAAACCGAGTTGTAAAGGTAGGTTGATGATAATGACGATCGAAGCGATTATCAAACCTACGATTAACAACAATATCCAGTTTTGTCGTTGCATAATTTCCGTCTGTAAGGAGAGAAGTAATATTTATAATCTTCCGCTAACTATTTTCTGTACCGCTTCTACTATTTGCGGGGGTTGAATGATAGTTAGTCTCTCTAAATTTCCATTATAGGGAGTAGGAATATCTTGCGAGGACAGACGTAAAACCGGCGCGTCTAATTCATCGAATAACTGCTCGTTAATCAGAGACATCAATTCCGCAGCGATGCCCCCGGTTTTCATACATTCCTCGACGATGATAACCCGGTGGGTTTTGCGGACGGATTTAGCGATCGTTTCCATATCGAATGGTTTGAGTGAGATAAGATCGATAATCTCTGGATCGTAGCCTTCTTTTTCTAAAGTCTTCGCCGCCTGTATGCAGTGATGACGCATTCTCGAATAGGTAAGTAAGGTTACATCAGAGCCTTCTCTTACTAACTCGGCTTTATCGAGGGGTACAATATATTCACCATCGGGGAGATTCTCTTTCAGGTTATACAAAAGAACGTGTTCAAAGAATAATACGGGGTTATCGTCTCTAATAGCCGCCTTTAATAATCCTTTAGCGTTATAGGGAGTGGAGCAGGCGACGATTTTTAAGCCGGGCACTGCATGAAAATAAGCTTCTAAGCGTTGGGAGTGTTCCGCCCCTAACTGTCTGCCCACACCGCCGGGGCCCCGGATTACCATCGGGATTTTGAAATTACCGCCGGAGGTGTAGCGTAACATCCCCGCATTATTAGCGATTTGGTTGAAGGCTAAGAGCAGAAAGCCCATATTCATGCCTTCGATGATCGGGCGCAGGCCAGTCATCGCCGCGCCTACCGCCATACCAGTGAAACTATTTTCCGCGATCGGTGTATCTAATACTCTTAAGTCGCCGTATTTTTTATATAAATCTTTAGTCACTTTATAGGAGCCGCCGTAGTGCCCCACATCCTCACCGAGTACGAATACTGCGCCATCCCGCCCCATTTCTTCATCGATGGCCTGTTTGAGTGCGTTGAATAATAGAGTTTCTGCCATAGTAATCCCAAGCTAAGTTAAATGTTTATATTATCAGAATTCAAGGCATGAACTCTATTAATATGCCGACGCGACTATCTTTAGCCTGTCGAGAATTCTGGGCCTGTATATCCGCCGCCAATCGGATCTGTTTGGTGAGGGCGTATCCCACGGAAAAGGAAGTTATTCCCACCTCATCGCTACCACCAGGAGAAACGAAGCTTTGACTTACCACTATATCGGCGGCCCCATTCCTCGATAGGGCTAACATCAATCGCGCCCCGACATTCACCCCATTTGTAGAGTAGCCTTGGGTTTCTACATAGCGATAACCCACTACTGGAGCAACGTTTACATAACTACCTAAAGGTAAAATATAGTATTGTATATCGCCTCCACCTAATTTTTGTTGTCCGTTAAAGGAGGTTTGATACTGTCCGCTAATCGTCAAGCTCGTCTTACCGATAAATATATCTTCTACACCTAGATAGATACCCCCCTCATTATTAGCGGAGGGATAGACGCTATAGCCTAGCCTTAGCCTCGTCCGAAAAGCGGGATCGTTTCTTATCTCCTCCAATATATTCGGGATTTCTTTCAGCCAACGTTGTAAAACTGGGCTTTCTTCGATAATTTTTGGGTCAATATCTATCTTATTAACCTGTTGACAATTAGCGCCTAAAATGCCCATTAAAAATGTAGTTAAGAACGCACCTGTAAAAGTTAATTTAGTCCACATATTTAACGGCGGTTCCACTCGCTGACACCATTAAGAGATTACCGCCATCGTTCATATTGATAGCTTCATAATCTATATCAACGCCGATAATGGCGTTAGCTCCTAATGCCCGGGCCGCCTCAATCATTTCTGAAACTGCGGTTTCTCGGGCTTGACGCAGGGATTTTTCATAGCCGCCGGTGCGCCCGCCGATAATATCACGTACACTGGCAAGAATATCACGAAAAATATTCGAGCCTAAAATAGCTTCGCCGTTGACCAAGCCATAATACTGAACGATTTTTTTACCTTCGAGTACCGAAGTTGTGGTAACAATCATAATTTTCTCCTCCTTACCAAGAACTACCACCACGATAAAATTGTAAGCGTCCTACTCCTAAATATAACCCCCTCGGCTTATCTCCTGTCGGAAATGAGGTGATACCGAATAGGTAAATGCCGTCATAAAAGGGATTTTTATAAGGGACTAGCCCAATGGTAACAGTTCGATCGGGATCGATCGCTCTATTAAAAACGATAGAAATAGTATTATCTTCACTCCTGGTAACTTGCTTTATGGGGATGACATCCTGACGGTTATCTCTATCACCGATAAAGGCGAAAGTCTCTTTCAGGTCAAATTGTATATCCTCCGTGCCTTCTATTTGTTTGAGAGTGACGGTTTGTAAAGGTAGCCCCGCATCCGCCGGTAAGTAGAGCGTCAGATAATATTTGGCTCCCCATACTTCTACACTACTCATGGTAGTCATGAAATCTAACAGACGCGGTGATTTAGCGAAGGAAGTGGAGCCATCGGGTAATTGTATCGCTCCGACTCTCAGAGGAGACAGACATAGTAGTAAGGTGAAAACCGGAAGAAGTCTCATAAGCTATCATTATTAAGGCGTTGAACCCGAGCGGTTTTCTTTTAATGTATCTTACGCAATTGCACCTCCGCACCTTTCGTAACTATCAAGAACAGTTAGTCAATTTTTCCGGTCAGAAAACGATCATTTTAGGTAACAATGCTCAGGGTAAATCCAATCTCCTCGAAGCGGTAGAATTATTAGCCACCCTCAAGAGTCATCGCGTCAGTAAAGATAAGGAATTAGTTACGGAAAACGCTGAGACGGGGCAGATTCTAGCTACGGTAAACCGTCGTTACGGCACCTCTCACCTGGGGTTAATTTTACGCAGTAGCGGCAGGAGAACAGTTATTCTCAATAATGAACCCCTACGCCGTCATTTAGATTTTCTGGGAGTGCTTAACGCCGTAGAATTTTCTAGTTTAGATTTGGACTTGGTTAGGGGGGCACCAGAAGTAAGGCGCAATTGGATAGATACTCTACTACTACAATTAGAGCCTGTTTACTTGAGAGTTTTGCAGGATTATAACCAGGTTCTGCGGCAGCGTAACGCCCTACTCAAAGAAATCCGCCAGCGAGAGGAGACGAGCGCGGGTAATTTGGGGGATTATCTGGAACAGTTATCGCTGTGGGATGGTCAATTGGCAGAAACCGGCTCCCGCGTAACCCGCCGACGGGCGCGGGTATTAAAGCGACTCGCTCCCCTCGCTCAGAAATGGCACGAGAGTATTAGCGGTAAACAGGAAGTACTCACCATCAATTATCTCCCCAATGTGGAGTGGTTTGCTGATGACCCGGCTACGGTGCAGAAAGCTTTTATCGAAAAGATAGCCGCCCGCCGAATCGCCGAATATCAATTAGGTACGTCGGTGGTGGGCCCTCATCGGGATGATATTAGTCTTGTCATCGATGATACCCCCGCTAAATCCTACGGCTCTCAAGGACAACAGCGTACACTTGTATTAAGTTTAAAATTGGCAGAATTGCAACTTTTAGAAGAAGTGATCGGGGAGCCGCCGCTGTTATTATTAGACGATGTGTTAGCAGAATTGGATCTAGAGAGGCAGAATCAGTTATTGAGTGCGATCGAAGACCGATTTCAAACCCTCATCACCTCCACGCACCTCAACGCTTTCGATGCGAGTTGGCTCAAATCCTCACAAATTTTCACGGTCGAGCGCGGCAAGATTCAAACTATGTAAATTTTTTAGGACTGATCACAGCAACTCTATAGAGGTACTCACCGCCGTAAATATGCTTAACTGTAATTATAGTTATCCTCAGCCCGCATCTATCTGAATTGATAAAGTATCTTCTCTTGTCTCGTCAACGTCCTAAAAATAGGAAAATACCTCTAAAAGTTCTCTTGATCACTCCTTTCGTCTTGCAAATAGTTTCAGGGGTGGGATTGGTAGGCTATCTTTCCTATCGTAGCGGTGAACAGGCGGTAGAAAAACTGGGTGATAAGTTAATGACCGAAACTACTGGACGGATCGAGCAACACCTCGATACTTATTTAGGAAAAGCACAAGAAATTACCCGCACCAATGTGGATGCTTTCAAGTCAGGGATTCTTAATATAGATGACTTTAATGCTATAGGCAAATATTTTTATCACCAGACGAGAAAATTCAACTTTACCACTGTCGGTTTTAGCAAGGATAACGGTGCTTATATCGGTGTCAGCAGGCTACAAATGAACAATGCCGATGATTTTGGTATTCATGAAAGATTATCTGATTTTAGCGGACACCGTATCTATTCGGCGAACTCCCAAGGAAACCGCTTGAAACTCGTTCACTTCATCCATAATAGCCCTCGCTCTAAATCCCCCATGACTTTCTCTTGGTATACAGACGCGGCCAAAGCTCGTAAACCGATCTGGAGTAATATTTACGGCTGGAATACTGGACACGATATAATCGCCATCGCCGCCAGTCACCCCGTCTACGACGACAATAAGAAATTAGTGGGCGTATTCGGCGTTAATCTGGATCTATTGCTGATCAGCCATTTTCTCAAGAGTTTAAATCAGGGTAACAAGCAACACATAGTTATCGTCGAGCCGACGGGATTGATGGTAGCCAGTTCGGAAAAAGAGTCCCCCATCGCTTCTATAAATTCCGTCGCCGATGGTAAAGTCACAGCAATCCGACGTAACGCCAGCCTTAGTAAGGTTCCTCTCATCCAGGATGTAACCCGATATCTGATCTCCCAATACGGCGGTTTAAAAGCGATCGATCGCCCCCTCTTAGTGCGCCCTCCTGTGTCGGGCAATCCTTTCGTTCGGGTAATGCCCTATAGAGATGAATACGGGTTAGATTGGCGAGTTATGGTTATCATCCCAGAATCGGAATTCATGGGGGAAATACAAGCTAACAACCGTATTACTATCTTTCTCTGTTTGTTAACTTTGCTCGTGGCTATCGGTTTAGGCGTAGTGACTTCCAATTTAATCACCAAACCGATCGAGAAGTTGAATCGAGCTAGTAAAGCGATCGCAGAGGGTGAACTACAGCAAGCGGTTAAAATTGAAGGAATCGATGAACTGCAAAGTTTAGCCAATTCCTTTAATAATATGGCCAGCCAATTAAAAACCGCTTTCAACACCTTAGAGAATCGAGTCAGGGAAAGAACCGCCGAATTAGTTGTCGCCAAGGAAAAAGCGGAAGTGGCTAATGTGGCTAAAAGCACCTTCATCGCCAATATGAGCCATGAATTACGCACCCCTCTCAACGCTATCCTCGGCTTTTCTCAAGTGATGCAACGCGCCGAAAAATTACCTCCTGAACAATACGAGAATTTAGAGATCATTCAGCATAGCGGCGAGTATTTATTGACTTTGATAAATAACGTGCTTGATTTTTCCAAAATAGAGGCGGGAAAAACGGGACTTAACAAGAATAATTTTGATTTCTACCGCGTCCTCGACGAGCTAGAAAATATATTGTCATTGAGGGCTCATAATGCTGGTTTAACCTTAATCTTTGAAAAAGAAGAGAATTTACCTCGTTATCTAGTCACCGATGAAGTCAAGCTGCGTCAGATTATATTAAACTTGTTGGGCAACGCTATCAAGTTCACCTCTGCAGGCCAGGTTATATTGATAGTCAATTTTCGGGAGAAAGAAGACACACAAGAATATTGGCTGGATTTTAGCGTTAGGGATACTGGTAAAGGCATCGCCCCGGATGAATTAGAGTTATTATTCCAGGCTTTTTCTCAAACCGAGTCCGGGCTTTACATTCAGGAGGGAACAGGTTTGGGATTGGTCATCAGCCGTCAATTCGTCCAATTGATGGGGGGTGATATTAGCGTTGAGAGCGAATTGGGTAAGGGCACTACCTTTAACTTTTCTATTATCGCCGGGCGGGGAAGGGAAGAGATTTATTCTCAATCAACCCCATCGGAACGAGTTATCGCTCTCGCTCCCGGTCAACCGAGCTATAAGATTTTAATTGTAGATGATAAGGAGGTTAATCGTCAGTTATTAATCAAAGTGCTATCTATTCTGTCGCTACAATTGAAGGAGGCGAGTAACGGGCAGGAAGCGATCGCCATCTGGCAGGAATGGCAACCTCATCTAATCTTCATGGACATGAGAATGCCCGTCATGAGCGGTTATGAAGCCGTGCAGTATATTAAACAACATCCTCGAGGTAAAGAGACAGTGATGGTAGCTTTGACCGCAAGTGCCTTTGAAGAAGATAAGGCTTTATTACTCTCCGCCGGTTGTAATGATTTTATTCGCAAGCCCTTTCAGGAAAAACTCATTTTTGATACGCTCGCTAAACATTTAGGTATGGAATATCTTTATCAACCCTTTCTGAAAGAAAATAGTGTTAATCAGGCGGCAATCCCTTTAGATATACAACAATTACAGGTAATGCCGAAAGAATGGCTGATTAGGTTATCAGAATCAGTTTTAGAAGGTAATACAGGAGAAGTTAAGAGTTTAATTCAAGAAATTCCCACAACCGAAGTTATTCTCATTCAAAATTTAACCTACTTAGTCAATAGCTATCAACTGGAAGTAATTTTTAACTTACTTCAGCCTGTTCTGAATGGTTATAACTAATAATCAATTATAATATGGATTATTTCTTATGGAATCAACCTCAAGCAAAGGAAATATATTAATAGTAGATGATTTACCTGAAAATTTGCATTTACTCAACGACTTACTAGTTCAATTGGGTTATACAGTAAGAACAATTACATCAGGTTTAATGGCTATTAAATCTATTAAATTGAAACAACCAGACTTAGTTTTACTGGATATAATATTACCAGATATAGACGGCTATGAAGTTTGCAAACAAATTAAAAATGATGAAGAGTTGCAAGACGTACCCATTATTTTTATTAGCGCATTAGATGATACTTTGGATAAAGTAAAAGCTTTTCAATGCGGTGGTGTTGATTACATTAGTAAACCTTTTCGTATTCAAGAAGTAGCCGCTCGTTTAGAAAATCAGCTCACCATTCAAAGACAGAAAAAAATTTTACAACAAGAGGTCAAAAAGAGAAAGGAAACCGAACAAATTCTGTCACAATCAAGAGCTTTGCTGGCTAGTATCCTAAACACTTCTCTCGATGGTATTGCCGCATTAGAACCAATACGCAATTTAGCAACTGGCGAAATAGAAGATTTTAGTTGTTTAGTGGCTAATCCTATTTTTGCCAAAATATTTAAGTCTTATAAAAAGTATTCAAAAGACAAAAATGGAGGATTTCAAGCCTTTTGCAATGCTTTTGATAATAATCTTTTTGATAAAATCATCAACGTATTAGAAACGGGAGAGTCTTTAGAGTTAGATATTTGTCTACAAAATAATCAATCTACTTGGTATCAGTTTATAGTGGTTAAATTAGGTGATGCAATTGCCATGACAATTCGAGACATTACCGCTAGGAAAAAAGTAGAATTAGAATTTGAACAAGCTAATAAAAAATTAGCCGTATTAGCGACAGTGGACGGATTAACGGGTATAGGCAACCGGCGCAGTTTTGATAATTTTTTAGCCCTGCAATGGTCAAAACACTATCGGGATAAGCAACCCTTAACTTTAATCTTCATCGATATTGATTTTTTTAAAGATTATAACGACTATTATGGGCACCAAATGGGAGATCAATGTTTAATTCAAGTGGCGACAATGCTCAATAGTCTCGTGCAAAAGGAAACGGGTTTAGTGGCCCGTTACGGTGGCGAAGAGTTTAGTATATTTCTGTGCGATACCGATAAGGAAAAGGCTCGCCTAGTGGCAGAAAAAGTAATGCAAGCGATCGCCGATTTAGAGATCCCTCACGCTCGCTCTGCCGTCAGTTGCTTTGTTACCCTCAGTTTAGGGATAGCTTCCCTGATTCCGGGCCCAGAAGATAATATCAATTCACTGATTAAAAACGCCGATCGCGCCTTGTATAGGGCGAAAGATCAAGGGCGTAATCGAATAGTAGTTTTTGGGGAGGACGATCGCCCCCCATTTAGCAGATTCCCCCCCTATCCGCCCAAGATGGCTTAGTGGTTAGTTAGTGGTCACTAACGTCTACCCGCTTGAATTTGGTCGAAAATGCCGTTATCGGAGAAGAATTTTTGTTGTACGGCGGCCCAACCTCCAAAATCGTTAACCGTAAATAGCTTGTTGATCTTGGGAAATCTGTTAGCGTATTCTTTGGCTACAGTCGAATTAACGGGGCGGAATCCGGTTTTGGCGAATTCTCTTTGAGCTTCGGGAGTGAACAGAAATTTAACGAAGGCATCGGCAACGGCTCGGGTTTTGCGTTTATCTACTACTGTATCGACTACCGCCACTGGATTCTCGATCGAGATATTTACTTTCGGCACCGTCCAAGAAAAACCTTTTTGTCCTTGTTGGGAAGCTAAAATCGCTTCGTTCTCGTAGTTAATCAATACGTCACCCTGCCTTTGTTTGAGGAATATATCCGTCGCTTCCCTGGCATCTTTGGCTAAGACGGGGACGTTTTTAAATACCTGTGTCACATATTGTTTGGCTTTTGCTTCATTGCCGCCAGTTTCCGTTACCGAACCCCATAAGCCTAAGAAATTCCAACGGGCTACCCCTGAGGTTTTGGGATTGGCGGTGATGATGGATATACCGGGTTTGCTTAAATCCTGCCACCCGTTAATCTTTTTCGGGTTGCCTTCACGGGTGAGTAGGGCTACTACCGAGCGGGTGACTATACCGTTGTTAGGTACTTCTTTCTGCCAGTTGGGTTTGATCAATCCGGCTTTCTGGATGCGATCGATGTCGAAACCCAGTGCTAACATGACTACATCGGCCTCTAATCCATCTACTACCGCTCTGGCTTGTGAACCGGAGCCACCGTAACTCTGACGGAAAACAACATTTTGATTTTTCTCCCGCTTCCACTTGTTGGTGAATAGGGGAATTACTTTCGAGAAAGCTTGTTGAGTTACGGCGAAGGAGACGAGGGTTAATTCAACGTTTTGCTGATTCTGAGCAACTAGTTGAGGCGAAGAGACAACCGCTGAGGTTTTTGATGCGGTTAAAGCAGTAGCAAGAGGTAGGATTACCCCTAAAGCAACTCCTGTACCTACTACAATAGTGGGAGAGGGTGCAGATGGTATCTTAGCCGATAACCACGCTTTGATATTAGGAAAACCTGACATAATCTGGACTCTGAAAATCTAAAATACATTATTTCGATAAACTTTTAGTTGTTTATCGATTTCAAAGCATCCCATATCTACAAGAAAATTGCAAGAGTTAGGGGATAAAATGAAGATAAAATCCTGTAAGACGGTTTAAATTTATGGATAACCCTTTTAACGATAGCCCGCGTTGGACTCCTGAAGCGTTGGCTAAATTAAAAAATATTCCCTACTTTGTGCGTAACGGAGCCAGACAGAGGATAGAAGCGATCGCCCGAAGCGCTAATTTAGATGAGGTGACTCCGGAGATAGTCGAGCAAGCGCGAATAGAATTCGGACAATAAATAATTTTCGTGAACAAATATAGTGCGAAGATAAAAAACTTTAAATATTTTTTGATTACTTAAAAATTTGCAACAAATCGCGTTTATTAAAGGTAATCGAACTTAATATATAGTAGTTGCAGGTTTGCGTTCTACCATGTATAGTAATCCGACCCGTTTAAAGCAAGTTAATCTAGCGGCGGCGATCGTTCCTAATCCTTTAGTTGTATCGCCTGGGAGCAAGGTTCAGGACGTGATCACTCTGCTCAGTGGAGTACGTTCCTCCTGTCTTAGAGAGGAGAAAGATAGTGAAATAAATGATTTGTATAGGGAGGCGAGAGGAAGCTGTGCGCTGGTAATCGAAAACGATCGACTGGTGGGAATTTTAACGGAGAGGGATATAGTCAAACTTAGCGCCGAGGCGAAAGACTTAGAGAACCTATCCACGGGTGAAGTGATGAGCCGCCCGGTGATAGCGTTTAAAGAATCCGAGTTTCAAGACATATTTACTACGGTCAACATACTACAAAAACATCAAATTCGTCATTTACCCGTTTTAGACGAGAAGGGGTATTTGTTGGGAATAATAACCCACGAAAGTTTACGGAAGGCGGCCCGCCCGATCGATCTATTGAGGTTACGGACAGTGTCAGAAGTAATGGCTAAGGAAGTAATCTCGACAATCGGCGATGCAACCATGCTCGATATAGCTACTTTGATGGCAGAACATCGGGTTAGTTGCGTAGTAATAGTAGAGAATTCTTCTAACGACGATGAAATAGAAATCAACATCCCGCGAGGAATCGTAACCGAAAGGGATCTGGTACAATTTCGGGCCTTAAAATTAGACCTGACAAGCTATCGAGCCGAGTCCGTAATGAGCAAGCCGCTCTTTACTATTAGTCCAGAGGCTTCTTTATTGCAGGTATTGGGATTGATGGAAGAGTATCGAGTGCGACGGATTGTAGTGACCGGGGCGGAGGGAGAGATGCGCGGGCTGGTCACTCAGAGTAGTCTCCTGCAAATCCTCAATCCGGTAGAACTGTATAAACTAGCGGAAGTGCTGGAGGACAGAGTATCAAAACTAGAAGCCGAGAAAGTACAGTTTCTGGAAAATCGTACTCTGGAGTTAGAACGGCAAGTACAATCCCGAACTTTAATTTTAGAGGGTAAAATAGCTCAAGAAAAACTCCTGGCTTCCGTTACCGCACAGATTAGAGCGTCATTAAATTTAGGAGAGATCCTCAATACGACGGTAGAACAAGTGAGGGCTGTTTTAAAATGCCATCGGGCGGCTATTTGGCAAGTTGTAGAAGAAGGGTACACTCAACTCGTCGCCGAATCGACCGAATCAGCCTTTTCTTTAAAGGCAGAGAAAATTTATGATAGATGTTTCACCACCTCTATAGCGGAAATGTATAGACGCGGACAGATCCGGGTAGTGGCGGACATCAATACAACAGAAATGTCCGATTGTCATCGAGAGATGCTGATTTATCTTGAATGTCGTGCTAAGGTGGTCGTACCTTTGCTATGCGGGGAAAATTTGTGGGGATTGCTCCACGTTTCTGAAAATTCGGGCCCGAGGGAGTGGGAATCGGCAGAGGTAGAACTGTTAAAAAATCTAGCCTCGCAACTGGGAATAGCCCTGCAACAAGCGGGGACTCACCAGGCGTTAGAGAAAGAATTAAACGAACGGAAAGTAACGGAAGAACTGCTACGGGAAAGCGAACAAAGATACTCTTCTCTGGCGGAAGCCGCTCCGGTGGGGATATTTCGTATGAACCTATCCAGTCAGTGCGTTTACGTCAATGAGCGCTGGTGTGAGATTACTGGGCTGAAACCAGAGGAAGCCGATGGATTAGGATGGCAGAAAGCGTTACATCCTGATGATTTGTACTGGGTTAGAAGTCAATGGTATGAAGCGGTACGTACTCTCAAACCTTTTATCGTCGAGGCCCGGTGTCAGAATAGCTTAGGTAAGACTATTTGGGTTTATACTCAATGCCTACCCGAACCGGATCTTAACGGTCAAGTTATAGGTTATATCGGCACGATCACGGATATTACCGCCCGTAAGCAAACAGAACAACAGCTACATAATCTGATCGAAGGCACTGCCGCCCCTACGGGCGAAGATTTTTTTCCCGCCTTGGTGGAACATATAGCCTCGGCGTTAAACGTCTCTTACGCTTTAGTAAAGGAGTGGCGCGAGGGGGAATTACACTCTTTAGCGTTTTGGGCTAACGGTTCTTTGCAGGATAACTTGGCTTACTCTCCTGCTAAAACTCCTTGTGAATTAACCCTCAGACACGGGCGATATTATTGCCAGAATCAAGTACGCGATCGTTTTCCCGAAGATAAGAACTTGATGACTCTGGGGGCGGAGAGTTATCTCGGTATCGCTTTACAGGATACGGAAGGAAAAACCCTCGGCACTCTCTCGATTTTAGATGTGACACCGATAAAAAATCCCCTCTGGGCCATGCAAATCCTACGGGTTTTCGCCGCTAGAACCTCCGCAGAACTGGAACGACAGAAAGCCATGCGATCGCTGTCATCTCTCAACTCACATCTAGAGGAAATAGTAGCTCAACGTACCGCCGCCTTAGACGAAAGGGAAGCTCAACTGAGAGATTTTTTCGACAACGCTACTGATTTAATTCAGAGCGTTTCGTTGAGCGATGGCCGGTTCGAGTATGTAAACCAGGCGTGGCGGCAAACCCTGGCTTACTCAGAGGCCGAGATAGAAAGTCTGACGATTTTCGATACTTTACATCCCGATTATCACGATGATTATAAACAATTGATCGCTAGAATAGAAGGGGAAAAAATTCAGAATATAGCCTGTGTCGAGTGGACTTTCCTGAGCAAAGATGAGAGGCAAATACTGGTCGAGGGTAGTATTAATTGCCGTCGGTCGAACGATCGCCCGGTGGCAACCCGGGGTATTTTTCGAGATATAACTGTGCGGAAAAAATGGGAGGAGACTTTGCGGGAGAGTCAGGAGAAGTACCGCCGGTTAGTGGATGATATTGGCGATAAGTTCCTTGTTTTCAGTCACTTTGATGGCGTAGTCACCTACGTGAGCGGGGGAGTTCAAGCTTTATGCGGCTTATCTAGAGAGCAGGTAATCTATCAAAAATGGCCCGAAGTCGTTAAATGGTTGCCAGAAGATATAGAGATGGCTCAAGCCAAGTATCTAGAACTTCAGGAAAGCTCGGTCAATTCCCAACAGTTTGAAATGCGCTTCATCCATAATAGCGGCCAGGAAAAAACTATTCACATCTGTCAGCACCCCGTCAGGGATAAGGCGGGTAACTTAATCGCCGTCGAAGGAATAGCCGAAGATATTACGGAGTTCAAAGAAGCGGAAAACCGACTACGATTGACGAATCAAGAACTAGCCCGGGCCACTCGGCTGAAAGATGAATTCCTTGCCAATATGAGTCATGAATTAAGAACGCCCCTCAACGCCATTCTCGGGATGACGGAGGGATTACAAGAAGAGGTATTCGGTGCAGTCAACCCCAAACAGAAAGAAGCTTTACAAGCGGTGCAAATGAGCGCAAATCATCTGTTATCCCTGATCAATGACATTCTTGACGTTGCCAAGATCGAATCTGGACAGGTGGAATTAGAGCGTACTGCTGTACCTATTACCGCTTTATGTTCTTCTAGTTTGGCATTCGTCAAACAACTGGCTTTTAAAAAATCAATACAGACTGATATACTCATTGCTCCTAACCTACGGGATTTATGGGTTGATGAAAGGCGTATCCGTCAAGTCTTGATTAATTTACTGACTAACGCCGTCAAATTCACCCCCAAGGGTGGAAGAGTTAGTCTGCAAGCTTTTGCTCTACCTCAATCAGAGAATGGTAAAGGGGAGCAGTATTTACGGATTTCTGTCACCGATACCGGTATCGGTATCGCGCAAGAAAATTTAAAAAGACTTTTTCAGCCTTTCGTGCAGATTGATAGCGCTCTTAACCGTCAGTACCCCGGCACCGGATTAGGGTTGACTTTAGTTAAACAAATCGTGGAACTTCACGGGGGGCGGGTAGACTTAACGAGTGAATGGGGAAAAGGAAGCTGTTTCAGTATTGACTTGCCCTGTGCCGAGAGTATTACTTTCTCCTCCGAGCAAGTTAATACTTCCTCGCCGTCATCGGATAAGGTTGGTGTGAGCCAATCAGCCCATAAATCCCCTCTGATATTGTTAGCCGAAGATAATGAAGCTAATACGATTACTCTGTGTAGTTATTTGAAGGTTAAGGGTTATCGTCTCCTCTGGGCTAAAAATGGCAAAGAGGCTATCAGCATCGCCGAAGCTCAACAGCCAGATTTAATTTTGATGGATATTCAAATGCCAGAAATGGACGGCTTAGAAGCGATGCGATCGATCCGCAATCATCCCGCCTTGAAAATGAAAAAAATCCCCATCATTGCGCTGACAGCTCTGGCGATGAAGGCAGATGAGGAGCGTTGTTTGGAAGCAGGAGCTAACGATTACATATCTAAACCTTTTAAGCTCAAAGATTTGGTGGGTAGGATAGAAAAATTATTGTAAATTTAACTAGAGCAGTTACCGAAGATGGGCAAGTTATATTTATGTTAACACAATAGATTTTAAACAATGATTGCTATAGATAATAATACAACAAATCAGTAAAAATGCGTAAATTAAC
>CAZUVR010000076.1:0-18127 GCA_964623815.1 uncultured bacterium | reverse complement strand
TCGATCCAAGTGGCGCATTGCTTGAGAATAGAAGTTTGATATTTAAGAGCCTCGGTTAAACCCATCAAAGCGGGGGTGAGCATTAACTCTAAACTAATTCTCAGGTTACGATTGCGAGCGGTTTTTAGATTACCCTGATTCGCATCCGGTTCGAGGATAGTAACTATATCCCCGTATACCTTAACGGTGGGGCAGGTGTCGAAAAAGGTTTTCCCGCCTATTGTATCGAAGGCAATATCTACCCCCTGGCCGCCAGTCCAGTCTAAAACCCCCCTGACGAAATCGGTTTGGGTGTAGATGATAGGATGATCCGCGCCCAATTGACGCACCAGACGGGCTTTATCTGGTGAGCTGACGGTTGTGCAGACTTCCGCCCCTTTAAGTTTAGCTAACTGTATGGCTACGTGTCCCACACCACCCGCGCCGGCGTGAATAAGAACTTTTTGATCTGGGGTGAGATTAGTGCGATCGTAGAGTGATTCCCATGCAGTGATCAATACCAGGGGGGCGGCGGCAGCTTCCGCAAAAGTAAGGGTTTGCGGTTTATGAGTGATGAGATAATCTTCGACTACCGCGTACTCCGCATAATTACCAGTGCCGACTTTACCCAAACCGCCGGAGCAGTAATAAACTTCGTCTCCCGTTTTAAAATCCACCACCTCCGGCCCTACGGCTTCCACTATACCGGCACCGTCACAGCCAAGAATAGTGGGGGCATCATCTGGGTAAAAAGTTCCCCTCTGCCTGAGTTTCGTGTCGATGGGGTTAACCCCGGCGGCTTTAATTTTGATTAATACTTCTGTGGGTTTCTCGATATGGGGCTTCTTAACTTCTTGCATTTGCAAGACTTCCGGGCCACCTGTCGAAGTCATAACAATAGCTTTCATAGATTTCGTGAGAAAACTCAATTTTTATGATAATCCTATTTCTCTCTCTCTAAGCTGTTCTTTCCAAGCTTTTTCCACTTCGTCGATGCCGTAAAAGCGTTTCCAGAAAGCATCAGTAAACCAGGTAGGCATAACTTTAGTCATCAGGGGCACGAAGATTCGCCCCCCAGTAGCTGCATAATAACGGGGGCGGGGATGGGGGCTAGTTAAAGCTTTAATCGCTACTTTCGCCACTTGTTCGGATGTCCATCCCAGTGCTTTAAGCTGTTTATCGATGTTTTCTATCCGGTTGAATACTGGGGCGTAGAGGGTGGCTTCTGGTTCTGGTATCACCTTTTTTACTTCTTTCCAGGCGACTTGAAAGAATTCCGTCACCACTGGCCCTGGCTCGATGACGCTTACTTTGATATTAAAACCGTCTAACTCCATTCTTAATACGTCGCTTAGTGCCTCTAGGGCAAATTTGGAGGCGCTGTATAAACCACCGCCAGGAAAAGCCATCCGCCCCCCTAAAGAGCTGATATTGATAATCCTGCCGCCTCCCTGATTTCTCATTATCGGGATTACATTCCGAATTACCGTCAGTGGCGAGTGAAAATTGACCTCAAACTGGGTTTTCGCCACTTCGGGGGTGATCAATTCTATAGGCCCCATCTGCCCGTAACCAGCATTGTTCACCAGGACATCGACGCGCCCCCAGCGATCGAGTACAATTTCGCTTAGTTTCTCAACTTGTTCGCTATGGGTGAAGTCTGCGGGAATTATCAAATTTTCAGCACCGGCGCAACGAGCTGCTACTTCCCTTAGCTTGTCTTCCCTGCGTGCAGAAAGGGCTAATTTTACTCCTGGAAATTGTTGGGCTAACATCGGAGCTAGGGCAGCACCAATTCCAGAGGAGCTGCCGGTAATGAGAACGACTTGTTTTGATGGGTGAGGAGGGTAGGTCATGCGAGATTTGGAAAGAATTTTAGAAACGGCTTTGGGAGAAAGGTTAAATTCCTCTATTCCTCTAGAGGTTACCTGTTCCCTTCATGGTAATACTCTGGCTGTGGTAGTTCACGCTCCTAACTCTTTAGAGTTATCTTCTAATGATATTTTCATGTGGACTAGAGATATTCTGGCACACGATACGAGCTTATCGGATTATCATCTGAAAACCTATTTAATGGTTCACGAGGATGATTCCTCTATGTTAGTTCCTTTTAAATCCTTTAACCCTCCTCTGCGGGGTTTAAATCTCTGGTGGGAAAAGTTTATCTCCCCTCGCTTATCTCTTCGATTATTGTCAACTGGTTTGGGTTTGGCTGCGGCGATAACCCTCGCCTACGCATTGTCTCGCCCCTGTGTGCTGGGGGATTGCCCCGATCTTATTCAAGCTCAAAAATCGGCAAAAGAAGCTATCAGATCGATCGACCTCTCCGCTACTGATTATGAGGTAAGGCGGGCCGAGAAGGTGATTTCTAACTCTTTAAATATTTTACGCTCCATTCCTCCCTGGTCGGGTTATCATTCTCAAGCTCAAAGCTTAGCGTTTACTTATCAAGAATCCGCCGACCAATTGCAACAGTTAAATCAAGCTCTCCTTGATGCTGATAATGCACTTTCTATGATTCAGAAAGCTCCTCTGGCTTCCGAACAATGGCAGAGAGTACAGAGTCTCTGGCAGAAAGCGATTTTTCCCCTGGCTAAAATTCCCCCCGACAGTAATTTTTACGGGTTTTCTCAAGTTAAACTCTATCAGTATCGTTCCTATCTAGCAAAGGCCAGTAAATCTTTAGAGTCGGAAAAAATTAGCTCCTCTTCTCTTGCCGATGCGGAAAAATTAGCCAAGGTTGCTCATATTAAACATAATTCTGCTCGCTCTGCCGATGATTGGCAATCCGTGCTCAGTCAATGGCAGGCGGTGACGAGTCGCTTACAGGGTATTAATTCCCAAACCTCTTCTTATAAAAAGGCTAAACAATTATTAGATTTATATTTACCCCTACAGTTAACAGCGCAGAAAAATCTAGAAAGAGAAAATCTTACCTTAGTTCTTTTTAATCGAGCTACTGATCTTGCCGCAAGGGCTGAAAGCTCTGCTGATAAGTCTCAATGGCTACAAGCACATCGGCTATGGAAACAAGCTTTGATAACTCTACAACAAATTCCTATTAATACTTTTCAATATGAAAGAGTTCAACCTCTTTTAACCGTCTATAGTAGTTCTTTAAAAGGAGTGGAAAAAAAATTAAATTTTCTAAACCAACAGGAAATAATTCGAGAAGATATTAAAACTTTATGCCTTAATATTTGCAGTTTCACTATTAGTGATAACCTGATTAAGGTATTTTTAAAACCTAACTATACTAATCAGGTCAGACGAACGGCGATCGCGGCTCAACAAGGGGGCAGTATCAAGACGGAAATCGATCTATTAAATCATTTATCTCGCTTGGAGAGTAGTTTACAAACTATTAGCAATAATAGTCAGAAAGTACTACAGGTTTATAATTCCGAAGGCTCTTTAATCAGTATCTACGAGCCGAGGAAATAGATAACTAATAACAGCAATATTCACAGAGACAGATTCACTTATTTCGTCCCTGTGAACATTGTCGGCTGATGAATAATTTAGTAGAGAGCGTCTTCTTGGTGAGTTAAGATTACGCAATCGGAAGTAGGATAAGCTACGCAGGTGAGAACGTAACCTGCTTCGATTTGATCGTCGTCGAGGAAAGATTGATCGGATTGATCGACTGAACCAGATTCGATTTTACCAGCACAGGTAGAACAAGCACCTGCGCGGCAGGAATAGGGAAGGTCTAATCCTTGTTCTTCTGCAACGTCGAGAATGTACTCATCATCGGGTACATCGATAACGTGATCGCCATCGGGTGTTTTTAAAGTAACTTTGAATGTTGCCATATTTTGTTCCTCTTGATTACATTAAAGTAAACGGCAGTCTTTATCTTCGGCGGCTTACTAGAACAGGGGTAGTTTTGACCTACCGCTCTCGTTTTGTAAGCTTCATTTTTGATACTACGGGAAAATCTACCAGACTTTGACTCGCATTAGTAATGAGATTCTTAATTAAACTTAAAATAAGTTTTTTTTATATTTGTATTTAAAATACGAACATAAAACTTTGTAAATGTACATATATATAAAAGAGTCTCGATCGTAACTAAATAACTTATCGATTATGATTAGTTAGACTTATACGGCAGGAATTGGGATTCGGGAGTTAGGGAGAATAATTTATTAGTTAATGGTTAAGAGTGGTGTAGGATGAAAAGTTATGGTAAATCGAGAACAAGAACTAAGGGTAGGAATAATCGGCACTGGCTTCGCGGCCTCGAGACGAGCAGAAGCTTTCGCACAGGATGCGAGATCGCGCCTCGTCTGCGTCTGGGGTTATCATGAAAATAACCTGGCTCAATTTTGCAATAAGTATGAGGTTGCGGCCGTCCAAAATCCAGAAATCTTGATCGAGCGCCAAGATATTGATTTAGTGGTCATAGCTAATGTTAATCGAGAACACGATCGTTTCGTTCATCAGGCCTTATCAGCCAGAAAGCACGTAATCGTAGAGTATCCCCTCAGTTTTGACCCGGAATCGGCCGAAGGGCTGATTAAATTAGCCAAACAACAGCAAAAGTTGCTCCATGTGGAACATATAGAACTTCTAGGGGGATTACATCAGTCTCAACAAAAACATCTATCGGAGATAGGTAATGTTTTTCGGGCTGATTACGCCACCATAACACCGGAGCGTAGCGCCCCCAGACGTTGGACTTATCACCGAGGCTTATTCGGGTTTCCCTTAATCGCAGCCCTATCACGCATCCATCGCCTGACTAATCTATTCGGTACAGTAGAATCGGTATCGGCGTTTTGCCGTTATTGGGATGCGCCGGAAGATGAATATTTTATCGCCTGTCTCTGTACGGCTCAGTTAAAATTTCATAACGGTATCATCGCCGGAGTCACTTACGGTAAAGGGGAAGTTTTTTGGAAAGACGATCGCACTTTTGAGATCCACGGCGATCGGGGTAGTTTAGTATATATAGGTGAAACTGGCCACTTAGTCAGAGATAAAGAGGAGATACCCTTAGAAGTAGGGACAAGACGGGGGCTATTCGCTAAAGATACGGCGATGGTACTGGATCATCTCTATGAAGGTGTACCCTTATACGTAACCCCTAGTGAAAGCCTTTATGCTCTCAAAGTTGCTCACGCATCGTATAAATCTGCTCTGTCTGGGGAGACAGTGAAGATTTGAGAGATTTCCGATGTGTTAAGCTGTGGGATTGACCGGTAGATAATTACGATCGAACCTCATGATCAGACCAATTCCCGTAACACCTCAACCCGGACAAGAATCCGTCTGGGATTATCCCCGCCCCGCCATCTTGCAGGATACCGATAAACATCTCAAAGTAATCTTTAATAACGAGATTTTAGCCGAGACTCGCCGAGGGAAAAGGGTTTTAGAAACCAGTCATCCGCCTACTTACTATTTTCCCGCCGAGGACGTGAAATTAGAGTACCTGATCGAAACGCCGAAGAAAGGTCTGTGCGAATGGAAGGGATACTATAAATACTATGACGTTAATATCAAGGATAAATGGGCGCGAAATGCTGCTTGGCGCTGCTTTGCCCCTACACCTGATTTCGCATCGATAGAAGAATACTACGCTTTTCTCCCGGCTTTGATGGATGCCTGTTATGTGAATGATGAGTTAGCGATTCCGCAAGCTGGGGGCTTTTACGGTGGCTGGATTACCTCAGATATTGTCGGCCCTTTCAAAGGTGAACCGGGTACGATGGGATGGTAAGAGGGGGGAATCGGGAATCGGGAGTCGGGAATCGGGGTAATATTTATTTCTACTCCCTATGCTCATAAGTAACGCCGGTGAAATCGGTTTCCGAACAGTAGAACACCTGTTTATTGTCGGGATAGCGATGGCTGTGGGTAGCCTCATCGGTATCCCCCTGGGCATATTTATCAGCCGCTCTAAACGCTTTGCCGGGCCGATTTTGGGATTCGTCAATACCTTACAGACTATCCCCAGCCTCGCGCTATTCGGGTTTTTAATTTCCGTACCTTTTTTAGGCGGTATCGGTAAAGTGCCCGCTATCGTCGCTTTAACACTATATACCTTACTGCCTCTAGTTCAGAACACTTATATCGGTATTACCCGGGTAGATGGGAATTTGAAGGAGTCGGCTAAGGCTTTAGGAATGAGCGATTGGCAGGTGTTACGGTATATCGAAATACCCTTAGCGCTGGGGGTAATTATCGCCGGGGTTAGAATCGCTACGGTAATATCGATCGGTGTCGCTACTATCGCCGCCGCTATCGGTGGGGGTGGTTTGGGTGTCTTTATCTTCCGGGGCATCTCTACGGTTAATAATAACTTAATCCTCGCCGGGGCTATTCCTGCAGCTTTTTTAGCTCTGGCATCGGATTGGGGCCTACGGTTGGTAGAGAAAATCTTCACCCCGCCCAATAAGTTAAAGATTAGCCATAAAAAACGCTGGCTGTTAGCTTTGGTGGGGCTGGCCCTGCTTGGTTCCGTAATGGCTTTTCTGTTTCACTCCCCTAGCGGTGCGAGGGTAATTATCGGCTCGAAGAATTTTACCGAGAGCGTAATCTTAGGGGAAATCATCGCTCAAGCCGTCGAACAAGAAACAAATTTAAAAGTGGATAGGCAATTCAATCTCGGGGGTACTATCATCGCTCACGAAGCGGTGAAGGCGGGTAAGATCGATGGTTATGTGGAATATTCGGGTACAGCTTATACGGCTATATTGAAGCAGAAACCAGTGAGTAACCGTCAATTGCTTTTCGATAAATTAAAGGAAATATACGGGCGCGAGTACGGCTTAGAAGTATTGCCGGGTTTGGGCTTTGAAAATACCTATGCCATTACGGTGAGGGGTGAGGATGCCCGAAAATATAAATTAAAAACTATTTCGGATGCGAGTCAATATACATCTAATTGGAAAGCTGGTTTCGGTTACGAGTTCTTAGAGAGACAGGATGGTTATGCGGGATTGGCGCGTACTTACGGGTTAAAGTTCGCCGAGTCTCCGAAGGTGTTGGATTTAGGATTACTTTATCCAGCCCTAGCGCAGAAACAGGTAGATTTAGTGGCGGGGAATTCTACCGATGGCTTGATTTCGGTTCTGGATTTAGTGGTGTTGGCAGATGATAAGGGCTATTTCCCACCTTATGAGGCGGTACCGATTTTTAATCATAATAGTTTGGCTAAATATCCGGGGTTGCGATCGGTTTTAGAAAAGATGGCGGGGAAGATAAGCACTTCGGAGATACAGAAGATGAATTACGAGGTGGATGGTAAGAAAAGGCCAGTAGAGGAGGTGGTAAGGGAGTTCTGGCAACGGCAGGGCGTAAAATGAATAATCTTTTTTAACATCAGTATTTAAAAAATATAGCTGTGATTCTCGTAACAAATAAGGGTTAAAGATTATGATGAGGTTTTTAAGAAATAGGCTAGAAAATCCCTGGCAAAATTTATATTTCCTATTTTTTATTTTAATTTCTGCATTTATTAACTGTTGTTTTCAAGGTGATATATATGTTCTGATTTCAAGAAATTATGAATGAGATTGAGCGGTACAGAAATTCAGATGATGAATCAGAAGTAGATCCATCCTATTATATTTACTCTTGAAGCGGAGCCGTGTTTTAAAAGTTTGTTAAGACACGACCCTCCACTAGGCAAGAATAATACTAAATCCTGTTCTCAAAGGCTACTTATGAAGATTGGGAATCGGGAATCGGGAGTCGGGAATCGGGATAAATATTTCTACTCCCTACTCCCCGGATCGTAAAAGGGTACTATGAAAAACGGATTTAGTATAAATTACCAAAAGATATGGTAATTTCCGCGATCGCATTATTAATCGGTGGGGTGGTGGTTATATGGAAACCTTAAGGCTAGAAGGCTTACCCTTATCGCCGGTTAAGCTTACACCCCGTTTGTTCGCCGCCAGGTGACGGACGATCGCATAAACGGTTTCGATGTCTTCCACCGCTCCAGCTTTATCGGCCAGGGTAGCTATATCGAGGGGCCCACCCGACTCCCGTAACACAGTTAGAATTCGTTTCTGTAGGTCTAAAATGCCTGCCGCCGCTTTCTTACCGGCTTCTACTCCGGGTTGATGGTAGGCGTTGATATTAACCAGAGAAGCGTATAGCCCTACCGCCCTTTCATAGAGAGCGATCAAAGCGCCGATCGTTCTCGGATTCACCTGCCCTATAGTAATAGTGACGGAGTGACGACCCTTTTCATACAGCGCCTGACGGGTTCCCAATAAAAAGCCATCAAGATAATCCCCACTCGTTACATCGGTTTCGATTTCGTAAGGTGAACCGGCTCTATCTTCTAACACTTCGATAAAAGTGGCGAAGAAATTAGGTATGCCCTCCCTCAACTGTTGCACGTAGGCGTGTTGATCGGTAGAACCCTTATTACCGTAAACGGCAATACCCTGGTTAACGATATTACCGTCGAGGTCTTTCTCCTTACCTAAAGATTCCATCACTAGCTGTTGTAGGTAGCGGGAGAATAATAAGAGGCTGTCTTTATAGGGCAGAATCACCATATCTTTCTTACCCTTACCGTCTCCCTCGAAGTACCAGCACAGGGCGAGTAAGGCGGCAGGATTATTTCTTAACTGGGGTACGCGAGTGGCCGCGTCCATTTCCTTCGCTCCTTCGAGAACGGCGCGAATATCGATACCCTGTAAGGCGGCGATTAATAACCCTACAGCGGACATTTCCGAAGTGCGCCCCCCTACCCAATCAAACATCGGGAATTCATCGATCCAACCTTCGGCGTGTCCTAAGTCGTCCATTTTGCTTCCCTGCATGGTGATAGCCACCGCCTGTTTAGCAAAGTCGAGGCCTTTTTCTTGAAACGCTCGTTTTACTTCTAGCATCCCGTTACGAGTTTCGGGAGTGCCCCCAGATTTACTGGTAACGATGACCAGAGCGCTGCTCAGTTGATCACCGATTTTATCGAGGACTTTATCGATGCCAGCGGGGTCGGTATTATCGATAAAATGAACACTCAGGGGAGCCGAATTATTCCCGAGGGCTTCGGCAACGAATTCGGGCCCCAAAGCGGAACCGCCAATACCGATCGAGAGAATCGTTGTAAATTTAGATTGTTGCGGGGGCTTAATCTCCCCCTTGTGAACTTTACCGACGAAGGTTTCTATCCGTTCTAGGGTTTCGATGATCTCGGCTTTCTGTTCGGCGGGAGCTAGATCAGGATTTCTCAGCCAGTAATGTCCTACCATACGGTTTTCATCCGGGTTAGCGATCGCCCCTTTCTCTAAAGCTGACATATCCGCGAAAGCTTTGACGAATTTTGGTTCTAGAGTCTTCACGAAACCGTCATCAAAGGGGATGCGGCTCACATCTAGATAAAGTTCTAATCCCGCGTGATAGTAAAGCCAATCTTGATAACGTTGCCAGAGTGATTGAGTCATGATTAATTTCCTATTTTTTAAAAATCGCTGCGCCAGCGTACTGAGCCTTGTCGCCTAACTCTTCTTCGATGCGGAGTAATTGATTATATTTAGATAATCTCTCACCGCGACAGGGAGCGCCGGTTTTAATCTGTCCTACTCCAGTGGCTACGACTAAATCGGCGATAAAATCATCGGGAGTTTCGCCGGAGCGATGACTTACCATACAGGTGTAACCAGCTTTGAGGGAAAGATCGATCGCCTGTAAGGTTTCCGTCACCGAGCCGATTTGATTCACCTTGATCAGAGAGCTATTACCTACACCATCGGCGATCGCTTTTTTAATGATCGTGGGATTAGTAACGAAAGCGTCATCCCCCACCAACTGAACACGGGAGCCGAGACGTTGAGTTAAAATCTGCCAACCGCTCCAATCTTTTTCCCCTAAACCATCCTCAAGAGAGATGACGGGATATTTATTAATCCAACCTTCCCAGAGAGCAATCATTTCTTCGGTAGAGATACGATGTTTATCCGATTTAAAGAACTCGTACTGAGCGCCATCCCGATACAGTTCGCTGACAGCCGGATCGAGACAGATGCCGAAATCTTCGCCGGGTTTGAATCCAGCTTTCTCGATCGCTTCCATTAACAATTCCATCGCGCTTTCATTAGAGGCGAGATTAGGAGCGAAACCGCCCTCATCGCCCACACCAGTACTCAAGCCCTGTTTTTTCAGTAGGGACTTGAGGGTGTGATAAACTTCCGCCCCCATCTCTAACGCGGTAGTAAAGTTAGGAGCGCCGATAGGAGCCACCATATATTCTTGAAAGTCGAGGTTATTATCGGCGTGGGCCCCACCGTTGAGGACGTTAAAACAGGGAACGGGTAGGATTACGGCGGATTCTCCCCCAAGATAACGATAGAGGGGTTGTTTGGTGGATTGGGCCGCCGCTCTCGCCACCGCCATAGATACCCCTAAAATTGCGTTAGCACCGAGATTAGATTTATATTCGGTGCCGTCGAGAGCTAACATTTCTTGGTCTACTTTTTCTTGATTTGTGGCATCTAATCCCTTGAGAATGGGGGTTATTTTAGTTTTAACGTTCTCTACTGCTTTTAGTACACCTTTACCCCCGTAGTGTTTAGCGTCTCCGTCGCGTAACTCTAAAGCTTCTCTCTCACCGGTAGAAGCACCGGAAGGTACGGCGGCCCGCCCGAAAGAACCATCCTCTAGAACTACGTCTACCTCTACGGTGGGATTACCTCTGGAATCGAGGATCTGTCTGGCGGTGATGGATTGAATCGCTGCGGTCATGATGTTTCTCCTGTTTTGATGATTTTTTTAGTAGATTTACCCTGATGTAGCGAGGGAGTAGGGAGTAGGATTAGGATTCCGATACCCTATTCCCGACTCCCGACTCCCGACTCCCTAAAATCATCCGATTCCCCTAAGCTAGTTGTACAACCGCCCCTAGAGCCATATTCATCTCTAGAGGTGTGATTTTGCCATCGCCATCGGTGTCGATCGCATCGAATACTCGATCGACTCCTAACCATTCCTCGCGGGTAATAAAACCGTCGCCGTCGAGGTCATAGCATTGAAAAAGACTAGCACCGGCTACTTTTACCGCCACTCCCGCCTCGATCTGCTCTAACCGTTTGGCTAAAAGCGTTTCTAGAGACTCTAGAGCCTTACTAAAACCCTTAATCCCCTCGCTCAGTTTTTCCGAAGCCATGCGATCGGCCGCGTGCATCTTGTCGTAGGTTTCCTTATCTACGCTGAATTGTTTAATATCCATGCCCGCCGCTTTTTCTGGGTCGAGTTTACGGGTTAACTCGCCTTCGGTTTCCTGTAACTGGGCCAGTAAATTAGGGGAAATTGTCAATAAATCACAGCCGGCAAGTTCGATAATCTCTCCGATATTGCGGAAACTAGCCCCCATGACTTCGGTTTTGTAACCGAATTTCTTGTAATAGTTATAAATTTGAGTCACGGATAATACTCCGGGGTCTTCCGCCTGGGTGTAATCCTTCCCGGTGTCTTTCTTATACCAATCGAGAATTCTGCCCACGAAGGGAGAGATTAAAGTTACTCCGGCTTCGGCGCAGGCTACGGCTTGATGAAGTCCGAATAACAGGGTGAGGTTACAGTGAATTCCTTCTTGCTCTAGAATCTTGGCGGCTCGGATACCTTCCCAGGTGGAGGCGATTTTAATTAATACTCTTTCCCTGTCGATTCCCGCCTTTTCATACTCTTTGATTAAATAACGCCCTTTATCTACGGTAGCCTCCGTATCGTAGGATAAACGAGCGTCTACTTCGGTAGAGACTCGTTTCGGTACTATCTGCAGGATTCTCTTACCGAAAGAGACGGCAAGACGATCGAACGCGAGGGTAATTATATCCGCTGAACTCGCCCCCGAACCCGCGTCAGCTTTAGCTTGCTTGAGAGTTTCGTCTACTATCTCTTGATATTCCGGCATTTGGGCGGCTGCCGTGATCAGAGAGGGGTTAGTAGTAGCGTCGCGGGGGGTAAATTTCTCGATCGCTTGAATATCCCCGGTATCGGCTACCACTACGGTCATCGTTTTTAATTGCTCTAATAAGGTTCCTGGCATGCTTGTAACTCCTTGATTAATGTAAAATCATTTTTGCTGATAAAGGTCAATAGCTCTATGTATCCTCAACTGAGGATGATTTTATCGGTCACTTTTCCCTCGGAGTCAATATCATAGACGATCGGTATGGCCGTACCGAGTTCTACTTTGACTATCTCCTCACCCGAAAGCCCTTCTAATTCTTTGATGATCGATCGTAGCGAGTTACCGTGAGCCGCAATAAGTACGTTATCGCCGTCTAGTAGGTGTTTGCGAATTCGGCTATTAAAATAAGGGACGGTACGCTTTACCGTATCCGCTAGACTTTCTCCCCCCGGTGGCGCTACATCGTATGACCTACGCCAGATTTGTACCTGTTCTTTGCCGAATTTAGCCGCCGTTTCCGCTTTATTGAGTCCCTGTAACTCGCCATAGTAGCGCTCGTCTAGGATCGGAGTAGGATACACGGGTAACTCCTGATCCTTATCCCCTTGATAGTCATCCCATCCGCGCCAGTCCTCATCATCGGCGTTGTGTTTGATAATGGGAATTCTACCCTCACAAATATCGTCTACTTCGGTGAGGATGATAATCGCCGTTTCTATGGCCCGAAACAGCATACTGGTATAGCAAACTCTGACTCGATAATCTTTTAGTTTACAGGAGGCGATCGTCGCTTCCGCCCTCCCCATCTCGCTTAAGGGTACGTCTACCCAGCCGGTAAATTTATTTTCGGCATTCCACAGGCTCTGTCCGTGACGGGTCAATATTAATTTAGCCATTTTCGCTCTTTCCTCGCTTAGTATATTTTTCTATGAGTAGATGGGATAACGGCCGTTCGGCTTGGGGGTGTTACTGGAAACCAATGTGAGCGATCGCTTCTAGATATTCGTAATAGGTGATCTGCTTATCTCCGTTGCGATCAATATGTTCCATGATTCCTTGTATTTGCTCTCTAGTAAGAGGTAGAGTTAATTTATCCGCTATGTCTACCGCTTCATCTAATGAAAGCAACCCGTTATGTTGCGGGTCGAGTTCACGAAATCTTTTCAGTATCGAAAAATGCGGCTCTACTGCGTTGACGTACTCTTCAAATGTGACAGATCCGTCTTTATCGGTATCGAAAGATTGAAACTTTTTAGTAAGGCGTGCTTTTTCTTTCTGTAGAGCGAATTCTAAATATTCATCAATGACTACCTTACCATCTCCGTCTGAGTCTAGCTTAATAAACGCTTCCATGAGTACCTCTAATTTCTCCTCGGGAATTAATTCTCTAATATCTTCTGGTACGTCTAGATTAAATTGAGCAAAATTCATATTTTCCCTTAATTACATAAGTAAAGCTTCACGACCAAACCTATGTTTAGTAATTTTCTAACTATCACGTATTAAACTACTAGATAAAATAACTGGATTGCCGTTTATTTATTTTGTTTTTATAATTCATGTTTTAATCATAAATTAATCATTTATTAATATAAGCTTAAAATATTTTTGCAACCCTTTTCAAATCAGTGAGGTAGATTAACAGAAATAGAACCCTTGTCTAATAAGGTTTTCTGCTCCGACTACGGATTCCCAAGCGCTCTTGGTGAAATTAAAAGCCTTTTAGCTTGAAAATATAACCTTATCGTAAATATCTTCTAAAGATATTTGAAAGGGCAAAGAACATAAATTCAACTCCCTATCTTCTTCCCCATATTCCATAAACAGCCATTTCTTGGGTTCGGTTTTATAATAGTGCTGGAGGTAGACTCGATCTTGCTCTATCAAAACGTATTCTTGAAAACTCGGTATGGTACGATAAGCAGAGAACTTATCATTTTGATCGTAACTACTGGTAGAGGGCGAAAGCACCTCAATTATTAATAGGGGATTTGTAACAGTATCTTTTCTACCTTGTTGTAACTCCAACTCTCCACCAGTTACCATCACATCTGGATAAGTGTAAATTCTCACGTCTGGAATCCATAAACGTTGATCGGTAGCGAATACTTCATAAGGCTGGCGTTTGAGGCTAAAATTAAGCACACTGGCTATGTTTAAAACAATCCTATTATGATTCGGAGTACCACCAGACATAAGAATTATCTTTCCCTCTCTATATTCGTGACGCTCTTGAGAATTAACTTCAAAGTACAAATATTCATCGAGCGTATAGATTCGATCGTCCTGAATTTGAGCTACCATAGGTCTACCACCACTAATATCTTAGTAAAAAAATACTAGCACAAGATTTCTTGCTAATTACGGCAATCTAGGGCGCAGCCGTTTTTAAATCAGGTTTTTTCAGAGGAAAATCTGAGGATACTATTGTCGCCAGAGTTTTAGATTTTTACCCTTTTCCCATCTTTTAAAGAGAGCATTACAGTAATCAATAGCGTTACCACCTCCCCAAAAAGGATAAGCGTCATATAACGCCACGAAGTTAAAATTATATGACGCTAATATTTCACTAATCTTAGAAAACTGAGTATGAGATTTATCTCCCTGCCGGAAAGTAACTTCTATGAAAATATAGAGAATTTTTTCAGAGCTAAGAGTGGCTTCCGCACCTTTTAGAACTTGACACTCATAACCCTCTGTATCTATTTTTAATAAATCAATCCGATCTATTTGAGCCTCGTTTTCCTGCATAAACCGATCAAGTGTAATTATCTTCACGGTTTCTATAGATTGCCCTGCTAGATCGCTAACTTTACCCGCATCATAAATAGTATTAGAGCCAGATGTCCCTTGAACTAACATTGTCTCTTCTTTTATTTCTTCACCCAATGCTAAATTTAAGCAAGAAACTTGAGAATCGTCGCCTATATTACTTAGTAAAACTTCAAAAGTTTTACTAACTGGCTCAAAAGCAAAAATTTTCGCTTCAGGAAATTTCTGGCGATAATCAAGAGTCGTTTGTCCCTTATTAGCACCTACATCAAAAATTGTTTTCACATTCAAATCTGGTGATAGTCTAGTAATATCTTGTTTTAAATCCCATCCGAAAGGCAATTTGTTAGTACGGTAAATGCTATACCCAGAAGAATTAAATATATTTTTAATTATTTTGTTGATCATGAAATTGTCTGTAATTTTTGTATTAATTTTTGAGAATTAACTTTATTTTATTTAAAATGTAAAACTAAAAATAACTCTGTTTACCCGTGATAGTTTAATTTAATTAACTACTTAAAATATTGGCTTTCAATTCCATTGTTCAAAATTTTAAATGATTATACCACATCACTAAAATTTATAATTGTAGGTGTTGTTCGTACTTTCCATCTCTACGGCGGAGTTTTTCTAATCCAGGAAGGCTAAAGAAAAGACACCACTTCCCGACAAAGGTTAAAATTAACTCAGTCTCTCCACCACCTAACCCCGATGGATAACCATACCCCCCCTGTCGCCCCCTACAACGAAACCAACGCCGACACACCCTTAATCGGGGGAGGTTTACCCATCATCGAGTATTGGGTAGAGCATACCCTAGCCCCGGAAGGAATAAAACTCTGGCAAACCCTCCTCCATAAAAGTGCCTGTCTCTCTTGCGCCTGGGGCACTGGGGGGCAGAAAGGCGGATTCACCAACGAAACTGGGGAAAAATTACAGCGCTGCATGAAAAGCGTCGAAGCCATCCTCAGCGAAATCCAACCCCCCATAACCCCCCATTTTTTCCACACCCACTCTATCGAGGAATTACAGCAACTCTCTTCCCTAGAAGCAGATAAATTAGGAAGACTCAGCTTTCCCGTCATCAAGAGAGCGGGAAAAAGCCATTATGAGCGTATCGATTGGGAAGAAATCTACTCGATAGCAACACCGGCGATGTTAAAACCACCTACTAGAGTAGCTTCCTATAGCTCGGGAAGAAGTTCCAATGAAGCCGCCTTTCTTTTACAGTTAATGATGCGGGCCCTCGGCTCTAACAATCTAGCTGATTGCTCCGATTTGTGTCACGCCCCCTCGACGGTGGGATTAAAACAGGTTTTCGGCACTAGCACCTCGATAGTCAGTTTGGAAGGGTTAAAAAAAGCCGATTGCGTCGTCTTAGCCGGTTCAAATTGCGCCTACAATCACCCCCGCCTAATGAATGAATTAATCAAGTTGAGGGATGAAGGCGGTAAAGTTATCGTCATTAATCCGATGATGGAAACCGGCTTAGTGAAATTCGGCTCCCCCGCTTTCCCCCTTAAATCCCTTCTGCCCGGCTCCGAAATCGCCTCGCTCTACTTACAGCCGATTCCCGGTAGTGATGTGGCCCTATTCGTGGGCATACAAAAAGCTCTATCGGAGATGGATAAGATCGATCGCACCTTTTTAGAATCCTACACTGAAAATTGGCAAGCCGTCTTATCACAAGCCCAAAATACATCTTGGCAACACATCACCGATACTTGTGGAGTTTCTCAAGAAGAAATCACCGCCGCCGCCAATATCATCGCCGCGTCTAAAAATGTCGTCTTCGCCTGGGCGATGGGTATCACCCAACATCAAAACTCGGTAGATAACATTTTCAGTATCGCCAATACCGCGCTCATGACGGGTAATGCGGGTAAAGACGGCGCGGGAGTCATGCCTATACGAGGACATTCTAACGTGCAGGGCTTCGGCTCAATGGGAGTCACCGTTAAACTCAGGGAAGAGATTAAAACGGCACTAGAAAAATTATTAGGGCGATCGCTTGATCTACCCCCAGGTTATCATACCCGTCACCTTATCGAAGCAGCAGAGAGGGGCGAAGTTGACACCCTCATCTGTCTCGGCGGTAATCTCTACGGCGCTAACCCCGACTCACAACAGGCAAAAGAGGCACTAGGTAAAATCGATACCATTATCTATCTCTCCACCAAACCCAATCTCGGACACTTTCACGGCTTGGCTAAAACTAACACTATCATCATTCCTGTCCTCAATCGCTTCGAGAATCCCCATAAAACCACCGTCGAATCTGGTAATAATTACGTGCGCCTCAACGATGAAGGGCAAACCCATCTCAAAGACGCTGATTTAATTGCGGAAGTAGACTTTCTCACCCAACTAGCCGGGAGATTACTAGGAGACTCCCCCGTAAACTGGCCAGCATTGAAAGATACCCACTACGTGCGTCAACTCATTGCCCGCACTATCCCCGGATACGAAAAAATCGCCGACATCGACGACACTAAAGAAGAATTTACCATCTCGGGACGCATACTCACCGAACCCGTGTTTAAAACTCCCTCCGGTAAAGCGCGGATGTTTACTACTCCGCTGCCGGATTTAACCTTACCCACTGCCGAAGATTTCGGTATCTCCGCCCCTCAAAGCCTTGTATTAGCCCTGATGACTGGGCGCAGCTACTCCCAGCATAATACGGTAGTTTATAAGATAGGCGATAAGTATCGAGGTATGCCGCACCGCAACTGTATTTTAATCAATCGCCTCGACGGAGAAAAAGCCGGGTTTAAAGAACACGATCGCGTCACGGTTGCTGGTGATGCGGGTAAACTGGAAGGTATAGAGGTTATTTATGGAGCGGTGCGCCCTGGTGCGGGAATCATGTTCTATCCTGAAGTTAACGTTATTTTCCGGGGTAAGATGGAAGAGCGATCGGGCACTCCCGCTTATAAACGAGTTCCCGTAATCATCTACCGCTACTAATAAGATGTTTTAGAGTCGTTCAATTTATCTTTGAAATTATCTACTGCGCGTCTTAAAATTGTCAGACTTTCTTGAGGTGGTTTATTCAATTGGCTCACATCCTGACGTTTTGGCGGCGATTGTTCAAGCAAGAGAAAGATATAAAGAGGCAATGTCAAACTAACCGCTAAAAATATCCGTTTTAACATACCACACCACTAGAATCTTTACCCTTACCAAGATAGAACAGGAAAATAAAAAACTAGGAAATGATGTGACAGTCTCTTAATTGGCTCCTCTAATATCTCCCTCCGTGTCTTCTGTGTCTTTGTGATGAATAAAAATTAAAATTTTCGGTATTTTTTGGGATTTACCGATCGCAAAAGCTGTAGGTATAAAAATAATAAAAGGATTGTATACCTTAATTTATGACTTATAGCCTCAGGATAGCGGATATTCCCGCCAACGAACGCCCCAGGGAAAGGTTACTAAGTTATGGGGCGAAAACTCTATCTAACGCCGAACTCATCGCTATTTTATTAG
>CAZUVR010000075.1:0-18250 GCA_964623815.1 uncultured bacterium | reverse complement strand
GAGATATTTACGGTCAGATCATCGTCTGGCTCATCGTTATATTCTTAACTTTAGCCTCGACTCTAGCTTTATGGAGTAGTACCAGACAGATTTACGCTCTAGCGACGGTGGGGTTAGTTGTGTTATTATCCTTGCCTTTCCTTCTGTTTGCTTTCGTTACCACGTTACTCAATCATATCGAGTTCATCCCTGCAGAAGCGGAAGTGCGTCGCCCCTCTCCTACAGGTAGCGGTGCTAGTGCAAAACCGGTACAGGCTGCGGGTTGATTTGCTAACAATACCGGGGTGCAGAAAGACCGGAGTTTAACGGCTTCTGGGACGAATGTATGCACCCGAAAAATTTTAAAATAGCATCGGATAATGTGAGCGATCGGTTTTAGGAAAATCGTTTCCAAGTGGAGTACTACACGGCTATAGTAACAGTATGGCGCATCTTCTTCGTCTCTCATCCCTAAGTTTTAACTTAAGCCCCCATCCCCGAATAACGCTTCAATCCCCGTCTCCACAATAAGCGATTGAGGAAGAAGAAGACGATAAACCAACCGATCATGAAGGCGATTCCCCCGAATAAATCAACTGGCAAACCAATAAGTAAAGCCGAAGGAAAATAGATAAGATAGGGCAGAGGAGTCCAAAGAACGATCGATTTTAACAGGGGCGGGAAAACATCCAAAGGCGCAATCATGCCCGAGAGAAATATATAGAATAAAAACCAGAATTGCTCGATCGCACTAGCTCTTTCCGTCCAAAAACATAACATCGAGAAAGTGTATTGAATCACGAAGCGCAGACAAAAAGCCAACACCACGGCGAGAAAAAATAGGGCGATATTACTCGCCGATGGCACCCAAGCGGCTTGAGGATAGAGAAGGAAAAATAAGGCGATAAACACCACCACCACAGGCAGACGAGTTAACTTTTCCGAAAAATGCCGCGCCAGATGGTGCCATACTGGATCTATCGGTTGCAGGAGACGGAAAGATAAAGCCCCTTCGATAATCTCCCGCTCAAAATCCCAAATAACCCAAATAGTAGTAAACTGACGCACGAGAAACACGGCGAAAAAATAACGGGCGAATTGTAAAGAATCTAAACCGAAACTCGCGCCTTTTTGAGATGCCTGTATCCACACACCCATCAGAATCAGGGGTAGAGTACCAGCTAAGGCCCAGAGGAAAATTTCCGCCCGATACTCTAACATATGGGCGTAATAAGTCGATAATAAAGTGGTTGCCTGGCGATAAAATCGGCGCATCTTGTTATGAAAGTTATCTCATCTTTACTCCTTATCTTAACCGTCTCCGTTTTCTCTTGTTCTGCCTCTGTGGATAGGGGTGAGTCGGGAGTCGGGAGTCGAGAGTCGGGAAAAAATGGCATGGTAGTTACACCTCAGGGAGAAGCTTCGCGGGTGGGGTTGGATATTCTCAAGCGGGGGGGTAATGCGATTGATGCGGCGGTGGCTGTAGGTTATGCCCTAGCCGTTACTGAGCCTTGTTGTGGTAATATCGGCGGCGGCGGCTTCATGACAATTCGTTTCGCTAACGGTAAATCGGTTTTTATTAACTTCCGCGAGAAAGCACCCCTAGCCGCTCACTCCCGAATGTATCAAGATAGCGCGGGCAATGTAATTAAGGGTTTGAGCGATGATGGTTATTTGGCGGTAGGGGTGCCGGGTACAGTGCGAGGGCTAGAATACGCCCTCAGAGAATACGGTACACTATCGCGGGAAAAAGTAATCGCTCCTGCTATCGAACTAGCGGCGAAAGGATTTATCTTACAGCCCGGGGATGTGGAGATGTTAAAGAGGAGTCGGCGCAAGTTAACAGGCGAGAGTGTGGCACCGATTTTCTTAAAAGACGGTAAGCGGGATTATGAAGCCGGAGATAGATTAATACAGAAGGATTTAGCCTGGACTTTAACTTTAATATCTGAGCAAGGTGAGAAGGCTTTTTACGAGGGGGAAATCGCCCGAAAAGTAGTTTCGGCGAGCGAAAAAAATGGGGGGATACTTTCACTCAAAGATTTTCAAGACTATAAAATCTCCGTCACTCAGCCCCTGCAATGTAGTTATAGAAACTATCAGATTCTTACTTCCCCTCCCCCCGGCGGGGGCACTACCGTCTGTCTGATGCTGAATATCGTCGAGGGTTACGATTTAAAAAAATTGGGTTTCCGCAATACGGAGAGTTTGCACAAGATTCTCTCTTCGATGCTACTGGCTTATGTAGCTAGAAATTATTATCTCGGTGATCCAGATTTTGTGAAAATACCTTTAGATAAATTAGTATCGAAAGATTACGCCGCCACACTTCGCGGGCAAATATTATCAGACAGAGCGCTAGACCCAGAGAAATTATATCAGCCGATCGTTACCGAAGGAAATAATACTACTCACTACTCCATTATCGATAAAGAGGGTAACGCGGTATCCGTCACCTATACAATT
The DNA here is from genome assembly GCA_964623815.1 of uncultured bacterium. Taxonomy (GTDB): domain Bacteria; phylum Cyanobacteriota; class Cyanobacteriia; order Cyanobacteriales; family Microcystaceae; genus Chroococcopsis. Next base: position 15,805 of record CAZUVR010000075.1, on the reverse strand, counting down.
AATTCTAATTTCGGTGCTGGGGTGATTGCAGGCGATACAGGATTTTTGCTTAATAACGAGATGGATGATTTTACTAGTAAGGTGGGGGCAGCCAATCTATTCGGATTAGTGCAGGGCAAAGCTAATATCATCGAACCTGGTAAACGTCCCCTCAGTTCCATGTCTCCTACTATAGTATTGAAAGACGATCGCGTTTTTCTGATCACGGGCAGCCCGGGCGGCTCGACTATCCCCACTACGGTTTTTAGCGTCATTACCAATGTTATCGATTACGGCCTGAAAGTTGATGAGGCGGTAAATTATCCCCGCTTTCACTATCAAGGTTTACCTAATAATATTCTGGTGGAACCGAACGCGATCGATAATCAAGTTAAAGGGGGATTGGAGAAAAAAGGATATAAATTTAGAGATTTTCCCCAATGGGGGGCGGCTGAATCTATTTTAGTCGCTCCCGATACGGGTGTGTTTTACGGGGCTAACGATGTCAGGAAAACTGCGGGTAGGGCGATGGGTTTCTAAACCCCCAACCAGAGTTAGGGGGTAAGCGCACTAGATAAGCTTAGCGGCGCGGAAACCCAAGTATATTCCTAGAGCGATACCGGTGAAGATGATGATATAGGCGGCTAAGGCGATGACTGCTGACATGGATTTTATAGGACTCCTAGATTAAAAAGGTTTGCTTTCAATCATAGTATCAGCTTTTATTGATACAGTATTCGCGTTCTTTCTCGATTTGTTTCTTCACCCTGAGAGGTAATCCTAACTTAGCATCTCTGTAAAGACGATCAAACTCGCGCTGAAAGTGAGCCGCAACCAGTGGACTTTCTATCACCAAAAGAGCTTCATCGTTTTGATAGTTAGCCGCTTTAGACCAATTATGAGAGCCAGTAATCACCATCCCCTTATCGATAACACCGAATTTATGATGTAATTTATCCCCCGCTTCTAAATTCGGCACCCCCACCGTATCGATAGGCTTCGCCCAGGGTTGGTTATCGCTTTCGTAACGGCACTTGTTACTCAAAGCCACTCCCAACATATCTAAACCCTCACTATACTCTCTAAAAGCGAAACCGCGATCGATCAGGGCTTTTATTTTTACCCCATCATCGTGTTTTACTTCTAGAGTATTGGCTAGATTCTGTTCCGTAAATACAAATAAGGCTAGATTAACCGATTGTTTTGCTTGACTCAAGTAATCGTTGATCACTCCGTTAGTTGTAATATTCCAAGGATAACTCTGCCGGTTAGGGGAAAATTTCACCGTCACCGAGCTATCAGCTAATTGAACCGTTTGCGGTTTCCTATAGGGTTTATCCACACCGAATTTATTCTCTCCTTCATCGCCCCACATTAACCCGAACTCTCTTTTAAAGGTATTAACTAATTGGGGACTTTTAATCTTGAGTAAATGGTTAGCATTACCAGAGGTTTTCAAATTACTGAAATCTCCGTGAATATCGCTGAGGGTGAAGTTAGCCGAAGTGACTATGAGGATATTTTTATCCGCCAAAATAAACTTATGGTGCATTAACCCACTTCCCCTGCTCCTGTCGCTGGTGTCGTCTATCATTGGTACACCAGCATTTTTTAGGATTACGATCGCGTCCCGTGTTTTAATCTCTCCTTCACTCAACTTACCATCATTATTCTCATCTATTAAGCGGAATAACTCTTGATATCGTTGTTTCTCTTTTTCGTTAAAATCTTCTTGATTTTGAGCTAGATTAATAATAGAAGTATTGTAAATGTTCTCTAAAATAACTCTAACTTTAATACCTTCTCGATAACGCTTAACTAAAGCTTGTGCCACATTAGGTAAGCGTAACTCCTGCACCGCTACATCGATAGATTTTTGGGCCGAATTGATAGTATCGATGATTATCTGTTCTAAATTATCTCCCTGACGTGACACTTGACGATATGGGTCAGTATAACGAGCGCCTTGAGCTTCATTGTGATTAAAATAAACTTGAATTAAAGGATCTTGGGGTAACGGCCCAGTAGAAGATGAAATCGCTGAAGAAGCCCGACAACCCCCTATCAAAAATATCAAAGCCGAAAACAGCCAGACAAAGTAATAACGACTCGAAAAATTTTCCCTATAACTCCCTCTGTGCCCTCTGTGTTTCTGTGGTGAATTATCCACAATACCAGGTTCACGAAAGAATTTTTTCATCATAATTATTATCTTCACACAGGTAGAAAAGACATATATTCTATAATGCCCTTCCTATGACACCTAATCAACTGTCCATTACGGGCTGTGGTAAAGGGAGAAATTATATATCTTATAAGTATCAAATAAAACCTGGTGTGAGGAGTATAAAGAGAACCTTACTAAGTCGAAACAAGGCAAGACTTAGCAAGATTCTCTTTTTCAGTTCAACAATTCTCCCGTTTCTTGTAAGGCGTGCAGTCTGTGGTAAATGCCCTCTTGAGATAGTAACTCCTCATGACTACCCACCTCTACGATATTACCCTTATCCAAGACTACTATCTTATCGGCTTCCCTAACCGTACTGAGACGGTGGGCGATGATGATAGTGGTGCGCGTGCCGAGGATGGATTTCATCGCTAATTGGATCGATCGCTCCGACTCGTAATCTAAACTAGAAGTAGCCTCGTCGAATACTAGCACATCCGGATCAGCGATTAAGGCCCGGGCGATTCCTAACCTCTGCCTTTGCCCACCAGAAAGCCTCACCCCCCTCTCACCGACGATCGTATAATAACCGTGAGGTAAGTCGTGGATGAATTCCTCGACTCGGGCTATATGACAAGCTTCTTCTACTTTGGCGAAACTGACTTTCGGATTGCCGTAAACCAGATTATCTAAGACGGTGCCGTTGAATACGTCTACCTCTTGATGCACGATCGCCAATCGTTTACGATACCAGGTAACATCGAGAGAATTTATATCTTCGCCATCGATGAGAATCTTACCGCTACTCGGTTCAAAATAACGGAATAGCAGTTTCACCAGGGTAGATTTTCCCGAACCCGATCGCCCTACTAGTGCTACAGTTTGATAGGGTTCGATCATCAGATCAATATCTTTCAGTACCAATCGCTGAGCATCGTAGCCGAAAGACACTCTACTGAATTGAATCTTACCGGTAAATCTATAGTTATTGCCTTCTGGATGCTCGGGGGCTAAACTTCCCGCGTCGTCTCCTGTGGGTAAATCGATAAACTCCTGTAATCTCACCATCGAAGCGTAACGACGTGCGAATAACTCTGCTATTTGAGACAGGGGATCGAGTTCTGCATAAGCCATACTCGCTAAAGTATAGGTGGTGATAAAGTGCCCGATGGATATATCACCCGTGACGGTAGAGATGAGAGTGACTAGAAACACGACGAATAAACTGCCCTGTACGAAAGTCTTCTGCCAGGTTACTAAGTCTACATAGCCCTTATGAATTCTATAAACTACATAATTATATTCTCTCTCCAGGCGTTGTCTTTGATGTTCTAACTCACTCCCCTCGGTGGCGAAAGCTTTCACTGTTTTAATATTAGTAATTATTTCCGAGGTTCTACTTTGAGTATTTTCAATATGTTTATCGAGAATTCTTTCTTTAGCCATGAGATTTTTTAAATCTCTCAAACTGAAGAAGAGAATTAACACAAAAGATATTAAAAATGCTACCGCTATCCACCATTCGATAACTGCGATAATTACGAATATTCCCAAAACTCTGACTAATTTCGGGATGAATATTCCGGCTACTTCTGGATAAGTCCAGGTATGATTTTCAATACCTTTGGCTATACGGTTAGCGATTCGCCCTGGATTGTTTTCATCATAGAAAGATAAAGGTAGAGTAAGAATTTTAGCGATGATTTTTTTCAGGTGATCCCGACGCGCTTTTAGAGAGATTTCCCAGTGAAACCAACCAGATAACCAAGGTTGTATGGGAGCCTTAATTACCGTAGTAAATAAAATTAGGCTCAATAAAACTCCCAAAGTTAAAAATTTTCCTGCCGGTAAGCTAGTAATCTGACTAACGCTCTCGGCTATGGATAAGATCGGTTTATCTACGGATTGATTCGATAAAACGTTAAGAATTTGCCCTACTGAATAGGGGACGATTAAATCTACTAATTCTAATAGGCTAGAGGTAATAATGCTGAATACCGCCACCCGGCGATAGTCTCGATAATAGCCTAATATATCTTTGAAAGAAACCATATCAACGTACAGTCATTAATTTTTGTAACTGTCTTTTTCATCATACTACAAAATTTTCTCTTTGGTGTGCCACTATTTCCATGACGCTTATTATATATAGCTTCTCGGTTAGAATCTGTTCTCGTCTTGTATTACATACTACAAAGTTAGTTAAGTCGATTCGCGGCGATGAATGCGAATTTGTCCGAGACGGGGGCCTTGAGCCGAGATTATGGTAAATTCTAAATCATCATAGTTTAATTTCTCACCTATAGGGGGTATTCTTTGCCATTGATATTGAATAAATCCCCCTAAGGTTTGATATTCATCGATAATAGGCAGATTGAGAGAAAAAATATCGTTAATATCCTCTAAGTTCATCTGTGCTTGAATCAGATAGGTTTGTTCATCGAGTATCTTAAACTCGATGTTTTCTAATTCCTCGTCTTCGCTTCTCGTGCCTAAAATCTCGCCGATTAAATCTTCTATGGTAATTAATCCCGCCGTACCGCCATATTCATCCACTACCACGATCATTTTTAGTTGAGAGCGTTGCATCACCCCTAACAATTCGCTCAAAGAAGTGGATTCGGGGAAAAATCTCACTGGTTTAATCCAGGTTTCGATCGTCGTCTGCGGGGTTAAGCGAGCTGAGGCAAGGGGCAGGGCTAGATCCTTGAGATCGATAATACCTAAAATATCGTCTAAAGAATCTCCCCTGACTGGATAACGAGAAAAATCTGTCTTCGTCACCTCATCCAATAACTCTTGAAAATTAGCCTCTTTGGAAATAGAGACGATACGACTCCGAGGAATCATAATTTCCTCTGCCGTCACCTCTCTAAATTCAAAGACGTTATTTAATATCTCCCTCTCCTCCGCTTCTAAGCCGATCGATTCTCTTTCGGTGCTAATAATCAACCTCAGTTCTTCCGAAGTCACTCGATTATAAAATTGGCCGTCGCTATATTTAATTTTAAAAATCCCCAACAGATAACGAGTAGATTGATTGAGAATGGAAATAAACGGATTAAAGATTTTTGAAATCACTCCTACTGGCCCCGCCAAAATTCTCGCCAATTGTTCTGGATAAATTAAAGCCAAAGATTTAGGCACTAATTCACCTAATACTATCTGAAAATAGCTAATGAGTAGGAAGGCTAAAAATATAGACAGACTGCGAGATAGACCTATTTGCCAAAATGGAGAGATAGATACATTGACGAAAATATTTTGAAAAAATACCGCCATCGTACTTTCTCCTATCCATCCTAATGCAAGGCTGGCAAGAGTTATACCGAGCTGAGTCGTCGATAATAATCTTTCAATCGCCCTCTGTAAACTTTGTACAGTTTGTGCTTGCAGATCTCCCTCTTCTACTAAATGACTGATGCGCGATCGTCTTACGGATACTATGGAGAACTCAGCTGCTACAAAAAAAGCGTTGAGAGCTATGAGTAAAAATATGATGATGATTCTGATTAAAATATCACTGTCCATAAAATTTTATTGTGTTTTTAGAAGTAGCATCTGCTTCTTCTAAAAGCTTTTTATTATCTTACTTATCCTGTTTACTAGCCTTTTCCTGTTTTTGAATATAGACTTTGACTTTTTTAATAACTTCTGCTTCTTTTATAGGCGTAAACGGCTGTAATTTATAGGAAGTTTTCTGACTCTTACTGAATTTTTTACTGGGATTATTATCGGGTTGACTTACCCCTTTCAGGGATTCAGTTCCGAGTGTGTAAGCTACATAAGCGCTTCCGGCTCCCACCGCCGCCATCCCCAACACTATGGCAATCCCGATCAAAAAAGGTTTACTGATTTTAAACTTTCGTGGGCTGGTAGTTGACATGAGCGATCCGATCGATAAATAATCTAATCTATAATATAATAGCTATGATAGTCTTTTCCCCCAGGGTTGGCCGAGCGGTTGAGGCAGCGAACTCATAATTCGCCCAAGACAGGTTCAACTCCTGTACCCTGGATTTACCCGCCCCCTGTTTATTAAGCCTGGGACAATCAAAAAAACTAAATCTCCCCTTGAGGAAAGATTAAAATTTCCGATGAAAGTGTCAATAGTGAGATATGATAGCAGATTGGTTTAAAAAACCAGCTTATTAGAAATAATAGCGTTTACTGTACCCCGAAAATTGTATGAACCAACCGATTCGTTTTCTCATGTGTGCGCCCGATCATTATGATGTGGATTATGTGATTAATCCTTGGATGGAAGGCAACATACACAAGTCCTCACGAGATAACGCAGTAGCCCAATGGCAAGGCTTATATTATATTTTAAAAGATAGTGCGATCGTCGAGTTAGTGCCTCCTCAGAAAGGCTGGCCAGACATGGTATTCACCGCCAACGCGGGATTAGTATTAGAAAAAACCGTAGTCCTGAGTAGATTCCTGCACAAAGAGCGGCAGGGGGAAGAACCCTATTTTAAACAGTGGTTTGAAGAAAACGGCTTTACCGTCCACGAATTACCGAAAGATTTACCCTTTGAGGGTGCAGGGGATGCTTTACTGGATAGGGAAGGTCGTTGGCTATGGGCGGGCTACGGTTTCCGCACCGAATTAGATTCCCACCCTCTCATCGCCAAATGGTTAGATATAGAAGTGCTTTCCCTACGTTTGATCGATGAGAGATTCTATCACCTAGACACCTGCTTCTGTCCCCTCACTGGTGGCTACCTACTTTATTACCCAGCGGCTTTCGATGCCTATTCTAATCGCCTGATAGAAATGCGTATCCCCGCAGAAAAGCGGATTGTAGTCGAAGAAGCCGACGCGGTGAATTTTGCCTGTAACGCGGTAAATGTGGGTCAGACCATTATCATGAATAAAATCAGCGATAATTTAAGGGAGGCTATCAACGCGGCTGGTTTTGAAGTGAAAGAAACGCCTCTGACGGAATTTCTCAAAGCTGGCGGGGCGGCTAAATGTTTGACTCTGCGCGTCACTGAACCTCTAATCCCAGATCATCACGCCAATGTAACGATCGAGAGCAAAATTTTACAGTTAGAAGGGCACCTGCTTGACGCGGGAATCATGAATAAAGCCCTCGATATAGTAGTGGGCAACGGAGGTAGTTTTAAAGTCCTGAACTTCAATCTCGGCGTAGAGCGCCAGAGTACTTCTAACGCCGAGGTGCGGGTTTCTGCCCCCTCTCATGAGGTGATGGAAGAAATCATGATTCAGTTAATCGACCTCGGTGCGGCCGCCCGTCCTACAGAAGTGTGCGACGTTAATACCGCTATCGTCGCTCAAGATGGTGTGGCTCCGGATGATTTTTATGTGAGTACGATTTATCCTACCGAAGTCCGCGTTAATTGCGAGTGGGTGAAGGTGGAGAATCAGCGCATGGATGCGGCGATCGTAGTCAAACCCTCTCCCTCTGGTACTACGGCTCGTTGTACCCTGTTACGGGATTTAAAACAGGGAGATCAAGTTATGGTGGGTGTGGAAGGGATTCGCACGATACGCCAAGCCGAATCGCGGGAGCAGCGCAATAGTTCCCAGGAATTCTCGTTTATGGGTGCCGGTGTTTCCAGTGAGCGCCGCGTTGAGTTGACGGTAGAACAAATTGCCTGGGAGTTACGGCAAATTCGTGATCAGGGCGGTAAAGTGGTAGTGACGGCGGGCCCGGTGGTGATTCACACCGGTGGTGCTGGCCATCTATCTCGCTTGATCCGTGAGGGATACGTTCACGCACTCTTAGGCGGAAATGCGATCGCCGTCCACGACATCGAACAGGCAATCATGGGTACGTCTCTAGGTGTGGATATGCAGAAAGGTATTCCCGTCAGGGGCGGCCACCGTCACCACCTGAAAATCATCAACACTATCCGCAGTTACGGCAGTATCGCCAACGCGGTAGAGAAAGGGGTATTGACAAAAGGCATTATGTATGAATGCGTTAAAAACGGTGTACCCTTCTCCCTCGCCGGTTCGATCCGCGATGACGGGCCGTTACCCGATACGCAGATGGATTTGATCAAGGCACAGGAAGACTATTCCCGTCTGATTCAAGGCGCGGATATGATCCTGATGTTATCGAGTATGCTACACTCGATCGGTGTGGGCAATATGACCCCCGCCGGTGTGAAGATGGTGTGCGTCGATATTAATCCGGCTGTGGTGACGAAATTGAGCGATCGGGGTTCGGTAGAATCTATAGGTGTGGTGACGGACGTGGGTTTATTCCTCAGTCTGTTAGTGCAGCAGTTGGATAAATTAACTCGCCCTTTAGTTCATAAATAGGAGTGAGTAGGGAGTAGGGAGTCGGGAGTAGAAACTAGAAATAGATATTCCTAGCTCCCTATTCCCGATAATATGCAGAAGATGAAAGAATTCCCGTTTCTGGCGGGATAAGATTTAAAGAAGATGACGCTGTGCCCATAACGCGGCGGCAACCCGATCGCGCATTTCTAATTTACTAAAAATTTGCGTGACGTGATTTTTAACCGTGCCTTCGCTTAGAAAAAGTATTTGAGAAATTTCTTGATTGTTCCTGCCCTCCCCTATCAATTTCAAAACCTCTATTTCCCGTTTGGTCAGCAAATCTTCGTAAGGAGTCGCGGGCGAATAGTTGAGTCGAGAAAAGGCTTTAGGTGCTATCGTCGGGCCCAGATGACTATAACCTCTAGCTACCGAACGAATCGCCGCCGCAATTTCAGGGGCGGGAGTACGCTTGAGCAGATAACCGAGGGCCCCCGCTTGTAGTGATTGAAAGATATATTCGTCGTCGTCAAAAGTTGTTAATACCAGTATGCGAATCCAGGGATAATACCTATGTATTTCTCGGGTGGCTTTCACCCCGTCACAAAGGGGCATCCGTACATCCATCAAGATTACTTGAGGTTGTAATTTTTTAGCCGCTTCGATCGCTTCTAATCCATTGCCCACCAGCCCAACTATTTCCATATCGGTTTCTATGGATAGCATCATAGCTAGCCCCTCTCTAAAAATCTCCTGATCATCTGCCAATAATAAACTGATCATGCTGGAAGTGCGAGATAAATCTCCGTACCTTTACCTTGGGTCGATCGAAGTTCAAGTTCTCCCCCCAATAATCGAGCGCGTTCTTTCATGCCCTGAATACCGAATCCAGAGATGGAAATTAGGGGATCGAAACCGACTCCATCATCTTGTAATTGTATAAAAATTTCTTTCGTAGTTTGGCGGGCGCGGAAAACTATTTGTGAGGCTCGAGAATGCTTCTGTACGTTCATCAAAGCCTCTTTAACTATGCAATAAATTTGATAACTGTGATAGACCGATAATTGGGGTAGATCAATCTGCCAGTGTATTTGTAAAGTCGAGGTTTGTCGAGATTGCTCGAATAGAGATACGAGGGCCTGTTCGAGATCGAAATCCGAGTACCGCATTCGAGCCAATACCTGACTGACATCCTCTATGCACTGTCGAGCTAATAATTTAGCCGTATCGAGTGCCAGAAAAGCTTTTTCTGGATTTTGATGACGTAGCGTTTGAGCTACGGACAGTTGCATATCGAGATCGGTGAGGGTATGGCCCAAAGAGTCGTGTATTTCCCTGGCGATTCTCGTGCGCTCCAAATTAGCGATAAGGGATTCCACCTGTTCGGACAGTTCTTCTATCCTCTCGTGATTCTTCTGTTCTGTGACTAACATCCTCGTGAACATTAGGGTAAAAGTGCTGGCTGCTATATATACAGCTCCCGTAAAGATCAAAAATCGAATAGGGTTGGTCGGATTTAAACTCAGATAATCGATCGATGATCCCTGCCCGAGGCGATAAACGTCGCCTAAATACTCGGCCACTATCCAGGGAATAGCGGTGATAGCTATCAGACTTAGGGTAAAGCGATGTCCGAGGAGGAAATAACTTTTAGCGAAGTAAATAAAAGGAAAAACCGTCAGATCTATCCCCAATGTTCTGCCCGCTATAAGCAATAGCAGCCCCGAGATGACGTATAAAAAACGTTGCGGGCGCGGACGGTGTTCTGGAAAAAAACAACTTAACAGTACAAAAATACTTACAAAGACCAGCGTAGTTGATAAATTAACAACAGGAGTCCCTACACTCATACCTAGATAGGCGGTGAGGAAAATCCATTCCAGAGAGCGGAAACTCTGAGAAAGCGATTGTAACAGTAATACCGACGATTTCATTATCGAGACATTAGCGCAAAAGAAAACCGAAAGACTCTCAAAAATATACTATATTCACCCAGACTGATAAGCGTGACCTGGGTAATGTTTTTTCCTGCCTTCTTCAACTTTTATGGTTTCGTATTTGCTTTTAGAGTATATGACTAACCCACCAGTGAGAACCTTATAAACACCTGGGAGGGGTATCTGTTTAATTTTTACCATGAAGATTATGCGATCAATTAAATCGGGTTTGATAATTTTAGTAATGACTGGATTACCGTTTTCCCCAGCGTGCGCCACGGGGGAAGATGCGGACTCGGAAACACCAGTTGAGAATTCGGAGAATTCCGCGCCAAGAGAGCGACGCAGTTATATAGGCATCGGTGGGGCGGTAGGATTGGAAGGCGGTGAAACCGGTTTGGGGAGCGGGGGTTTTTCGGTGGTTTCCAGAATCGGTATCACGGATAATATATCTTTTCATAACTCCACTATCATCGGTGAGCAAACCTCTTTCATGCCTGCTTTAACCGTGGGTTTGCCGATCCGTGGAGCTGATAACGCCTATGTGAGCGTTTATCCTTTTATCGGTGCCGGTGTTAGCATCGCCACCTCTGAAGATTTCGAGGTCGATCCTCTATTGGTAACAGGTGCTGATATTCCTTTAGGCGATCGTCTGATGAGTACTACCCGCATTAACGTGGGTTTTGGTGAGAAAAAGACCGATGTAGGTCTCATTTTCGGTTTGGGTTATCGTTTGTAATCACTAAGGGAATTGACCATGAAAAGACATGTGCTCGGTTTATTATTTTTATCCGCCTTAGCCGGATGGATCGATCCTTCTGTGGGGAATCCTAACCTAGAAAGCCTTTTAACGATCGAGGTAACGGGATTAAAGAATAGTCAAGGCAATGTTTGCCTGAGTCTGTTTGTCGATGAGCGAGGTTTTCCAGGGCAGGCGGAGTCAGCGATCGCCTCTCGCTGTATTCAAGCCGAGGAAACTTCGGTGAAAACCCAATTCGCTGGTTTAACTCCCGGGCGTTATGCGATCGCTGTGATCCATGATGCCGACTCGGATGGTAAGTTAGACACCGGCTTTCTAGGTTTTCCGGTGGAAGGTTTCGGTTTTTCCCGCAATCCCAGAATTACCATAGGCGCACCTAGCTTTCAAGACACGGCTTTATTAGTTACAGGAGAGTTCATAGAGATACAGATAGATTTAAGGTATCTCTTATAGAGTGGTGGGATATTCTACATCACATTTCGGTAGATCCCTAGCTCCCCTGGGGTGGGAGTAGCGAGTAACATCTCTTTAGTGAAGAATCCCTTCGCCTCGATTATACGGGCGATGCAGGCAGTCCAGCCAGTTTGGTGATTCGCTCCGATTCCAGCGCCGGTATCACCGTTGAAATATTCGTAGAACAGGATCAGATCCCGCCAGTGGGGATCTGTTTGGAACTTCTCAGCCGTGCCGTAAACGGGGCGACGGCCAGAAGAATCCTTGAGGAAAATACTCACGATCCTTTCACCGATACACTCGGCCACCTCGTACAGGGATAGGTATTGACCAGAGCTGGTGGGGTATTCGACGATAAAGGAATCACCATAATAGGTGTAGTATTGGAGCAAGGCACGTAGTAGCAGTAAATTGACCGGCATCCAGATCGGCCCCCGCCAGTTGGAATTACCCCCGAACATCCCCGAAGTAGAGTCACCTGGTACGTAACCGACTTTAAAAGTTTCCCCTTCGTGGTGATAGTAGTAAGGGTTATCGAGGTGATAACGCGAAAGAGAGCGAATGCCGTAATCGCTGAGGAATTCCGACTCGTCTAACATCCTGCTGAGGACGCGACGTAATTTATCCTCGTTGAGGATTGATAGTTTCAATCGGTTATTTATTCCCGGGGCAGTAGTGAGATGGATATTCTCTAATAACTCCGGGTGCCGGATCTTGAAACCTTCTATTTCCTGTTTCAGACGCGGTAGCTTCTCCAGTGCCTCACCGGGAAAAACGGTGACGGCCATCAGAGAGAGTAACCCGACTAACGATCGCACTTTAAGCCGGGTAGAGTGACCGTCTGGGAGGCGCAGAACATCGTAGAAAAACCCGTCTTCTTCGTCCCACATCTCGTCTTTGTGTTCACCGATGCGATCCATCGCCGCCGCGATCCACATAGTATGTTTGAAGAATTTGATGGCGAAATCTTCATATAAGGGATCGTGTAACGCCAGTTCTAGGGCGATCTGAAACATCCTCTGACTGAAAAAGGACATCCAGGCGTTACCGTCGGCTTGTTCTATATGTCCCCCGGTGGGTAGGTCAGAACTGCGATCGAAAACGCTGATATTATCTAAACCCAAGAAGCCGCCCTGAAAGAGGTTGTTTCCTCGTTCATCCTTGCGATTTACCCACCAGGTAAAATTGATTAACAGTTTGGAGAAGGCGTATTTCAGGAAGTCCAGATCGGGGATACCATCCCGAAGAGTGCGATCGCGCACGTATATTTCCCAAGTTGCCCAGGCGTGAACTGGTGGGTTTACGTCTCCGAAGTTCCACTCATAAGCCGGAATCTGACCGTTAGGGTGCAGGTAATCCTCGGCCAGCATCAGTAATAGTTGCTTTTTGGCGAAATCCGGATCGATTAAACCGATGGGTATGACGTGAAACGCTAGATCCCAAGCTGCATACCAGGGATATTCCCATTTATCCGGCATGGAGATAACGTCGTCGTTGTGCATGTGGAACCAATCGTTATTTCTTACCCGCTTGCGTTCATCGGGGTGAGTCCAGGGGGTAACGTTTCGATCTCTGAGCCATACGTCGATGTCGTAGTAGAAATATTGTTTCGTCCACATCGTACCCGCTAGAGCCTGACGCATGACGTTAGCGCGATCGGGTTCCGCCATCACCGCCGGGGGTATAACCCTACTATAAAATTCGTCTGCTTCCTGGAGACGGAGGGCGAAGATTTGATCAAAATTCGCACCGAAAGGCTCGTTCATTTCTTGTGGAGGCTTTTTCGACAGGCGCAGTTTAATAACGATCGTTTCTCCGGCACCTACGCTGAGTTCATAGTGAGGAGCTACTTTAGTACCTATCTTGGCGGGGTTGACGGCTTCTTTAACTCCCTGAACTAGATAGTTATTGAAAGCATCTTTGACGTAGGGGGAAGCGTTAGGAGTTCCAAAAATGCGCTCGTTATTGGTTTCGTTCTCCGTAAATAGGAGGGGAACTAATCGATCGCAGTAGAAGTAATAATCTTCGATATGTACATTCAGTAAGGTATCGTTAATGTGGGCGTGGATTACCGAATTACCGCTACCTTCAACCACGGTCATCACTGGTTTGGCTCCCCCATCGTTCCAAGACCAGGTATTGCGAAACCAGAGTGTAGGTAGGAAGTGAAGAGGTGCTGGAGAGGGCCCCCGGTTAGCGATACTGATTTTAATCAGAATATCTTCTGCGTCGCCTTTAGCGTATTCCGCGAACACATCAAAGTATTTATCTTCATCGAATATCCCCGTATCTAATAGTTCGTATTCCGGTTCATATCTGTTCCTGTGGCGGTTGGTGACTATGAGATCATCGTAGGGGTAGGCTTCCTGGGGATATTTATACAGATATTTCATGTAGGAATGGGTCGGCGTGCTGTCAAGGTAGAAGTAGTATTCTTTGACATCTTCACCGTGATTACCTTCGGGGTTGGTGAGGCCGAAGAGGCGCTCTTTTACGATCGGATCTTTGCCGTTCCAGAGTGCGAGGGCGAAACAGAGGAGATTGTGGTTGTCGGTGATACCGCCGAGTCCGTCTTCACCCCACCGGTAGGCACGCGATCGCGCGTGATCGTGGGGAAAATAGTTCCAAGCATTACCATCATCGCTGTAATCTTCCCGGACGGTTCCCCACTGACGTTCGCTCAGATATGGGCCCCATTTGTACCAATTGACGCTCCCGTTTCTGTTTTCTTGCAGTCGTAGTAGTTCAGCCGCCATAAGTTTAACAATTGTATATACGCTCGGGACATTGTGGAGGTTGTAAAAACTAGGTGTTTAAAAACATCTGTGTGTTTTTAGTTAACTCAGCTTTTCTCTTTTAAGATAGCAGAAAAGCTAAGTTGGGCTAAATAATTAATGCGGAGTACTCTGGTAGTTTCGATGAAACGATCTGTTTTTATTAATTTTTGTCATTAAGGTCGAGTGGCAACCAGTCGGGGTCTATAACTTGTTCTGCCGTCCAAGTAACTGATAGGGGCAAGTCTTCGATTTCCGAATCATCGATGAAATTCAGCCGCGCTTGCTGGTAGCACTCGTTAAAAACCTCTTTTATATAGGGCTTTAGGCTGGGGCTATCCTTGAGAATTTTTTGAATACTAAAACGAAAGTTTCTAATTTCTTTTCCCCAACCCCTCTGGCATCGAAAGCGTTCCGATTCCCAGTAGGTTAATTTTAATAAATGTTCAAGGAGTCTAATTAGTAAGCTTTCTAAAGCTCTCCGCTCGCTCCTACCCATGCTCTCCATTTCCTCGATCAGATTTTCTAAATCTATCTCATCAAATTTCCCCGCTCTTAGCTGTTCGATAGTTCTTAATAGCCAGAGGTTGAAATCTTTTTCATACAGGGATCGAGAGAGTAAATTTATGTTGCTAGTCATGACTTTGACATTGCTGATTATGGTTTTAAAGTTAAGTTTCTCGTTAAGAGAAAGGTATCGCTCTAGTTATACTACCTGGAACCAGCTCATTAATCAAAACATCTGGATAAGAATTCAAGTTCACCTCTTCGGCGATAGCTTTACTAAGAGTTGTGAGCGCGGCTTTAGAAACCGCATAAGCTGAACTACCTACTTTCATGCCCCTACCAGCGAAAGAACCCATATTAATGATACGCCCGTATTCTTTTTCTAGCATGAAAGGTAGAACTTTCTAACAGCATAAAGCCGCACCTAAAAGGTTTATTTCTATTACTTTAGCCCATTCTTCATAGGAACTATCCACAAATTTATTTTGAGGATAAACTCCTGCATTATTAATTAAAATATCAATCTGAACGTATTTTTCTATAGTTCTATCCACTAGCGAATTCACATCTTTTTCAGAAGTGACATCGCCGACGATATAATCCATCCCTTGCCCTTCACATAACTTAGAAGTTTCGGCTAAATTGGCTTCGGTGCGCCCCATACCCATTACTCGCGCCCCATCCCTACAAAAACCAACGGCTAAAGCTCTACCTATGCCGCTTCCCGCCCCAGTTATGATGATAACCTTCTTAGAAATATCCATTCTTCTCTATTAATCCCTTAAAAAGTTACCGAATAGATCCCCTCTAAGGTTATCTTATCTCACGAATCACTCTAATCCTAAAATTATATCCATCTCGTCCACCCTTAACTCTAAGGGTGTACCTTCAGCCACTGGAGGACATAAGCGAACTTTCCTAACTCCTAATTCCTCTAAAACACTAGCGATCGCGCCTATACTACTTAAGATAG
>CAZUVR010000074.1:0-18717 GCA_964623815.1 uncultured bacterium | reverse complement strand
AATATTTTGAGCTTTTTCTTCTTGTGGCAAGATCTCCTTAACTTAGCGGCATTCGGCTATAGTCTCCACTGGGGTTACGATGAAGAGAAATTAAATACTATCGGGCTTTTTGAAGAGCAGGTGGTTAAGAAATTCGAGCATTATCAGCTCGGTCTTTATATTTTGCGATCGGAGCTATCAAAAGAAGCGATATCCTACATTTTCCTGGCTAATCACGGGGTTCCTTGCGAGTTAACGCACTTCGATCTCTTAACGGGTCAGTATTCCGCCCAAAACTATAACCTGCGGGAAGATTGGGCGCTAAGGGAAAAACGTTTCCGGGCCTATAAAGTTTTACGCCTGTTAAAAGAGACTGATTTCTTGCAAGCTTTATCGTTGGTGTCGAGTTATTACCATCGTCTAGAAACTGAAGAAAGAACCCCCGGAAGCGATATTACGAGCCGGATTGGATTGAGTCGTCAAGATATTCTCGACCTTGAGCTTCCCGAATATAAACGCTGGGCCGATGTTATTTCCGACGGGTTTGAAGCCGCCGCCAAATTCCTGCACACTCAAGCGATTTACGATGCGGAAGATCTCACTTACCCCTTACAGTTAATCATCATGTCTTCCTTATTTGCCATTTTAGGAAAGGTAGCAAGACTTGATGTGATCCGGGGGAAACTCGAACAATGGTTTTATTGCGGCGCTACCTGTAGAATTTATTCTCGTAGCCGGGAAAGCATGGCATCTAAAGATTTGCTCGAAGTACCGCGTTGGCTCAACGGCGAAGGTATACCCACTACGATCAGGGAAGCATATATTAGCCTCGAACGCTTACAAGGCTTCGTTAATCCTCAAGGTGCCACCTTTGCCGCGATCGCCGCGCTCTTGAGACGGGATGGAGCCTTAGATTTCATGACGGGAGAGAAAATAACCTCTATCCTTTATTTTGACGACAAAATTGAAAACCATCACATTTTTCCCCAGAAATGGTGTAAAAAGATGAATATCCCCCGTTCTCGATATAACAGTATCGTCAATAAAACACCGTTAGGCTGGAAAACGAATCGCTTTTTAGGCGGTAGCGCCCCCTCTGAATATTTAAACCGGTTGGAGTCTAAGGGACTAGATAGAAAAAGAATTGATGAAATTCTACGCTCTCATTTAATAGAGCCAGAGTTTTTGAGGCGGGATGATTTCGAGGGTTTTTTTGAAAGCCGTTCACAGGCGCTTTCCAATATGCTCGATCGGTCTATGGGTAAATTTCAGATTAACTCTTAGTACATCTGGATGCTTATGAGACTTCGTTCCTTTCTTTCAAAAATAAGATTTTAAGTATTAGCGATGCTTTCTTTACGAAATTTTTTTAAATTATCTCGTAAACCCTGATGGATGATCTCGCTCCAAAAAGGTACAAGAGGTAAACCTTGACGATAAATACGATCATTCACTTCATCTGGGTCGAAAGCCTTTATTTTTAAAGCGTTAGGACTCAGTAAAATCATCAACTGCTTTAAATCTTTCGACGATGCGTTTGCGTCGAATAACTCAGGTGCATCTTTTTTCAACATTCCTAAGGATTCCTGAGCCGTCTCGAAACTCAATCCTACCGATAGTAAATACTTCATTACCATCAGTTGTAACAGGTCGGACATCGAATAATAGACGTTACGCCCCTTTCCGCTTGCGTTAACGGTGGGTACAATAACGCCTTTTTCCCGCCAGTATTGCAACTGCCGACGAGAGCATCCCGTGATTTGTGATGCTTCAGTACTGGTAAAAAAAATATCTTCCATATAGGACTGATCATACAAAAGATATAATACGAAACACTTATTGACTTCAAAACACAATATGTGTTATTCTAGCGTTAGTAATTTACGCCGTAGGCTCTTCTTAACGATGCCATGAGTCAGATTACCGTTCAGTGCCGTCTCGTTGCCTCGGAACCTACCCGAAAAGCTCTTTGGCAATTAATGACGCATAAAAACACCCCTCTCATCAACGAATTGTTAGTTCAAGTTGCCGAGCATAGCGATTTCAAGACTTGGAGAAAGCGCGGTCAACTAGAAACGGGAGTCGTCGGCAAACTCTGCCAAACCCTCAAACAAGACCCACGTTTTAGCGAGCAACCCGGAAGATTTTATACATCTGCGATCGCTGTGGTCGAATATATTTACCGCTCCTGGCTAAAACTTCAACAACGACTAGAGCGTAGGTTAGAAAATAAAAATCGCTGGTTGGCAATGCTAAAAAGTGATGAAGAATTAGCCGAACTTGCAGGGGTAGGGATCGAACAGATACAAGCGAAGGCGGAGGAGATTTTAGCAACGAAACAGGAAAACCATAGTCGGACTCGGTTTCAGGACATTTACGCTCTTTACGATCAAACAAACGATAACCTGAGCGCTTGTGCGATTCGTTTTCTCTTGAAAAACGCTTGTAAAATTCCGATCAAATCCGAAGATCCGGAAAAGTTCGCTTACCGTCGGCGGAAAGTTGAAATTCAAATCGAACGCCTCGCCAAGCAATTAGAAGAAAGATTTCCGAAAGGACGAGATTTATCGGGAGAGATTGCTTTAAAAGCTTTAACAAGTGTTACCACTTTCGCTCCAGAAGACAATACAGAAGCCAAATTACTACAGGACAAGCTATTGACTCGATCGATCGCAGTTCCCTTTCCTGTTGCCTTCGAGACAAATGAAGATCTTAAATGGAGTAAAAACGAGAAAGGTCGCTTGTGTGTTAAATTCAACGGTTTAGGAAAGCATAGTTTCGATGTTTATTGCGACCAGCGCCATTTAAAGTGGTTCGAGCGTTTCCATGAGGATCAAACGCTCAAGAAAATAGGAAAAGGTCAACATTCCAGCGCCTTATTCACATTACGTTCTGGGCGCATAGCTTGGCAAGAAGGTAAGGGTAAAGGCGAGCCTTGGAATGTTCATCGTTTAATCCTTTACTGCACGGTAGATACTCGTTTCTGGACGGAAGAGGGTACGCAGCTTATTCGACAGGAAAAAGCGATCGAGCTAGAAAAAAATCGTCTTCGTATGAGGCCCGAGCTAACGTTTGAATTCTTTTTTCGCACTAGATGTCTGGAAAGTTTTCTAAATATATGGCAAGTCATCACCTCCTACCGAATAATTCGCTTTTTAGAAAAGAACGAGCCGAAAAAAGCTCAAAAAGATTTTTTAGCCGCACTAAAACGCACGGAATCCTCTCTCAACAAGCTCAATCAGTCTTTTGATCGCCCCGACCAACCACTTTATAAAGGTCAATCTCACATTATTGCCGGAGTATCTATGAGAATGGATAAGCCCGCAACGGTAGCGATTGTTGACGTAACCACGGGGAAAGTCCTCACTTATCGAAGTATTAAACAACTGTTAGATAAGAATTACCCTCTTCTCGATCGCCAGCGAAAACAACAACAGCGTAACTCCCATAAAAGACATAAAGCTCAAAAGCTGGCTACTGATGATTGTTTTGGTGAATCGGAGCTAGGTCAGTATATCGATCGATTACTTGCCAAAGAGATCGTTAGTCTGGCTAAATCCTACCAAGCGGGAAGTATAGCTGTCCCCAAACTTTCGGAGATGAGAGAAATTCTACAGGCAGAAATCCAAGCCCGGGCCGAGGAAAAAATCCCAGGATACGTGGATGGACAAAAAAAATATGCTAGGCGTTATTCGGTAAACGTTCATCGCTGGAGCTATGGGCGGTTAATTGAAAACATAAAATCCCAAGCTTCTAAATTAAATATTTCCATAGAGGAGGGTCAACAATTAGCGAGGGGTCAACCTCAAGAACAAGCTCTCGCTCTAGCGCTCTCAGCTTATAATTCTCGAACATCCTCCTGAGATCGAAAAACTTGTACCTTGATAATTGAATAAGATAGTATACTAGCATTAAGCGCGCCGTGGTTCATGTTCTTAGAACCTATGTGCCACGCAAAATGTGGGTTAGTTTATCTGTTGGAAGACAGATGTGCTTTCTGACCCTGGCGGTTGCCCACCCTGATGCTGATTCTACGATTTGTTCGTGTGAATGATTAACTCGTAAGTTTAAGTTCTTAGTAGCTTTTATCTTACGCGGTCGGTGCGCTCCCAGCAATAGGGGGAAAGATGTACTTTAGTGGCGATCGCTAAACCACCTCCGACCAAGGAGGAATCCATCCTCATTTTTTTATTTCGTAAACCAAAGCGGAGTAAATTTGCTAGAAGGTTGACGAAAATCCTGAAATGTTTATAGCGTCTTAACTTCAGGATATTTAGGTAGGGGAGACTTGTTAAGGTGAAAGAAAAATTTGAGCGAAATTTTTAGTTTCACGAAAATGCCCGCTCAAAAGTACTCTCAATAAGCCTTTCAAGACTAACAGATTCAACCCCTAACTCAACTGAGAATGGGTTGAAAGGCATCCATTCTTTATCGCGATCGTTAATGATCATGGATTCAACCCCTAACTCAACTGAGAATGGGTTGAAAGCGACCGGGCAAAATGTTTATCTTCCAGACCGGGAAGATTCAACCCCTAACTCAACTGAGAATGGGTTGAAAGGTCAAATGGTAAGGCGCTGGTCTGCAAAACCGGAGAAGATTCAACCCCTAACTCAACTGAGAATGGGTTGAAAGCTAGCGAGAATTAAAAGAGGAAATTAAAATGTTTGAAAAGATTCAACCCCTAACTCAACTGAGAATGGGTTGAAAGAGATCCTTCTCGTATTCCAACCAGGTTTTGTGTTCGGATTCAACCCCTAACTCAACTGAGAATGGGTTGAAAGCCGGAACAGCCCAATGGCGCAAACCCGTTGAAGGTGATTCAACCCCTAACTCAACTGAGAATGGGTTGAAAGTCTATGTAATGCCCGAATTCCGACGGCGGGGTGCGGGGATTCAACCCCTAACTCAACTGAGAATGGGTTGAAAGATCGATGGTGCGCGTCACTCGATCGATATTAATTAGATTCAACCCCTAACTCAACTGAGAATGGGTTGAAAGTCAGATAACAACGACTGGTTAAAAAAAATGAACAGCCGATTCAACCCCTAACTCAACTGAGAATGGGTTGAAAGGAGCCAAACCTCGTCATTAGACCAATCTTCGATCGGATTCAACCCCTAACTCAACTGAGAATGGGTTGAAAGACTTGGAGTTACTACGATCAAGAAATCGATAACGAAAGATTCAACCCCTAACTCAACTGAGAATGGGTTGAAAGAATTTAGAGCAAGTACAAGATTTGATTCAACCCCTAACTCAACTGAGAATGGGTTGAAAGTCAACTTTAGAGAAAAATACTTCTAGTGGTATTCTTCAAGAGATTCAACCTTCACTTTGAATAGGATGGATTGAAAGGCGCACTTCGTTCGGATAATTACTAAACGAATTTTTCTAATTTAGTTTGGTCAAGAAAGCTCGCGATCTTTTTTCAAACTCTATAATTGAAGATAACTATACATATTGACGACAACAATCTGTCATCAATAGTTAAACGACAGTAATTTGTCACAACGACACTAAATATGCCTTAGCGACATTAATATGTCACCGATGACAAATAGCGTGTCACTGTACAACAGATCGGGATGACAGGATTTGAACCTGCGGCCCCTTCGTCCCGAACGAAGTGCGCTACCAAGCTGCGCTACATCCCGAAAATAATTAAGCTTGTCTATTGTATCATAACTTTTATGAATACATAAACTGAGAGGTATTTTCAGCGTGACGGTTAAACCTGATTGGCTTAGGGTAAAGGCACCCCAATGGCAGAGAGTGGGAAGCGTTAAAGAAATTCTCCGAGATTTACAATTGAATACTGTTTGTGAAGAGGCTTCCTGTCCTAATATCGGTGAATGCTTTCACGCTGGAACCGCTACTTTTTTAATCATGGGCCCCGCCTGCACTCGAGCCTGTCCCTATTGTGATATTGATTTCGAGAAAAAGCCTCAGCCTCTTGACCCCACCGAACCCATTCGCCTCGCAGAAGCTGTTAAACGCTTGAACCTCAATCACGTCGTCATCACTTCCGTTAACCGAGATGATTTACCCGATGGTGGTGCTGGTCAATTCATTGCCTGTATAGAAGCTAGCCGCCAAGTGTCCCCCGAAACGACGATCGAAGTTCTCATACCCGATTTATGCGGCGATTGGTCGGCACTACAATCTATACTCTCGGCTAAACCCGATGTATTAAATCACAATACGGAGACGGTACCCCGATTATACCGCCGGGTTAGACCTCAAGGAGAATACGATCGCTCTCTCAATTTACTCCGCCAAACCCGGCTTCTCTCCCCCTCCGTCTATACTAAATCCGGCATCATGGTGGGCTTGGGCGAAACTGATGCGGAAGTACGGGAAGTAATCCGGGATTTAAGACAGGTAGATTGTGATATTCTAACAATCGGTCAGTATCTACAACCGTCTCAAAAACATCTCGGGGTGCAAGAATTCATCCATCCCTCTCAATTTCAAGAGTGGCAATCTTACGCCGAATCTCTGGGATTCTTACAGGCTGTCTCCTCTCCCTTAACCAGAAGTTCTTATCACGCCGAACAAGTGCAAGCATTGATGAAAAATTATCCCCGTCAATAATTCAGAGATTAATTGGGGCATATCGCCCCACCTCCTTAAACTTTCTGGATATACTTACGCCCGAGCAAACCTTGCGGACGTACCAATAACATTAAAAATAGAATGGCAAAAGCGATCGCCTCCCGATAGCCAGAATATTTAGAAGGAACGAAAGCCTCGGCGATACCCAACAACAAACCGCCTATCACCGCTCCCGGGATACTTCCCAACCCCCCCAAAACGATGACACCCAAACCTTTTAATCCGAAAGCTATGCCGAAATAGGGGCCGGCTATACTGACACTGGCGCTGACTAATGTACCAGCTAAACCGGCTAGGGCCCCGCTGATAAAAAAAGTGATGGTGATGAACTTTTCCGGATCGATACCTAAGAGACTCGCTGTAGTCGTGTCTTCGGCCACGGATTGTAAAGCTTTACCAGATTTCGTAAAGTTAACCCAATAGGTGAGGATGCCGACAATCACGGCGGAGACGAAAAAGATCAGTATTTGTATGGTGCGAATATTAATCGGGCGCTCGGCGGAACCGAAATTGATCGCGGCGGGTAAACCACCGAAAATATCGGCGGCGAAGGTATAATTCTCCGCGCCCACCAGATACTGTATGACGTTGACGATGACGACGGCGGCCCCGAGACTGGAAACCAGAGTCAGAAGCGGGTCGGAACCTCTCGATCGTAAAGGGCTAAAAGCTACTCTCTCTAGTAATACCGACACTAACCCCGATAAAATGCTCCCCAAAATTAAAGCGATAAAAAAAGGCAACCCGAAAGGTAATCGGGCATTAGCGAGTAAACCGTTAAAGCCAAAGGCACCCCCAGTAAGAGTATAGGTAAAATAGGCCCCGAGAGTAAAAATAGCTCCGTGAGCGAAATTAATAATACCAAGGATAGAAAATATCAGGGTATATCCGGTGGCGAAGATAGCGTAAACACTTCCGGTAGATAGTCCGTTAAGAATTTGTTGCCAGAATAAAGTAGCGTCCATAAGAGAGCAATGAGCAGTGTAATGAAATCTAATGTTAAGATAATAAGACTATGGGTAACGAAGACAACAAGATCAAAATTATTAGCGATAATCGTCAAGTCCGATTCCTTTATGAAATTCTGGAAACTTATGAAGCCGGGATTCAATTGGTAGGAACGGAAGTAAAATCGATCAGGGCGGGGAAAGTTAATCTACGAGATGGCTACGTGCTGATCCGCAACGGTGAGGCATGGATGATTAACGTGCATATCTCCCCCTACGAGGAAAGTAGCGAGTACTTCAATCATGACCCGAGACGCACGAGAAAGCTGTTACTGAAAAAGAAAGAGATTACCAAGCTCATTGGGCAGGTGGAGCAGAAAGGGCTGACCTTGGTTCCCATGAAAATGTATTTTAAGGACAGTTGGGTTAAGGTAAGCATCGGTTTGGGGCGCGGTAAGAAGCTTCACGACAAGCGAGATGACATGAAACGCCGTCAGGATGAGCGGGATATGCAACGGGCGATGAAGCGCTGGTAAACATTAGAGTTCACCATTTGAGAAAGCCCCTCGAAGACATAAAAAAGACTCTTCGAGAGAGTCTGAGCGAAAACTTATATTTCGCGGAATTTATTTGAAACCTACGGAAGCTTGCCAAACGAAAGCGAGAGCTAGGAAAAACAGGGGGATAATGGGTAAAACGTCCACGAGGGGATCGAAAATCTGATAAGCTTCCGGTAATTTAGCTAATAACAATGCGGCTTCCATGTATCTACCTTTCCAAGACAGTATTTTAAACAACGATAGATGAAATATTAACACGAACCGGAGCCGGGTCGATCGAGCCACTGCTTAAACTCCTCTGGGAAGCAATCATCGATGATAGCCTGGCGCATCCTAGTGGTAAAACTCACCAACTCGTGAATATTGTGCAAAGACAGAAGAATATAACCTAACATTTCTCTAGACTTAACAAGGTGATTGAGATAAGCTCGGGAAAAATTACTACAGGTATAACAGGAACAACTAGGGTCGAGGGGGGTAAAATCTTCTTTAAATTGAGCATTTTTTAAATTCCAGCGCTTACCCCCCACCATAGCGGTGCCGTGTCGCCCAAAACGAGTAGGGATAACGCAATCGAATAAATCAACTCCCGCAGCTACGGCTTTAGCCATTTCCTCATAAGTGCCTACCCCCATAAGATAGCGGGGTTTCGATGGGGGTAGAATCGGGGCAGTCACCCTGACTATCTCATGAATCAAACTCGTTTCCTCACCGACGCTCACGCCGCCGATGGCGTAACCGGGTAAATCTAAATCCACTAAAGCTTTAGCCGCCTCTATTCGTAAATCTTTGTAAACACCACCTTGAACAATACCGAAAAGGGCCTGCTCTTGAGGGCGTTGATGAGCACTTATACAGCGTTTCAGCCAACGATAGGTTCTGTCAGTGGCGTTGACTACCTCATCGTACTTAGCGCCTGCGGGGGGACATTCATCGAAAGCCATGATCACATCGGCACCGAGGGCGTTTTGAATAGCGATCGATTTTTCTGGGGTTATTTCGATAATACTGCCATCTCTGGGGGAGCGGAAAGTCACGCCGATTTCTTTGATTTCCCGTAGTTCACTGAGGCTAAACACTTGAAATCCCCCCGAATCTGTAAGTACCG
This sequence comes from uncultured bacterium, assembly GCA_964623815.1. Lineage (GTDB taxonomy): Bacteria > Cyanobacteriota > Cyanobacteriia > Cyanobacteriales > Microcystaceae > Chroococcopsis. The sequence continues at coordinate 9,504 of CAZUVR010000074.1, read as the reverse complement.
GCCCCTGCCAACCCATAAACCGGTGTAATCCTCCGGCTTTCGCCACCCTATCTTCGCCTGGTTGTAGATGGAGGTGATAGGTATTGGCGAGGATCATCTGCGCCCCGGTGGTTTGTACTTGGGCGGGGGTTAAACCTTTGATGGTGGCTAAAGTGCCCACCGGCATGAAACGGGGAGTTTCTACTGGGCCGTGGGGGGTGTGCAAGATTCCCGCCCTAGCTCCCGTGCGGCTACATCGAGCTTGTAGTTCGTAATGAAAAGTCACTTATGGATGTGGATACTAAAAGGGGCAATCATCATCATCGTCGGCGTTGACATCCCATTTGGCGGATAGGACTTGATTCACCATCGCTTCTAGGGTGTCCGGATCTATACATTCCCGTTCTTCTGGGTCATCGAGGGGGTTGCTGAGGGGAATAAGACGCAGGCAGTTATGGTCTTGTATAAGATCGAAGGATGCGGTGTCATCGGGGTTGCGATCGATCTGTAAATAATCGAAACTGCACACATTAATATATAGAGTCCGATTAGCGACGAGGGTGCTTTGATAGGGATCAGCGAACACTTCCATCACCCAACCTTCGCCCTCGCTCCTCGTTTCTCCCTCCCAAGTGTGGATGTAGCGAACTCGTCCCAGGTCATTGAGTAAACGCCGAATATCGTCTTTATTAACCACTAGACCAGAATCAATGATACAGGGTGCAACTGAGGTGGAAGCTGAAGGGTTATAGTTCATAAGATTTAATGCCGTTGAAAAAATTTTTTAATACCCTAAAAACATGGGACTTTACTATAAATTTCCTCTACGGGCGCGGTAGGGTACGACACAATCTTAACTTAAATTTTATCTGGTGTGAGTAAAAAGATCGGGAATCGGGAGTAGGGAGTCGGGGTGTGATTTTCCAACTCCTAATTCCCAATTCCTAGCTCCCAATCACTTATTTAGTTTCTACCTTAACCGGATCGGTGACGTTGAAGAAGTAGGGGATAAATCTATCCATAAACATCTTCGGATCACGGTTCCAAGCTTTCTGAGCTGCTTCGACGCGGAATAGTTGTAATTTCGGGTCGAGTAAGGTTTGGGGTAATCTTTCCATCAGATACTGAGGACGCTCCCACAGGGGCATGGTATTTGCGATTTCCATCAATTTACCCACACGGCGTAACTCGGCACCAAGAGTAACGTCCATACCAGATTCGTAGGCTGCTTGTTCGATGGCGGAGTACTTGCGCTTAGCCTGATCCACTTTTTCTTTATGTTCTGGGCTTTTATGGGCGATTTGAGCCAGTAATCTACTACCCCAGCGCACGTGTCCAGCTTCTTCGGGGAAGATTTTTTCTAGGGTTTCCCTGATCTTGATATTCTCAGGTGTCTGTTCCGCTTCTTTCAAGGCTTGGATATGAGCCGAGAAGTACTCACAGCCGCGTTTTTCGGTGACGTTGATGGCTGCGAGAGCCGAGATGATGCCATCTTCCCTTTGACCTTCTTCCTCGAACTGATCCTGATCTAGCAAACGCTCGAATTCATCGATGTAGGACAGTCCTGGGGGTGTACCGATGTCAGCGCCCAATTCTACTAATAAATCGGTCAACCAGTAGGCGTGACGAGCTTCATCAGCGATGTGATGCGAGATGTCCTGTATTAATTCTTTAGGTTGTCCGTTTAGTTTTTCTATCAGTTCGGTTAGGTCTTTACAGCTACGTTGCTCGTTATAACGGTAGCGGTTGAGAGTGACGTAGTGGATTTCTTTGTCTTCTACGACGCGCTTCATGATGGTGCGTGCGCTGAGAGAATCTTTGAATTTACGAGGGTAGGTAACTGTCATAACGTTTGTATCGTTTTGTAAACCTTTATCAGTATTCTAACGAGGATTCTCTGTAAAGTTATATATCCTGAGATTAGTTAAGGCGAATTAAAGATTTCAACGAAAAAGATCGAGTCCGGCAGCTCCAGACCCGATCGACTAACTTAGAGGGAGATTATTTAGAAGAACGATTGTCCTTAATACCGGACAGCCATTCCCGGAGCTGATTGCCAGCCACATCGCGCCCGCCTAAACCGAAAGCCAGAGCGATCGCCACTGCCACCGCGCCAAGTAACAGGCCGAAAGCGAGATTTACAATACTGCTGGCGATACCCATCTGTTCCAGAGCCATCGCCGCTACTAAGGCTATCACCGCTATCCGCGCCGCCTGTCCTAGTAGGCGAGCTTGAGAACCGCCGGAACTAGAAATCAGATTAAAGGCTAAATTAGCCAGATAAAGACCGACAGCGAAGACAATCACCCCTGCTAGAATACGACCGAAGATAACCAGTAAACCGCTGACGATTACCGTTAGAGCCGGGATATTCAAAATATTCGTCGCGGCTATAATAGCGAACAGACCAACACCGACGGCGGCCACGATACCGAGGATTTCCGAGGGCGAGCGTTGGGGTAATCTCGAAGGACTTGCCGCGCTTAACGGCAGTTCCTCGCCGGGAGTCGGGGCAGCACTACCCCGGGTCTGAGGAAACCCGAGCCAGTGGAAAATATTATTAAAGCCTATCCCTGCCAGAATATCAGAGACCAAATCCCCCACGAAACGGGCCGCCCCGTAACCTAATACCAGAATTAAACCGGCGGTGAGAATTTGGGGTATAGCTCCGAGAATCTGATTGAGCATGGCAGTTGCAGGAGCGGAAATAGCCGAAATTTCCAGGGCATCTAAAGCAGCGATGATCGTAGGCAGTAAAATTAACACATAGACGATCGTGGCAATGATCCAGGAGAGAGATCTTGTACCACCGGCGGTGTTCTGCCGTAGTCCGAACTGATTACCGACGCGATCGATCCCCGTAGCCGCGAGCAGATTCCCGACGATTTCCCGCACGACTTTAGCAATAGTCCAACCGATAAAGCCGATCAGCACAGCTTTTAAAATCCTCGGTAAGGCAGCGAGAATATCGTTGAGTAGATTCTGTACTGGTTGCAAGGGCCCCTGTAAGTTAAGAACTCCCAAAATTATCGGCAGGAAGAAGAGGAATACGAACCAGTACAGGGCATTGCCCAAAGTTTCGCTCAAACGGAATCCGCTTCCTTCTGAGGTAGTTGCCGAACTATCGACGAGGCGATTATCGAGGCCGAAGGATTGAGATGTGCGTATCGCCAGGGTGCGGGCGATAGTAGCTAGTATCCAGGCCAGGGCACCCAATAACAAAGCCGAACCGAGGCGGGGTAGGAAACCGAAAACCTGATTCAGGAAATTATTTAAGGGAGTGGCAACCGTATTCAGTTGTAAAACGTTAAGAACTGCCACCACCGTCAAGATGATCAGTATCCAGAAAACGATCGCCCCGACGAGATTTTCGATATTGCCTGCTATGCCGTTTCTCGTCCCAGTTACGGAAGCGGCGAGACGATTATCTAAATCAGTACGCTTGAGCAGATTTTTCACCAGCCCCGCCACCAATGCGGAGATGATCCAACCCACCAGCAACACGATGAGAGCGCTGATTAAGTTCAATACTTCCGCTCCTAAGCCGCCCAGCCCTAAACCGGCCAGAAAACCGGCTATCGGTGATGATACAGTTGTTGTCGTGCCGGCTGCGGTTTGCCCCAGCAACGAGCTATATAGTAAAAGTGTATTTGTTGTCATTCGTTTTAGCCTATAATAAAGATTAAAAAAGTTTCGTTTCCCTTAGGGCGATCCCTTCGGCACCCTCCCCGCCGGCACTATGTAAGGGGAAGAAATTTTATCTACCTGGCCCGAACTCGCTAAAGCTTGATGAATGAAAGCCGCAGCCTCGGCGCGGGTTAAATCTCGATTCGGGGCGAGAACACCAACCTCGGGATAGTTAGCTACCAAACCCGCCTTCGTCGCTGTAGCTATAGCCTCTCTAGCGTAGCGAGGTATCTCCTGACTATCTGTATAGATAGTCGTGAGGGACTCCGTATCCGTAGAACGCGGTAGTTTCAAACCGTTACTCAGGGCAACGAGTGCCTCCACCCGTTTAATCGGTTCGCCTGGGCGGAAAACCTGACCAGGATAACCTTTCATGAATTCGGTTTCCACAGCTTCATCGATCGCCTGAGTTCTCTCATCTCCGGCAGGTATATCTTTAAATTCCACCGTTCCCCGAGTTTTCGAGGCTTTGAAAGCATCCTTCACCAATTTGGCGAACTCGGAGCGTGTCACCACCTTTTCAGGCCCGAAAGTCCCGTCGGGAAAAGTTTGTAATATACCCCGGCGAACAACCACCGTGATGAAAGGTTCGGCCCAATAATTGGAGGGAACATCGGCAAAACCGGAGGGGGTTAAAGTTGCTGAAGGTGTTGCCACCGGTACCGGAGCGACTTGTACTTTCGGCTCGACGGGGGTTACCGCCGTCGGCTCGACGGGTACCGGCACTACTTGAGCCGCTCTTGGCGTAGCAGGGGTTTCAACGGTAATATCCGCCTCTGGTACTTTAGCCTCGGGGGCAGGAGTGATGATCCTCCTGCGGTTATCTTTTGCCGGGATTTCAAAAATCGTAGGAGTCTGCCGAGCGGAATTAGAAGGGATGTTCACACTAAAGTGATCGCGTCCGATTTGGCTCAATGACCACCATAAAATCGTACCGATGCTAGCAAAAGCCACTAAAATGCCGACAAAGTCATCGAATTTTAGACTGTTAGGAGCGTCGGCGTGATCGTCCGAGCGTTCGGGAGGCGGGTTGTTTAACATGATCCAGCATTATCAGTAGTTTATATTGTTGAAATCGTTTAATATAACACCTGAATTCTAGTCCGACTTTTCTTTTCAACCCCGTTATTTTTAATTTTTCTTCAGGTTTTCTTTAAATTTCGCTATCTTTGTCGTCACGGAACATATGAGGACGATCGAGCAACATTATGATAAATTATCTCAATCGCAACAAATAGGGGTTATTTATGAGTGGTTTACGAGTAGGGTTATTGTTCGGGGGAAAATCGGGAGAACATGAAGTATCGATCAATTCGGCGCGTGCCATCTTACAGGGCTTAACCTCCGGGGATAATTCTTCTAAATACTCGGTCATACCCTTCTATATAGATAAAAATGGCTCCTGGCACCCTGGTAAGGTAGCTCAAGGTGTTCTTGAGAGGGGTCAACCTCTCGCTACGGATGAAACTGTTAAACCCAATCTCTGGTTATTTCCGCCCGAAGTCAATGATGTGGATGTGTGGTTTCCCATCTTACACGGGCCTAATGGGGAAGATGGTACGGTACAGGGCTTATTATCTTTGATGAACGTGCCTTTTGTCGGTAGTGGCGTGTTAGGCTCCGCCGCCGGTATGGATAAAATCGCCATGAAAGCGGTTTTCGCCTCCGCCGGTTTACCGCAGGTACAATATATGGCGGTGACGCGCTCGGAAATCTGGTCTAATCCCTGTATATTTCCTAAATTATGCGATCGCATAGAAGCGGCTCTCGGTTATCCCTGTTTTATTAAACCCGCCAATCTCGGCTCATCGGTGGGCATTAGCAAGGCCCGCACCCGCAGTGATTTAGAAGCCGCCCTCGATGCCGCCGCGAGTTACGATAGTCGTATTATCATCGAAGCCGGAGTTAATGCCCGCGAGCTTGAGTGTGCGGTATTGGGGAACGATGATCCGCAAGCCTCGGTAGTCGGTGAGATTACTTTCGACGCGGATTTTTACGATTACGAAACTAAATACACCGATGGGCGCAGCCAGATGGTGATACCAGCTAATATTCCCGGTGAGGTGCAATCCCGCATACAGGAGATGGCGATTACCGCGTTTAAATCGATCGCCGCCCGGGGACTATCGCGGGTAGACTTTTTCTATGTGGAAAAAACCGGCGAGTTATTCATTAACGAGATTAACACTTTACCAGGTTTTACCAAATTTAGTATGTATCCTCAACTGTGGAAGTCTTCGTGTGTGGATTTTCCCGCTCTCGTAGATAAATTAATCACCTTAGCTCTGGAAAAATAAAGCCTAGTTCTCAAAATGGTTTGTCTTTGTTAAATTTAGTCTGAAAGCTAGAATTTTTGAACAAGAGAAAATTATAATCTTTATCTCTAACATGACAACCGTGCTACCGTGTTATTATGATAGTCTCGTTCAGGGATACAGCCACTGAAAATATATTTAATGGCGAGGATACAAAAAAAGCGCGTAAAGCCTGTCCTAACAATTTATGGAGCGTGGCAAAACGAAAGCTTGATCTAATTGATTCGGCTACCTCATTAAATGACCTCCGTGTACCGCCAAACAATCGTTTAGAAGCTTTAGTCGGTGACAGGCAAGGTCAGTATAGCATCCGAATTAATGATCAGTACCGTATCTGTTTTATCTGGACTGTAGACGGCCCTGAAATGGTTGAAATCGTTGATTATCATTGTGGTTAAAAAAGGAGCATAGGCATGGTTCGCGTACCCACTCATAGAAGACCCACCCATCCTGGCGAGATGCTAAAAGAAGAATTTTTAGAGCCGATGGGGATTACACAGCGGCAGCTTGCCGACGGAATAGGTGTTCCGTACCAAAGGATTAACGAAATTATCAACGGTCGTCGAGGTATCACCCCTAGCACCGCTTTAAGACTCGCTAAATACTTTCAAGTCTCCCCGGATTTTTGGTTAAATCTTCAGCTTCGCTTGGACTTATATGACATCTTACAAAAAGAGGGTGAGCAAATTGAGGAAATTCTTCCCGCCGTAAAAACAATTATTATGAGCGAGCAGGCTTCCGAATTCGATTTTACTCACACCACCTTACAGACTCACGCGGGGAGAGCGAATTGATCGGTACGGTACCCCTATCTGGTCTGCAACTTCCCTGGCAGCAAGCTCCTCGCATAAAATAATAGTCTCGGTAGGTAATTGGGATAAAACTTCATTACGATTGAAGCCCGCCATGAAAGCGGCGTAGCAGACAACAACTTCCGGGTATTGGGTAACTAAGCCGTAGTTTAGATCTTCGGGAATACCGGGGATGTAATGATGCCAGCGAAACTCATCGACAGTTAGCCAGGCGGTGATGGCTACCGGCGCGATGACTCGATGAATGTCGTTTTCCATGAGCCAGCACAAAATCGGGCGATCATCCCTAACTGAAGTGACAACCTCAGTCTTGGTAGTGCTCAAGGTATGTTGAGTAACGATGTCGCCGAGTGCCAGCAGTCGGAAATAGGCATAAACAAAATCTGGCTGGGCTGGATACTGACACCAGCCTTTTTCAGACATCGGGGGGAAAGTTGCGGGAGGGTTGTAGTCTGCCAGGAACCAACCAGCTTGGTCTGCCAATATTTTCTCTCTATAATGGTTCCGCAAGATAATAGGCGAATAACGCTCGATGTAAGTTTGATGCTCCATGTTTCCCTCCATCACCGACACTTTTAATCTAGGCTCAATCACGGAAATTTAATATATAGTTGATGCGAATGACGAACTGAACAAGTGCGCGACTTATACCCGAGATACGTTTATAGGGGTGGTTGATATACTTTAGCGATCGCCTCTCCCTTTGCTTTAATTACCTCCACCAACTGTGAGGGATTTACTACTTTCACGTGACCTGCAAAGCCCAAAATCCAACGATGCAAGTCTATATCTTGTAAAGACCACTTGGGTAAAGTTACTTGAAAGCAATTAGGGAAATCTTTATCTTTAGTTTTAGCAAGTGTAAAAGGAGGTTTTCTGGCTTTTAATTTAGTATTATCACCTTCTGCACGATCACCCTTCAAAGGAGAAGACATTTTCATCTGTTTCAGCGGAAAGCGTTTTGTTCCCTCGGTAATAAAGGGGAAAATACTGTCTTTAAACCAGAGTTCGATAGTCACTTCTACTTTAGCTCTTTCCTTGCTGTCTTTGCTAAGATAACAACGTTGTTCTTGTGGATCGTTTCCTAAGAAAATTCCGCCACTAGATTGATAGAGAGTTTGTAATTTTTTCAGAGAGGTTTCTTGGCTAGCCCGACTCCTGGTTTGTTGTTGTAGCCTTCCCAAAAATAATCTATCTAAGCGTTCAAAGCGAAATAAGCCATTTTCTTTACACTCAAAGCCAAGATACCAACCAATATTATGAAAAACAATTTGTAGGGGGAATGCTAGAAAAAAATTATCTGGTTCTAAAGAAAATCTGCCGCCTCCTTTAATTCGGTTTAACTCTAATAATCTTCCTGACTCGATCGCTTCTTCAACTTCATCTACTTTCCTTAACAGGGAAGTTTCGGAAACGGTATCTATATCGACAATAGTGCGATTATAAATAGCGCGAACGGGGTAGACTTCTGGCGGCGCAAGTTGGGAACTACTCATAGATTCTCTAAAGGTTTCGTAAACTTCCAGCGCCACCGGATCTTCTAAACTTTTCGCCTGTGCTTCCAGTAATCTAAAGACTTTAATTAAATCGGGTTGAGATAGGATTGCTGTTCCAGCAAAATAACCGCGTTTCATGGGAAAATCAGGTAAAATTTCAAAGGGTTTAAGAACTTCTTCAATATCTTTGCGGATATTATCCGCCCAATTATTTGGAATAACTTTTTTTGCTTTCATCTCGGCTACCAAGCTCTGGAGGCTTCCCTGGGATTGATCCCGACAGAAAGGATGATGAATAATAAATCGGATAAGCTTAATAAGACGTTTAAAGGGTTTTATATCTGAATAGCGATGAGTTATTAAATTTTCATCTTCTATACTAGAAACCTCAATCTCTGCTTCAATTACACCATGTCCAATCAGTCCATTAATTTCTAACCAGTGTAAATCCTCAATAACCGCTTTAGGATCGGCATATATAGGGTTAGCCTGTTTCGCTAACAAAGCACAAATTTCATCGATGCTGGTTTCAAAGTTAACTTCTTCTCCTAAAATTTGTTCGAGAAGTTGGGGGTTAGTGTTTTGTAAGTTACCTATTCCTGGATAACGTAGCAAAAGGCTAATCAAGTGCATGAGGCGATCGAAATCCAGCAAGCGGGAATAAGAGTGGAGGGTAATATTTTTGTTACGAGTGCGATTGTGACGATTAACGATGGTACGCGAGATTTTAGCTGTTATATGTTTAACTTGTTCCGTTTCAAGCTTACCCTGAGAATACTTGATAGGATATACGGCCGCAAATCCCTCGGCAGATACGGGAGGAAATTGCTTCAAGGCTCGATACATCCGTTCGATCACCTCTTCGGGAACTTGACGCTTACGCTTTTGATTCCAAGCTTTACAGGTATCTAAAGGGGTTTGAAGATGCCAGCCAACCCATTGAATATCTTGATATTGGTTCAGGTGTTGTAGCAGTGCCATCCGCCAAGGACGTTTCGCATTAGTGGCATCGTAAATAATTGGGTGTCCTGCTTCTAAATGTTGTTTGATTTGTCGAAAGGCTTCAGCTTCAATAAGTTGCCAGTCTCCTTGAATAATTTCATCGCCAAATAATTGTTCCCTAATTTTATCTGTAGAGACGAGGTGATAATTATTATCATCGTTAATTATTTCGGCGGCGAGAGTGGATTTACCGCTAGAGGGACAAGCTATTAA
>CAZUVR010000073.1:0-18879 GCA_964623815.1 uncultured bacterium | reverse complement strand
ACTACCTACTTTGCTAATTTTTGTAAAGGACTTACTCATAAATATTTACTTATAGTTATTATAAGTTTTCGTTATAGTAAGTTCTTATACAGCGATAATAATTAATGATTCAAGGCTTAAATCAGTACTCTTTCATACCCGGTTATAAATCTTGGGACATCCTGAGTAGATATTGGCTATATTGGGTAGAATGATGGGATGTTATATTAGGTTTTTGGTACGATGCCAACAACATTAGTGAATTACCTTTTTTTTAGCGCGTTTTTACCCGTAGATAGCCTTTTCTCCACACAGGGAGTAATGGTCATGCTTTTAGCGGCCTACGCTCTGGCTATGTGGATGTTTCTCACCAGTGCGCCTAAAGTTCATACTATTATGGTCAGCGATTTAGCGGCTGCTAAAGAATTTTATGAGGGGATGCTGAATCTCTCAGTAGCGGAAGTTCCCTTACATTATTACTATAACTATGAGCAGACCTTGGGTACGGCAGCGCCCGATCCTTTCTATCTATCCAGTAATCCGGCTGCTACTACTAAAACCTATCCGAGTCAGCCTGATGGGTTATGGTATCAGATCAAAAAGAATACTCAGATTCACGTCATCGGCGGTGCTAGTGTCGGTTACAAAAATCGTCAACGTCATGTATGTTTCGATCACGATTGTCTCGAACAAATTCTGATGAGAGTTCAATCCCGCAGACTCAGATATAAAATCAAAACCAATAAGCCTCTCATTTTTTTAGTTAAGGATCATCAAGAGCAAGTAATCGAGATGTCAGAAGTATCTAAATAAATTAATTATCTAGTAATTGTTTTTTTGAAAAATAAATAAGTGTTGCTCATGCAAAAACTCTTTTGTTTTTATCCATGTTAGTCCGATGGCTAACATTTCTTTTTTACCTGTTTTTCAAGCAATACCGATTACGATCTCTATTACTAAGCTAATAACGGAAATTTTTTTAATACTCATAATTGGTGGGGATAGCTCGGTAAAGAACATGACGTAATAGGGGACTAGTTTGATCTAGTTTAGGATGGTCGAAATCATCTTTCTCAGAATAGCGCATCCTTAATTTTTGCATGACCCGGATCGATCGATAATTTACCTTAGCGGTAAAAGATACTATTTCCGCTAATCCTAGTTCGAGAAACCCGAAGCGAAGGCACTCGCGGGCGGCTTCGGGGGCAAACCCTTTTCCCCAAGCATCATATTTAAGCCGCCAGCCCACTTCGACACATGGGGTAAAATGGGCAATAAAGGAGGGACGAGACAAGCCGACGTAGCCGATAAAATCGTTTGTATCAATTCTATCCACCGCCCAAAGCCCCCAGCCATTCGCCTTGATATGTAGCGAGATACGCTGTATCATCGCGTCGCTTTCGCTTTTGGTCAGGGTTGCGGGGTAATATTGCATTACTCTAGCATCTGCATTTAAGGCAGCGAAAGGTATAAAGTCTTCCTCTTTCCATTGCCGCAGGTATAGACGCTGTGTTTTTAGCATACTTTTGAGGGGAAATAAATGATGTTACCCGATCCTAATCAAGTTTATCCTTTACCGCATTACGATCGCCTATGCTTCCTGAAAAACATTATACGTAATCCGAATATTATCGTAGGGGATTGGACTTACTATGATGATTTCGAGAATCCGGAAAACTTTGAAAAAAATGTGTTGTATCACTTTGATTTTATCGGTGATAAATTGATTATCGGTAAATTTTGCTCGATCGGCTCTGGCGTAAAATTTATCATGAACGGTGCTAATCACGATGTTAATCTTTTTACTACTTATCCTTTTGCTATCTTCGGCGGTACTTGGTCGGAGAAAGTAGGGATTCCAGAGGTTAATAAGGGGGATACGGCTATCAATAATGATGTGTGGATCGGATATGATGCTCTGATTATGCCTGGGGTAAATATCGGTGACGGGGCTGTTATCGCTAGTAACGCGGTGGTGACGAAAGATGTAGAGCCTTATACGATCGTGGGAGGTAATCCGGCTCAACTTATCAGGAAGAGGTTTGACGAGGGAGTGATCGAAATGCTGTTAACCTTACGCTGGTGGGATTGGGATATAGAAACTATTACCGAACATTTACCGATTTTATCTAGTAATAATCTGGCTGGCTTATCGGAGTTAGTAGATAAATATAGTTTTAGGTAGTGTTTTTTAAGTAATCATGAAGGTGCAATTCTTGATTTTATCCATCATTATAATGAGTTGATTCTATCAAAAACCACTTGATTTCACTACGTAGAAAACACTACCAAATATTTTATGTTTTCAGCTAGCTCCACAAGAATCCTCATAGATAACACAGGGGATACCCACATGACTAACTTGAAGTACCGTCGGCGGTATAGGAGGGAATAGGGCGACGACATGAGGCACTGGGCGGGGGGTATAAGCCACTAAAGACTCACCCTGATAAGCGAGGGAAGTACTGGCACCGGAATCTAACATCACCGCATCGCGGAAACCAGCCTGATAGAGCAACTCGCCCAAGGCCACTGAATCTATAGGATCACGAGAAACCCCTACCACCGGCTGCCCCGCCCGGTTAATGCCCCAAAAAGCCCGGTGTCTCGCCACATCGAAGGTATAGAGATTATTAAATGTGTCTGCCGATTGGGGGGCACCATCTCTGACGAGCCAAGCAGCCCCGACGAAAGCATCCGTTATGGTTTCTCCATCTTTTGCCTCAGCCTTAATCCCTTCTAAGGTATTGTGTTTTTCGGGGTCGAAAGGTACGTATTTAACCCATCTATCGCTGATCAGAACTAGAGGGCGATTAGTTAATTTACCTATCTCTCCCTTGTAGCCCGGCACAAATTCCCCATTGTGACTTAAAACCGGGCCGATCATCACGTTAGAATCCAAATACTTTAAAGAGAAAAAGCCGCCATCTACGGCACCGATGGCACCCGTACCGGCGATGATTTCCGGAACCTGGTATCTACTATCGGCGTGGATGGTTTTCGGGGCACCTCCAGCGATTAGGATTAAAGTATTATCGGGAAACTTCACCTCATATTTATGGACGGGTGTGGAGAAATTAAAGCCGCCATCTTCACGGGGTAGGGGTTGCCCGCCAAAAGCCTGCGGGATGATCTCGGCGGTACGGGATTGACCAAAACGCCCGATGGTTAACAAATCAGGAGATTCGCCGGCGAAGTGTTCATCTAGGTCATTCATCGATAAGGCGGCTCGATAACCCGCCTCCGTTACCACCTGTTTAACTCGATCGTCCGCTTTCCCCTCTGGATAGGTAAAATAGGGGACTTTAATCCCTAACTCTTTTTCTAAAATTTGTTTCGAGTCGAATATTTCTTTTCTTAAATCCTCATCGTTTAATTGCCGCAGATCCCGGGGATGGGTAACACTGTGGGATACGATCGTCACCAGGGGATCGGTTGCCATCTCTTTTAATTGCTCCCAGGTGACGCTCGATCGCCCTCCAGTCATCTCCATCTTTTTAATATATATAGAGAATACCGCTGGATACTCGTATTTTTTCAGCAACGGATAGACGTACTGATAATGACCACCATAACCATCATCGAAAGTTAATAAAACAGGTTTTTCCGGTAAGGGTATCCCGGTGCGGAGATGAGAAATCAGCCAATCTAAACTGATGGGTGTGACTCCTTGCTCTTTCATCAGTTGAAAATGTGCCTCCAATTCTTCCGGAGTAACATCGAAGAAAACCTGCTTTTCGGGCAGGATGTCGTGATACATGAGAATGGGTACTTTAGCGGTTTTGGCGTTAGGGTGTAATTCGGGCCAGGGTGCGAGTTGAATTGCCCCTTGGTTGTCACCCCAGCTATCTAGGGTTATATCTTGTCTCTGCCAGGCCAGGGCGGGAATAACTTTATTAGACGGGGGAATCTGACAGAATATATCAGAATTATTTTTGAACGAGCGAACTTCCTGCAACGTCACGATCTCACATTCCGGGGACACTTCCGCAAAAGCCTGCGGGAAATAATCGCTGGCGGATACCCGGCTGTTGTAACGGGTAGATACGAAAAAGACTCCGGCTAGAGCCACGAGAAATAAACTACTCAGTAGGAGTAAAGACTTTTTATAACTTTTCCAGCCAAACATACACACCACTAGATATAGCGAGTTCATCTACCCCTGCAGTTTATCACCGATTTACCAATTAAGGGTGTATACTACCATCCGGCATAATCGTCTCTTTCATATTGACATCGGTTAAACTGGTATTCCTCAGGAAAGCTCCCCGTAAATCCACGTTATAGAACGACGAATCGGTTAAGTTGGCACATTGAAAATTTACCTCAACACCATAGGTATGTTGCATCAGGGCGTAACCTAAATTAGCACCGTTGAGATTTGCGCCCGTTAAGTTCGCTCCCCTGAGACAGACGGAATTCATATCGATCGTATTGGCCAGTAAAGCACCTTGTAAATTAAATTCCGATAGGCTAATCAAGCTCATGTCTATATCTCTGAATACCGCGCCGTTGAGACTGGCCCCCCTTAAATTAGCCCTTTGAAAATTAGCCCGTTTTAGATAGGCATTATCTAAAACGCTTCTTTGAAAATTACTCCTACTTAAATCAGTCTTATAGAGATTGGCATTGGTTAAATCCGCCTTACTTAAATTAGCTTCGCTTAAATCCGCGCGACACAGGTTAACACCACTGAGATTCACCCCCGTTAAATCGGCGCCGGTTAAATCCGCTCTCGATAAATCTGCGCCCTGTAAATTCACCCCCGCCAAGTTAGCCCCCCGTAAATTCGCGCCCCGAAAATCGGTATTAATTAATTTGGCTTGTTTTAGATTAGCATTGCTCAAATCTGCGCTGATAAAAGTTGCATCTTGTAAGTTAGCCCAGGCTAGATGAGCATTGCTCAGGTTGGCACTATTGAAATTGGCATTGATTAACTTGGCGCTGATCAGACGGGCGTTACTCAGTTCGGCCCGGTTACAATCGCTATTACTCAGATTGGTGCCGCTTAAATCCGCATTATCTAACAGGGAACGACTGAAACAAATATCACTTATATCTGCTCCGATCAGGGTGATCTGTTGCAATTCTAAACGGCTAAATTGTCTACGTCCTTTCAAGTAATGCTGGATTAATACATCACCAGTAATGACGTTACGCAGTTTGATCAGGGGTTGGGCGATCGGTTCAGGATTCACGGTAAGCACAGGTATGTATAGATTCTGCTACTACTACCCTAATCTATTTCCCCGAGGTTTGACTTCGGCAATTATATGGAGTTTTTCTCTCAGCATTTTTGCGGAAATAAGGGGAATATAACTAGAACTAATCCGGCATTTATTCCCCTCTTTTAATCGATCTGGAAAAATACTTTTACAGCCGGGGTTTTAAGGGAATACATGGCTATCTCGTAGCACATTGTCGGATCTCCTGCAAAGAAAATTCTTGTAAGATAGTCCCATTTTCAAAAACTGTTACCATTTCATCTAATGGAGAGTTGGAAACCGTATTATAGCCGGTTGCAGTTTTAATCAGAGCCAATCTGCCTTTTTTACTAACTTTATTAGGATCGGTGATCGGATTTTTATAAACACCGATCGCTTGATTGTCCACTGTTAACTCACTGCATTTAATAGCAAATTGTTGTGTATCACGGTTGACTTTCTGTAATAAAGCCCCTCCCATACCGAATGCTATATTAGAAGCCGAATAACCAGATGCAGTAAGATTTTCCAGAATTTGAGTAATACTATCCTCATCCACTCCATCACCCTGAATAACCCGCACATGGTTAAGAACCTTATAACCTTTACTGTTGATGCTACTACCGAAATAATGTTCTAATCGTCCGAGAATTTTCTCGACAACTTTGACGGGATTGCCAGAATCAGGACGAATGATAACTGTGGCTCCCGATTCGATCACCGATTGCCGTAAACGCTGGCCCCAGATAAAGTCTACTGCGTTCCAGAGGTCATAAGAATCAGATACGATGGCAACAGCAGAATCGGGTTTGGCGAAATGAGTCAATATGTTTCGATAAGCCGATTCTTCCCCGTCTCGTCCCCATGCGGTAATAGTTGAGTGTTCAGCGGCGGGGATGGAATAGGCGGCCATAGGGTGATTATAGTAATGATTAGCGTAGACTACTCCCTGCACCGTATCCGAGCCGCTAAAATTAACCAGATGGGCCATACCACCGATACCGGAAGATTCGCAACTAGATACACCCCTCGCGCCGAAATCGTGCAGTTTAAACTCGATTTCCGCATCAGGCTCGTCTGCGGTTAGCTTTAAAAATCGGTAGATAATTCGTTTGAGATGCCAGCTTTGAGTTGCTACCGTCGTAGGATACCAGACTCTCAATAACATCGTCTCCAGCCAAGAAACCAGCCAGAAGGTATTCGCATCAGTGGATTCGATCGTCATCAGTACATTACCCGTTGGTACAACAGTTCCTTCAGGAACAGCTTTAATCCGGACTGGTAAACGGCCTTGAAGCTCTGTGGCTATATAACGCCACCCTGCTTCATTAAAGGGAACACCGTGAGATGCGAAAAAGGAAACCGCTTCATCAACCATCCACGATTGGACTCGGCGGGTAAGGTATTCCTTGAGGATATATTGCAAACCAAAGAAGACGGTAACGGGATATTTGCCACCTCGGCTTTCCAGATAGGAATACATGGCGGTAGTGTTCGGCGGATATTGTAACCAATGGCTGGCTTTGTAAGAATCTACATCCAAAATTAAGTTATAACGCATGGCAATCATCTCTTAAAACTTCTCTAAACGATCGTGAAACGAGGGTTAGTTATTACTAAACTCGGCTAACAAAATGTTGAATGATTTGAAAATGATCTTCGTAAAACTGTTCTTCATGGGCATACAGATCGGCTAGAGTCATCCACCATGCTTTCTCCGCGTCATCACCTCCCTTAACCGCCGGTAATTCTCCGGCTTTTAACTGAAGAAAATAAGCATGAGTAATCGTTCGTCCCCGTAAAGAGCGATCGGGGTTATCGAATACGTGACTATCAACGATCGAGCCGCGTAAAACTGGTAAGGGAACTTTCAGCCTGGTTTCTTCTTTCAGCTCTCGCAACATTCCCTCTATTAAAGTTTCGCCCTGCCTGACAAAACCCCCCGGTAAAGCGATAAGCCCTTGTCCAGGCATCGCTTTGCGTCGAACTACTAACACATGGCCAGATTGGACGACTATCGCATCTGTTGTTACGAACACGGGGGGATAGGGAGCGTTAGACCATGCTTGACGGTATGCTTGAATAAATTCATATTCTTGGCGCAGAGCCGAGTATCGCTCGCTAGCCCGGAAGTTATCGAGAAAACGCATTATTCCGCCCGGCACGAACCGACGATAATCATCCCCACCTTCAAAGTAGCTAGAGCGAATATTTGTGGAGCTTAATTCTAGCTCACATCCTGTTTCTTGATAACTCCATTGGGGAAACATCTCTAAATAGTAAGAGGAAGAGTCTTTCCGATGACCGAAAAGCCCTATGCTTTTATTGTTGCCCGTTATCTCTAAAACTTTTTGTTGTATCGTTGCCAGCCAAAGATTATCACTGTATAGCCAATCTCTAACGGGAATGAAATACATCCTTTCCAATTCTTGAGAGCCGAAGCAGGAGCGAATCATCTCTATCCGTTCTCGGGAACCCCAAGGGTTTTTTATATTCGCGGCTGTTCGATCGCTTCCTAGTATGACTATTAAGTACTGGCTACTTTCAAGAGCTAGTTTAATTGTTCGATAGTGACCATTATGTAACGGTTGAAATCTACCGATGTAGATTCCAAATTCAAATTTTTTTGTCATCACAGACTCCCTGGATGTAAATATTCTCTCTCCGAGAACTATTTTGATTATACACCTCAAAGGGATCGGCTATGATTACGGAGTTGTAAAAGATAAACACTGCTTAGTCTTCAAACTCCATGTATTCTCTCAAAGATCGAATCGTCTTCATTACTGGTGCCAGTAGCGGAATCGGCGCATCCTGCGCTAAAGCCTTTGCCGCAGCTGGTGCGAAATTGATTTTAGTTGCCCGCACCTTAGAAGCCCTAAAAGCCCTAGCCTCCGAACTGTGTCAAACCTACGGCACCCCATATCATCTCTTATCTTTGGATGTGCGCGATCGCTCTGCCGTAGAAAACGCCTGCCAATCTCTACCGGGCGAGTGGCAGAATGTGGAAATCCTGATCAATAATGCGGGATTGAGCCGGGGTTTAGACAAGCTTCATCAAGGCAGTATCGAAGATTGGGAAGAGATGATCGATACCAACGTCAAAGGGTTACTCTATATGACCCGGGCACTGTTACCAGCAATGGTGAGTCGGGGGTGTGGCCACATCATTAATATCGGTTCCCTCGCCGGACATCAAACTTATCCGGGCGGAAACGTCTATTGTGCCACGAAGGCCGCTGTCAGGGTACTTTCTGAAGGAATGAAACAAGATTTACTCGGGACACAGGTACGCGTAAGCTCGATCGATCCCGGCTTAGTAGAAACGAATTTCAGTAACGTGCGTTTTCATGGCGACACCGAACGCGCCAAAAACGTTTATCGGGGCACTACCCCCCTAACCCCTCTCGATGTGGCTGATGTAGTTCTCTTCTGTGCCTCCCGCCCGCCCCACGTCAACATCAATGAAATTTTAATGATGCCCACACACCAATCGGGTTCGACCTTAGTGCATCGAAATAGTTAATTAGGTCTAATCTAACCCCGCTATACCGCCAGAGCGGTTAGCGGTGCTACTGTTAATTTTGGGCGATCGTTACGTCTAAATTAGTTATGGGCATTCCTAAAGTATTCAAGGACGGATTTATATTTTGAGAATTCCCCACTACTAAAGTCACCATCTGTTGTGGTTGTAAATAGCGATCAGCTGCCACTTGAATATCTTCAACTGTCACGGCTTTTATAGCTTTTTGATAGCGGAATATAAAATCGCTAGGATACCCATAATACTCATAAGTCATCAATCTCGATAGAGTTTGTCCGGGATTTTCAAACTTGAAAACGAAAGAATTAAGGATAGAATTCTTCGCATCTTCCAATTCTTTCGTGGTGATTGGTTCGGTACGAATTCTGTCAATCTCCCCGAATACCGCCTTAATAAAAGGTACGCTGGTATCGGAGCGGGTTTGACCTCCGGCGATGAATACACCCGGGAAATCGTAGCTGGCGTTCCACACCCCGTATACCGAATAGGCCAACCCTTTACGCGATCGTACCTCGTTAAACAATCTGCCCCCAAAGCCGCTGAGAACTTCGTTTAAAACGCTCAGCGCCGGGTAATCTGGACTGTTTAATTGTCCTCCCAACTGACCTATCAGGATTGTACTCTGAGTTAAATGAGGCTGATCGACGACGAATAAACCACCCTTAAACTTCTGTTCGGCTTTCGGCACCTTTATTTTAGATGGGTTCGATTCCGGTTTCCAGGAGCCAAAGTTCTTTTCGATCAAGGCTTTCATCTCTTTGGCATCGAAGTCACCCACGATACCCAAAATAATGCGATCGGGCCTGACATAGGTTCGATGGAACTCGATCAGGCTATCCCGTGCGATATTATTTAAAGTGGAGAACTCCACCGTTCGAGCATAAGGGCTGGAAGCTCCATAGATCAACTTCCTAAATTCCCGACTGGCAATATCACTCGGATCATCGTTACGCCGTGTAATCGCACCTCTCTCTTGAGTTTGCGCTAGGGCCACTTGCCCAGGATCGAAAGCAGGGTTTTGGATTACCTCCGCGAATAGGGGGAAAACCTGCCCTAGATCCTCCGTCAGTACGTTAAAACTAACCGAACCGGAATTAGTACCGATCGATGTTTCTATAGTGGCCGCCCTCTGCTCTAATAATCGGTTCAGTTCATTTGGGCTATGGTTTTTCGTGCCACCACTACGCCATACCGTACCGGTAATATCTCCCAAACCCGCCTTCGCGCCCGGTTCCAGACGCGAGCCGGTTTTCACCATCGCCGTGCCGCTCACCAGAGGTAACTTATGATCTTCCACCAAGTACACCACCATCCCGTTAGCTAACTGATAGCGATCGTACTTGGGTAACTTAACTTCTGCCAGGGGGGGGAAGGTTAAATCGGTGTAGTGCTTGGCAGTCTGCGCGATCGCGGGGGTGCGTAACCATAAAACTGCCACCAGCGACAGTAGGATTAAAAGGAACGATTTCCGTTTATTCTTCATTGGTTATATATTTATTTACTTGCAGGGATAATTTTACCGATGGTGCGATTTTCGTCCGTGAAAGTTTCCTGGGCGACTCGGAGAATATCATCGGCGGTGACGGCTTCGTATTGGTCAAGGGTTTTAAAGAGATTGCGCCAATCGCCGGTTTTCACCTCGTATTCTACCAATGCCCGAGCCATGCCCATATTAGAATCCAAGCCACGCAACAAGTCAACTTTAAGGTTATTTTTCACCCTTTCCAATTCTTCGGGCGAGACTGGTTCGGTTTTCAATCGCTCGATTTCCTCATTCATGGCAAGAGCGAGATCATCTAGATTGACATTAGGAGGAGTGGTAGCGTAAAAGAGCATGATGTTGGGAAATTTATCCCCAGGGAAACCGTTAAAACCTTGAGCGCCCAAAGCTAA
The DNA here is from genome assembly GCA_964623815.1 of uncultured bacterium. Classification (GTDB taxonomy): domain Bacteria; phylum Cyanobacteriota; class Cyanobacteriia; order Cyanobacteriales; family Microcystaceae; genus Chroococcopsis. Next base: position 8,259 of record CAZUVR010000073.1, on the reverse strand, counting down.
GCGTTTTTCTTCCACCAGAGATTTATACAATCGGGAAGTTCTACCGTCGCTCATTAGGGTGGCGATAACTTCATAAACCGCGTTATCGGGGTGATTCAATTCGGGGCGGTGAAAACCCATTATGTACCAGGGTTGGGAAGGTAGTTGCAGGGTTACTTCTTTGGTCTTGGTTTGTGGGGGTTCAACTTTTGTCACCTTGGGGGGTTGGGGGCCGGAAGAATAACGCCCGAAATATTGCTGGGCCAATTGCTTGACTTGTTGAGGATCGACATCTCCCGCGATAGCGACGGTGAGATTGTTAGGGGGATAGTAGCGAGCGAAGAAATCTTTTATATCTTCAGGCGTGAGATTCCGAATATCTTGGTTGTAGCCGATGACTGGGCGTTTATAGGGATGTGTAGTGTAGGCGGTATCGAGAAAAGATTCTACCAGACGACCGATCGGACTGTTATCGGTTCTCATCCGTCTCTCTTCTAATATCACCTCCTGCTCTTTATAAAATTCCCGATTCAATACCGGTTCTAGAAATCTCTCCGATTCTAAAGACATCCAGAGTTCGAGTTTATTGGATGGGAAACTATAGAAATATACGGTGGCATCGCTGGAGGTTTGAGCGTTCAAACCGGTTCCTCCTTGAGTCTCGACGATACGCCCGAACTCGTTACGCTCGACGAATTTTTCCGCTTCCGCCTGTTGAGCGGCAAAAGCTTGAGCTAACTTATTCGCTTCTTCGGTTTTATTAGCCTGTTTCGCCGCCTGCCATTGATTGTGGATTTGTTCTAATTTTTCTAATGCTTGTTTTTCGGCTGCGTAATCGGTGGTGCCGATGCGGGTTGTCCCCTTAAACGCTAAATGTTCTAGAAAGTGGGCCACACCCGTCTTACCGTCTGGTTCATCCGCACCGCCGACATCGGCGTAGGTGACGAAGGAAACAACTGGAGCATCGTGATTTTCTAAAACTATAAATTTCATCCCGTTATCGAGACGGAATTGGGTGACTCGATCGATGACGTTTTGTAGGTAGGGGTCGATCTTGGAGGAGTCGGGAGGGGTTTTAGCTAGGGCGAGGCCAGGACAGATACTCCAGATACTGAGTAAAATCAGTACTGTAGCTGTTAAGCTTCTACCTATCCCCTGAAAGCGTTTATTTTTACTGAACATGAACAGGGAAAAATCCTTTTAATGTCGCATGGTAGGGATCACTCTTACCCCATGTTATCCGATCTGTTCTAGGATTTTTGCGGTCTGCGTACTTCGATAACGCTGGTGTTAAAGTTATAGTCTTCCCCCTCTAGTTCGATCAAGGTGCCGATTTTGACTTTCTGTCCCCCCACTACCGCGCCGGTGGGGGTAATTTCCGCCTGACTGCCGAGGGTGAGGATCATATCTTGCGAGAAGTTCGATTCGGGGCGGGGATCTGTTTGTATCTTGACACTGCCATCCGGTTGAGTTACCAGTATGTTACGCTCGATCGGTCTGACCTTTTTAATATCAGCCTCCCCCGCCGGTTGATTCCGGATAATAATATTGGTTTTCGGATTGGTTCTGAAATCGTTAATTAAATTATTGGGGTTGAGTACGCTTAAACCGCGCACGATTACATCTACTTCGATCGGCTCCTTGGCTACTTGAGCGATCGTGCTTTTGCCACTGGTTCCCGGGATGACAAAGATACCAATGATGGTCATGAGAATCACCAAGGCCGCACCTAGATCTAGAATACTAAGCCTACCGAATAATCTTCCTTTGGAGTCGAGTAGTTTCATAAAAAGTAAATAATAACCATAACAGAAGGCAATTTTATCACGCCGGCTTTAATAGCTGTGGACTATGATAGGAAATTGAGTGTTTATATAGGGGTACGCAACCAGATGGGGGGTAAAATTCAACCGAAGCAACTAGAGAAAAATATCTCACCGGTAAATTTATTAGCCACAGACGCACAGGAGAACCAAAAAGTTGCCCTGCCTAAAAAATGGACGATCGAGGATAGCGAAAATTTATATCGTATTCCTGGCTGGGGTGAGCCTTACTTTTCCATCAACACCGCCGGACACATTACCGTAACTCCCCAAGGGGATAGGGGCGGTTCCTTAGATTTATACGAATTGGTGGAATCTCTCAAGAGTAGAAATATCGGCTTACCCGTACTGATTAGATTTTCGGATATATTGAGCGATCGCATCGAACGCCTCAACGCTTGTTTCACCCGCGCGATCGCCCGTTACAATTACTCGAATGTCTATAAGGGTGTCTATCCCGTCAAATGTAATCAACATCGCCACATTGTCGAGTCTTTAGTGCGTTACGGCAAGCCCTATCAATTCGGTTTGGAAGCCGGTTCAAAACCGGAATTGATGATAGCCCTGGCTACTTTAGAACCTTCTCTCAACCCCAAGAGCGAACAGTCAGAAGCTCTCTTGATCTGCAACGGCTATAAGGATAAAGAGTATATAGAAACCGCCCTATTAGCGACTAGATTGGGCCACAAACCATTGATCGTCATCGAGCAATTAGAGGAGCTGTATTTAATCATTAAAGTGAGCCGTCAGTTAGGTATCAGCCCCTATGTGGGTGTGAGGGCTAAACTCAGTACCAAGGGGATAGGACATTGGGGTGACTCTACCGGAGATAGAGCTAAATTCGGCCTGACGATTCCAGAGATTATCACCGTAGTCAAGGAATTAGAAAAAGAGGGGATGTTAGATTCACTGCAGCTACTCCACTATCACATCGGCTCGCAGATTTCGGCGATTAGTGTCGTTAAAGATGCTATCCGGGAGGCGAGTCAGATTTACGTGGAGCTGGTGAGACTCGGTGCCAATATGCAGTATCTTGACGTGGGCGGCGGTTTAGGCGTGGATTATGACGGCTCGAAAACTAATTTCTACGCCTCGAAAAACTACAATATGCAGAATTACGCTAATGACATCGTGGCAGAAGTACAGGAAGCCTGCGAGGAAGCTAATGTTAAGGCTCCTACTTTAATTAGTGAGAGCGGCAGAGCGATCGCATCTCATCAATCGGTGTTGGTCTTCGATATACTCAGTACGAGTGAAGTCCCCTGCGATCCTCCCGAACCTTCCCAGGAAAAAGAACATTTAATTATCCGTAATCTGTGGGAAACTTATAACTCTATCAACGAGCAGAATTATCAGGAAGCCTATCACGATGCTGGGCAATTCAAGGAAGAAGCGATCAGTCTATTTACCTTCGGTTATGTGAGTTTGAAAGAGCGGGCGAAGGCTGAACAGTTATATTGGGCTTGTTGTTATAAAATCTTAGCGATCGCTCGTCAACAGGATTACGTTCCAGATGATTTAGAAGACCTAGAAAAAATCATGGCTTCTATCTATTATGCTAATCTATCGGTGTTTCAATCGGTGCCTGATTCCTGGGCGATCGATCAGTTATTTCCGATCATGCCGATCCACCGTTTAGATGAAGAACCAACGAAAAGGGCTATACTCGCTGATTTAACCTGTGATAGTGACGGGAAAGTAGATAAATTTATCGACTTGAGAGGAGATATAAAATCGGTTTTAGAATTGCATCCTTTGAACTACAAAAAAGATTCTTCTACTCCCGAGCCTTATTATGTGGGGATGTTTTTAGTTGGTGCCTATCAGGAGATCATGGGTAATTTACATAATCTTTTTGGTGATACCAACGTGGTACATATTCGCATGAATCCGAAGGGTTATCAAATAGAGTATGTGGTTAGGGGAGATACAATAAATGAGGTGTTGGGCTACGTACAGTATGACGGTGAGGATTTACTGGAGAATCTCCGCCGCCGGACAGAGCAAGCTCTACAAGAAAAGCGGATGACTCTAGAAGAAGCTCAACTATTGTTGCAGGATTATGAAAAGAGTTTACGGCGTTATACCTATTTGGTGTCGGAATAAATAATTAGGAGCCTATCCCGTCTAAGCGTTAAAATTCCAGTTTCAGCCCATGAACTCAAAAGACCAATTTCTATTCCTATTGCTGATTACCCTCCTCGGTTGCGTAGTCGCTGGCTTCGGGCTGATTCATTTTATTGGTTGGCTCTCGGCTCGAACCCAGCCGGCAACTATTACGGTCTTACCCCGCCCGTCAGTGCCTTCTTCTCCACTCCCGAAGTCCGATTGGCAAGTTAGGGAAGTTCTGTCCGGCGATCGCTTGCGGATGGTTCATCAGAATCGAGAAATTACCGTCAAATTAGCTTGTATTAAGGTCAAACTGGGTTCTTCTTCAACTCGCTACGCTGAAACTCGTCTGCGCGGATTCACGATGAATGGCGATCGCAGTTTTCGTGTGACCGAGCTGGGGAGAGAGGCAGATGGTAGTGTCTTGGCGGAACTTTGGGTCACTCAGAGGGGTTATCCCTCACAATTGGCCCAGGCGGTTCTTGCGGGGGGAGGATATGTTACCGTAGTTCCCGGTGCCTCTGCTGTATGTCCGAACGCTCCCATCATGATAGAAGCCCAGCGCTATGCGGAGCAACGTCATAAGCGGCCCCGGATTATTCATTTTTAGATTGCAGGCTCTATCATTTTAAATCTGGTATTTTTTCAAACAAGCTTCAAAAGTTTCTCTATCTGGGAGAGATGATTGCGCCCCCGTTTTAGTCACCGCTAAAGCCCCGGCAGTTATCCCCCAAGTCATCGCCTCTGTCAAGGATAAACCTCTATCTATCCCAGCAGCTAGCCCGCCGTTAAAGGCATCTCCGGCGGCTACGGTGTCGACTACCTTAACAGGTAAGGCTCTCAGATGATAAAAACCCTTGCCATCGCTCCAAAAAATTCCCTTACTACCCTGTTTCAATACAACAGTATTCACCCCCCGCGCGTGGAAAAATTGCGCTGCCTTTCTGCCGCTATTTTCATCCTCTACAGGAAAGCCCACGAGGCGAGCCGCTTCGGTTTCATTGGGAGTAATAATATCTATCGATTCATAAAGAGAGTTGCTGAGGCCCATCGGTGCAGGTGCCGGATCTAAAATAACTTTAATTCCCGCGTCTTTTCCTATCCGCGCCGCCCTCTCAACTATATCGATGGGTGTTTCTAGCTGTAGTAAGAGAGTAGTGGCCCCCGGGGCTAATTCCCTTAGCTTTTCTAAATCGCTATCGTTTAAAGTGTGATTGGCACCGGGGATGATGATGATGGTATTATCGCCGTTTTTATCCACCGCGATCGAGGCTATTCCGGAAGAACAATTTTGAGTGATTTTCACCCCTTCTATATTGACGTTATTAGCCCGTAAACTCTCCAATAGCTCGCGCTCGAATATATCATCGCCCACCCTACCTATCATGTGGGTGTTTATCCCCAGTTTAGCGGTAGCTACGGCTTGATTCGCCCCTTTGCCCCCGGGTATGGTAAGGAAGCTTTCACCCTTTATCGTTTCGCCTTTTTGTGGTAGATAGAAGGTTTGGAATACCAGGTCGATGTTGATACTACCCAAGACGATCGTACTCATGGACTGCACCAGGGGTAAAGAGTTGGGCTGATTTTACTATTATATTTGTAGAAAGAACTATCGGTGCCTAATTAAAGTGACTCTTCCCTCTCCCCTCTACACTACAGATTATGGTGCGGCTTATGTCGGCGATTCATACCAAATCTGCTTATCATACCCTTCTTTAAAGAGAAGTGACTAGTGGCTAGTAGTTGGTTACTCGCTACTCGCCACTCGCCACTAACCACTCTCTCTATAAGTGGTCTTTGAAAACAGGATCTAGTATAATTCCTCGAATTGACGTTATTTAGTACCCGCGATTACCCCCCTCTTAATCTCCGGCAGTCGATACTAATATTCGATTCCTTCCCATTGCCTTAGCCCTGTATAGTGCAGAATCAGCAACTCGATAAAGTTGTGGTAATGTCACTCCGTGGTTAGGATATTCGGCTATCCCCGCGCTGAAAGTAACCCCGAATCTCTTATTATTGGCATCGGTAAACTCTTCCCGCCGCCAGATTTTTTGGAAGTCACTAAGCCGCTCCATCCCCTTATCTTGCGTCAGACCATATAAACCCAAAACAAATTCCTCACCACCCCAACGGGCCGCTATATCTTCAGAGCGGAAGAACTGCTTTAAGCGTTTTCCAAATAGGCTGAGAACGTAGTCTCCTACCTCATGACCGTATCGATCGTTAACCTGTTTAAAATGATCTAAGTCCAGAACTATCAAACAGAATGGCTTATTCTCGCGCTCTGCCAGATGTAAAGATCTCTCTAAATCGCCGATAGATTTGTGCCGGGTAGCAACACCGGTTAATTCATCAATTTCTGCGAACCGGTGCATCATTCGGCTTCGTTCCAGCCGGTTGAGGATACGGGCTATCAGTTCTGGGCCGATAATCGGTTTTTGCACGTAGTCATCCGCACCGGCGGCAAACACTCGATGTACCGTATCAGCATCTCTATGGGCGGAGAGAAACAATACGGGTAAATCACTCCACCGGGGATCGCCACGAACCACCTGACAGAGTTCGATGCCGCTAAAACTAGGCATTTCTATATCTAAAATCAGTAAGTCAGGCCCGGTGGTGGTGAGATCTTGCCAAAATTGTTGTGGATCTGCCGAAGTTTTCACCTCGAAACCCCACGGAGTTAAAAGATTAGATAAGATTGCCAGCACCGTTAAATCATCATCTACGATCAGGATTTTGGCTTCTGGCTTTTGGTTACGGTTAACTTCCTGAATTACCGCTTTGATAATTTCCTCGGAACTAATAGGTTTTTGTAAGAACACCTTTCCGCCAGAACGCGCTACTTGCACGCGGGCGGTTAATTGATTTCGTGCTGTAACTATTAACACTGGAATACTGGGACTCTCCTGCGCCAGTTCTGCCAGTAGGTTCAGGCCGTCATCTTTGATGCCTGGGAAAGTGATGTCTAGAACAATAACATCAGGTGGATGAGACGAAATTAATTTTCTAGCCAGTTTTAGGTTTGTTGCTACTTCTATCTCAAAACCCCAATTAAGCCCTTCTTTTTTTATCTGTTTCGTCAGTACCGCATCATCATCAATGATCAATAAGCGACCCGATCCGAGCTTGCTATTGGCGATCGCCCCGGCAGTTTCCAATCGTTTATTGTTCACAAGCTCCTTTAGCTGCCCGAGTAAATCCTCAAGTTGCTGCGCCTCATTTTTACCGAAAAACTCCAACCGAAGCAGTTGTTCTATCTGCCGTGCTACTTGCGAACCCTCCGGTAAGCCGAATGATCCCAATGAACCAATCAATCGATGAGCTTCCGCTCGTGCTGAAATCTTCAGTCGCTCATCTATACTGCCGGTAGATAGTTCCTCGCTCAATTGATCGAAAACCATCATCCGCAATGACAGGCTCTCTTTCAAGCTATTCCATTCCTGTTGCAGTACGGCTTCTACCTTTGCTTGAGCTGATCGCCTATCCATTGAAGTAAGCCGAAGCGCTCCAGTTTTTGGAGATTCTAGCCTGTCTTGAGAGGTACTTGAAGGCGAAGGATTATCTGGCGGTGCTTTCAGCCGATAACCCAAACCATATACGGTATCAATTAAATTTGCAGTCATTCCAGCTTCTTTGAGCTTCCGACGCAGGCCCTTGATCTGCGTAGAAACAGCTTCCTCGCTAGGAAATTCACCGCAGGGCCAGACCAGATCGAGTATGGCGCTCCTGCTGTATATCCTCCAGGGATTTCGCAAGAAAAGTTCTAAGATGCTATATTCTTTCGGGGTTAGCCGTAAGAGATTGCCGCTATAGGTAACTTGGCAAGCATCCGAATGTAGTTGGAGCTTTTCCCAGGTCAGAACTGTAGGGAAGATTGAACCACCCCTTCGTAATAGTGCTTGAATCCTGGCGATCAATTCTGATGTTTCGTAAGGTTTGATGAGGTAATCATCGGCTCCTGCCTCTAAACCCATCACCCGATCCCTACTGCTTTCCTTTGCACTCAAGAGTAAAATGGGTATTTGTGACCCATGCGATCGCAGTTGCCGACAAATACTGATTCCATCAAGATTCGGGAGGATAATATCGAGTATGAGCAAGTCATAGTAAAAAGTTTGAGCCAGTTCCAAGCCCAATTGACCGTCCTCTGAAATATCAACGCTGTAGTGATGAGCGTTGAGTTCCCGCTGCAAGGTATAAACCGCCATCTCATCATCTTCTACTAACAGAATTTTCATGGGAACTCTATTCTCTATTAGCTATTATTTACTGTACTATAGCAATAGTAGCGTGAGCTAAGATTGGTGAGGAGTGAGAAAGACTCTTACAAGACTCGACAATC
>CAZUVR010000072.1:0-19238 GCA_964623815.1 uncultured bacterium | reverse complement strand
GCCTGTGGGAGTGGGAATTTCCTTTATGTCGCCTATCGGGAAATGAAGCGATTAGAGGCGGAACTATTACGGAAAATTCACGAGAATTTTAGCGATCGGGTGACTGCGGCGATCGGTACGCTATCGCTGATTAAAACGACGCAATTTTACGGCATGGATATTAAATCTTTCGCGGTGGAACTGGCGAAAGTAACGTTAATGCTGGCGAAAAAATTAGCCCTAGATGAAGAAAACGAACTACTCGGCGAGGCGCAGTTAAATTTACCCCTAGAGTTCGATAAAGCTCTGCCCCTCGATAATCTCGATAAAAATATTCGGGTACGCGATGCCCTTTTTGATCCGTGGGAACCGGCGAACGCTATCATCGGAAACCCGCCTTTTTTGGGCGCGAAACATATACGATTAGTGTTAGGGGATGATTATATCGATCGGGTATTCGATCGCTTTTCGGGGCTAAAAGATGTGGATTTCTGCGCCTATTGGTTCCGCCTGGCCCACGAAAATCTAGGCGATAACTGTCGCGCCGGATTAGTGGCCACGAATTCGATTTCCCAGGGCAAAAGTCGCAAGGCGACGCTAGATCATATTCTAGAAAACGGTGGTTTTATCCACGACGCGATCTCTACTCAGCCCTGGTCGGGAGAGGCGAAAGTTCACGTTAGTATTATCAATTGGCAGAAGGGAGATCCGGGAGAAAATATTATTTACCGTCTCGATCATCGGGTGGTTTCTCGAATTAATTCTTCGCTCAAAGCCGAAATCAATGTTACGAAAGCTCATCGCCTGTCGGAAAATTTAAATCTTTGTTTTCAGGGAGTGATTCCCGTGGGCAAAGGATTTATCGTCACCGAGGAACAGGTTCGAGATTGGATCGATGCAGATCCGAAGAATCAAAACGTTCTCAAACTCTTTTCTATGGGCGCGAATCTCGCCCAAAATCCCCACGGAAAACCCGATCGATGGATTATCGATTTCAATGACATGAGTCTGGAAGATGCGAGCGATTATCGCTTACCTTTTCAACACGTTAAAACCCACGTTAAGCCAGAACGCGATAAAAATCGTAGAGAATCGACAAAACTAAACTGGTGGAAATACGGTGAGAAACGTCCGGCAATGCGAAAGGCGATCGGATCTCTTTCATTCTGTTTTGCGGTTCCTAGAGTATCGAAGTGGGCGATTTTTATCCCTTTCCCGGCGGAATGGTTAGCCGGAGATAAATCGGTGATAGTAGCGTCCGATGATTTTTATATTCTCGGAATTCTTACTTCTAGCCTTCATCGAATTTGGATGCACGCTCAAAAATCTACCCTAAAAGCGGACATCGCGTACACCCACAATACCTGTTTTGAAACTTTTCCGTTTCCACCCGAATGTTCCGAAAAACAAAAAGAAGTCATCCGGCGGGCGACTCGGCAACTGCACGAGTACCGCACCGAACAGATGGAAAAGCGACAATGGGGGATTACCGCTCTGTATAACGAGTTTTTCGACGAACCCGCGAGCCGATTGGCGAAACTGCACCAGCAGATCGATACTTCGGTTTATGAAGCCTACGGAATAAAAAGCGATCGAGATACCCTCGCGTTTTTACTAGAACTAAACTTGATTCTCGCGGGAAAAATAAGCAGGTAACAGCCCTCTCGAATCGATATTATATTTCATCCCAGCCGCTTAAACCCGAGGACATAACGTAACTCGTCACCGTGGCTTCAAAAAAGTTGGCCTTGGTATGGGCTTCTTTTTTGGTATCGGAAAAACGCTCTAGATGAGTATACGGGCTTTTACTGTATTTAGGGTCTTTATACAGAGGCTCAAGACCGATCGCTTTTAATCTAAGATTGGCTAAATATTTGGTATATTGCTCCGTACTGCCCTCGGTAATGCCCAAAATATTATTACCGACGATATGGTTAGTCCATCTGCACTCGTGATGTACCGCCGTATCGAACATCTCGTAAATCCTATCTTTGGAATGGGTGAATACTTCCATCGCCTCGGGTAATAATTTTTGATACAGTCTCACATGACTTAACTCATCCCGGTTGATCATTTTGAATATATCGGCCGAGCCGGGCATCAACATCCGGGAAGCGAGATTATAGAAGTAAATAAACCCGTTGTAGAAGTATAAACCCTCTAATAAATAATCGGCCAGTAGAGCGGTGAAATAATTTTCTGAGGTGGGATTATCTATATACTGCTGATAGAGGTTGGCTATGAATTGGCACCTATCTTTCAGTACCTTGTCGGTACGCCAGAAATCATAAACGTGAGTTCTCCTTTCGGGGGGAACGATGGTTTCAATTATGTATTGATAGCTTTGATTGTGCATCGCCTCTTGAGAGATTTGTTCCGCCATACATAGACTGATCTCCGGAGCGGTAACGCTACCTTTCAAGTGAGGAATATTACAGGTTTGTACCGAATCCAAAAATGTTAAATAGGAAAGTATTCCCTCGTAGGCATATCTTTCCTCGTTCGTTAAATTCCAGTAATCCGTCACGTCTTGGGTAATATCTAAACGTTGAGGTATCCAAAAATTTTCCCGCATTTGTTGATACAATCCCACCGACCAACTATAACGCACGTCGTTGAGTTGCATGAGGTTGGTGGTATTACCGAACCAGATGGAGCGATTTTCGATCGCGTCATCCCCGCCCGGGTTAAATATAGGATTAACGGGCATTTTTTGCCTAAATTGAGTATTAGTTACTACCATTGAAACGAATAGATTTTTACAAACTCTGCTAACTCAATCTAACAAAAATTATCGAAAAAATCAATTTAATAATATTGAGTGTTTAGTGGCGGGTGACGAGTGACTAGTGAGTAACTACTAGCCACAGCTAACTTCTATTACTAATTAGCGCAAGCAGAACAGCCCTCCTCAGTCTCTTTAAAATCGTCTTTCTGGACAGTACGAATATAATAAATCGCTTTACATCCTTCTTTCCAAGCGAGGATTAAAGTATCGAAAATATCCTTAGCTGAGAGACTACGATCGGGATTTTCAGGATAATAAACCCCCGCATTAAGATTAAATAATAACTCCATAGAAATCCCTGTATCTATCCATTGCTGGATAACTGCAGTGGCCTTAACAACCTTCTTTTGGTCGAGAGTTTTATTCTCAGGATAAAACCAGAAACTCTTATTGATATAGGGAGGAGCGATCGGTACTGTCCCTTTCGCCCACTTATCATAGAAGAAACGGCTATATACTGGCAGGATACTCGCCGTACAACCCTGCACTAGAGAGGAAGAAGTATTAGGGGCAATAGCGGTGATATGAGAATTACGAATCCCGTAACGCTGAATATCCTCTGCTAGACTGGCCCATCTCTGTTTTACTTGAGCGTGATTCAAAAACCACTCTACCGGCTTCGAGCCGATTAACTTCCCCTGGCTCCAATCGCTGCCAGCAAAAGCAGGATAGGCTCCCCTCTCTTTCGCTAACTCCATCGAGGTATGAGTACACCAGTAGCCGATATTTTCAAAAAGATTGCTTATCTCCTGTAGATGGTCATAGGAAAGACGGCGTTTCGCCAGCCAGTCGGCCAGGCCCATAGCTCCCACGCCGATCGTGCGATACTTATTATTATGGCACTTCGCTGCGTCGAACGGGGGAGAGGTAATATCGATCGTATTATCCAGCATTCTCACTGCCACCTGACAGACTGAATCAATCTCTTCATCTTCTATATTGGCCAGATTGAGGCTCACCAAATTACAGCAGTGGGCTTCCTCTCCAGGAGTCACGTTAGAGAAAGACTCTGTGCAGAGATTCACCCCTGGAATATAACCAGCGTGTTTATTAGGATTGGCGCGGTTAATCGTATCCTTAAAAGCGATATAGGGCATTCCCGTCTCTACTTGAGAGCGCATGAAGGTTTTAAACAACTCCCGGGCGTTAACCTTCTTATATAGATGTATATCTTTATCTAAACTAGCCTCGATTAACTCATAGGCCCGGTTAAACTCCTCACCCCACAGAGGAGCCAATTCTATACCCAATTTTACCCGCACCTCGTAGGGGTCAACTAAAGTCCAATCCCGCTTATTCACCACCCGACGCATGAATTCATCGGGAATCACCAATTGGGGGAATATATCATAAGCTTTACGGCGTTGATCCCCGTTTTCCGTCTGTATTTCCAGAAATTCCGGTACGTCCAAATGCCATACATCCACGCTCACGGTAACGGCTCCGGCTCTCCTACCCCCTTGATTAACCGCTATGGCCGTATCGTTGAGCAGCTTCACCCAGGGAATGATTCCGCCAGATGCGTTAGATTTACCCATCACCCAACTGCCGGTAGCCCGGATGCGACTGACATTGACTCCCACACCTCCGCCATTTTTGGATATTCTCGCTGTATTGGTAATCTCGCCGAAAATACTTTCTAAATTATCGTCGATTCCTACGATAAAACAGCTAGTTAAAGAACCGTTAGGAATACGCAGATTTGCGAGTATGGGCGTGGCCAGAGAAATCTTTCTCTGTGCTATGGCTCTATAAAACTCTCTCGCTATCGATAAACGCTTTTCTTTAGTCTCTACGCTAGCCAGCAGTAAAGCACAGGTTAACAAAGCTTCTTGGGGTAATTCTTCCGGTAACAGGTAACGGCTAGTTAATAAAACCGCCCCCGCATAATCATAATCCGTATCCCAATCAGGGTTAATCCAGCTACCGGCCTCGCGTAATTCTTCTTCGGAGTAGGTGAAGATTCTTTGGTCATACTCGCCGTTATTAACTTTAGTTTTAACAGTGGCTTTATAGTTACCCCCGTCATAAATATAGCCTCTTGATGCCAATGTATCTTTCCAGAGACTCCAGATATGAAGTCTTCCCGCTACATAGCGCCAGTCTGGTTCATCTGGACTACACATTTCTAAGGCACAGTTGATTAAATTATCTTGTATCTCTCTAGTAGTAATCCCGTCTCTGAGCCGCGTTTTCAATCCCGCCTCTAATGCTATGGGATTGACTTCTTTACCCTGACAAGCCCAATCCACCACTTTACGGATTTTACTGATATTGAGCGACGTAGAGGAGCCGTTTCGCTTAATTACCCGTATTTCCTGTGATTGGCTCGCATTAACCGTCACAGAAGCTTTCGGCGCTTCATTCTTACGAGACGGGGAGGTTGAGGTTGTCAGAGTTTGGTACATACTTACTGATAGATGAACAGGATAAAGAAGCTATTAAATATTACTAGCTTCGGCAACAGACCACAGATATAGCGTGTAAGTTCGTTTCGGTACTCTATATGTGGATGGTACGCATATTATGATAAACTATTTTCCCTAGGAAATAAATAGGTATTTAGGAATTATTTTTATATACGTTGATGATGATTTTAGTAAAAATTAATAATTAAAATTCTTAATATTTTTAAATTATTGAGAAAAAAAAATACTTTGACTATATTTTTCTAAATAATCTGCTATCCCCTCAGCAATTTGTTTTTTGCCTATCATTTTTTCTATCGGTTGATTGTGACTGACTAAATAAGCTATCTGTTCCCCTTCTTCTGTTTTCTCTTCGCCTCGATTAGCGATTACTACCTGATATTTTCCTAATCTTTCTTGAGCAATATTAATCATTTGTTCATAACTAATATTTTCTTGATACTTAAAAGTTATCATATATAAAGTAGGAAAATACTCTTTGACTTGTTCGATGACTTTCGCCGTAGGTAAGAGATTGATATTATTTGTTGTTATACCGCTAGGTAGCTTGCCATTAAACACTTCTGAGGGTTGGTAATCTGCTACAGCCGCAGTAAAAATTCCCACTTGAGCATTAGCTGAATTTTCTAGAACTTGCCTACTGTATTCATCATAACTATTGATAATTATATGGGGTAAATACGGGTAAGGTTTGTGAGAACTCCGTCCGTGAATGAGGATTACATTCGCCCCGCGCAAATATAATTCATCTGCTATACATATACCTAATTGTCCGGTAAATATATTGGTGATGCGACGAATATTATCAATCGCTACGGGTGTAGGGCCGCCAGTAACTAAAATCGATTTATTTTTGAGGGTGGATGTACTTAATAGTCGGCACACGGTAACTGTAATATCTCTTTCCTCGGGAATATTATCTTTACCGTTCTCCTGCCGGGGCTTCATAATTTCCACGCCTTTCTGATGTAAAATCTGTAAAGATTCAATCAAAATAGAATTATGTAAGCTACCGTGCATGGTAGGAACGATTAAGATCTTAGTCTTTCCGCCTTCTAAACGGCCTAAAGCGGAACCGAGTGTAGAGGTAATTATGCCATCGGCGATACCATAACGAAATTTATTAATCGTGTTGTAGGTGGCAGGTGCTACTAAGTAAAGATGAAAAGGGTTATCATCGCTGAGATGTTCAGCAGATGGGGTAAGATTGGTAATCACCCGATTATTCGTACTCCAAGCCAAAGTTTCTTCGGTGACGTAGCGTAAACCAGACTTAGAAACGAAGGCGATGACTTCGGCTCCTTCTCGTCGGAGATTGCGGGCGATTAAAGGGGCTTTCATGGCGGCGATGCCACCGGTGACTAAGAGGGCGATACGTTTCCCCTGTAAATGTTTGCCTTCTAATCCTACTTGACGATCGCCCAATTCTGAGGGAGGGGGCGGCGAGAAATCCCACATAACTATCTCCTGCGGGGGTTAAATATTTCCGTCAATCCTTCTCCGAGTAGGGATAAACCCACCACCATCAAAGTCATCGCCAATCCAGGATAAAAAGTTGTCCACCAAACCCCAGTAGATAAGTCGGGTAGGGCTTCTTTCAAATCGTGTCCCCATTCCGGCACCTCTTCCGGCAATCCCAAACCTAAAAAGCCCAAACCGCCCAGAACTAAAATCGCATCGGCGGCGTTGAGGGTGAATAACACCGGTACGCTCTGTACCACGTTCAAAAATAGGTATTTGGAGAGGATACGGGTTGGGGTAGCGCCGAGAGCCTTAGCCGCTTCGATAAACATCTCATTTTTGACGCTGGCGGTTTGATTACGTACCACGCGGAAGTATTGGGGGATGTAGGAGATACTAACCGCGATCGCTACATTGAGTATACCCTGACCGAGGACGAAAGCCAGCGCCACCGATAATAATAGGCCGGGCAGGGTGTAAATCGTATCCATGATAAAGAGAAGAATACGATCGATCTTCCCGCCGAAATAGCCGCTCACCAGTCCTAAAGGCACGCCGATAAATAGAGATAGCCCCGTAGCTAGAACCACTACTTTTAAAGCGGCTGCCGCGCCGAATAGGGTACGAGAGAAAACATCATAACCCCTAATATTAGTACCGAACCAATGAGCCGCGCTCGGTGATTCTAAAGGATAATTGCTCAGTAAATCCGTCGGATCTTGAATGAGTCCGCTCGCTTGTAGCAAGGGGGAGAGAAGAGCAATCAGGATGAATAGGGCGGTTATACTCAGTCCCACCCAGAGGAAACGACTGCCTAAATTCACTGCGGGGCGATCGCGGGAAGGAAATTTGATAATGGTCATAGACTAGCCGCCGTATTGCCAACCGGTTTGTTCTAATAATAAAGGATCTCCTTCCCGGTGGATACCTGCGCCCACTACTTCTCCCACATAAACGGTGTGATCACCCTGTTCTACCGAACCGACAACGCGACATTCCACGTAGCCGAGACTATCTTTGATAATAGGACACCCGGTTTCTGCGCCTTGATAAAATTCTATCTCTTCAAATTTATTGCCGACCCGGCGTTTCGGCTTGAAAAATTGTGCCGCTAAATCCTTCTGTGTGTTTTCTAGAAAGGTGAGGGCGAAAACTCCGCTATTTTTGATCATATTATGCGAGCCGGAATCGTTCCGGACGCAGTTGACTACTAGAGGGGGTGTAAAGGAGGCTTGCATCACCCAACTCGCGGTAAATCCGTTCATTTCTTCGCCATCACGCACACCACAAATATATAACCCATGAGGAATTTTTCGTAACAGGGTTTTTTTGGCTTGTTCGTCTAGCATAGTCAGCAATAAAAGAAGTTATCTACCCGATCTTGCCACAGATAAGACTTGTTTTGCTTTTTCGGTTGCCCAATTCCTTACGGGATGAAAATTTTGTTTGAATACCGTAAATCGCCCAGCATCGAGCCACATTCCCTGGCATTGACTACATTTTTCGTACCATAGGGGCTGTTGCCCAAAATCCAACATTTTCAGCATTCCTTTCCCGCAACGGGGACAAGATACTGATTTACAGGGGCGGTTTTCTACGGGGGCAGGTTTACCGATGTCCACCGATTCTGAACCCTTGAGCTGGCGTAATTCTTCGGCTTCTAGACGATCGAACCAAATCCCGGCGCAGACGGAACAACGATCGATCTCGATATTTTGATAGATAACTTTCTCTAATAGGCCCTTACATTTAGGGCAACAGACACAACCCATACCCCGAATATATCTCTTTCTTAAGTATTATTATCTATAGCCTAACGATAGATGGTTAAAATAACAATCGGTTTTTGAGAGAAGAAAATTTTAAGGTAACTTAGATAAGCAAGTGTCTAGTTTACACCCACAGGTTAATACCATGACCACTAATCCCGATAAGAAACGCCTGCCTAATATTCCTATAAAACCTTGGCTATTGCTGAGCTTAATTTCTTTCCCGATGGCGGTTAATCCCTCGGAAGTTAGAGCGCAGGGTGGCGGCTTTCCATCGCCAGTAGCACCCACAGCCGACCAACCCAAGAAGGATGAGCCAGCTCCTAACAATCTCAATCCTAATGCTAACCCCCTGTTTTTTCCCACTAAGCCTCAGGAGGTCGATATTAGGGTGGTAAAACCCGTTACCCTCAACCAGGCTATTGAATTAGCTTTGAAAAATAACAAGGAATTGGCCCAGGCTCGCCTTACCGTAGAGAGGGCACAGGCTCAACTGGAGGCGGAAAGGGCCGCTCTCTATCCCTCCCTACAGACCACGGTGGACTTGAGCCGCAACGACTCGGCCATTACTCAAAGGCAGAATGAAGCTTTTCTGCGGGAGAATGGCAATACGGCGGCCAATCGAAGTCGGCTCACCCCGACGACCACCGATTCTCTCAACGGCCAGGTACAAGTTAACTACAGCCTCTACGCCGGTGGAGAGAGGGCGGCGAGAATCGCTCGGTCTGAAAGAGAAATCAGGAGGAATCAACTGGTTCTCGAACAGACGGCCGAGCAAACCCGTTTTAACGCTACCGACGCTTACTATGAGTTACAGCGCGCCGATGCCCGGGTAGCGATCGCCCAGGCGGCGATCGAAGATGCCACCCAGAGTTTACGGGACGCGCAACTTTTAGAACAGGCGGGATTGGGGACTAGATTTTCCGTATTACAGGCGGAAGTAGATCTAGCCAACGCCAACCAGGATTTAACCACTTCGATTTCCAATCAGCGGGTAGCACGACGGAGACTGGCACAAATCCTGAGCCTGGGGCAACAAGTCGAGTTAACCGCAGCCGATGAAATCCGCGAAGCGGGAACATGGGGATTAACTCTCGACGATAGTATCGTCCTTGCCTATAAAAATCGTTCAGAATTAGAACAGCAATTAGTACAAAGGGAAATTAGCGAACAAGACCGTAACATCGCCCGCGCCTCGATCACGCCTAGGGTAAATTTGATCGCCAACTATAACCTACTCAATAATTTCAACGATGAGATAGGTTTTACCGATGGTTATAACGTGGGAGCTCAGATTACCTGGAATTTCTTCGACGGCGGTGCTGCTTTCGCCAGAGAAAGAGAAGCTAATCGCAATATCGATATTGCCGATACTCAGTTCGCCAATCTCCGTAATCAAGTGCGCTTTGAAGTAGAACAGGCCTATTACGGATTAGTGGCTAACCGGGAGAATATCGCCACCTCGACCAAAAGCGTCGAATCGGCGACGGAAAGCCTTCGCCTCGCCCGTCTCCGCTTTCAGGCGGGGGTGGGAACCCAAACCGACGTTATTAACTCTCAGAGGGATTTGACCGACGCAAGGAGTAGATACTTACAGGCGATCGTCGATTATAATAAATCTCTTAATAGCCTACAGAGGGCGGTTAGTAACTTACCTAATAATTATCTGTTCAGTAATCCTTAATTTATGGTGTGGGGGGTGAGGTTTGTCCTCTCCCCAAAAATTGGACAGTTTTCAACGAGGTGGCTAAGAAGCTTAAGTATTGGACAGAAGGCTAATTTTAGAATTCTCTATTAAAAATCCATAAATCTGTATATATTATAAAGATAGCTCAACTAAATACTCATACCTTTACTATCAATAGTTGAAGAACATCAAGAATACCAAGTTATATCGCTTATGCTGACCACCACAAACTAACCTATTTATTGATTTATCTCAATAAAGATTTGCAGGGAGAATATGGAGGACACTTTGAATTATGGAATGCTGACATGAGCAAATGCGAAAAAAAAGTTCTCCCTATTTTTAATCGGTGTGTTATGTTCAGCACTACTGATTTTTCCTATCATGGTCATCCCGATCCTCTAAATTGTCCCGAAGGCAGAAATAGACATGGCTCGTGGGTTTAATAAAAAAACATAATCGTTTGAGTTAGAATAAAACAAGCCGTAATCTTATTTAGATTACTGTTTCTTTCATTTCATACTCAGTATTATGACTCCACAGGCATTACTTATAGTCATAGCTTGGCTACCTTTTACACTTTATTTATTTACTATTTATAATCCTCGTACAGCTTCCATTATTAGTTTTATTGGGGGCTTATTATTTTTACCTCAACGTGCGGGGATCAATCTTCCCTTAATTCCCGACTTCAGTAATGCCACAGTCGCCGTTTATGGTATTACTTTAGGTCTACTAATATTTGATTTTCAAAAATTATTAAATTTCCAATTTAGTCCTCTGGATTTACCAATGCTAATTTGGACTTTAACCCCGATCACCGGCTCTCTCGCTAACGGTTTAGGTTTATACGATGGAATCAATCAGGCCGTTACTCAATTAGCTATATGGGGATGGCCCTATATGGTAGGTCGTCTATATCTAAACAGTTTATCGGGAATGTCAGAATTAGCCGTGATCATTATTAAAGCAGGCTTGATTTACGTCCCCCTATGTATTTACGAAGTAAGGATGAGTCCCCGGATACACCTGATGGTATACGGTTACTTCCCTCACAGCTCGGGTCTCACACAAGCTATTCGACTGGGCGGATGGCGACCAATGGTATTTATGAGTCACGGACTGGTATTAGCTATGTGGATGATGGTAGTTACCCTAGCCGCCATTTGGCTCTGGCAATCTAAAAAAATCCAGAAAATTTGGTCTATTCCTATAGTCTGGATAGTAATAATTTTGGTGGTTAATTTTATCCTTATCAAATCTACAGGTGCTTATGTATATTTAGCCATCGGTATTATTATCTTTTTTGAGGCTAAATTTTTAAAAACTTCTTTCTGTTTATTTGTATTCATAGGCTTGATTATTTTTTATTTATTTCTTAATATATCGGGTAATTTTGATGGTGATTCTCTTATATCTTTTTTATCTAACTATTTTCCTCCAGACCGAATTGAATCTCTAGACTTTCGTTTTGATAATGAAGTATTATTATCTGATAAAGCTAGAGAGAAATTGTTGTTCGGTTGGGGAGGCTGGGGCAGGAGCCGGATCTTTGAGGAAAATTGGCAGGGGGACATAGTTGATGTTTCGGTAACGGATAGCTTCTGGATTATTATATTCGGCAACAACGGAGTTCTCGGTATTATCAGCCTATACTCTTCTTTGCTACTCCCGGTTTTTCTCTTTGCCTTAAAACGTTTTCCCGCCAGAACCTGGTTACATCCAGAAGTAGTATCCTCCGCCGTTCTCTCGGTTTCTATACTTCTATTCACTTTTGATAGTTTGTTTAACGTAAGTTTAACTGCCGTCTACCCCCTGATCTGCGGGGGTATAACTGGAATAGTAGCCCAACCAGCCAGGAGACTCAACAAGGTTTCACCAACTCAGCTTTCTTCCCAGAGTCGGCGGCGAGCCGAGCCGTTAAAACGGTGATGAGTATCGTTTAATAATTCGGGAATATTCAATTCTTCGGGGCATCGCGGTAAGCAATCACCGCATTCGGTACAACGATTACCTTTGTTCCCCGGAAACCAATGTCCTGCATTTTCTAACATTCTGTAACGATACTGAGCGAAATCGCCCATGTCATAGGCTAGGGCTAAATTTCTTAATCGCAGTATCTCGGGGATATTAATACTTTCCGGGCAGGGTAAACATTGATAGCATTGACTACAGCGATCGCTGTTGAGGCTTTCCCTTAATCTCTCGTCCAACTTCAACAGAATCTCCTCTTCTACTGGTGTTAACGCCCCATCCCTGTCATTCCATTCCTCTAAGGGTTTTAATAGTTCCTCGGGGCTTTCAGGGCCTATACTGAGTGTGGTAATTCTGCAATCGCTCAATAGGAATCGATAGCTGAAGATTAAAGGCGATAGAGGGTGACACAACTCTTTTAATCTCTCCGGGGGTTGATATAACCGTCCCCCTTTATCCCCTGGTGAGATGATAAATATCCCCATGTCTTTCTCGGCGGCTAAGGCTATTGCCTTCGCCTGTCGTCGCCAGAATAAGTAATAGTGCAGATTGACAAAATCGAATAAGTCTGTGTTTATAGCATCTAAAATAATTTCTAAAGGGGCGTGAGTAGAAAAGCCGATATGGCCGATCAATCCCTTATTTTTCGCCTCTTCTAGCGCCCGGATGGGGCCATGAGGGTCTTTAATCCATTTAAGGTGTTCAGGGGTATTCAGACCGTGAAGGGCGATACAATCGATGTAATCCTGTTGTAACCGTTGACGGGATTCGTCGAGCCAGCGCCACATTAAGGAGCGATCGGGAACTGGGGGTAATTTCGTGGTCAGATAAAATTCTTCTCGTTTTAAAGGTAAGGAACGCTGTAAACAATCGCCCAGAACTATTTCGCTCTTGCCGTAACTTCTAGCTGTTTCAATATGATTAATGCCGAGATTCATCCCTAAAGTAACTATCTCTTGCAATAGGGAATAATCTGTAAAGCATCGCATCGTACCGAGAGAAAAAACGGATAGTTTTAAGTTGGTCTTCCCGAAGCGTCGATAACGCATAAATCCGCTTTAAGAATTATCCACGTCGCCTAATTGTCCCCGTTGAATTAAGTCTTCCGGGCGCAGCTTGGAGATAAATTCACGGAAAGCTTTTCTTTCCTGTTCATCCGCATCCCTGTCTACTGGGATAGAAGCGTCAGCGATAACTTCCTCCATCACCCAGATGGGGGTATTGGTACGCAACGCGATCGCTATGGCATCACTAGGGCGACAATCCATTTCTTTTTTTACTTCTCCTTTTCTGAGGCATAAAACCGCGTAAAACGTATTGTCTTGTAAGGAATGAATAATAATTCGCTCTAACTGTAAATCCCAGGTGTTAAAGATATTGACGATCAGATCATGGGTTAGGGGGCGGGGTGGTTTTTGTTGTTCTAACGCGCCTATAATTGCTTTAGCTTGGTCTTGACCTATATAAATAGGTAAGGCGCGACGATCTGACCCATCTTTTAACAAGACTATCGGGCTACGGGTCACAGCGTCTAAAGCAATTCCGGCCACTTTCATTTCGATCATAGTTCAGGCTTCTCCAAATAAAGATCGGCAGGGTAAGAAGTGAGTAACGCAGGCAAAAAACCAGGGAAGTATAGATTTAATTATATGGTCGTTCAGCATTACTAATGGGTTACACTCACAGTATGCCCTAGGAGCGGAAAAATTCAACTTATCTTTAAAGAAAAAAATATTCTTCTTCAGGAAGTGACTCAGTTTAATCATTCCTCCGCACACCTTATTCTTATTCTCTCAGAAAATAAAAGTGTTTACAGGATTAATTCAAGGAACCGGAACCCTCAGCAAGGAAAACGACGATCGATTAATCGTCGCCGTCGCTTCAAATAGCGTCAAAACGATCGTCAAGGACATAGCGATTGGCGATAGTATCGCCGTCGATGGAGCCTGTCTGACGGTAGAAGAATTCTCCGACGATAGTTTTGTCGTTACCGCCTCCCCAGAAACCCTCGCCCGTACCATTCTCGGCATGAGAATAGAGAAATCCCTACCCGTAAATTTAGAAACCTCTTTACGGGCCGGCAGTAAAATCGGCGGACATTTCGTTACTGGTCATGTGGATGGGATCGGCTGCCTGCTCGAATCCGTACCGAGTCAAAAAGCTTGGGAGATGACTTTTGGCCCTTTTCCCTCTTTAGAATCCGTATGGGAGAATTACATCGGTCGATATATCGTTTCTAAAGGTAGTATCGCCGTTAACGGGGTGAGTTTGACCGTGGCCGATTGTCACCCTCAGGGACTCTGGTTTAAAGTGGCTGTTATTCCCGTTACCTACAGGGAAACGAATCTGTCTCTTTTGGGGATAGGCGAACCGGTAAATTTAGAATGTGACATACTCGCTAAATACGTCGAGAAACTGATGGGGGGTAAACCCAGCTCCGAAGATATTAGCCTGGAGTTTTTGGCCGAACACGGTTATTAAAAAGGGTACTTACTGGCCATGAGTTGCAACCAGGGTAGCAACAGGGTAACGAAATAATAAACCAGTGGGGCTGTGAACACGTAACTATCGGTACGATCGAGAATCCCCCCGTGTCCCGGTATTAACTGCCCTGAATCTTTCACCCCCGCATCCCGTTTCATCATCGATTCGGTTAAATCTCCCAACAGGCTGACGATACCTATTAACAGGCCCAAAATCAAACCCGTTACTTGCCAGTAGGGCCAATCTAAATACCAGGCTCCTATTTCTCCGACTATGATGCTGCCGCCGATGCCGAAAATCGTCCCCTCTACGGTTTTTTTCGGGCTGATGGAGGAGAGGGCAGTCTTACCCAACCATTTCCCCATAATGTAGGCTCCTATATCAGCGGCCCAGATACAACCGAAGGCTAGAAAAGTCAGGGTGAGGGCTGGGGGCATCAATTTCGGTTCGATCCAGGATTCGGGCCAGTATCCCATTAAGGGTAAGTTATTACTGGCGATGGCGATGGGGTGCGATTCGGGCGCAAACCCGACTCGCAGACGTATCCAGTAACTCGGTAAATAACCGCCGTAGAATAAGCCGAGGATGGAGGTGGAAATATCGGCTATGGTGGCTAATTTGGGTTGGAACAACAGATAGAAACAAATTAGGGCACCGGCGAGGGGAAACATGGCATCGGTGAGAGTTGGTGCGATCGTAGCGGTAATTAACAACAATTGAGATACGACTAGAGTGGTTTTCGCCGCCGGTTGAATATTCTTCGCCCAGACTAAACGAAAATATTCCATCTGTCCTAAAAATACGATTGCGCCTAATGCTAGGGTGAAATACCATCCACCCACAATAATAATACTCAGGGCTAAAATAATGGCTACGATCGCACTAACAATCCGAGTCCAGGGCATAGACTATTTACACAAAAAGGGTATAGGCATTAATTATATAGATTAAGAAAACATTATCAAAGATTAAATGTAATTTGCTTCACTCTTCTAGTTTTTCACCGGAGAGGATAAACATGGGATTAACGGCGGCGAAAACTTGATGAATTCCCCGGGTTTCTAGGCGATTGACTGCGGATTGTACTATCTCTATATTACGCGCTTGTAGGTCGGAAAAGCCTTCCGACAATTGATAGAGCGTCTCTAAACTACTGGCTGTAGCGATAATTCTGCCACCGGGTTTAAGAACCTGCCAGACTTTCTGTAGAACTTTTTTAATCGGTTTGCCGCCTTCGATACAGACGCGATCGGGTCTTTCGGTTAAAGTATCAAGACAATCAGGGGCCCTGCCTTCTAGAACCTGCACGTTAGAGACAGAGAAGCGATCGCAATTACGCCGGATCAAATTAGCCACTTCTTCATCTCTCTCTACCGCCACGATCTTACAACCCGGACAGAGTAAGCCTGCCTCGACGGGAATCGTTCCCGTACCCGCGCCTATATCCCAGAAAACCGCCCCATCGAATAGCCGCAGGGCGGAGACGATCAACACCCTCACCTCTCTTTTACTCAAAGGAATCCCGGGTAAGCGCTCGAATAGATCATCGGGGATACCAGGCGTTCTATAAGACCAGACCATAGATATATATATAGACTCTATTCATTCTATGGGATTTTCTAAAGTCCTTGCCGATCGTTTCTCGTGATTTCTACGCTGATTGAGTTGCGAGCGTAGTAATTTCAAACGATAAGGGTCTAGATCTTTCCTCCAAAATACCCGATGTCCTTGAATCGTTACCCCCCTCTCTTGCAAACAATTTAACCAACCCTGCAGGTGAGAAATCTGTTTCCAATCATCTAATAAACCTCTCTCTCTTTCTTGCCTGCTTAACTTGGCGAACTTGTCATAATAGGGGTAGTCTGGAGTTAACAAACATTCTTTTTCATGTAATAGGGGGGGATTTTCTTCATCATAATAATCACGGTAGCGAACCCTTAATTCTCCGAGATCTATATCCATACGAGTTTGTAATATCGGGTGTGGTTGCCCGTCAAAATCATCATAATATAAATAAGATATTTGGGGCTGGCGGAGAGAAAATTGCACCACGTTAGCACCTTCTAAAGAACCGATTACCACTGCCGCACAAGCCTCGTATAATCTCAGTGTAAGGGGTAATTTATCCAAAACGCTGATATGAACTGTTAAACTTCTAGGTAATTTTTTGCCAAAAGGTAAACCTTTAACCAGCTCAGAAATCAGAGACATTTTTCCCGCATCAGTTAAAGCTATATCGGCAGTATGACAGGCATTTTGATAGCTCCCGAAAAAACTTTTAATATCTGCCTGTAGAGTGGCTGAAAGTTGTCTCATTCTGGGACGTTTACCGAATTTACTGAGTGCCAAATAAAGGATTAATTCTTGTCGGCACTTTTCGCTAATCTCATCCCATTCTTCCGGTTGTGTGACTTGGAGTATAACGGAAAAAGCGCGACGGAAACTAGTGAACTCCTCTAGTATTTCCGCTTCGTTTACTAATTCACCGGGTTTCGGTAAACGCCCCCTCTCAGTATAAAATTCCATCAAGGGACTGAGGAGAGTTTCATAGTCTTCAAAACGTTTCGAGTAGGATTTAATTCTCGGAGTCTTGGCCCGAGAGCGTAAACGGGAGAGGCGGAAGCTTTCGGCTCTGCTTTCATCCTGGAATACTAGATATATACCCAGCCCGATAGGAATGGCATCCACCCCCAAAACGTTATCGATATAATCTTTTAGTTCTTCCTGTTGATAGTATTTCTGGAAAGTGTTGCGGCGGGTGATGATTCCGTCTTCGTAGGCGACTAAACCGAGATTGCCATCGTCTATCAATACCTGAGCCGAGACGATGAGAACCTGGCGAGTTAACTCCCAAGCTTTCAATAGTGCTTGTTGCCTCTCCTCTTTGTCCTCGATAACGTTGATGACGTAACCGAGATTGACGATATCAGCAGGCGTAGGGGTAGTATCGGGGCGATAGTAGGGATCATAACCGTCGCTAATAAAGCCCTTCTCTCTGATTCTCTCTATATCGCCGCCATAGCCACAACCATAATCGAAAAAGGTGACACCCTCGGTAAATAAATCGGCTTCTAGGGTCAGACGTACCGGGCGAGAGAGATTTTTCCGTACGATCGCCGCCCGATGTCTTTCGATAGAATAGGATTTATTATGGCGATCGAGCGAACAGATCAGATAATGTCCATCGAAGGCGATATGAAGGCTATTTAATCTTTGTTGCCATTCTAATCTAGTGCCTATGGTAGTGGGATTATCTAGTAATCCTAGAGTAACTTCAGCCTTGGTTAAGTGACAAAACTCTTCGTAGAGGGGATAATCGCTCGTGACGAAAGTTTCTTTACGATGCAGGATGGGGGGATTATCGGAATTGTTGTAATGCCATTTACTAACTGTCTGGGTTTCCATATCTACCACCACGCTACTACTAAGAGCGGGATGGGGGCAGGTGTCAAACTGTGGATAATCAAGATAGGAAACTTTGGCTTTATCGAAGGCGAATTTTATCAGGGTAAAGTTTGTCGGCCCCGCGATATCTCTGGCTACTCTTTCGTATTCTTGCAGTCTGGGTTCAAGACTACTTAAGGCGCTGTGATGAACGTAAAAAGCGCTCTTGAGTAATTTTCCCACGGGACTTTGTTGACATAGTTCAACAATTGTGCATAGTGGTAGGAGGGGCATAGAGGCGGGACAAAAAAGTTATACAGAAAATAATACATATGATTAACGTACCGCCGACACTATCTAAAGCAGGCAGATCGCACAATAGATATTATCGAGTTAGGAAAGAAAAAAATGAACCCTGTTTTAGATTCTCACACATTACAATCTTGCTATACAAAAGAACTCATCAAAGCTGGTGTAAAACCGCAAAAAGCACAAGAGGCGGCTGTAGCGATGACGAGTCAAGAATTACTTATGATCGGTGATATATGGCCTCAATGGGCAGCGGTTTTAACTGGAGCATAGTTTAAGAAGATTTTGACTGGCGACGAATCGCCACTACCGCAGGACGAGGAGCTTGATTAGCTTGCTTGCCTGGCCAGTTAGAACCGATCGGAACCTGACGAATTTGGGTGAATTCCTGCCGGGAGCAGGTCAATCGTGATGAACAAGAGTACTAAAACAGGGTTAGAGCTGATCATTAAGATAAGCACATCGATGTTTAAGAACTTGAGCAACATTTTCTTGTTTCCATTGAGCGCCCGAAATTTTTAATCTTCTATCGATTTGTTTAATGGTAGATTCAACGGCTCCTGAACCAATTGAACAAATTTGTTCTTGCTGATAGTAACTATAGTTGACAATACGAGAGCGATGAGTCTCTAAATAATTGCCGAAATTGACGGCTTGTTTTCCGTGTAAAGGCGAAATTAAATCTATAGTTTCAGAAACTTTTCCGTGCCATAAAAGAGTTTTAGCTACTTTTAGTCTTTTGGGGGAACCCCCGATTTTATAGAGATTCTCGACCAAATGATACCACTCAAGTATTTCTCGCTTTTCCCCGGGGCATTGAAACTGTGCTACGAGATTCCAAATGCCAGGATGACCATCTCCTAAACAAGTAACCTGAGCGGTAAATTTTTGATGATTTAACCAATTTACTAAAGCAGAATTTTCTAAAAACCAAGCTTTTTTTTGCCCTTCATGAATACAGACAGACTTATAAT
>CAZUVR010000071.1:0-19438 GCA_964623815.1 uncultured bacterium | reverse complement strand
TCAGTCTTTGCCGTTCCTGCTTCGTCAGGGAGACAATATATTTTTTAGCTGGCATATTCAATAATTTTGGGAAAATTTACCTCTTCCATTATCTATCAAAATTAGCTTGACAGACTACTAGGTAGATGAATATATCTCTATCTTCATTCCCACCCCCCGTAACCTTTGCGCCAAAACATTGCCCAACCCCGTCGCTGGAGTTAAAATCCCCCCTCGCCCCGGTAATTCCGCCTGATTCAAAGCCAAGCATAGAGCCGACTCACACAAGAATTTAACCGTCGCCCGATTACCAGGATCTCCGCTATCCGCAATTAATCCTCGCACTTTCTGTCCATTCTCCCCGAATCCTAAAAGCTCACACCGAAACCACCCGCCATTCATCGTCTCTTCTGACGGGCCGCTACCCGGCCCGGGCAAGAAAGATTTCAAGAACTCCCGTATAGGAGCCTGTCCGGTCAAAGCACCGACTAAAAACATCCCCGCGCTTACTGACCCCGCTTCTAATGGGGCTAGGGGAGAATCAAATTTCATATACTCGCCGTAAGTGAAGTCTTGTCCGTATGATTCCCCCCACCCGGTAAATAAAGCATTACTGCGTCTAACCACACGGCTATTAATCGGCCCCATAAAAAATGGTGCAATCCAAGAGTTTATATCCGCATCGTATTCTGGAAATAAGGGATCTCGATTCTTTTGGATTTCTTCCGGAGAATGTTCTACCAGGCCATCAAGTAGGAAAGGATCGCCCACCTCGTCTATTTGCCCCGAATCGTAGAGATTAAAACCAGAGGCGAGAGTACCACCATTAAAGCCGCCGTTGGCAGTATAGTAGGCTTTAACCTTTTTACAACTCATTCCTAATTGCTCCCGTAAATAGTTCACAACCAAGTATGTCCCCAAATCTGAGGGTACGGAGTCAAAGCCACAAAAGGGGATGATGCGGGTTCCTTCTGCTACTGCCTTTTCGCTCAGGGCGATCGATCAAACGTCTCACCCAAGGAGTCTCACCGGTAATATCGACGTAATGAGTTCCAGAGCGCACACAAGCATCAACGACGTTATCTCCGTACAGGGCAAAGGGGCCGGCAGTATTTAGTAATACTCTTGTTCTGGAAACTAAGTCATCGATAGCGGTTTTATCGCCACTATCGGCTACCAGAATGTCCACACCCGCCCGAGTTTCTGAGGCGGCGGCTTCTAGTTTTTCCCGGTTCCTTCCGGCAATAGCCCAGCGCACCTCTCCGGGGCGGGTAGACTCATGAAAATACCGCACCGTTTGTTTACCAACAAACCCACTGGCACCATAAAGAATGACATCGTATTCTCGGTTGCTCATCGGTTACTCTCCTGCTTGATGGGTTGGTTCGTTCAATACTTTTAGAGGTTACGCGGTTATCTTATCTTGTTTGATCGGGCCGTGGTGTAATGGCATTAAATCATCTTCTTTTAAGGTTTCTATCGCGTAAGCTCTCCCGCTGTTATCGCGCTCATTCTACCTCAAAAACATTCGGTTCATAGACCTCTACGATCGTTCCCACCTGTCCACGATACAGGCACTGAGCTGGTAAATCAACGATTAAAGCCACTATATCTAATAGTTTCATGGTTTTTTCCCCCTAAAACTCTAAAAAACGTAACGGGTAACGAGCATCTAGAATTCTAACGATAAAAGCTTAATGTAAATAAAATCGATGCTATCAAGGATGAAATTGTGCGGACATGGTTCCATCTAGTCCAGTTAGTTAAATAATTCCCCCATAACTCCCTGCCAGAGTACGTTTCAGGATTGACTACGGCTAAGGCATCGTTAAGCGGTACGTTAAAAGCGATCGTCAGGATAATCGTACCCACCAGATAGACCAAACTACCGATGAGCCAGTAAACATTAGTTTGATAGGAGCCGAAGAGGGTAAGGATAATCAGGGCAAGGCAGGTAAGAGCCGTACCGAAAAGAGGGGTCATGAAAAAAGGGTTGATCGCCATTATGTTAATCGGGTAGTGTATTTCATGTAGTGAAATGTGTTTTTTTAGAATGATTACTATCAGAAATAGATCTAAACGAGAGCCTGGAGGTGTTCGTTGACTAAAACCCATGTCTCGAAGGCTTACAAGATACGCTCAATTCAGGTAGCGAAAACCTAAAAGCCTTATAATATAGAATTTACAGTTCTTATTTTAGAGTTTTATTTTAATAAAAACCCTATGGGATCACTACTTAAAATACACTACCTATATTTGCCGCCTCAAAGAATCTCATCGCTCTTCCTTTAGACATAGTGATTTTTGGATAGGTACTTATGGTACTTTTTGGATTGATTCTATGGATACTTTCAATGAACTTGCCCTTGCTTTGATACGCCTCAAACCTCAAAAAAATGCTTATTTCTCCAAAAGTCTCACGACCATGAACCTTATCAAACAAGCTCTTTAACTGTTCTGTCACCCCGTGAGACCCAAGGCTGAGGGATTGTCATCCAAGCTACAATCAGGCGAGCTATTATAGAGTAATCCATGTCAAATTCTTTAAAAAACCGTTGTAATCGCTTGTAATTTGAACTCGTTTGGGCTTGGTTGCGAAATCCACACGCCAGCTCTTGTAGATTGACTTTTTTCACTCTGAGCAGGGCAATGAGGAATAAAGCGAGGAAGTTGATCCGTGCGCCATGCCAAGGTAAATAGGGTTTTAAAGTTTCCCTTAGCAGGTTAATCTGGGTCATAGGGTTTCTTTGATTGTGTGGCAACTTTCTATGAAACCCTTTTCCTGTCTCTGTTGGCAACCCCCTTATTTAACTTTTGTCCTGTACTTAGGTGTCCTGCCAAAAAACCTATTCACAGAGGAACAGGTCTCAAAAAAGCTCCTCTTTCTTGTACTATTATCAGTACTGCTTAAATCTTAACCAAGAAGTATTGATTTACCCCCTATCGGGGTTTTTTTCATAATCGTGGTTTTTGTTCATACCACTTAACGGATGTTTACCAAGAATTTTAATAAAGTTTTAAGATTTTTAACTAAACGGTTCAAACCCGGAAATAGGGACTATTCTATAAGGGAGCAAGAGCGATGCCGAAGGCACACTTCGTATTCAGCTCTATCTCCCCAAATCGTTCACACTCGCTTGGAGTAAAGCCCCGTGTTGAATCTATTACGATCTCTAGTATTATCCACCCTGTTAAGTTTTATTGCCCCCTTAGTCTTGGTAGGCGGCATATTAACAGCTTTATACGCGACGAGTTTTGTTCCGGGTATCCAAGATCTCAGCCAGAGTGTGGCGGGACAAATTCTCAGATTTTTAGCGGTTTTCGGTAGTGGTTACCCAGTACAGGGAATCTTCATCATCGGCATCGCTTTCGCTTTAGTCGGTAGTCTGTTCGACCTATTTAACTTTCTCTACGTCTATCAGGGAACTAGGGGCCAGTAAATCCTATTTTCGGGACATATGGCGCGGGCTTTGAAATACCCATTTCTCCCCGGTACTGCCCGTGAACACCCACAACAGCGCTCTCATCCCATCCCGAATCGATTTTTCTAGAGGTTCAGGGGATGAATCGGAGGGAATGGAAATAGGCTTGATCAGGATGCCCCGACTACCGAAGACGATTTCACCGACAATGCGGGCCCGCATCATGTGCGTATCAGAAGTGATCAGATAAACACTATGAATACCTTCCTCCTTTAATTGCTCCACCAGAGTTGTAAAGTTAGTCACCGTATCGGTGGCCCGATAATCGAGATGTAGGCGATCGAGATTCACCCCAGCTTTCTTAAAGATTTTCCTAGTGTAATTACGGGGACTGCCCGAAGATACCCAAATCGGTAAATCGGAATGTAATAGGGCTAACTTGGCGGCGAAACGCTCCCTATCTTCGTGTCCCCCCAATACAAATATACCTTCGGGCTGTAAAAAATAGCTTTGGATACTGCGATAGCCCCACCATAAGCCCCCGATAGCGATAACCAATCCCAAGCCCCAAAATCGCTTTTTCAATCGTCGCCGTTTGCCGGACGCAAGGCTTTGTTGTTGAGTTTTAGCCTTGATCATCGTTTCTCTCTTTACCTCTCTCCGATAAAAGCATTTTCCTGGGTAGACATCATCAATAACTGGTTAAAGTTTTGCCGACATCTTATTATATTAAGGAAGCCTTGCTCTACTTGCTATGACTGGGTGCAAAGCGAAAAAGTTCTTGATTAAAACCCGGTAATATTAAGAATAAAACCTATACCCTTCGTCACAGATAAAAATCTCTAATGGGTTTCCGTCGATTTCCCAGTAGCCGTTTAAAAACTTATTGATATGTCAGGCTTAAAAGTAGTTTTGGTAAATCCCCAAATACCTCCGAATACAGGGAATATCGCCCGAACTTGCGCCGCTTCCGCCACTGAGTTACATCTGGTGGGCCCCCTAGGGTTCGAGATCAGCGATCGTTATCTCAAACGCGCGGGGTTAGATTATTGGCCCTACGTCAATCTCACCTATCATCTGACCTTAGAAGATTTTTACAGGAGCCACGAAAAGAGCGGCGGGCGTTTGATCGCCTTCAGTGTGCGCGGCAGTAGTAGCTACGCCCAATATAAATATCGCCCCGATGATTGGTTATTATTCGGTAGCGAAACCGATGGATTACCAGGGGAGTTAATAGATCGGTGCGACGACAGCGTATATATTCCTATGGCACAACCTCTAGTCAGGAGCTTGAATTTATCCGTATCTGTAGCGATCGGTCTATTTGAAGCGAAACGACAGTTAGGATTCTGAAATCACTCTATACTCAGTTGTGAATTCCAACTGTCTTGCGGGATGAAAACCCTATCCATCGGCAGAGGGGCCACGGGTTGGGTGAGGGTAAACTCTCCCCTTTCAATCGCTGCTTTCAATTCCAGGGCTATCTGTCGTGATAGATGGATACTGGCGAGGGGGGCGACGCGAACACCCTTACCCTCGATCGTAATCTTACCGCTCTTGAGTTGGGCGTAAGTCACCAGCCCGAAGGTAGGGCGTACCCGGCGCGGGATAGAAAAATCGACTACGGGGGCGACTATCTCGCTATCCTGTACGGCACAGTGACGGATTACCTCCTCGCTCAGGGCGGGTATGGGGATAGCTATACCCAACATTAAGGAAGCGCCGTAATTTTTGAAGTAACAACCCCTCACCCATTTAGGACTCATCCCTTTAGCGTCGCCTATGACCGCTAAAGTGGCGGCGGGGCCGATGGGTGTGTCGTTTTTCAATCTTTTTTGTAGGGGGAAATGTTGAGTCCCCTCCCAAGATATATATCCTATCCCCCCGCCTAAAAGTATTCTCGTGCCGATGCCTATAGCTTCTAATTTCGGATCGTTGAAGAGGGGGGAAATCGCCCCCGGATTAGAATAAACCGCGTTACCGAGATGAGGCTGTAAAGGGCCGAGATAGGTATAGAGGGGTTTATCGCCGCCGTTAATCCCGACTATAAAATTCTGGTAAAGGTTACGGGGATTGAAGAGATAGAATTGATTAATCGTGTCTTTAGTGATTGCCGTCTCGAAAGAAGGGCGGGGATAACAGTCCGTTACCTGTCCAATCGCCCGCAGATGTACGGACTTGCCCGCGATCAGATCTGCGATGACGTGGCCCCCGCCCCTCTCTAAATAACGACTTTCCCCGTCTAAGTCCAGGCTATTATTATATTCGGTCATGGCGCTGGCACCTAGATATATATCCACCGCCCCGAAACCGGCGTAAGCTGGAATATGATCGAGCCAACACTGACGGATTTTAATCGGCGGATCTGTATGGCCTAAATTTATCAGAGCGCCCGACGATTCCATCGGCTCGAAAGTGCCGGTACAGATTACGTCTACTTTTTTATAAGCCTCCGTAATCCCGAGCTGAGCCACCTGGCTTTTTAATTCTTCTACCGTCCAAACTACCGCTTTTCCAGCCTCGATTTTTTCGTTAATTTGCTCGATCGTTCTCATACCCTAATACTACAGCAGAAATTAGGGGTAACAAAACCTCGTAGCCCTTCCGTTATAATTGGGTAGATTTGTAGCCTTGTAGGATTCATGGACGTAAAAGAATTTTTAAGCAATTGTACGGGTAAATGGTTTTCTCAACGCACGAGCTATCAGTTAACCGGTGGAGAAGTAGAGAATAATAAATCAGACTTAACGATCGATTATCTTCAGGCGGATCATCCTGATGTAGTGAATGCTTGCGCTAAACACGGCATTGATAACTCTCTCTGCTTGGGCGGAGTGAAAACCAGTTGGGATACTTCCGTAGATTGGGGCAAACCCAAACAGGTAGGCTCAACCTTACTGGTGTTAGTGGCTGGTGATGAAAATAACGGCCGGGGCAAATTAATCAAATCATCCACCATCGGTAATTATAGTATGGGTGACGACTCCGCTCTGATATTAAACATAGAAGAAAATGGTTATCGAACCGAAGAGAGGATCTGGTTCGCGGGTGAAAATCTCCGCCTCCGCACCAGTATCACCCAACATAACGACGGTAGCCAACAAACTGTTTTCTATTCGGAAATTCGCAAAGTGGCGGCCCCTCCTGGTGCTTAAATTACTGACGTTTTAGGTTTCTAAATATTAAGCTAGTTTCAGCACTATCTTTGGTTTTTATGTCTCAAACCGATTCGATCCGTATTCGTGGGGCCAGACAACATAATCTGAAAAATGTTGATTTGGACTTACCTCGCAATCAGTTAATAGTTTTCACGGGAGTGTCCGGCTCGGGTAAATCTTCTCTAGCTTTCGATACTATTTTTGCCGAGGGCCAGCGCCGCTATGTGGAATCACTCAGCGCCTACGCCCGGCAATTTTTGGGTCAGTTAGATAAACCGGATGTGGATGCAATCGATGGCTTAAGTCCCGCCATCTCGATCGATCAGAAATCCACTTCCCATAACCCTCGCTCCACTGTAGGAACAGTTACGGAAATTTACGATTACTTGCGTTTATTGTTCGGACGTGCTGGTGAACCTCATTGCCCCCAATGCGATCGCAATATCGCGCCGCAAACCGTAGATGAAATGTGGGATCGAGTGATGTTGTTACCGGACGGTACGCGATTTCAAATTCTCTCCCCGGTGGTGCGGGGCAAGAAGGGCACGCATAAACAGTTACTATCTGCAATAGCCTCCCAAGGTTTCGCCCGAGTCAGGATAGATGGAGAGGTGAAAGAACTTTCTGAGGGGATAGAGTTAGACAAGAAATACAGCCACAATATCGAAATAGTGATCGATCGATTGATCAAAAAGCCCGACTTACAAGAAAGATTGATCGATTCCCTCACTACCTGTTTAAAGCACTCAGACGGTATAGCTATCATCGACATCCTCAGCGAAGAATCAGAAACTAAAGAGATAGTATTTTCAGAAAAGTTCGCCTGTCCGGAACACGGCGCGGTGATGGAAGAATTATCGCCCCGTTTATTCTCCTTTAACTCTCCCTACGGTGCTTGTCCCGCCTGTCACGGTTTAGGCAGTCACCGCACTTTCTCCCCTGAATTGGTCATACCCGATCCTTCTCAACCAGTGTACTCGGCGATCGCCCCCTGGTCAGATAAAGATAATTCCTACTATCTATCGGTTCTTTACAGTCTCGGTCAAGCTTTGGGATTCGAGATTCAAAGCCCCTGGAACAAATTAACTGAAGAACAGAAGCGCGTCATCCTCTACGGTAGCGAACAACCTATCTATTTTGAGGATGATTCTCGCTATGGAAGCGGTAAGGGTTATCACCGGAAATTCGCGGGTGTACTCCATATATTAGATAAAAACTATCAAGAAAGCTCCTCGGAAATTATTAAACAAAAATTAGAAAAATATATAGTTAATCAAACCTGTGAAACCTGCGGAGGCAAAAGATTAAAACCGGAGGCTCTGGCGGTGAAGCTAGGGCAGTACCGAATCACGGATTTAACGAACGTTCCCATCTGGCGATGTATTGATAGGATCAATGATTTTCAACTCACCCCCAAACAGGCGATCATCGGGGAACTGGCTTTAAAAGAAATCAAGGCAAGATTACAATTCTTACTCGATGTGGGCTTGGATTATTTAACCCTCAATAGAGGTGCGGCCACCCTATCTGGAGGAGAATCCCAAAGAATCCGGCTGGCAACTCAAATCGGCTCGGGATTGACAGGGGTTCTCTACGTCTTAGACGAACCCAGTATCGGCTTACATCAGAGGGATAATACCCGCCTGTTAGATACTCTCAGGAAGTTGCGGGATTTGGGCAATACTCTCATAGTGGTAGAACACGATGAGGAAACTATTCGCTCCGCCGATTATTTAGTGGATATAGGGCCGAAAGCCGGTATTCACGGGGGCAAGATCATCTGTCAGGGAAGTTTAGAGAATCTTTTAAAGTCTGAAGATTCCCTGACGGGAGCCTATCTATCACGTAGGGTGGCGATCGAAACGCCGTCGGAGAGGAGAATCGGCAATGGCTTAAAGTTAACCTTAAGGAATTGCCGGGAGAATAATCTTAAAAATATAAATGTCACCCTACCTTTAGGTAAATTAATCTCGATTACTGGGGTATCGGGTTCGGGTAAGTCTACCTTGATCAACGAGTTGCTCTATCCGGCTCTACAGCATCATCTCACCAAACAGGTTCCTTTCCCGAAAGGATTGGATAAAATTGAGGGTTTAGACGCGATCGATAAGGTGATAGTAATCGATCAATCTCCTATCGGGCGCACACCGCGATCGAACCCAGCCACCTACACGGGTGCTTTCGATGCTATCCGGGAGATATTCACCGAGAGTATCGAAGCTAAAGCCCGGGGGTATAAGGCGGGGCAGTTTTCCTTTAACGTTAAGGGGGGTAGGTGTGAAGCCTGTTGCGGGCAGGGAGTAAACGTCATCGAGATGAATTTTCTTCCCGATGTGTACGTGCAGTGTGAGGTGTGTAAGGGGGCGAGATATAACCGGGAAACCCTGCAGGTGAAATACAAAGGATATTCGATCGCCGACGTGTTAAATATGACGGTAGAGGAAGCTTTAGGCGTATTCGAGAATATACCGAGAGCGGCAACCCGTCTACAAACTCTCATGGATGTGGGTTTGGGTTACTGTCGTCTCGGACAAAGCGCCCCTACTTTATCGGGCGGGGAGGCGCAGAGGGTTAAGTTAGCCTCGGAGTTATCCCGTCGCGCTACTGGTAAGACTCTCTACCTCATCGATGAACCGACTACCGGTTTATCTTTCTATGACGTGCATCATCTTCTCCACGTGCTACAGCGTCTCGTCGATAAAGGTAATTCGATCATCGTCATCGAACATAATCTCGATGTCATCCGCTGTAGTGATTGGATAGTGGATTTAGGCCCCGAAGGGGGTGATAAGGGGGGTGAGATAATGGTAGTGGGGACACCGGAAACCGTAGCGGAAAACGATCGCTCTTATACGGGTAAGTATCTTCGTCAGGCTCTCAGACAATATCCGAATCAATCTCTATAATGAAAAGGGTGTAGAAAAAAATAAGCTTTTATGACAGGAAAGTACATTTATGGTTGGTTTTATGGCGTTTTATTCAGCTTTACTCTATTAGCAATATCCTTAAACAACGCGATCGCTTCAGCTCAGAAACTTTACAACCCCATTCCCATAACACCGAATACGGAAGTTAACGATACCCTCACTGATCAGGATATACCCACCGGAGAGGGAGGATTTTCTAAAGATTATGTCATAGAGTTAGAAGTCGGGGATCAGGTGGCGATCGATCTCAAATCGGAGAATTTTGATAGTTTGGTCATGCTTTTGGGCGCGGATGGCTCCACCATCGGGGAAAATGACGACGGCCCCGATGGTGGAACTAATTCCCTCTTGTTCTCCCGTATCACCGAATCGGGTAAATATATAGTTCGGGTTCGCGCTTTCGGGGAAACTGGGGGCGGTAAGTTCAAGTTAAAAGTCACCCGTCTCCGCCCGGTTGATGGTAAGTCGTTTAACTAAGCCGATTGGATCAATAAAACCACCGCATAAGCTGCTATCCCCTCCTCTTTTCCAGTCGCGTCTAAACCTTCGTTAGTGGTGGCTTTGATACCGATCGCGTCGGGATCTAGATTTAAGGTTTGAGATAGCTTATTCCTCATCGCTGGAATATGAGGCTTGAGTTTCGGTCTTTCCGCGACGATTACAGAATCGATATTGTTGATCTGCCAGCCCCTATCTAATATCAGGTTGTGAACCTGTTGTAGGAGCAGTAAACTATTCGCGCCCTCCCATCGGGGATCGGTGGGCGGAAAATAATGTCCTATATCCCCGAGGCTTAAGGCACCTAAGAGAGCATCCATAATGGCGTGAATCAGCAC
The DNA here is from genome assembly GCA_964623815.1 of uncultured bacterium. GTDB lineage: Bacteria > Cyanobacteriota > Cyanobacteriia > Cyanobacteriales > Microcystaceae > Chroococcopsis. Next base: position 9,116 of record CAZUVR010000071.1, on the reverse strand, counting down.
GTCCGCGTCACTGTGTCCCAGTAGTCCTAGGCTATGGGGGATTTCTATCCCTCCCAGTATTAAAGCTCTACCCGTAACGAGTCGATGAATGTCGTAGCCGTTACCGATGCGAATGTTCATGAAAGTTGGTTTTGTAGCATTCAGATTAATTTTACACCACTTCTCTAACAGTAAGAATTATCCTAAAACTTCATCAATTTATTAATATTCATCGTCCTGGCGTTTATCCATCTTAAGAAGTATTTAGCGATCAGAAATGAGTTAAGAGAAGAGAGGAGTGAGAAAAGCTTTTACACCTCGACAAGTTACTCTCACGAATCACTTCTCATTCCTCACTGCTATTAGATAGTATTTATAAATTTAATTACATGATCATTTACTGTTTAGTCAATATTATGAAAGATAAATTTTTCAAAAAAAATTTGCAGATCAGCAATTCTAGAAGTAACATTGATTTATAGAAAGCTTTATCAAAAAAGCTTTCTGCTGACTATAATAATAAAAAAATAGTTTTATTGAAAACAAAAAGAAAAAGAGTAAATACAACTATTTTTTAATAAACACAGAGGGAAAAATGAGTAAAATCACTGATATAAATATTTTTGTCTTAAACAATCAAAATAATGTATTTCTAGAGCCAGACGTAATTAAGTACAAAAATGATTGGGGCAAAAATAACATCAGTGGAAATACTGTCCTTAATACAGAAAATGAATCTCCATTCCGAAGTTTTAACAGTGATATTGCGGCAAAAAGACAAAAAGAGAAAGAACTATTAACACCCGATAATGACTATGCTCCGGTGAGAGGCAATACCCTCGTGTCATCAAATAAGGTCACTGGTAGCGTTGTAACGAGTACAGGATTGAGCGCAGATCGAGTTAATAGCCTATTATCGGGCAGTTATTGGACGCTACAGCCATCGAGAATATTAACCTATAGCTTTTACGAAGATAGTATTTTTAACGGATCTTACTACGGTAGTGAAACCGGTGTAAAAGAAGTTAGCGAGGCGGTCAAGAACAATGTCAGACAGGTTTTAGCCTGGATGGAAACGGTGCTGAATATTGACTTTCAGGAAGTAACGGAAACCGCTACCAGTTACGGCACCTTGCGATATATGCTATCGAGTAATCCGGGTTATGCCTACGCCTATTATCCTTCGGGTCATGTTCTCGGGGGCGACGTACACCTTAAAAACACCTATCAAGAAAATACCACGAGCAACGGCTTTGAAAGAGCGCCGGGTAATCACGGCTACATGACCTTAATTCATGAAACTGGGCACGCTTTAGGTTTAAAACATCCTCATGAAACTCCAGCCCTGGTCACGGAAGAGGATAATACTTCCAATACGGTGATGAGCTATCGTTTTACGGGTAATGCCGCCGGTACGCTGATGGCTTACGATCTGGTGGCGTTACAGCAAATATACGGCAGCAGAGATAAAGAAGTCGGAGACACTACCTATGCCTTTACCAATCGTATCGATCAATTTAACGTCAATGGTTTTGCCTCCGTGCCCACAAGTTTCAACACCAAACAATTAATCTGGGATACGGGCGGCAACGATACTTTAAACTTTTTGAACTTAGGTTCTAATACCGGAGGTTATCGTCTCGATCTAAATCCGGGCGGGTGGCTGACCACCAACGGCGCTTATCGATATAGAGCAACTATCTCCGACCCGAATGTTACCAATACTAATATTACCAGTACCTACTTCGATTGGGGTACATCGATCGCCTACGGTGTGACGATCGAGAACGTGATCAACTCCTCCAGTTCAGATACCATATTCGCTAACTCAGCCCCCAACACCTTCTTCGGTTATACTGCGGGGCGATCGGTGGGCGCGGATATTCTCTGGAACACTGACAGTAACGATATTCTCGATCTATCGGCCTATGGTATTTCGACCGTGACGCAGACGCAAACTGGTAACGATTTAATTTTAGGTCTCGGCGCTAACGGTTCCGTGACGGTCAAGAATTATTATGCAGGATTGGGAACACCTGCCCCATCGGCGCTAAATATTCTCTACGCCGATTCTCTGGGAATCAGTACGATTAATCTCTCCCTATCTCCGACAAGTATTGTAGAAAGCTCCCCTGCTGGCCTCATCTATACTCTTACCCGCACCGGCTCTACTAGCGCTCCCCTAACGGTGAACTTTAACCTCGGGGGTACGGCGATTTTGGGCACGGACTATAACTTAACAGGAGCGAATATAAGCGGTAACGGTGGCAGCGTCACCTTCGCCGCTGGGGTGAGTAACTTGGATGTCATAGTCAACCCGATAAACGATAGCGTTATAGAACCCGACAGAAGCGTAATTTTTACCCTCGCTGGCTCCACAGGCTACGTGATCGATAAAGGCAGTGCAACCGGAACCATCCTTGATGACGATGCTTTCAGAAGCAGAACCGAGATCGGAATTCCCATCTCTGGCCCAGCTAATTCTTACCCCTCCTCGATTAATGTATCGGGACTGAGTGGGAGTATTACGAAGTTAACCGTTACTCTATTTAATCTCAGTCATAGCTGGCCAGATGATGTTGATGTATTACTAGTGGGGCCATCGGGGCTGAAAAGCTTATTGATGTCTGATGTGGGGGGCGGTGTCGGTGTTAACGGGGTGACTCTGACTTTCGATTCCACCGCTAGCAATACTTTACCCGACAGCTCTCAGCTCGTATCCGGAACCTACCAGCCGACCGATTTTCAAACAGGAGATACTTTCGTCACCCCCGCACCGAGCGGCACCCACAGCGCCGATTTGGGGTTATTTAACGGTAGTGATCCTAACGGAACCTGGCAACTGTACGTGTTAGACGATGCGAATGGATATTCAGGAGCGATCGCTGGTGGTTGGCAGATAGATTTTACTACCGCATTGCTTCCGAAGGTGACGTTAGAGGTCTTATCTCCCTCCTTAACTACGGTAGCCGAAGACGGGAGCGACAATATCACCTACACCTTCACCCGTGACGGCGACTTAACTAATTCCCTGACGGTTAACTACACCGTAGGCGGTACGGCAACCAACGGCACCGATTACGCGGCTATCGCTTCGAGCGTGACTTTCGCGCCCGGAGCGGCGACGGCGATCGTTACCTTAGATCCTACAGGGGATCTGACGATCGAGTCTAATGAAACCGTATCTTTAAGCCTGGTACCTTCGGTTAATTACGCTATCGGAACTCAAAATCCGGTTACGGGAACAATCCTCAACGACGACATCAACCCGACTATCAGCCTCAGCCTATCTCCGGCGATCGTGCAAGAGGATGGAAGTAATAATCTAGTCTATACTTTCACCCGCAACGGCTCCACTTTAGGCCAATTCAACGTCAACTTTACTCTAGGAGGCAGTGCCCTTAACGGAACCGACTACAACCTCAGCGGCGCGACATTAAGCGGTAATACTGGCAGGGTAACTTTCTTATCGGGTTCATCGATCGCCACCGTCATCGTCGATCCCACGCCCGATACCAATGGAGAAGCGGACGAAACCGTTAATATAGCCATCAGCAGTAATGCAGCTTACAACCTCGGTACGACGGGGCAGGTTATCGGGACGATCGCCGATGCTAACGATGTCAGGACAGGTACAACAGGCAACGATAGTCTTAGCGGCGGTGCTGGTAATGATACTCTCTCGGGCTTGGCTGGTAACGATACCCTCAACGGTGGCACTGGTGCCGATAGACTTATCGGCGGCCCTGGAAATGATCTTTATGTGGTGGATAATACAGGTGATGTAGTAGTTGAGGACTTTAATAGCGGTAGCGATACGGTTCAAACGAGCGTCAACTTCACCGGTATCAACATTGAAACCATTACCCTCACTGGTTCGGCTGGTATCAGCGCCACCGGAGACGAATATAATAACAATCTGCTCGGTAATAGCGGCGCTAACACCCTCACAGGCGGTAGTGGCAACGATACCCTCAACGGTGGTGCCGGTGCTGATACTCTCACGGGCGGCACTGGAAATGATGTTTATATAGTGGATAATATCGGTGACTTAGTGAGCGAGCTTTTCAATGAGGGCAACGATACGGTTAAAACGAGCGTCAATTTCACCGCCGGCAACGGCAACAGTAACATCGAGATTATTACTCTGACGGGTTCATCTGCTATCAGTGCAACAGGCGATGATTATAATAACGCCATCAACGGTAATAGCGGCGCTAACACCCTCACGGGCGGTGGTGGCAACGATACCCTCAACGGTGGTGCCGGTGCTGATACTCTCACGGGCGGCACTGGAAATGATGTTTATATAGTGGATAATATCGGCGACTTAGTGAGAGAGCTTTTCGATGAGGGCAACGATACGGTTCAAACGAGCGTCAATTTCACCGCCAGCAACGGCAACAGCAACATCGAGATTATTACTCTGACGGGTTCATCTGCTATCAGTGCAACAGGCGACGATTATAATAACGCGATCAACGGTAATAGCGGCGCTAACACCCTCACGGGCGGTGGTGGCAACGATACCCTCAACGGTGGTGCCGGTGCTGATACTCTCACGGGCGGCACTGGAAATGATGTTTATATAGTGGATAATATCGGCGACTTAGTGAGAGAGCTTTTCGATGAGGGCAACGATACGGTTCAAACGAGCGTCAATTTCACCGCCAGCAACGGCAACAGCAACATCGAAATTATTACTCTGACGGGTTCATCGAGCATCAGCGGCACCGGCGACGATAGCGGTAATACGATTAATGGTAACGGTGGCGCTAATACCCTCACTGGTAATGGGGGTAACGATAGCCTCATCGGTAATGCGGGTAATGATAGTCTCACGGGCGGCACGGGTAATGATAGTCTCACGGGCGGCACGGGTAATGATAGTCTCACGGGCGGCCTCGGCGCGGATAGTTTTATCTTTACTTCTCCGGCTGGAGGTGTAGAGAGGATCAACGATTTTACTCTCTTCGATAACGATATAATCTCTCTTTCTGCTAGTGGTTTCAATTTACCGGTAGGGGTTTTAGATCCCGCCGCTTTCCGAGCTGGGGCAGGAGTCACCACGGCTAATTCTGCCTCTCATAGGTTGATTTATAACACCTCTACCGGGGCTTTATTCTTCGACTCCGACGGTAACGCTAACGGCTCCAGAGCCACTCAAATCGCCACTCTGGTTAATCTTCCCGCTTTAACCGAAGCTAATTTCTCGATCGTCTAAACGAATAACGCTGCTCTTGATTTCTGGCCCGCTATCCTTTTGAGCAGCGCTATTATTAATTAACTTCCCAGATAAGCCTCTAATACTTGAGAATTTTTCTGAATTTCTTCCGGTGTGCCATCGGCGAGATTAGTACCCTCTGCCAGTACCCAAACGTGATGACAAAGTGACATGATTACATCCATATTGTGTTCGATAACCAGGAAAGTAATACCCTGACGGTTCCACTCTAGAATATGCTCGCAAATCTGACCGATGAGAGTCGGGTTAACCCCCGCCGCCGGTTCATCTAAAAGAATCAATTGCGGCTCCGTCATCAAGGCGCGGGCCATTTCTAATAGTTTTCTCTGCCCGCCAGAGAGGGCACCAGCATAATCATCGGCCTTGGCTAATAAACCCACAGACTCTAGAATAGATATGGCTTTCTCTTTATTAACCCGTTCTTCTTTGCGGATTTCTCCCCGCTTGAACCACAACTTCAAAATATTTTCGCCGGTTTGATGTTGATTGGCTAACATCATATTTTCTATAACCGTCAGACGGGAGAGAACCCGCGCCACCTGAAAAGTCCTGACGCAACCCTTTAGAGCTATTTGATAAGGGGGTAAATGTTGAATTGCTTGCCCGTTAAAAATCACCTGACCGCGATCGGGCTTGATAAAGTTAGATAATAAATTAAACAGGGTGGTTTTACCTGCCCCATTGGGGCCGATTAACCCGGTAATACTACCTTTGGGTACTTCTAAATTAGCGTTATTCACCGCCCGAATGCCGCCGAAACTCTTCGATAAACCTTGGGCGGAAAGTAATAAATTTTTCTCCGACATAATTATCTACCTAAAGTTAATTCATCCTTATTACCGAGGATGCCCTGCGGCCTCCACACCATCAAAACCATCAAGATCAAACCGATAACCATAATCCGGAAGGAACCAGCTTGACTATCGCTCATGATTGTAAAATATGGTAAGGCGAAACGGGTTAAAGAATCGTAAGCCCAGAATATCAATGCTCCTAAAAGTGTACCAGCATTATTACCAGAACCGCCGAGAATTACTATAATCCATGCGTTAAAGGTGAGAATCGGTTCAAAGTTGGTGGGGTAGATAGTGGTTAATTGCCAGGCTAAGAGAGCGCCCGCAATACCGGCAATAGCCCCCCCCAACATCAATGACTGTAATTTATACCAGAAAACATTTTTACCCAGAGCTTTCGGTATCTCTTCGTCTTCTCGAATCGCTTTCAAGATTCGCCCCCAAGGGGAATGAGCGATGAATTCTAAACTACCATAGACGAGAGCCAAAATTACTAAAGATACCACCATTAAACCGCCCTTGTAGTTGTAGTCCGATAGGGCAATTAATCCGTTTATATATAATCCGACTATCAGTAACGCAGCCAACGCCGCCCAAATAATCAATGATGTCTGCGCCCGTTTCTTGGCGGAGGTGGATGTTAAATTTCTCTGGAAGCTCCGCCACAATTGCCAGAAAGCATAGATGGCGACAAGGGTAAAGACAGCGATGATTGATAATTTAACGAGGAAATCCGGTTGTATATCTAGGGGCAAGGGGTAACGTTGCACCCCGAAAGAGCCTTTCGTCAGCCATTCCTCATTCAAGGCAACCAAACGGATTAACTCGGACACACCGATAGTGACGATAGCTAGGTAATCTTCTCTGAGTCTTAATGTAGAAGTTCCGATGAGTAAGCCTAGTAAGGAAGCTAAGCCGGCACCGATTAGGGCGGCTACAAGTAAGGGTACACCCTGTAATGTAAGAATAGCCGTAGTATAAGCCCCGATAGTAGCAAAAGCCACATGACCGAAATTGATCAAGCCCGTGAATCCCCACTGTAAATTTAATCCTAGGGCGAATATGGCATACACAGCCGTCCAAATCGTTAACGAGACTAAATAATCAACCATGCGAGTAATTTTGCTACCTATCAATTGATGGGGTACAGATTATCATAGTTGATCCAGCCCGATCGCAAAGGTAAGAAAATTAACTTAATCCCAATAACTATCAACCAGCGCCACTACATAAAAGAAGAGAGTGACAATTTTCTCACTCTCTTCTTTTATGGAGCCGAGCAGAATCGAACTGCTGTCCAGACTAGGTATTAACTTTCCGATCATTCACAGGTTTAGCCTTGATAACCCTCAAGACAGGGACTATAACTTATCCCGTATAGTGGGATGCTCTAGCTAAGTCTTAACCTTGTAGTCCACTAGAGGAGACTAGAAGGGGCATCCGTTGGGGGTTAAGTCTGTAATCCTTAACGGAGTCAAATCACAGACGCTCGAAGTCGATTAGAGACTATTAGGCAGCAACAGGTGCAGCTTTACGAGCAAAAGGAACGATGTTGTTCGCATTTACATTTTTTTTGAGCCTTTGATTTCCGAGAGGAGACTCACTCTCGACCTGCATCACGGAGGAGCTTTCGCTAACCTGTCGAAACCAGTACGGCCCCTCGTGTATCTCTAGTATAACAATTTATTTTTAACTTGCACCGGGTAAAGAAAAGTTAAGTAGTAATAAGCGGATAGGAATGGGGTCAAGCGATCGTCTTACACTAGGGATCTTGATAAAAATATTTATATTCGATCATCGTTGTCTATGTTTCCCATACATCGCCCTCGTCGTCTACGCTCCTCCCCTCAATTACGCCGCATGGTGTGCGAAACCATTCTCACCCCCAATGATTTTATCTATCCCCTCTTTGCCGTAGCGGGTGAAGGCATCGCACAGGAAGTAAAATCCATGCCCGGAGTCTATCAACTCTCCGTAGATAAAATAGTCGAAGAAGCGAAAGAAGTTTACGACTTGGGTATCCCCGCCATCATTCTCTTCGGTATTCCCGAGAGCAAAGATGGGGAAGCAACCGGAGCCTGGCACGATCACGGGATAGTACAGAGAGCGGCTACAGCGGTTAAAAATGCTGTACCCGATTTAGTGGTGGTAGTGGATACTTGTTTGTGTGAATACACCAATCACGGACACTGCGGTTATTTACAGGTAGGTGATTTAACGGGTAGGGTTCTCAACGACCCCACTCTAGAATTATTGAAGAAGACTGCTGTTTCTCAAGTAAAAGCCGGTGCCGATATTATCGCCCCATCGGGAATGATGGATGGTTTCGTGAAAGCGATTCGAGAAGGATTGGACGAAGCTGGATACCACGATACCCCTATTCTCTCCTACGCGGCTAAATACGCCTCGGCTTACTACGGCCCCTTCCGCGACGCGGCCGATTCTACTCCCCAATTCGGAGATAGACGAACTTATCAAATGGACCCAGGTAATGCACGCGAGGCCCTTAAAGAGGTAGAATTAGATATAGCGGAAGGGGCAGATATGTTAATGGTAAAACCTGCTCTCGCTTATATGGATATTATTTGCCGTGTCAAAGAGGTAACTCAATTACCTGTAGCTGCCTATAACGTCTCCGGTGAATATTCCATGATTAAAGCTGCTGCTTTAAACGGCTGGATAGATGAAAAGCGCGTCACGTTGGAAACTCTCACCAGTTTCAAACGCGCCGGTGCTGATTTGATTTTGACCTATCATGCTAAAGACGCTGTGCGCTGGTTAGCAGAAGGTTAGTTCGGTTTATTTCGTTTTGTTGTTGTTCAGTAAAAGTAGAGATATTCCCCTGTCTCTACTTTTCATTTATTTATGGTACAATCCCGCTAAGTTAAGAAGCGATGCCTCCGGCACGTAGCGCGCCCGTCACAAGAAAAAAAGCTCTTTGTATCTGCTATACATAGACTTGACACCAATTTACATTGTTGAAATTAATGCCAAGACAACTTCATCCGGTTCAAGTTTTGATACAAAAGTTTACAAACGACAGAGGGCTACCATTTCAAGAGTTATTACCAAGGCAGGGTAAACACATCTAAATTTAT
>CAZUVR010000070.1:0-19940 GCA_964623815.1 uncultured bacterium | reverse complement strand
AAGAATCGCCCGTAACCCTCTGCACCTGCCACCGGGCGAAGGGACTCGAACACGAGCGCATCTTCATCATCAAGCCCGGAGATATGCCCCTGACCTGGCAGAAGCAAGCCCTATGGCAAAGTATTCAGGAGGATAATTTACTCTATGTGGCACTGACACGGAGCAAATCGGAGCTATTCATAGTAGGGAATCCACAATGGTATAAAGCCGACGAAATAGAGGCTCAACCGAAACCAGAACGGAAAATTAAACGAGAACTCGAACCAGAACCCCGACCCGAACCGGAACCCGAATCCGAGCCTCAACATCAACAGTTAGAAATATTTGCTCTCCTCATCAAGGAGGAGACAGCCGCCGAGGAAGTTCAGCTAGTGACTATCGATGAATCAGAACCCGCCGATAAAACCCCGCCCCAAGCGGATTTGAAACCTAGTCCGAAGGCGGGTGCGGAATCCACCCCCGCATTAAGCGAATGGGCTATCACCAACCACAACAAGCGGGAGAAAGTGACTGCTATACTCCGAGATCCCGACTGGCGAGATAGAAGCGATCGTGCGATAGCTGAATATTGCGGGGTATCCAATCGCTTCGTTGGTTTGATGAGGAAGCGACTCGATCTAGAAGTGGGGGAAAGGGTAGATAAAAACGGTAGGAAGCTTACCACCGAGAACATCGGCACCACCAAGCCGAAGAAATCAGCTAAAGATAAGATAGCGGCGATCGTTGCCTCACTTGATAGAGACGAGATTTTAGAATTGAGCGAGTGGCTGAGAAAAATTGCGGGGGAGGTTTAGCCGATCGCTTACCTCGATCCTCGAAACCCGCTTAAAATCAACCTTTCTCTAAAATGTCGTAATTTTGCCGTAAGTTCGCCGTAATTTCGCCGTAATTTCGCCGTAATCTTGCCGTAATTCTGCCGACTAAAATAGGGGGAAAATGGGCTGATGATGCTAAATAATCAATAATGCGTAAGTTTGCCGTAACTTTGCCGTAACTTTGCCGTAATTTTGCCGTAACTTTGCCGTAATTTTGCCGTAATCTTGCCCCCATTATGCCGTAACACTCTCTTTGTGACCTCCCCTTCCACCCATTCAACTGTTGCTAAATCCGCCCGGAAAACGCGTTGCACTATCACGCTATTTTTTGGGGTAAAAATTGCTCCAACATCAGACGCATCAAGGGATACAGCCGAAGAAATAGCCCGAGACACTTTACTGGCTCCGGCGGCGGTGATAGGGGACGGTGACGCTATGGTGTCAGTGGGAAAATTCCCGGTAACAGTCTGCCGATTATCAATTCAAGCGTACTGATTGGACTCGAACCCGCGTTGCACCATCACGCTATTTTTAATGAGGCGAATTTTTGAGGCGGAGGGGAAATTCAAGCCCCGGGTAAAGTGAGTCAAAGCCATGAAAAAATTTCCCTTATTTGTCACTTGGGAATTCCCAGGTGACAAAATGAGGTTCAGTTCTCAATTCAAGCGTACTGATTATTCGGCAAGAACGCGATGCACCCTGAGCGCTATTTTTTAAAGAGCGAATTTTGAGCGGAGGGGGGAAATTCAAGCCTGGGGGAAACACGAAAAAAATCACCGCCTTCAATCGGTGATCTAATAGTAGGCTTTACCTTTTAATCCTAGGCTCCAAGAGGGTTGAGGGGCAGCCGCCAAGCTGCCCCTCAACCCCTAACTTAATAATTTAGAGTTCCGGGCCATCATCGAAGTTGGGGGCTTCGGGTTCTAGGTAATCATCGAGGCCAGGAACAGGAGCTGGTTCTAGCTCGACTTGAGGTGGCCGCACGACCTCAAGCTTATTAGCGGGTTGGGGAATAATGGCGCACATTGCTTCCAGCCGTTTTAACTCTTTTAAAAATTTATCTTTACTTGTGGTGTTCAGTTCGGGGAGCGATTTATCCCTTTCCGCCTTGATGCCCACCTTACCCTGGAGCCAGGGGCGCAATTCCTCCCGTATCTGCTTTAAGTTTTTACCGGATCGTTTTTTAATGAAATCGGCGATCATACCCCTATCGGCGGGATCGGAGAGAGAGACATAGAAATAAATAAAGTTTTCCCGCCCAACGAAGATACGATCGCCGGTGCGTTTATTCTTCATGGCGAAGCCGTTGGGGGTACTTTCCTTCAGATGAACCGCGTACCCTTGAGTCGTTGCGTAATCTACGAAATTGACCCACTTATTAAAGTCGTCTAGTTCCTCTTTATCCTTTATTATTTGTTTGGTAATTCGGGTAACAGCTTCATCAAGTCGGGAAACGTTTTCGTGAGCTGTGTATATTTCCCGTCTATCGTTTTGCAACGCGAGTCCAATTCGTCTACCTTGTTCTGCAACTCCTGTATCGATTCGGTCAAGACTTCTATAATTTCGTTCTTCTCCTCTATTAATTTCTTCTGTTCCTTCATTAATACGACGAAAGAATTCTGCCACTCCTTCATTTGTTGCTGTTGCTGTTGCTTTTCCTGCTGATATTCCTTGCTGAATCGGTCGAGTAATTTCAGCAATTCCCTTTCCAAGTCCGTCATCTTTCTCGCCTACTTGTTGATTTGTAGTGGATTGTTCTGCTGTGTTGATGTTGATTGATTGCGGTTGAGAAATACCGTCGATAGATTGATGATCGTCAAGATGGCGCTCAACGAGAGAACTATAATACTCGTCCCATTTCGCTTTCGCATATCTCTGGCTAAATCGTTTAGCGCGGTTCGATATTCTTCTTTCAAGATCCTCCTGAAGCTCTCTAACTCTTCGCTGATAATCCTCTCCCGTAACTCCTTGTTTTGAATCGCCCTGGTCTTGAATTCGTCGGTCAATTTCGCTATCAGCTCGCCATCCTCGTTCATAAATTTTGCCTTTAAATCTTATTGGTTTAGAGAAATCATCTCTTTTAATACTAATATAATCTTTCCCCTCTCTATTTAGGGTAAAGCCTTGAAGTTCTAAAACTATTTTCATAGTGTATCTATCATAAATTATCCCATCTTCTATTTGTTGCTCGATGAATTCATGAATTTTTCTTTTAATATCATCCCGCGTTTTCATTTTTAAGCTAAAGTTGCTAACACGTTCATTGTGACTGTGAATGTACGCATGAAAATCCGGTTGAAGATTCCTTCGCCGGGCGGGATCAGATGGGTCGGCCCATCCATACTTGAAGTTGAAATAATCTCGTAATGCGGTGTAATAGTATAGATGTGATTTAGGGTCAGTTACAGTTAAACTCTTTCGGCTATTTAATTCGACACAAGGCAGCACGAAATGAAGCTCGGTACGATTTTCGCGGGTGTGTGAGTGCCGAACCCACAATATATCGTACTGATCTCGATCAAGCCCGGGGAAAGCGGTTCGTTCAAAGTAACTCATGACCTCCGCCTGCTGATCTTCGGTAGGATCGTCACCGGGGGCAAACGAAATCACTCCAGTTTGGTATTTCTGTTTAAACCGAAGGGTTTGGGTGATCAGGATTAATTGCTGCGGATCGCCAGCGAGAATCTCGGGCAGGGGGTCGCGCACTGCTCCTTTTAGATCGTACTCTTTAGTGAGGTAATCGATCAGTCGCTTAATATTACCTTTATTAGTAGGAAGAAATTTAATCAGCATCGGCACCCCCGTCGTCATCAATAGAAAGAACTTGACCCTGTAATTTCTTGATCGCCGATTCGATTTCCATGAGGCGGGACAAAACAATTAAATTATCGGCGGAACTTTTATAGGTATTAGCCCACTTCGCCAACTGATTCAAATTCACGCCGATGCGTCTCACCTCGATCGCTAACTTATTAATATCGGCTTTGATTTTCTGGCGGTTGCGGCGGCGAACTGGATACAGTGAAGACGATCGCAAGAACTCGGACATTGAAACCCCGGCTTCACTAGCTTTTTGTTCGAGGAGTAATTTATCCTTGGGGTTCAGACGAATTAAAATCGTACTCGTACATTTATCTGGCTGGGGTTTGGCCTTGGATTTTTTGGAGGAGGTCGTCTCTTTCATGGAAGAACTCGTTTATGTATGGTCTTGTAGTTCAGCTTGCTTTGGGTCTGGGCAGCGCCCAGCCAGCGTTGGCGAGGGGGATTCGGAAACGAAGCCAAAAATGTATATATTTCGCCGACGCTGGCTGTCTCTGTACTCCGCCGCCATCTCTAGTATAATGTAGCGCTTGGATTAAACGCAGTAGAGTTCGCTTATTTTTCAGGTTGAACTCCTCTGTTTTTATTGCTGAGTCTGATTATTATAAGATGAGTTCGCTTATGTTCCAGCATAAATTTAACGGGTTCTGGTTTCGGTTAATTTAAGTTAATTACTGTTAATAGTAAATGCAATTAATTGACTGTCAATAAGTAACAGTAAGTTAATAACAGTAATTTACCCAGTGTGCCATAAAAAAATAACCGTAAATAACTGTAAATTTTACTGACCTCATTCTGCCGTTTTTGATGGGGGCGAAAGAAAAGAGACGATTTCCCAGGAGCCTCTTGTTATAATAGTTATAAGCATTCTATTTACTGACATTTACAGTTAATTATAATTAAAATCATGCCGACTAAAGAGTGGTTAGAGCAGCGAACTAAAATTCAAGCCTATCTGGAACCAGACCTATCAGTAAAGCTGGAAGCGTGGATGAAAGACAAAAATATCAGCCAACTTTCTACCGCCGTCACCGCTATCCTCGATCACTATTTGAACGATCGCCCCCCATCCTCCATATCAACTCAGGTGTTACAGTCGGATGTTGAGATGTTGAAGAAAGAGGTAGCGGCGATTAAAGCCTCACTGGTAGAAGCTGGGGCTAAATCCCTAGCACCGAAGATGATAACCGAGGCGATCGTATTCCCGACCGAGAAGATGGAAATTCAATACACCGAGAAAGAAGCGGCTGACGGACTTACGAAAAGTGAGCTGTGCGATCGGATCGGGTTAACCATCTATCAGGCGGAGAAGGCCGCCAAAGAACAGTCAATGACAGGGAATGACTACCTGTTGAAAATTACGGGCTGGCAAGCTGGCGAGGGGAAACGACCCAGATATTATCCGGCTAAAGATTAAATCCGACCGATAGAAAAAATTATTATCTCGAAACTAACGGTTGTTACTTATACTTCGGATCTCCGCGCATTCGGTCATCATCTCTCGTAATTCCGCTCGGGATGGCTTGAATATCCCACGGTATTTAGTCCCGGCGGGCAACTCATCAATCAATTGGTTGATATATTCCAACAAATCATCGCCCCGGCGTTCGGTTAGGACAACCATATTTTCTCTGGGGCTACCCGGTGGGTTATCGAATATCACCGCATAGACTCCTGATTCCCTGCGGGCGGCTTCTTTTTGGCAGAAACCTTTAAATTTCTTGGCCATAAAAAATCATTAAGATACAAGAGTATTATATCAAGGAGTTGCTAGTACAACTAAAGCCGAGGAGCCACGGCTTCAACCACTGACCTTTTAAAGCCGAGTCAGCAAAAATAAATTATTTGTAGTAAGCAGAAAAAATATTCGGTTGTTTTTAGAGGCAGAGTTAGGTAATCACGCCATCATCGGACCAAACATCAGGATTGTTCGAGAGCAGGAATGAAATCAGCCACCCGATTATCTTCTGTCGGATTGAGGGCGGATAAATGCCACTATTTAAGATGTGATCTCTATAAGCCGCCCATCCCCCACTATCACAGATATAAGATACGGCTTCCTCTATCAATTCCAGAGGCTCTAATTTCATCCACTGGCGGTATTGAGGGTCGGCCCAAAAAGTATTGTTTTTCCTATTAGAGCTATTAATAGAGAAAACAATATTTTTTCGGGCCAACTTAATCAACTCGGAGAGGCTCAAACCGGCTTCTTTGAGAACCGAACTAATCCAAGGTTGTTTTCTCCCCGTTAGGGTAGCCAGTCCCTTCTGCGTCACCTTTTCCCCTCGGGTTAATAAATCTTTGGCGGCCATCAGTAAATTATGTTTGAAGACCTGATGCTTAGTTCCCGCTGTCGGGTCGTAATCGATCGCCTGCTCGTTGATTAGGGTTGCGCCGCGTCGGGTTAGGAAAGATAAGTCGATCTCCGAACCGTCCCTCGTCGGGGTTAGGTCGGCAAGCAAAAATACGTCGAAGTTTTTCTCGGGATACCTGCTACATCGCTGGCGGCCACCAATACCCTGTAGTATTTCGCTCTCGATCAGCGATTGATAATAAGTATCGAAGCCGTCTAGACTGCCGGTAACAGCCATATACTCATCTTGTACCTGTCCTTTATTCGGGCAGGGAATGCCGACGAAGGCGAGGGCATCGGAGCCTTGATAGGCGTTACTCCCCCGGTTATCGACGAACCAATGTCCGGTCGCCTCTAGTTCCTCCCTGTATTTTTTTAGGCAGATAACGGGTACATCCTTCCCAATCGACCCGAGTACCGCTTTCACCCGACCTACGGCTTTCTCATCCCAAGTTGACGTTTTCAGCCCTGGCGTATGAATACTGTGAATGGTTAAGTTTTTTAGGGGTTTTTCTATCCTCTCCCTTACTTCTAAGATGTCCCCCTCATCAATTCCCGCTAGGTAAGCTAATCCGGGTCGATCGAGAGTGGCATCAAGGAATATATTGCCCCTGGTGGATTTAAAAATCCAAGAATACCATCTATTTTCAATCGTGATATTTAATATTTTCCAGTTTATTCTTAAGCTGATTCCTCCATTCCCATTGATAGCTTTTAATAACCAGATTAATCCATTCGGCGGTAACGAATTCAGCTCTTTGAAAGTATCAATATAAGCTTCTTTCCTTAATTGAGCGTTGGCGTAATCCAATACATTTTTAAATTGCCTCTTTTCCTTACGAGATAAAGATTCTATAATGTTTCCTTTCTTTATTTCTCCTAAGAAATCGGCGATTTCCCCGAATGGGAATTCTTGAAACTTATTCAGCCAAGCTAGTGATTTTAAATTCTCTGGTTGGAAAACAAGTAATTGTAGGAGTTGGGCGAAGAATTGCGGGTCTACTTTCAACGCTCCGTCAACTTTATCGGGGGCTTTAAAAATTTCATACAAATCGATGCTCGATCTCTCCAACGCCTCGATTAATTCCTCCATGTAAGGAAAATCCGGCATTTGCTTCAAGATTTCTCCCGTAGTCACCCCGTACCTATCCTGTTTCTTATTCTCGAAGAGTGGCTTAATCGATTGTATTACTTGATCTAGATAGGCGTAGGCGATCGGGTTGAGGATCGGGCGCAGCCGATCGACTTCCACTAGCAGATCCTTGTAGGTTGTCTCTACTTTTTTAATGGGGTTTAGTTGCTGGGCCGCCTCCTCGATCGCCAGAATATCTAGGGCATAGCAATAATCTTCCCGGGCGAGCGATTGAATATCGGATCTGAGGCTCTTACTCTTGAAAGCTTTTTTGCGCTCAAATCGGTATTTTCCATCGAGCGACTGACAGGCCCCGCTTCCTATGGGACAAGAGCTACATATCGGATTTTCTTGTTCTTCTTTTGAATTGGGTGAATAACCTAAATCTTGAAGTTTATGGAATAATCCCGCCCTGATACAGTTTCCATCTATTTCTATATCGTTATCATCTTTATCAGCCTTTATTAGCTTGCCATTGCTGTCGCGCTTGAATCCATGTTCATTGCGTGGCATCAGGTCATAAAAATCATCTTTGATAGCTTGAATTGACGGGTTTCTATGTTCTTTTGAGATGTACCAAAGTTTCTCTATCGGCTCAAATAGTTGCCATAATTTGCTCTTTAAATTTGGTATAGCGTGGCTTTTACCGCTACCCATGAAAGAATTATCGAGAGTGAATCGGTATCCATTCCTGAGAGCTTCTAGCCATACTTCTTCCCTCTCCCCACGATTATAGATAATCGTCGGTCTTCCCATCTGGTGCCAAGTTTCGAGACTTGGTAGACCGATTCCTTTCTGGTAATAGTAGAACCTGTTCTTTTCCTTCTTGGGCTTGGGCAGGGTTTTTTTATTTTTACTGAAAAACCGCTTGATAGTATTGGTTAATTGCTCGGCTTTATTCTTCTCCTCCTGCTCCCGTAGGTATCGATAATAAGCTTCCTGGCTCTTTTCCTCCTCCTCAAGCTCATTTATGTAATCCGAGTAAGCCCCATCGATCACTGATGTAGTTTCCCCTTCGGGCTTATTCTGGTCTGTTTTAAAGAACTCGTCGGGGGATGAGTAATCTATCTCGGCTAGATTATCTATCTCATCGATGTCGCCTCCAGCTTTATCCCCCCATTGCCCCCAATCTGCGATCGAGTGTAGCCCGATTAAATTGTGAAGCTTTTCATACTGACTGTAAACGTTTACATTCACCCGACTTCCGCCATCGGGGAAAAGGATCAGTTCACATTGACCTAATTTCCCTTCTATGTGGGCGATCGCTTCCTTCAGGGTTTCCGGGCTGCTGGCAAAGTTGCCGCCTGAAGCACCGATGATGGTGATACCGAGACGGGCTGCGGCGATTGCGGGTTTGAATTCCAACCCCTCACAGAAACCGATAACGGGGGCAGCACCATCGGGGATGTGAACCGCCAAGTAATGTTCGCCCCGTTGATTGTGGGGGCTGACTCCGCGCTTCGCTGATGATAGATAAGTATACTTCCCGACCCCATTTTCCTCATGCTGAGGATTGTAAAGCCTCATCCCTACCCAGTAGCCGAGATGGTTGACGATCGGGATGAGGATGCCATCGATCGGGTTATTGAGCTTGTTTCCGTAGGCATTAACGCCGGGTAGTCCGGGGTTAACAGACTCCCGCAAAGCTTGCCACTGCTGGACGGAGACGCAATTGAGGATGAATTCTTTAGATAAATATTTCCGCTTCTCTAATATGGCTCGATCCGCATCGCTCAAGTAAAGCTGGTTGAATATTTTTCTAACTTCCCGATCGCGCTGCCGATCCGATAGTGATCGTTGGTGTCGCTCCTTCTCAGCTTCCTTCCTCGCCTTTTCCGATTCCTGCCACTCCTTATACTTTTCCGAAGACCATTTTTCCGCGTCGGGCTTGTAGGCCCACATTCCGAATCCGTAAGTATCCTGCCCGCGATAAATATAATCGCTCGGTTTGGCATCGGCGCGGCAGTGGATTAATTTGCTTGAGAGATTCTGGCGGCAATCGTATCGAATACCGTTGCATACGGGGCATCGATCTCGGCGGGTGAATCGTTTCCAATCACTAATGATCATGAGCGCCTCCCTTGTCGAACCTTTGCTCTTGGAAGTTATGGGTGCGTAATTTTTGAGAGATTTGAGAGATTTGGATCTGGCATCGATACCGATCCATACTGTTGCCTTTGCTTGCCTTGCGATTTTTCATTTCCGATCTCCTTAGTGGTTGTGGATCGGAACGAGCTACGAGCTACTTACCCAAATTAAAATTAATTCAATCTTTAATACTTACCTACTACTGAACCCCATACGGGCTTCATCCCTCGTCGGCGTACCGTGAGGGACATTTTTGGTTTGGGGTGGGTAATAAAGTACAACATTCGCTAGAATAGTTATAGTTTTAAAGAAAAAGAAACCGCTTTGGGTGGGTAGATAGTTTAAGCTCGCTCCTCTGAATCACTTATCTGTATGTGGTTCTGAAAGCTTAATTTTTTCTCCTAAGTTTAAACTCTATTAATTATTCTAAGCCTTCTCATCGTTTTGTAGCCTTTTTCGAGAAATAATAATAGAGCGAATTAAATTTATAAGTCTGCTTTCCTCTACCACGTAAATATCATTGACGCACAAGTATGTCCGTCCATAAAGTTCTTTTCTAAAGGCGGGAGTACGTTGGGTCGTAACAACGATCGGGTCTGCCATAACCGCGATCATGATGGGAGAATGACCGGGGGAAAGTAGATTATATTGATAGAGCTGACTCGTCACCTCTGTAATAGTCTGGAGTGGGTCGTACTGAAAATATCTCTTGCTCGCCCTACCCTTACGGTAGCTCAATAATTTTTTCTCTGGATCTAGGTAGACCCTGCTGCGTAATTTTTCGTCGGCGGGGGGGACGACGTAAGATACGGATATGGCGAAACTAATCCCGGATTGTAGGGTTAAAAGATAATCGAGACTTTTCTTACCGAATTTTAATCTCGGTTCTTCTTCTGCGGAGTAGAGTTTTACTATATCGTCCCCCAAGAACTCCTTTAGTCTCTCTCGGACACGTTTAGAGGCTTCCGCCCCTATGAGCTGTCCCATGAGACGATTTGATTCTTCTATCTTCTTCGTGGATGAGAACAACATTAAGCTAAATACGAGACTAAACGATGACAGTGGACTTAATAGAGAGCCGATGAGCAACGCTATAAATGCTAAACTTAATTTTCCATAGTTATTTCTTTTTTCCTCTAGTTCTTGTTGTTTCTCTTTATTTTCTTGATTGGTTTCTTCGGCGGCTAAGGGTGGAGTTTCCCGTAATGGTGACTTATCTATTTTTTGAGTAGCTGTATTGTTCGGGTCTTTGTTCAAGCCCCGAATCTCACTTTGATTTTTCAACTTCCCGTCTCTTATCTGGAATATCTGAATGTTCGGATATGAATAATTATAGTGATTTGAGTCTGTCAATCGACGGCCATCAAAAACCATTTCTTCTCGCTCCCATCCCATCTGATGGTTTCCCCCGCTCTGGCGATCAGGATCAGGTGCTTTCCCATTTTGTGCCACTTTCGGGAGGTAGCCTCGTTCATGCCGTAGCGGGTCGCTAACGCGCAATTCCTCAACCCATCTGCGGGGAAGGGGGGTAAATCTGGATTGACGGGCTTGTCGTACAGGTGAGGCTCTACCTCGTCGTCGAATATAGGGGCTAAAGTTTTCGCGCTGATACCTTGATCTTCTGAATCGGAATTAAGCGCCGGCTCGGTAAGGTGAGCGATAATAGGGTTTTTATTTATATCTCGGTTTAACTGCCGCTCAATATCTGATAGACGTTCCGATAAAGCATCCGACAAGTTTTTGTGAACTTGAGCCACTACTTGCTCCAAGTTTTCATCCGATAGACCGGATGAGTTACCAGATAACCTGTCCTCAACGCGAGCGGTTATTTCCTCTAGGTCATCTTCCGATATTTTACCCGATAACTTTTCCGATAATCGTTCGTAAACCTTATCGGCTATCTTGTCCAGGGCGGAATCAGGAATGTTCGCCATATCTGATATATCCGACAAATTTTCCGATAATTTATCCCGGACTCGGCACACCACCTCTTCCAAATATCTATCGGGTATTTCATCCGGAATATCGGGTATTTCTCCCGAGTGCCTCAAACCAACCTTTATCAGTTCGAGGAGCGTGTTTGTTACCTCGGGTTTGCCGCTCCTGTGGTGGATTTTTGCCCCGCGCTCGATCGCCAGGGCTTCGATGCGATCGTAAAGCTGATTCGGAACGCGGATGTCGCAACGGGTAATACTTCCGGATGTCGCTGGCATGGTATCGGGTTGGTTATCAGTAATATCAGATATTAGTTTAATACTTTATCGGGTTGGTTATCAGTAATATCAGATATTACCGGTTCAGTATAAACGTTCACAATAAAGAAAACTTATGGTGGTAACGAAAAATCGGGCAGTACGGGATTCTGGAACGATAAGAAAAAGTTAATCGCTTATTCTTGAGCGATCGTCTGCCACGCCCGATAAGGGATTGAGGGGATTAGTAAACAATATCCGTGTTACGTGTAGAATTGTGGAATAAGCACTTTCAAGCCCGATGAAAATAAAAGGACACGGACAGGCAGGAGTCCTAAGCACAGCACAATTACAGCGATTATTTGAGGAAGGATTTACTTCGGCGCGCGATCGTTGTTTATTCGCCATCTGTTTATTTACCGGTTGTCGCATCTCGGAAGCCCTGGCGCTTAGAATCGACGATATTCAATACAATACCATTACTTTAAGAAAGAACACCACGAAAGGAAGGCTCTCGACCCGGCAGATGGTCATTCATCCGAATTTACTACCATTCATAGAGGCTTACGAACCGAGAAACCCCAAGTCTAACGGCGCGTTATTCCCCGGACGCGGTGGGGTTGGGTATTTATCCCGCTTCAGCGCCCATCAAATCCTGACGGAAGCTTGTGAGCGGATAGGGGTGAGGGGTGTTAGTACCCATTCCTTTAGAAGAACCGCCCTCACACAGATGTCTAACGCCGGAGTGCCACTAAAACACATTCAAGAAATCTCCGGTCATCGTGACCTCGGCACCCTCCAACGCTACCTCGAAGTATCGGAGGAGCAGAAGGAGAAAGCGGTGAGGGCGATCTCACTTTGGTGAGATCCATAAAGGCGCGGTTGGTAACGTTATCTTAAAGTTAATCTAAGGTTTTACATGGTTGCTCTTTTCCATTTATCTCCATTTATTTCTATTTGTATCTACTTCATGACCAGCATAATTCTATTTTCATCGGGACTGACATATAAAAATAACAATGATAATTTTATGTCATCCCTTTCTGGAAATAAGTATGCAAAAACTAAGAACCTTAACAACATTCGCTTTAAGTTTAAGTAGTTTATTAACGGTTCCCAATGCTGTTTTAGCTGAAGAAACAACTTGTACTGGTACTTTAGGAGCCATTACTGTTGATAATGTTAGAGTGCCGACCGGGAAAGTTTGTAATTTGAACGGTACTAAAGTTCAAGGAACTGTTAATGTCGAATCTAATGCCGTATTAAACGCTTCTAGAATTAGAGTAATAGGCAATATTCAAGCTGAAAATGCTAAATCTGTTAACGTTAATTCTAACTCTACTGTTAATGGCAGTATTCAGATTAAACAAGGGAAAAGTGCAAGAGTTGCTAATTCTATAATTAATGGAGATTTGCAGTTAGAATCTAATACCAGTGCTTTAGCGGCCGAACGTAATCAAATAGGAGGAAATTTACAAGCATTTCAAAATACTAAAGGAATTTCTATTGCCAGTAATAGAATCAAAGGAAATTTACAGTGTAAAGAGAATGCTCCTGCTCCAAGAGGTGGAGGAAACATCGTTCAGGGTAACAAAGAGGATCAATGTTCCCGTCTCTAGTTAAGACATAGAGCGAATAGGAAAGATATTCCCCTATAATATCCACTCGCTCTACTGATCATAAAAAAGGTTTTTTTTGGCTTGTTCAACTCTCTTTTTGGTTTTGAGATAGTGAACAATTGGCAACCCATGCTCTTATTAAGTTAAGTTGAGAAGCGACCATTTTTCAAATGTCTCTCAATGAACAAGTCATTAGTAAACTTAGTAAACGGTTTGTTAAGAAACAACAGATGTGCTGGACACTGGTAGGTGCTTATCTATACATAGCTTAATAAAATTTTTTGCCTGAATTTGATTAATTATGTTTATCAGCACCTGTAGATTTTTCAAAGTAAGTTAAAATTTGTTAAGCAAAACTTATTTTGCCCCCTAGCAAAACTTATTCGGGACAAACCAATCGAAATTCAGTTTTTCAAATTGTCATTTGTTTCAACTCACTCTTTCAAACAATTACTCATCGAGGATAATACACATGACAACGATTACAGGTAATAATAACTCTAATCTTCTTAATGGAACTTCTGCCAATAACATTATGAGAGGATTAGACGGAGATGATACTCTTAGAGGTCTAGCAGGTAATGATATTCTCGACGGCGGTGCTGGTAACGATAGTCTCGACGGTGGTGCCGGTAATGATACCCTCAGAGGTATGGCAGGCGACGATCGGCTCTTAGGCGGACTGGGCAATGATAGCCTTCAGGGTGGCGATGGCAACGATATTCTGGAAGGTGGCGACGGTGGCGATCGTCTCTTTGGAGGAAAAGACACCGATAGTTTATTTGGAGGTGCTGCTAATGACCTGCTCTCAGGAGATGGGGATAGCATTACCGTAAATAGTAGCGGTATCTATAGCCTCAACGCAACCGCAGAAAGTAGTAGCGATGTTTTAGTCGGCGGAACTGGGTCGGATACTTTAGTCGCTTGGGGGGATGATACTCTAGTAGGTGGCGGCGTTAATAGCCGTAGCAACTCCTTCCTCAACAGTTTGAGTAACGATGCTTTCGCTACGAGCATAACCCGAGATCGAGTTAGAGATACTTTCGTCGCTCTTAATAGAAATCAAGTGGGGTACACCTTAACGATAGCCGATTATGAAGTGGGGATTGATCGTTTAGACCTGAGAGCTTTCGGGGTTAGAAGTGCAAGTAATTTCGTAGAAATTCAAAATAAAGGTAGCTTTTTTGAATTAAAAACCCCCAAGGTTCTCGAAGCAGAATTAGTGTTGAGAATCAATGTTAATCCTTCTCAGGTGACTTTCATCTAGGTAAGAAACCTATTTAAAAATATACTCGGCGTGGGGACAATTACCCCACGCCTTAACGCTAATTAATTATGAGTATATCCGCGTAAGTGAGAGCTAAACCTGTATTAAGAGTAGCCAACTGAATCGGCGTATTCGATTGCACTCCATCCACATCGGACGTTGTGTATCAAACGGACAGAAATTAACGCTGAGCGTATAATTGTAATTATACGACGCTATTTAAAGAGAAACGCAAAGGACGTAGCTCTTATTGGGCAAGGGTTTTAGCCACAGCAAACTCAGCAATGCTGTAAAGATTAATCGGTTCAAAATAAGTCGAAGAGAGACCGACTTTCATCAACTCCATTAACAACAGAACCAGATAATTTTTGTCGTTAAGTAGGGACTCTTGATTATACGTTGAGATTTCTGAAGGATAAATAATAAATTTTTACCCTATTATACGTTGAGTTGCTCTTTTCTTAACGTACAACTACTGTTATACGCACACTTGCCTCGCCTCAAGTAGCCATATAAATATAATTATACGCACAGCGTTAATTTCCGTCCGTTTGATACACAATGTCCTACTAAGATCGCCACAGATGAAACTGTACCAATTAAAGTCTCGGAATTTTTGTTATCTCAAACCCATGCTGTGCCGTAGACAAAAGCAGTACCAAAAAAAGTATAGGTAAATTGGTACATTAAGAAATGCCCAAAAATCGATTTGTATAATCCTTACCCTATAAAGGTTACAGCCAAGCGCGTAACTTTCTGTACGATTGCTCATTTACCCCCTTATTGAATTAGAGAGCCGATTGTGAAGTTTTGCAACAGGAGCAGCAATTGAATGAAAACGTCCGCACTTCTCGTTCAGCGACAGAGTTTTACCCCTTGACCTTATACACGGGTATAAGGTATAGCATAAGTGTATCAGGTTACAAGGGAGCTATATCTGATGTTTCAAGTGGGAGAAGTCTCGCGGCAATTGGCTCTTAATCCACAAACCCTTTACTTTTACGAGCGAATTGGGTTAATTCCACCTCCGCAACGCACAGAGGCAGGTTATCGCCTATTTAGTCAGCAAGATGTGGAGCGAATTGCTTTTATTACACGGGCTAAATCTTTGGGGCTTAGTCTAAAGGAAATCAGGAACATTCTGGCGCTAAAAGATGGGCGATCGCTCACCTGCCAAGCCGTCTACGAACATCTCAGCAAAAAACTCAGTGAGATTGAAGACACCATAAGATGTTTACAAGCTCTCCACGATGAGTTAACCCCCTTGATCAATGAATGTTGCGCCAATCTACAAAAGACCGAGCGGGAATGTGTTGTCCTCGCTCAGCTAAAAGCTAGCCCCTCAGACAATTAATCTGGTTGCAATCTAGGCTCGAAAATTTATTGAGAGGAATGTTGTTATGAATCTTATCAAAGTTGAGGTCTTGGGTACGGGTTGTAAAAAATGCCAGCAACTCGAAACCAACGCCAAACAAGCGATCGCTACTCTGAACCTAGAAGCAGAAGTTCTGCACGTCACCGATCCGATTGAAATTGCCAAGCGGGGAGTGATGTCTACACCGGCCCTCATGGTGAATGGCAGAGTCGTGGCTAAGGGAAAGGTAATAACTAGCGAGGAAATTCAACAGCTGTTGCGGATGTAGAACAGAGAGGAAACTATGTTCGATCTTTTTTATCCGTTCGATTGGTTATCAACTCAGATAGTCACCCGTTTATTAGGGCTATCAGTCGAGTCTCATATCGGAGCCAGTTTACATTTTTTCTTCTACGATGTTCCCAAAGTTTTGACCCTGCTAATTGTCATTAGTTTTATCGTGGGGACGTTTCAGAGCTTTTTGCAGCCTGAAAATGTACGAGAGTGGTTAGCGGGCAAGCGTACTTTAGGAGGCAATATCTTAGCTGCGATGGTAGGAATTATCACGCCCTTTTGTTCTTGTTCTGCCGTACCGCTATTTATCGGCTTTTTAGAAGCAGGCATTCCCCTGGGTGTGACATTCTCTTATTTGATTTCTGCCCCGATGGTCAATGAAGTCGCCGTCATACTATTGTGGGGACTCTTCGGGTTGAAGGTAACATTCCTGTACGTTGGTTTTGGGGTTGGATTAGCCATCTTAGCTGGTTATGCGATCGGGTGGCTGAAGCTTGAAAAATGGGTTGAACCGTTTGTCTGGCAACTTCAAAAAGCCCATCAGGGAAATGTTCAAGGGCATGATTTACCATTTAATCATCTCACTTGGAAAGATCGGTTTCAGCAAGGCTGGTTTCAGTCGAGTGAAATTCTACGCTCAGTTTGGCTTTATGTAGTTATTGGTATCGCTATCGGTGCAGTTATCCACGGTTATATTCCGGCGACTTTAGTAACACAGTTGGCAGGGGCTAGCAATCCTTTCGCCGTTCCTATCGCAGTAATTTTGGGTGTGCCGCTCTATGCAAACATTGCGGGTGTGATGCCGATTACGGAAGCGTTGGTTAACAAAGGAATGCCGCTAGGTACTGTATTAGCGTTCACAATGGCTGTGACTGCTCTGTCGCTACCTGAGATGATCATCCTACGAAAAGTTCTTCGACCTCAGCTACTGGCTGTATTCATTAGCTTGGTGACATTCGGGATTATTAGTATCGGATACCTGTTTAATGTTCTTCTCGTTGCATCACCTCTGAGTTAAAAAAGTTGTATAAAATTGTAGTAATCCGTAGAAAATTATTCGGTTTTCTTTTTGAGGCAGCGAATAAACTCGCGCAAGACATCAGTTTGCGTTCTAGGCGTAAAGAGGGGATACTTGAGCCACTCCGCGCAGTTTGGGGTAGAACTCAATACTGTTCGTTTAAGGGTCAAGCAGTAGATGGAGAAGGTGGAGAAATCGTAAAAGTAAGGGGTTGAGCTCGGACGTTGTGTGGAGAGAGGACGAAAAACGGCGCACAGCGTATAATAATTATTATATAAGCAGTTTAGGGGATGAACTAAGCGTATAAGAGCAGTTGTACGCTAAGAAAACAGCTACTCAACGTATAATAGAAGAGAAATTTATTATTTATCCCTCAGAAATCTCAACGTATAATCTTGAGTCCCAACTTAACGACTAAAATTATCTAGACCGGTCGTTAATGGAGTTGATGAAAGTCTGTCTATCTCCGACCCGTTTTGAACCGATTAATCTTTACTTTAATTCTGAGTACGATCAAGCTAAAACCCTTACCAGATGAGAGTTACGTCTTTTGCGTTATCTTTAAACTAAGGTCGTATATTTATTATTATACGCTGTGCGCCGTTTTTCGTCCTCTCTCCACACAACGTCCGTCTTCCCCAAGACCAGAGTTCAACTCTGCATCGTCCATCTGATACGTAACTCCTTGAGCTACGTTTCTTACAAGGATAGAAAGGCTCTAGCTGCTGACTTGAAAAAGGTGTACGCCGCCCCAACAGAAGCCGCCGCCGAGCAAGCTCTTGTGGAGTTCGGGGAACTTTGGGACAGGCAATATCCCACCATCAGTAAATCCTGGCTTAACCACTGGCAAAGAATTATTCCCTTCTTCGCTTTTCCCCATGATATTCGTAAAGCAATTTATACCACCAACGCCATCGAGTCGATGAACATGACTTTACGGAAAGTCCTTCGTAACCATCGTTGCTTCCCGACTGATGAATCAGCCATGAAGGTTGTTTATCTGGCTCTCCAGAATATCTCCAAAAAATGGACGATGCCTATCCGTGATTGGAAGGCCGCACTTAATCGCTTCGCAATTGAATTTGAAGACAGATTTCCTCTCTGAAATTATCCTTGACACAAAACTCTTGACAAACCCACTTATCGGGCAAGGTTTTCAGGCTTAGCGTAAGTTTCTGCACGATTGCTATCACAATGCCGAATGCTACTCGATGGCGTATAACCCCAGTTTCAGCCTTGGTGTGGTTTTTGTCTCACTTGCTATTTGAATGCCATTTCTGCTTTTTCTCTTATTTTTTAGATGGTTTCCAACTATCCAAACTGGTTTTCACAGAAATTAACTCATTCAAGTATGGTTCAAGTTTATTTTTTTGAGTTTCAAGAACAGCGCAAATTCTCTCTTTAGCCGCTTCTTGCCTTTCCCTTTCTTTAATTAAACTGTCGAATGTATCTTGAAAACGGTTAATGTAGTCATTAATTTGTTGCTTCGCACTCTGAAAATCTTTTTCTATTTGTTTTTCGATTATATCTTTAAGTAATTGGTTGCTTCCCGAAACCTGATTGTCTATCTTTTTATTAATGCTATTTTCCACTTCATGTAAATCAATTATATATTCATTTTGTGTTCCAACTTGATAAGGAACATCTACATAATGCTCCATAAAACTAAAACCTCTTTTTTCCTTCCTTGTTCGATTAATAACTTTTTGCCTAGTTTTTATTAAATTATCAATCCCTGAAAACTCAAAATCGGGAAATTGAATCGGATTATTATTTAGTTCAACTTGTAGAGTTTCTTGTATCAACTGAGAAAGGTCATCAGATATAGCTTGAATATCTGTTTTTATTTTTTGTGTTAATACATTTCTAACAGTAGCTCCGTGATTAATTAACTCATGTTGAGTCTTCAACCACCAGGATTGAATATGCGGGGTACAAAAACTATTAATAGTATCAAGTAATTTTTTTGCTTTATACGAGCTGTTATATTTAATTTGATAAAAATTTTGCTCAAGAGCAAAATTTTTGTTTTGAGTTTCATCTCCTTTTAAATCTAAATCGGTTGCATGTAACATATCTAGCAAAGAGCGGCTAAATTTAAAAATTAGATTTCTAACACCAGAGTTTGGTATAAATTCCAAGACCGCATTCCCTATTGTTTCCGCAATAGGCGATATAATACCCCAAAAAATTTGCCCAATATTGATTTCTCTGCCGCCTAACCCCCCTGATGGTAAAGACTTTTGTCTTTCACCAAGCTGTTCCTTTCGAGCTTCAACTAGCTTCTCAATCTCTTCTTTTATATTAGCTTTGGCGATTGTAGCAAATTCCCTAATTCCTTCACCAAAACCCTTAATAAGTATTTCTTTTTGCTGGTCTACAGATGTTTTGACTTCGCTTACTTTTTTTTCAGAAAGATGGGAATGTTTTTGAAAATCAGAAAGTTTATTTTTAAGTTCTTCTAATGCTATATCCCAACCCCTAATTTTAGCGGTTAAAAAGTTTTCAATTGCTTTAGCTGATTTATCTAATTTACTAAGGACATCACTAAGGAGATTCCAACCAGAATTTTGCACCACCGTTTGAATTACTGATTCCTCAATCATAGGAATATTGCTATCAATTAGAGCTTGAGGAACAATATCAAACATGTTTGGAGCTAACATTTTTCCGTCTTCTGATACTTCAATATATCGAGAAAAATAAAAGTCTTTAAAATCTTCTTGATGATTTTTTTCGGCAACTTTCTTTTGTATAAGTTTAGCCAATAATCCTTGTCCTGCACTTGCAGGGTATATAATCGGATTATTTATCCCAAAGCCTTTTAATGATTTTTGTAAATCTTGAATAACACTATCAATAGAACGATCTTTTCTACTTTTTCTATCAATTTTGTTCAGAATAAAATATAGTTTACCAGTGTTTTCTTGTAAAGTTTCTTTGCGTTGCTCTAGCAATTCTTGAAGTAACTCTGAATTGGTATTGTCT
>CAZUVR010000069.1:0-20050 GCA_964623815.1 uncultured bacterium | reverse complement strand
GGATATAGCCTTGATCACTCAAGAAACTCAGGTTTCCGTATATAGAGCCGATGACGTGCTTCCTTCCGAACTCCCAGGAGCCACCTTCATCAAGATAGACGTGGAAGGCTTCGAGCCTTTCGTTATCCAGGGTCTGTCAGCCACCCTCGACCGTCTTTTACCCATTCAGTAGGCACAGAATTCTATATTGCTGAAATTGCTACTGGCGACTACGGCAATATAATAATCTCCCGTAGCGGGTATCTGATAACTGATTTGATCTTCTCCTGTTTGTCTTCCGGGAATACTCCCCGTTGGCCCGCTCACGTCCAGATTGTACTGAGTTCCGCCGCCTATATTCCGGGTGGTCAGGGTTTGCCCCCGTCTGAGATTGAGGACGAAATCTCTCCCCCTCGTAAAATTGCCCGAATAGGAGCCGCAATAACTACCCGCAGCGAATTTAATTCTCGTGGCGGCTAACGCTATATCCACATTCAGGCAGATAAGTCCTAGGGTGGTAGTTACGATCGCTCTTTTTAGATTTTTCATCGTCTGATTAATACTAATGTTTTTAATTCTTATTTTCTCTTACAAAACCTCGAGGTTTTTTATTCATATCGAGCTTGAAAATTTTTGAGTACACAAGTTCAATTTAACGATTTTTCACAAAGCAAGCCTGAGACTATGCAGTATATCACAAAAAAGGGGGATCAAACGTCGTAAATTCGTGGCAATTTTTAGGCTTGTCAAGGGGGTAAATTTTTCTCGTGCAACTTTTTTGTCGTTTTTGAGGCATGATTAAATATTTAAAATCTTATTCGCTTGAGCATAAGTTAACCAAATGAAAAAATCGGGACGATTATCAATGGTGACGGAAGTTGATAAACTAAAGCCAGGAGATTGTTAAGAAGATGTAACCAAGTTAGCTTTTTATGGGCAAATTGTTGCAGAATGTAAAGAATCTACTCATCTTCTTGGATACTTGTGGATAGTCAGTTAGTCAAACCAAAATCTAGGGTTCAAAATACCTTATTAGCAATTATCGGGCTGATGTTGTGCCTGCTCACTCTCTGGGCTGGCTATCATTTCTGGCGAACCTCCGACCCCTATATTAAGGAAGTGCTGGCCCACAGGGGAGACGCGAGTAGAGGCTATCAAATATTTCAGATCAACTGCGCGGCTTGTCACGGTAAAGAGGCTGATGGTATCGTCGGCCCTAGTTTACATAACGTTTCCAAAAGAAAATCGGCGATCGATTTGATCGATCAGGTGATCGGCGGGAAAACGCCGCCGATGCCGAAATTCCAGCCCGATGAACAAACGATGGCGGATTTATTAGAATACTTACACAATTTGTAAGAATTGAATCTAGGGGTTAGGAGTTAAGAGTTGAGAATTAATCACCTAACCCGTAATTCTTAGTTGCCATCGCCGCCTTTTACTAAACCCCTACGGGTAGTTTATTAGAGTTACCGCTAGGTTGTGCCCCGTCGGGTTGTAAAGCTTGGCCCTCGATAAAAGAGCGTAACATCCAGGCGATCTGTTCGTGTTGTTCCATCTTACCGGTTAAGAAATCCGCCGTTCCCTGATCGTGATATTCTTCATCACAGCGATCGATGAACTCGCGTAGATTACGGATGATCTGCTCGTGGTCTTCACAGAGGGCTGCGACCATTTCCGTAGCGGTGGGAAGATTGCCGGGGTTTTCCTTGATTGAAGCCAGGCGTAAGAATCCTTCGGCGGTTCCTACAGGATAGCCGCCTAAAGTTCTAATTCTTTCGGCGTAACTATCAATATCTTCGGTAAGGGTTTGATAGTGTTCTTCAAATAGTTTATGTAAGGTCATGAACTGGGGCCCGACTACATCCCAATGGTATTTTTTAGTTTTAATTAATAATAAATAGGCATCGGATAGAACTTTATTAAGTAGCTCGTTAACGCCTTGTCTCTGTTCGTCAGTAAGTCCTATGTTAATCTTACGCATGGTTAAAATAGCTCCTTTTATTTCCCTTCCTAGTTAACCTAAAAAAACTCATAACTCACATCATGCCTAAGTAATAAATAGGAAGAAACTAGACTTAAGACTGATAATCTATATCTTTAGATATATGCCAAGATCACACCTTAGCATTTAGCTTCAAGCCTGAGATGGATGAATTAAAACCCTGAAAGAAAGGAAACTTAAGGGTGTCAGCGGTGTGAGGAATAATCAAAAGTAAACATACTCATTTTTAAGAAAATTTTTAAATGAGTTTCGTAGATTATGTATGATAAATAAGCTTGTGAGCAATGCCTTTAACCAACCATAATAAAACTATGTTTTTGAGTAAATTTATAACTGAAACACTCCCGAGTATATCTCGAGTACCTATGATGAGGGCACAGAACTATACGACACCCGAGGGAGCAGAAAATGCCGCTTTAGTCTTTAGTGGGCCGCAATTTTTCACCGCTTTGATCGCGGGAGTTTTATTAACTTTCGCTTTCCAATTGCTGTTAACTAATTTAGGGTTGGCAACCCTGATGTCTTTAAATAACGGTTCGAGCGGCAGAGATAATTCAGAGTCGAAAACCAGCATGAGTAAGATAGGTTTTTATCTGGGAATCGCCACTCTCGTCACCGTAACGACGGCGCTGTTTCTCGCCAGTGCTTTCGCGGTGAAATTAAGTTTATTAGCGTCACCGGCTTCTGGTGCGATCGTAGGTTTAGTCATCTGGGCCACCTATTTCGCCCTAATGGTGTGGTTAAGTTCCAGCACGATAGGCTCAATGGTGGGTACATTATTAAACACTGCCACCGCAGGATTACAAACCCTTATCAGTACGGTATCGAGCGTCATCGGTGGTAAAGTGGTCAACCGCCAGGTAGTGGCGACGGCGGAAGCGGCTGCGGCTGCGGTAAAACGCGAGTTAGGTTCGGGACTCGACCCGATGACCTTAAAAGAAAATCTCCAGGATTATCTCGACATCGTTAAACCCCCCGAGCTGGATTGGAATAAAATACGTGGTGATTTCGAGAGCCTATTGAACGATCGCAATCTACAAGAGGCGGCCCGCAACGGTAGCTTAGACAATATCGATAAATCCTACTTCGTCAATTTAATCAGCAATCGTAGCGACCTATCGAAAAAGGAAGTAGAGCGTCTGGCGGATCAACTCGATGCGGTATGGCAGAAAACCGTTAAAAGCTCGACACAGAAAAACCCCGTCAGCGAGTTAGTAGACTATATTAAAACCGGCAGTCGTGAGCAGTTATTAGGCGATGATTTGAGCCAGAGAATCAAGAACTTGCTCTCCGACTCTGGAGACGATAATCAAGGGGGTAGCGCTGCGGCTCCAGGATTAGCATTAGGATTAAACGGTTTGATCGGCTTGATATTGGGACGGACGGATCTATCGGATCTAGATGTGGAGAAAATAGTTGATAAAATCCAGAATACCGCCGGTAAAGTGGGTGAGAAAGTCACAGGGGCGACTGGGCAATACAGCGCGGTTAGAGCCGACATAGAAAACTATCTGCTCAATGCCTATCCCTGGCAGTTAAAACGGGAGAACTTACAGAGGGAGTTCAGAGATTTATTGTACGATCGAGAAGCTGAGCCGGCGGCGGTAGAAACGGAATTAGAATCGCTCCGTCGCTCGGATTTCGTGGAGATTCTCGATCGCAAGAAGATGTTAACGAGGGAAAAAATCAGCGAGACTGCTAACATTCTCAACGAGATTCGCTTAGAGGTCATCAGGGTGGCCCGCACCGCGCAGGAACAACAGAAGGCGTTAGATTCGTTAGCGAGGGTGGAAAACTATCTACGCACGACACCGAAGAGTGATTTATTAACTCAGGGCAATCTACAGAAAAACCTGCGTCCTCTCTTAGAAGATACCGAGACAGATTATGACCATCTCAATAACCGTCTGGCGGAAGTCAATCAAGTGTTTTTAGAGTTACTCTTAGAACAACGCCAGGATTTAACTCCAGAAGAGAAATCTTACCTGATATTGGAAATCGGCAACCTCCGCAACGAAATCCTACAGGCGGCACAATTGCGCGAGGCGGAAATTCAAAACAGAACCGCCGAACAATGGGGTAAGATTAACGCTTATCTAAAAGACACCCAGCCCGATCGATTCACTCCCGATAAAATCGGCCCAGCCATGCAGGCGATTCTCGGCACCGCCTTCGCAGGTAACGCAGCCAGACAAATCAGACAGAGTTATTTTAAGCGTCAGAATCTGCAGGAAATATTGATCGCCCGGGGGGATTTAACGAGCGAACAAATTCAGCAAATCCTTGATTTAGTAGAATCGGCTTGGACGGAGCCACCCCAACAGATAACCGGTAAGGTTCAAGAACAATACAGTAAAGCTACCTCGGTGATTGCCGATTATCTGCGTCGCACCGGTAAAGAAGAACTCAATCCAGAAAATATCCAACGAGATTTGAATCTACTGTTGCAAGACCCATCTTTAGGTATTAAAGCTATCGGTGGCAGATTATCGCGGATGGATAGAGATACTCTGGTGCAGTTGTTAGCTCAAAGGAAGGATTTGGATGAAACCCAGATCAATCAAGTCATCGATGAGGTACAGGCTAACCTACGGAAGTTGGTAAAAGCACCGCGACGACTCGCCCGACGAGGACAGGCTCAAGTGCAAGACTTTCAAAGTGCGATCGCTGATTACCTGCGTTCCACCGATAAAGAGGAACTCAATCCCGAGGGTATTCAAAGAGACTTGAAATTATTGCTTAACGATCGCCGTTTAGGAATGCAGAACCTGAAAGAGAGACTATCACATTTCGATCGCTCTACTTTAGTGGCTTTACTGTCGCAGAGAGAGGATATTAACGCCGCCGATGTCGATCGTATTATAGATCAGGTGATGGTGGTGAGAGAGCAGGCGCTGGAAACCTTACAGAAAGCTCAGTATCGCGTTAGTAGCATGGTCGAATCCGTGTTTAATAAAATCCGCGATTACCTCAATGGTTTGGAGCGTCCCGAGTTGAACTATGATGGTATTCAAAGAGATTTGCGGAAGTTATTCGACGATCCCGAAGCAGGGTTTGACGCGCTCAGAGATAGATTTTCCCAGATCGATCGAGATACCCTAATCGCCCTTATAAGTTCTCGTGAGGATATATCCCCCGTACAGGCGGAGAGAATTATTCGTTCTGTCGAGCGTAGCAGAGACCGTATCTTACAGAGAGCGGAAAGACTTCAACAACAGACGCAGATGCGTTTAGAACAGATCAAATACGACGCACAAAAACAGATGGAAGAAACTCGTAAAGCGGCGGCCAAAGCTGCTTGGTGGTTATTCGTCATCGCCCTGGTATCGGCCATCGCGGCAGCTTTCGGGGGTGCGGTAGGAGTTTTAAACGCTTTCTTGATCATCTAAGGTAAAAGGAATCGGGAATCGGGAGTCGGCAATAATAAGCCTTACTCCCTACTCCCCAACATTTTCTATCTCAAGATAAAACCAGGACTAATCCTTTGACAGAACTGAAGAACTAAGAAACCGTTATAGCCTAGAGCCATATAGTAAAGGAATTTAAAAGCTATGACACCAGAAGAAAATAAATATAAGTATACAGAAATCAACCACGAAGATAATAACGGTGCCGGCACGCGCCGAGTCGAAGTAAACGAAACGGTCAATCACGTAACCCCCACATCCTACACTAACGGATACACTCACGGGCAGGCCGTAGAGCGTAGCCGACAGAGAGAAGAATTAAGAGAAAGAGACGAAGAAAACAAAACCAATAGATGGTTAGTTTTCGGGATTCTGCTACCCACTACAGCCGCTCTCTTGGCGGGTTTATTATGGTCGTTAAACCGTCTCAATGAAGCTCAACAAATTAACACAGCGCCGGTAGTAGTGCCCGTACCTCAGAGAGCGCAAAGTCCGGTACCAAGACAAACCACTATAATAGAAAGAACTAGAGAAGTACCCGTACCCATACCCCAAGCCTCACCGACAGCACCCGACGTGAATGTAATCGTACCTGGTTCTTCTACTTCTGGTGGTAGCTCGGGTGGCGGGGATACTGGTAGTAGTTCTGATACTTCGGGTACTTCTGGGGCTTCAACTAGAGGCAACTCTGACGGTAGCACTACCACTTCTCCCTCATCTGGTAACGTTCAATCCTATCCCTCATCCTCCTATACCACTACACCCAGCCCGCAACCTACGGTAGATGCGCCCGGAGCTAACGATGTGAATAATCTTCCTATTAGCCCCACCAACCCATCTACTAATACAACTAACTCGACTAATCCCACCGGCCCATCTAATAACCCCACCACCCCTACCAATCCCTAAATAAAGCGCTTGCTAATTAACAGCCCCATTTTCGCTTTTACAGTTCTATTAACGGTTATCTTTACCGTACCACCAATCTTTGAACGCTTGCGGCTTCCAGGGTTGGTGGGTTTGTTATTAGCGGGTGTAATTCTCGGTGATAATGGTCTGCACCTGCTCAATTCAGAATCGGATACGATGAAACTGTTGTCGGATATTGGCAAGGTTTATCTAATGTTCGTGGCGGGTTTGGAAATCGATCTAAAACAATTCCGCAAAACTCGTAATCGCTCCATCGGTTTCGGCTTCCTTACCTTTATAGTGCCCTTAATCGCCGGTATTCTAGTGGGGGTGGGGTTTAATTTCAGCCCCAACGCCTCTTTACTGATAGGCTCTCTGCTGGCTTCTCATACTCTTTTAGCTTATCCGATCGTGTCCCGTCTGGGAGTGGTCAATGACGAATCCGTCACCGTCACCATCGGGGCGACTATCTTCACCGATACGGGAGCATTATTAGTCCTAGCTATCTGCGTCGGTATTCACGGGGGTGATTTTACCGCTTTCACTTTGTTTACTCTGTTACTGGGATTGGCTCTTTACTCGGCTATCGTCTTATTCGGCTTCGACTGGGCGGGTAAGGAGTTTTTCCGCCGCACTGGAGACGAACAGGGGAATCAATTTTTATTCATCCTCCTGGCTTTATTTTTAGCTGCCGTCGGCGCTCAAATTATCGGTGTCGAGAAAATAGTGGGGGCATTTTTAGCGGGTTTAGCGGTTAACGATGTGTTAGGCAAAAGCCCGGTAAAAGAAAAAGTGGAGTTTGTGGGTAGCGTCTTATTTATACCCTGTTTCTTCGTGGACATGGGTTTATTGATCGACTTACCGGCTTTTATTAAAACTTTAAGTTCTATCTGGTTAACTATCGCTATCGTTGTCGCTTTAATAGGTAGTAAATTTCTGGCGGCGCTCGGGGCTAAATTACTCTATAAATATAATAAAGACCAATTATTAACGATGTGGTCTTTATCCTTACCTCAAGTCGCCGCTACTCTAGCAGCTACTTTAGTCGCTTACGAAAGTTTTAATAAGCAGGGAGAAAGATTAATTCCAGAAACCGTATTGAATAGCGTCATCGTCTTGATGCTCGTCACTTCCATACTCGGGCCTTTAATTACTACTAGATACGCCCATCGTCTTCATCGGGGTTATCAAGATTTTTCGGAGAAATACGTTGCTATTAATCATCGTTATGACACTATCATCGTCCCCATACATAATCCAGAGAATCAAAGATATTTACTGGAAATGGCAAGTCTTTTAGTAAGGGAGAGGGAGGGAAAAATCTTTCCTTTAATCATCGTCAAAGCTCACGTACAAATGGATGAGCCGGAGTTAGAACAAACTATATCTAGTGCCCAGAATCAATTAGATTCGGCCCTAGATATGACCCGAGAATTGGGGGTATCTGCGAAGCCGCTTTTCCGGATTGATGATAATGTGGCATGGGGGATCAGTCGCACCGCCCGAGAACAAAATGCTAATTTGATCCTCATGGGATGGCAGAATAATCGCGGCTTAAAAGCCCGGTTATTCGGTAATCTTATCGATAGCGTCTTCTGGTCTTCTCACTGTCAGGTTAGCGTCGCCCGCTTGTTGATAAGTCCTCTAAAAATTAAACGTATTTTAGTACCGATTAAAACTCTAGACTACTCCCATATTAATACTGTGCAATTTGCTAAAGTCTGGCAGGAAATATTAGGTGCAGATGTGGTTTTATTTCATGTGTCAACGACTACATTAGACATAAATATAGAAAGAGAAAAAGTTTTTAAGATGAAAATAGTTTATGGAAATCAAGTAGCTAGAGCTATTATTCAAGAGGCAAGAGAATTTGATATGGTAGTATTAAGATCTTCTCGCTACAGGACTGCGGGAGGGGTGGGAGTGAGTGAAATAACTACTAATGTTTTGAAAAATTTGAATGGTTCGATCGTTCTTTTAGGTGAGCCAGTTAATTCTACATAGTATTATTAATAGCTAAGATGAATCTCAAGCATCATAATGACTCCAATTATGGTAGGCTTAGTATTGGAGAAGATAAACAAGTCATCTTAAAAAGAGTAATAGATAGCGGTGTAATGAGGAACAACAAATTTAACTATCTAATAATTGTTTGGATAATTAGCATAATTTTCTTAGCCACCACTAGAGCAACTTATATTGTTGAAAAAGCAATGGAAATTGTTAACTTTGAATTTACATCCAAAGAAGCTTACTCCTTGACTGTCGAGATTGTTTGGTGGGTTCGTTTGTTATACTTTGTAGTTTTGACTTTTTTGACTTTTTATCTGTTTAAGCGCTAAGGTACTTAGCCCTAAAAGAAAATAACTTTTTCTATGAAATCTTACAAAACTCATGCTTATTATTCAATCTTGTAGTAAAGATAACAATAATTTAGACAAACCTTAGTTTAGCTGATAGACTTAACTTTAAGGATGAACTTGAAAACCTATAGTATTGAAGAGATTAATATTATGACCGAGGCAGTTATCTCCGAAGAACAATTACTGCAACAGTTAAGGTGGCGCTACGCTACTAAACAGTTCGATCGCACTAAAACCATTCCCTCCACCCTCTGGCAAAACCTAGAAGAGTCGCTAGTTTTAACCCCCTCTTCCTTCGGCTTACAACCGTGGAAATTTTTCGTCGTCACCAATCAGGAAACAAGGCAAAAATTAGTCGAGCATAGCTGGGGACAAACTCAGGTAGCCGATGCCTCCCATCTGGTGGTTATGGCGATCAAAAAAGATATGGGGGGGAGTGATGTAGACCATTATATCGAGCGTATAGCCGAAGTCAGAGGGGTAAGCGTCGAGTCTCTAGAAGGCTTCAGCAAGCAGATAAAACAGTTTATGAGCGCCCCGATCGATCTTAACGCCTGGGCAACCCGTCAGGTGTATATCGCTTTAGGAAACTTCATGACTTGCGCCGCCCTCTTAGGTGTAGATACCTGTCCGATGGAAGGTTTCATCGCGTCGAAATACGATGAAATCCTCGGTTTGAACGAGTTAGGCTACTCGTCAGTAGTTCTCTGCCCTGCTGGCTACCGTCTCGAAAGCGATAAATACGCCACCCTGCCGAAAGTGCGGTATCGGAAATCGGAGATGGTGCAATATCTCTAAGTTTTCACGGAAACTTTCGCACCTTTTACATTAGATTGATACCAATTCATCAAGGGAGTAGCGGTAACACCGTGTAAGATTACGGACACCATAACCGTAGTGTAGACGATCCAACCGATCTGTTCTCCTGCCGTATCTTTTAAACCATGTCCGAAAGTGTAAGCTAAGTAGTATAAAGATCCGACTCCTCGAATACCGAACCAACCGAATAATAATCGGGTGGCGTTGTGTAAACGGGGATGATTCGGGTCATGGGAAAGTTTACCGTATGTACATATCCAAACCCCCACCGGACGGATGATAAAAAACAAGGCTAACATCACTATCAAGGATTGAGAGAAGTAATCTTGCATAGGCTGAAATAATAATATCGAACCGAGTAATAAGATGGTGAAAATTTCTAATAACTTCTCTATTCTTTCTATAAATTTTAATTGATTGTGAGCCTTCTCGGTTTTTCTATAGCCTCTCTGTACTACTAACCCGGCGACAAATACGGCGATGAAGCCATAGCCGTTAACTATTTCTGTCAGCGAATAGGTGAGTAAAATAATACTTAAGGCGATAAAATCTTCCATCAATTCATCAGTTTTATGAAGTTTTTGCACCCTTCGATCGAGCAACACTATAACATGAGGGATGAGCAACCCCATAATAATGCCGGCGAAGATACCCCATAATAAATCTACTAATAACCAGGAACCGAACCAATTAGCCCAGTTACTATCTTTAACTCCGTACAAACCGAAATAAACGAAAGGAAAAGCTAGAGCATCGTTTAAACCCCCCTCCGAAGTTAAACCAAAACGTAACTCATCACGATCGTTCACGTCGGTTAACTGTACTTCCGAAGCTAGAACTGGATCAGTCGGGGCGAGAATAGCACCCAATAATATTCCCTCGCTCCAAGTCATATTTAATGCGAATTTTCCCACCACAGCTAAACAAAAAATCGAAATTGGCATTAAATATAATAATAATCTATTAGTTATTTTCCAGTAGCGAAAATTAAAAGGACGAACAATTTTTAAGCCGCAACCAAAAACCGAAATAATCACCACCAACTCTGTCAATCTTTCTAAAAATTCCGCGTTAAATACTCCCGCCTGTCGCAGTTGAATTAACCCTAAGCCATAGGGCCCGAGTCCGATACCTGCCGCTAGATAGATGATCGAGAAAGATAGTGGCAAACGAACGATCAAACCCGAGCCGAGAGTGACCGCCAGTAGCAGTAAACCGATAAATGCTAGATCAAGAATATAAACATATCCCATAAAATTTTATTAAAAAATACTTATTTAGTGGCTAAGTATATATAGCTCTAATTATTAACTGCAGTATCCAATGATAGATTTCAAATAAGCTTTTAGAGAGATTATGTGTCTCTCAAAAGAATGATGAAATTTTGTAAAAAGTGTGAGAAATTGGCTGTATTACTCAGTGATTTAATAAAAAGAAATAATGACGACTTACGATGTAATAATTATTGGTGCGGGACATAACGGATTAACTTGCGCCGCTTATCTATTGAAAGCGGGTTATCGGGTGTTGGTATTAGAAAAAAGATCCGTCCCTGGGGGAGCAGCCACTACAGAAGAAATCATGCCCCGAGAAGCCCCTGGATTTAACTTTAACCGTTGCGCGATCGATCACGAATTCATTCATCTAGGGCCAGTTGTCAAAGAACTGGAACTAGAAAAATACGGTTTAGAATACCTATTCTGTGACCCTGTAGTGTTCTGTCCCCATCCAGACGGCAGTTATTTTCTCGGCAGGAAATCTATTCAAGCCACCCAAAAAGAAATCGCCCGTTTCAACGAAAGAGATGCGGAAAAATACGGCGAATTCATGGACTTCTGGCAGAGACTGATCAGCGTCACCATTCCCGTATTTAACGCGCCGCCGAAATCTATAGTAGACATAATCGGCAATTTCGACCTAGATAAAATTAAAAACCTTCTCTCGGTCATCGGCGGCACCAATAAAACCCTCGACCTAGTGCGTACCATGCTCAGCAGTGCAGAGGATATGCTGAACGAGTGGTTCGATAGCGAATTCCTTAAGGCACCCCTGGCGAGATTGGCTTCGGAATTGGGAGCGCCCCCGTCGCAGAAAACCCTCTCGATCGGTGCAATGATGATGTCGATGCGTCATCATCCGGGTATGGCCAGGCCCAAGGGCGGCACCGGCTCGTTAGTAAAAGCGTTATTAAACTGTATTAAAGCTCATGGCGGGGAAGTGTTGACCGACCAAGTGGTAAAACGGGTTCTGATCGATAACGGTAGCGCCGTAGGGGTTGCCCTAGAGGGTGGGAAAGAATACCGGGCTAAACGGGGTGTTATCTCCAATATCGACGCGAGAAGACTATTCTTACAAGCGGTAGACCCTGCCGATGTAGATAGCGCCGATCCTCATCTGCGCGAACGCTTAGAGCGTCGTATCGTCAATAATAACGAAACCATCCTGAAGATAGACTGCGCCCTATCCGAACCGCTGCGCTTTGAAAAGCATCAACACAGCGACGAATATCTTATCGGTTCGGTTCTCATTGCCGACTCGGTGAAAGATGTAGAGATAGCCCACAACGATCCCAATGTAGGGAAAATCCCCTTAGAAAACCCGTCTCTATACGCGGTGGTGCCCACTATGCTCGATCGTTCCATGGCCCCCGAAGGTAAACACACTCTCTGGATCGAATATTTTGCCCCCTATCAAGTGGAAAACGCCGAGGGAACCGGTTTAAATGGCACCGGTTGGACAGATGAGTTAAAAGAGAAAGTGGCCGATCGAGTCATAGATAAATTAGCTGAATACGCACCCAACTTAAAAAACGCTATTATCGCGCGACAAGTGGAAAGCCCAGCGGAGTTAGGTGTACGTTTAGGAGCTTACAAAGGTAATTACTATCACATGGACATGACCTTAGAACAAATGATCGTCTTTCGCCCTTTGCCGGAGATTGCCAACTATCAAACGCCGATTGAGGGTTTATATCTCACCGGTGCCGGTACCCATCCGGGCGGTTCGATTTCTGGTATGCCCGGACGTAATTGCGCCCGCGTCTTCCTGCACAGTCAGGAGTCTATATTCCGACCTCTCATGTCCGGTTGGAAAAGCGTACAACATACAACTAAATCACTCCTAAGTTTTTAAACTATGCCTAAGTCCGCTTGTCTGATCTTTAACCCCTCCGCAGGTCAGGGCAATCCAGAACAAGAATTAGCCCTGATTCAATCGATTTTAAACGAAGAGATCGATATAGAGTTAATTCTGACCACTCCAGACACCGAACCAGGACAGTTAGCGCGAGAGGCTATATCGCGGGGGGCCGAGTGTATAATCGCCTCCGGTGGAGATGGTACGGTGTCCGCCGTAGCGGAGGC
The DNA here is from genome assembly GCA_964623815.1 of uncultured bacterium. Classification (GTDB taxonomy): domain Bacteria; phylum Cyanobacteriota; class Cyanobacteriia; order Cyanobacteriales; family Microcystaceae; genus Chroococcopsis. Next base: position 7,206 of record CAZUVR010000069.1, on the reverse strand, counting down.
GCTGATAGGGACGAATATTCCTCTGGGGGCGATCGCTAGAGGTACGGCTAACGCTTTCGTCAACGCCTTAGATTTACCGGTAGACATTAACTCGGCCTGTCAAACGATATTACGGGGGGTAACTCGACAAGTAGACGCGGCTTTATGCAATGGTCGTCCGATGATACTCCTAGCGGGTATAGGTTTTGAGGCGGAGACGGTGGAGAGAGCCGATAGGGGAACGAAAGACCGTCTCGGGATGTTAGCTTATGTGGTGGCGGGAATCGCGCAACTGGGAAATCTATCTCATTTCGACGTAGAGATCGAAACCGAAGATAAAATCGTTCGCACCACTGCGGCCGCCGTCACCGTGGCTAATGCGGCACCACCTACCTCTATTCTCGCTCAAGGGCCGGCGGGGGTAGTATACGATGATGGTTTATTGGATATTACCATTGTGGCCCCAGCTAATCTAGTCGGCGCGATCGCCGCATCTTATGACCTCCTCAGTACTGCCCTATCGGGAGAAGCGAGTAAACGCCCCGATATTGGGTATTTACGGGCGAGTAAGGTACGGATTACCACCGAGCCACCTCAAAAAGTAGTGGTGGACGGCGAAACTGTCGGCACTACACCGATCGCTGTAGAGTGTCTCAAGGGCGGTTTAACTATCTATGCCCCCAAGGAGGAGGAAATACCTCTAGCGGAAAAGCTAGAGGGTTTACCAAATTTAGAAATTGAATCCAAGCCATGAAAACTCAAATTAAGTGGCGAAGAATCGGGATCTGCTATTTTATCCCGATTCTTTCCTTATCTAGTGTGACTACTCGAGAGATGTACGAATTCATCGAGACTCGCTATGATTATCATCCGCAGGCTGATGATCTTACCTGATTTATCTAAAACAAAATACCAGGCTACCCCTACTTTTAAGATCTTATTGCCCATCTCCCCGATCACCTTGTATTTACTATTGCCGAAGTTAGCGCATTCGATCGTTATCTCTTCCGGGGTGAATTCATATCCTTTAGAATAACTTTCTAAATAATTCGATATTTCTTCTCTGCCTTGAATCGGTTCTTCAAAAGGAGGATATAAAACCCCGTCTTCTGTAAATAAGTTCGCTGTTATTTTGTATTTCTCTCCGTTTAAGGTTTGAAAATATGCCATTATCGAGAGAGGAATACTATTAATACCTATCGTGGCTTTTTTGACTAGAGTTTTAGATAACATAGCTATAGTTCTGAATAGATGCGGTTGGAAATAGGATCAAGAGGGAATTAGCATAGCATCTAAACATTTTGTTTATCTTTAATTTGGCGATTAAAGAAAATTTTAAGATTATCTACTTAAAATTTTCTTGGTCTCCATCGGTGCTAAATTAATTAATTCTTTCAGGCTTGCCAATAATTTAATACTCACACTTTTAAATTTATTTTGACTATTGAGCTTGAAAACCCAACTCACTTTCACTGAGAAGAGAGAGGTTTCTACTTCTCCATAGACTAAATATTCAAGCTGGTCAGATTGCTCTAAAATTTCTTGTGGACGGGCGCAAAAATTTTTAAATTCCTTTTCTAGATAATCTCTTATCTGTTTGCGTCCCTGGATAGCTCTGTCGAAAGGCGGATATAAATAACCGTCATCGACAAATAGTTCAGATACACTATCAAATAGCCCTGCATTGAGACTTTCAAAATACTTCAGTATTAAATTTCGAGCGGGTTTTTGTAAGTTCGGAGTAATCAACATTACGATAATTTGAGACATAGGTTAGAATTTTTAGCTGTTATTATTGAAAAAAGTTTACATATTTTTAACATCTATCTTTGGATTGATGAAATTCGATACTGAACCTAAGATGTAGGCAAGTTTCTCTCTCTTGTCAGGTATGAAGATTTGTTATTATTGCTACTTTTTAAGTATTCTAAATAATAAGAGAGAAAACGATGACTCTAACTGGTTCAAACGTTCAAAACCCCTTACTGAAGTCGATACAGCAATTAAGTACCGACGAACAACTAGCATTGTTCTGGTTTATTTATACGGAAATGGGGCAATCTATAACTCCTGCCGCCCCAGGTGCTAGTACAGTATCACCAGAGATCGCTCAAGGCTTATTCAGTCAGGTTAAAGAATTATCTTTTGAAGAACAATTACAAATACAAAGAGATTTAATTAAAAATAAAAATACTTTAATCGCTCGTGAATACGGGTCTTTAAGTGATACTACAAAATTATTATTTTGGTATCTATTAGCACAGGGAATGTCTAATTCAGAGATTATTCCTTTTCCCAATGAATATCAATTATCTGACTCTGCTAAGGGATTACTCGAACAGATTAAAGCTCTAGAATTTTCCCAACAGATCACTCTGTTTCGAGATTATGTATCACCGATGGGAGTAAATCCTACATCGGCAGTTCAAGATAAATCGATCGGACTCTAAAATAATAGGCATAACTAGAGTAGTCAACGGGCTACTCTTTTTATGTCGCTAGTTATAGGAGTTAAATAGAACTTGAGTTATACCAGAACGATAACAGCGTTACCTATAGTAAAAGTAAGCCTTAAAAAATCAGGTTTATCAAAACAAATTCAAGCTTTAAGCTAGAGAATCTAAAACAAATTTAGAGGAATTTATGAATAAGAAATTTATCTTAGGAAGTGCGATCGCCAGCGGTTTACTATTAGGAATGACTGCTTTTACAACTAGCGTTAAAGCGGAAATGAATAACTCGAACCCTACTAACACCAATATCGAGGAAAAAGATTGCTCCCCCAATTCCGCAATGCAAACTCAAGGAAACCGTAGCCCTGTCTGCACTAACAACACCGACAGCGAGAGAACGAGAATGGATGGAAACACCGGCAATACCAATGATGGTGTCAATAATTCTGGTACCAGACAGGATATGTATAACGCTCCCGTTACCGACTCTCCTTCTGCTGGTTCCCGCAATCGGATGGATGACAACTATAACAACAATCCCAACATGAGGAACAGGAACACTCCTAACAACAATATAAATACCGACACCGATACCCAGGATAATAGAAGTAACTTCCGACGCTCTACCACCGGTGGCGGAGCAGTACCGAGCCGCGACAACACTGGCAAACAACTTTAAACCAGTCAAGCCATACTTAATTAAGCGGGGAGAAGCTCTAAGTTAGTTTCTCCCCATTGTTTTATTTGTATATATATGGAAAAAACCATTGATAAAAATCAATAGTTAAATATATAAAGATTGATGAATAAAAGTTTACAAAGTTTAATAAAATAAACACATACCCAAATAAGTATTTTTTCTTATTGTCATTATGGTGGATCAATTCCCTTGGCTTACCGCGATCATCCTGCTACCTCTAATTGCTTCTGCATTCATACCCGTACTGCCGGATAAAGACGGCAAAACTGTACGATTGTATGCCTTAGGCGTAGGAATCGCGGACTTTGTTCTCATGTGCTACGCCTTCTGGAAGAATTACGATGTTAGCAGCGCGACTTTTCAGATGACTGAAAAGTATGCCTGGATTCCCACCCTAGGACTCAACTGGGCGGTATCGGTAGATGGAATCTCTGCCCCCCTCGTACTTCTCGCGGGTTTAGTAACTACCCTCTCTATCCTGGCTGCGTGGCAAGTTGACCACAAGCCCCGTCTTTTCTACTTCTTGATGCTCATGCTCTACGCCGCCCAAATCGGTGTATTCGTAGCCCAAGACGCATTACTTCTATTCATCATGTGGGAATTAGAACTAGTTCCCGTCTATCTCCTCGTATCCATCTGGGGAGGACAGAAACGGAGATACGCGGCGATGAAATTTCTCATCTACACTGCAGCCGCTTCTATCTTTATCCTCGTAGCTGGATTAGCGATGGCTTTCTACGGCGATACAGTTACCTTCGACATCGCCGAATTAGGATTGAAAGATTATCCCCTCACTTTAGAGCTATTACTCTACGGCGGTTTATTAATCGCCTTCGGTGTGAAACTGGCTATTTTCCCCCTCCATACTTGGTTACCCGATGCTCATGGTGAAGCTTCCGCACCTGTGTCGATGATATTAGCTGGTGTGTTGTTGAAAATGGGCGGTTACGGATTGATCCGCTTTAACCTCGGTTTACTTCCCGACGCTCACGTTTACTTCGCTCCTATCCTGGCTATCCTGGGTGTGGTGAACATCATCTACGGTGCTTTCAACTCCCTAGCTCAAACCAACATGAAACGCCGTCTCGCTTACTCTTCCGTGTCTCACATGGGCTTTGTCTTACTAGGTATCGCCTCCTTCACTGATGCGGGTGTGAGCGGTGCCATGTTACAGATGATTTCTCACGGATTGATCGCCGCCTTACTCTTCTTCCTCGCCGGTGTGACTTACGATCGTACTCATACCCTCTCCCTCAATGAAATGGGTGGCGTGGCCCAGGTGATGCCGAAAGTATTCGCCCTGTTCACGATCGGCGCGATGGCATCTTTAGCCCTACCTGGAATGAGCGGTTTTGCCAGTGAAATCTCGGTTTTCGTAGGCGTTACCAGTAGCGACATCTACAGTTCTACATTCCGCACAGTGACGGTTTTCCTCGCTGCAGTCGGTTTGATATTAACACCTGTATATCTCCTCTCCATGTTGAGACAAGTATTCTACGGAGATTCTTCCTCTCCCACCTGTGATATTAACACCGGTAACATCCAGTTTAAAGGCGATCAAGAAGCGGTATGTTTCGGCACCAGTTGCGTACTGCCTAACAATTCCTTCTACTGCGACGCGAAACCCAGAGAAATCTTTATCGCCGCCTCCTTTATCCTTCTTATCATCGGTATCGGTTTATATCCCAAAGTGGCTACTAATCTGTATGATGCGACTACCGTAGCTGTAAACGCTCAGGTGCGAGATTCTTACACAGAAATAGCCACAGTTAATCCCACTATCTACGCTAAGGTTCATAGCCCTGAAATCGCTTCTCTAGATAGATAAAATTTACTTGCCAAATGAATTAAATCGCCTCCTAGGAGGCGATTTTTTATTTTAGGTATGCTTCGATATTTTGACATTAGAGCGATCGATACTGGCGATCAAAGCCCCTTTACCGAGCTGTAAGAAAAATCTCGGAGCCATCCAATCGGTGCCACTCTGAGCGAGAGTTTGTACTACGGCAACGGTGCAACAGGGACAAACTAAGGATTCAAGATAAAGCATATAAGAGGGGTTTTTCTAAACTGATAGGTTAGGGGTTAAAAGGATATATACGTCGGAAATCTTTCTTCATACTTACTATTGTCCATCCTTTCTGTTCAGCTTCATCCCACGCCTTATCTAAGCGCCCGATTTTAGAATCACGATCGTAAGCCCATTCTCTTTCCCCATCGTCGTGATGTAGTAATAAGATTAAATTCGGCTTGCGCCCGGTCGATGTGTATTGAAACATTGCTAAATCCCCATCGGAGTTACCGAAAGCCAGTATCGGCTTCCTGCCGATATGTAGGTTAATATTGACGGGCTTTCCCTCTTTATCATCATAACTTCCCAATTCGGGGATCTTTATCAGCGTGTATTTTCCGTCCCTTTCCTCGAATTTGCTCTTAGCGCTACTGCCGATCACCTGTTCTGGTGGGATGCCGTACACTTCCTCCGCGAAAGCCCGTATGAATTCTATCCCTCCCCCGGAGACTATATAGGTTTTAAAACCATTAGCACGCAAATAGTCCAGTAATTCTAACATCGGCTGATAGACGCATTCGGTAAAGAGCCGGTTAAAGCGGGGATGTTTTGCGGTTTTCAGCCAATCAGCGGCGATAATTCCGAACTCATCTACCGTCATGCCTGTATGAGTTACCGCCAGCAATTCCATAATATCTTTCTCAGTGAGTCGGGACATCGCCTCTTTATCCGCCTCCAAAATCCCTTTATAGGGTTGGGTATCCCGCCACTCAGGATGTTCGGCGGACATGGCTTGCAATCGATCGATCAGAAAAAACGCCTGAAAGTAGAAGGGTTTCTCCGACCAGAGTGTACCATCGTTATCGAATACAGCGATTCTCTCTTCTGGCGGCACATAATCTTGATTATTTTCAGTGGTAATACGGTTGACAAAATCTCTAATAGTATGTTGAGGTAGATTATCTTGCCAGGAGGGAAGGAAAGAGGCTTGTCCGGCGGCGGTAAAGTTCATATTGAAGATGAGGATTAGAATTACTACAATCGCGGCGATAGTTATGGGTTTCATGGGGCGGATTTAATAACCCCTAGAGAGCGGAAAGCGCCGATCATAACATCGATCGCTAGAGCCGATTGCATGACGGCGAAGATCCAGCCGATGAGTTTCAGTATGGGAAACCCGACGGTTTTCATAATCCTATTAGCCGCTAACATACCCAGATAATTCAACAGCATCATCAACAATACTAAACCTATCACCTCAGCCTTAGAAGCATAATCTCTGGCTAAGCTCATAAAAAATAGAATCGCTACTACCCCATAAGGAGTGATGATGATGGGAGTCGCCATAGGAGAAAAAGCCAGGGATAGTGTCGCAGATACGGGAGTCTCGGCGGTTATCTTCTGTTGCCGCCCCACATTATCAGTAGATTGACCCGTCACCACCTTGAGAGCGGAAAGTAAGAGAATTAACCCCCCGGCTAGGCGCAGACCATCGAGGGAGACGCGCCATTTTCCCAGCACGTTGACCCCGATGAAAGCGAGAAACAGAGCTACCCCCATAGCTAATAAAGACGATTGCAGAGCGGCCCGCCGGCGAAAAGCGGGGGTGGCCTCCCTCGTCAAGAAGAAAAATTTGGGAATCGTTTTAATCGGCCCGATGGTGAGCATGAAAATGACAAAAATATAAGATGAGTCTAGTGGCATTCTATTCGGTAATAAGTTATAGGACGAATCGGTTGAACTACTGTCGTGCCAGAACTAGATTTATTCTCGCTTTTTCATCACGAATCAGCTCGCCGCCGACATCGATCGTTACATCATACCAAATCCGCTTATCAAACCCTTCTTTAGAGAGAAGTAACTCAACAGTGGCGAGTAGCTCTAGTTAATAGTTACTAGCCACTCTCTCTATAAATGGTCTTTGAAAACGGGATTTGGTATAATACCTCAAAAATCGTTAATTATCCATTTCAGACGGGAAAACCCTCTCTGTAAGCTAACCGCCGAGTGAAGTACGGCGGCTTTCACCGGACGACCCAATCTTTAAGTCTTGTAGTAGCCCT
>CAZUVR010000068.1:0-20177 GCA_964623815.1 uncultured bacterium | reverse complement strand
ATCGCTGGTATCGAGAGGTTAATCGAGCGTTTGCCGATCGTTGGTTTAGAGAACTAATGAACCGAATAGCTAGTTTACATGATAAACCGGAGCGCTGCGCCTTAGCAGTCGAAAATGAGATTTTTTCAAGGGAAATTGAACTGACCGTTACCCGAACCCTCACTCCCGAAGGAAGAGAGAAAGCTACCACTTGAGTTAAATTTCTGCACCCTGTGGTTACTGGCATCGATAACGTAAATATTGCCCGTACTATCTACGCTGATGCCAGCAGGGAAGCGGAACTGACCGTTACCCGAACCAGAACTCCCGAAAGTGGAGAGGAAACCGCCACTTGAGTTAAATTTCTGCACCCTGTCGTTAAAAGTATCGGCAACGTAAATATTGCCCGTACTATCTACGCTGATGCCAAAAGGATTGGCGAACTGACCGTTACCCGAACCCCGACTCCCGAAAGTGGAGAGGAAACCGCCACTTGAGTTAAATTTCTGCACCCTGTGGTTAAAAGTATCGGCAACGTAAATATTGCCATCACTATCTAGGCTGATACCCTGAGGGAAGTTTAACTGACCGTTACCTGAACCAAAACTCCCGAAGGCGAAGGAGAAATTAGCGGCTGTCGCCTTCGTTGGTGTGAGTAGGAATATTCCCCCCATAATCAAAGTTAATGAGCCTAAAATGGCTTGAGATTTAGGATTTAACAATTTTTGGGTGTAAATCACCGTTTTTATGCCTGTGTAACTGAAAGTCTATTGTTGACTTTGATGATAACACACCCAACCTTAAGGAGTTTTATAGACTCGGTAAAGAAAAGACTTGTTATTGTGTATAGCCTCAACTCCTCCTTCGGCCTATGAATTATGATTTGTTCGTAAGCGATCGTACTCACGCGCCATGACTTTTTTAGGAAACTTCTAAAAGATCGTTCTCTTGTCAGATTGATTTCCGTTTCTGTTACAGCGTAAGCTTAAGTTAGTATGTGCTTATCTGCTGTAGAAATTGAGAGGTAAAGCTCTATATATGTCTGAAGAGAATTTGGCAACGATTAGTCAAATGATAGAATCTCTGCCCGAGGGAGTTCAAAACCAAGTTATTGAACATTTGAGAGAATATATTGTCAGCATTCAAGATGAACTGCACTGGGATAATTTAGTACAAAAGACCCAGGATAGTTTAATCAAGGCAGCTCAAAAAGCTAAACAAGAAATTGCTGAAGGTAAAGCTCAACCTATGGATTATGATTTATTGTGAAATCTGCTACATTACCTCATTTTTGGCAATGTTATCGTTCTCTGGATTTTACGATTAAACAAAAAGCTAAAAAAGCATATTATTTATGGAGAGTTAATCCATTTCACCCATCTTTACACTTTAAGTGTATTAATCGTCAAGAAAATATTTGGTCTGTGAGGATAACCATAAACTACCGAGCTTTAGGTATCTTACAAGACGATACGGTAACGTGGTTTTGGATCGGTAGTCACGATGAATATGAACAGTTTTACTGATGAGTGAATACAGCATGATCATTGAATGGTCTAATGAGGATGAGCTTTTTCTGGTTACGATTCCCGAGTTTGCCGATTTAGTGGTGATGCCCTGCACCTATGGCAAAACCCGTGAGGAGGCGATTCATAAGGGTGAGGAAGTTATTGAAATGTATGTCGAAGCTTGGCAGGCTGAAGGCGTACTCATCCCCGAACCACGAACGCTTAAAGTGGGTTGATGCTTATGGGTGGTGGCAATAATCTTCGGTAGGTTGCGCCTCGCCCTAATTGATTAGCGTTTAAATCATTCAATCTTTTTTCTAATTGAGGACTATCGTTAACGAACCAAAGGAATATGTGAGTATCTAATAATAGGTTCACTAGATGTATTCTTGAAAATCTTGGATAGGTTCATCAAAATCGGGCGACATCCATACTTTATCTTTAGCACTTCCCCGTTTTAACGGTCGTTTGATGGGGGAAATTTGGGCGACGGGTTGCTCATTTTGAGTAATAATAATCTCTTCTCCTCTGATGGCTAAATCTAAAACTTGTGAAAAGTTAGATTTAACTTGCTCTATATCTAGTTTTGCCATTGGAGTAATTTCATCGGTAAGGTAAGGATGATATTACTCTTATTCTAAGTGACGATCGGGCAAGATCTCGGCTAAATCAGAGAAATCATCGTCGGATAGGAAGGGGACTTGCGCGTATATTAACCCCGCTTCCCCGGAGAGTTTGGCGGCTAGATGACCTCCGGCGGATCGGGCTTTTACCTCCAGGCGTTGAACCTGCCCTGATTTAAAAATTTAGCTTCAAATATAGCCGCACATCGGTAATCCGCCGATTGACCGGGAATGATAAAAATATCCAGCGAGGGATGAGTTCGATCGCTTATAATCGATGGTAAGCGATGCCGAAGGCACGCTTCGCGCCCGCTATTTCGGAATAGGAACGCGGTTTGAGAGGCGGGTGTAGGATGCGAGGACGAAATTATGGTCGATTGGTTAGTGATATGGGGAGTAACTCAGGCGGCGGGTCTTTTGGCGGGGTCAATCTTAAAGGATCTGGCTCAGGAAGGAGCGAAGGATTACGCGAAGGAGTTTTTTAAAGATTGTTTGAAAAATGTTATTCGTTTCCCCGAAAAGGATGTGCAGAAAGAAGCTTTCGGGAAAGCATTAAAAGAGTTTTTAGATTTATTTGAACAGGAATTAGAGGACGCAGATTATCAGGAAGGGCAAATCAGGCTATATATCGACCCATTAAAGGCTTTTATTGAGCGGGAAAACATAACGACGATTTTAGGCAGTGCTTTTGAACCCGATCGGGTTAGCTTAAATACAGAGGTATTAGCAGAAACTTGGCGAGCGATGAACCCTTCGCCCTATTTACCTCCTAATTTTAATTGGGAAAACGTGGCTAAACGGTATCGGAATAAGGTAAAGAATATTATTCAAAATTCAGATAAATTACGTCCTATTTTTCTGGCTAGAACTGAAGAAAATATAGCGAGAAACACGAGTAACTTAGCAGGAATAGCTCCTGATTATGATTTAAAAAAATACGCAGAGGCGTTACAAGAAACCTACGGTAATTTGCGTTTAGAATCGTTGAATGAAACGGGAGTTTATTACAATGAATTGAAGCTATGGAAAATTTTTGTCCCGCAAAATGTGCGGGAATGTCAGGAGTTTTTGCCCCAAGTTTACGAGATTCCCAAAGAGTATATTAAACATTTACGGGAGTCGGGAGAGGAGATAGAAATACTCTCGAAGGAGGAGTTAGAACGCGAACGGCAGCGTTATTTTAATCAGCAAAGTCGCTCGATTTGGGAAATCATCGGCGATCCAACTGCAGAACAGCAAAAAAGACCGATCCAGCATAAGGTAATTTTAGGCGATCCCGGTTCGGGAAAATCCAGTTTATTACAATATTTGGCTCTCACCTGGGCGCAACGTCCTACTTCTGAATTATCCTTGTATCCTCTGCCTTTGTTAATTGAATTGCGGCTCTACGGACGGGATAAACAGGAGGGAAAATGTGACGGTTTATTATCGTTTATTCATAAGGGGAACGTAACCTGTCGGTTGAACGAACACCAGCTTCATGAAAAATTAAAAGAGAGTTCTGCGATCGCTTTATTTGACGGCATCGATGAGATTTTCGATCCCGGGCTGCGGGAGGAGGTGGTCAGAGATATTCATCGCTTCAGTAACGATTATCCGGGAGTACAAATCATCGTCACTTCCCGTTGGTTGGGGTATAAGGGGCAAACTTTACGGGATGCGGGTTTTCGGCATTTTATGTTACAGGAATTGGAGGCCGGACAAATTCAAGATTTCATCTGGCGTTGGCACAATTTAACTTTTAGGGATACGGATCAAGAGGATAAGACGCGAAAACGAGACAGATTAAATCGGGCAATTCAGAATTCTAAAGCGATTCGGGAGTTGGCGGGTAATCCCCTATTGTTGACGATGATGGCGATTTTGAACCGTAATCAGGAGTTGCCCAGGGATAGACCCGAACTTTATAATCAGGCTTCGCGGCTGTTGTTGCACCAGTGGGATGTGGAACGTACCTTAGAGTACCTGCCGGATCTCAAGACGATCGATTATGGAGATAAACAGGCTATGTTGCGCTCTGTCGCCGGTTTTATGCAGTCGAGCGAGAAGGGTTTAGCCGGGAATGTGATCGGCAAGGAAGATCTAGAAAAAATTATCGCCGACCATTTGGCGAAAATGCAGGTTTCATCGCCCCTAATGGCGGCGCGATCGCTGATCGAGCAGTTACGAACCCGTAATTTTATCCTGTGTTATCTGGGAGCGGATTCTTATGGGTTCGTGCATCGGACGTTTTTGGAATATTTCTGCGCGTCGGAGTTTGTCTGGCGGTTCGAGAAACGGCAAACTTTGACAATTGAAGGGCTAATTAATGAGGCTTTTCATCCCCACTGGCAGGATGAAAATTGGCATGAGGTTCTAAGATTAATCTGCGGCATGATCGATGCGCGATTTGCCGGGGAGATAATTAATTTTTTATTAGAAACAGATAGGGTCGCTCGGGATCAAGATAATCCCCAGGAGGCTTTAGGAGACTCGGGTACAACAAAAGGATTAGAAAATCTTCTATTGGCGGCTATTTGTCTGGCAGAGGTAAGCGACAGGGCTTCAAGCGCTGATACTTCCAATAGGTTACTAAAAGGTTTAAAAAATGAAATTTTACGAGTTGAGAAAATTGAATTTGACCTTGAAAGCGTTAAACCTTATGGAAGATTACTCAATACCATCTCTACAGTTTGGCAAGATGACCAAGAAACCTTGCCCTTCCTGAAAAACCTCGCTTCCGGTGATGGAAGTTTATATGTTCGATGGATTACAGTAAGAGCGATCGGCGATAATTATAAAGAAGACCCCGACACTTTGCCCTTCCTGAAAAACCTCGCTTCCGGCGATCGAGATTCATCCGTTCGACGGGTTGCAGTAAGAGCGATCAGCGATAATTATAAAGAAGACCCCGACACCTTGCCCTTCCTGAAAAACCTCGCTTCCGGCGATCGAGATTCATATGTTCGAGAGGTTGCAGTAAGAGCGATCGGCTATAATTATAAAGAAGACCCCTAGACCCTGCTTTTGTCTAAAAATCTCTGTTTAAGGGAGCGACAGCAAGAAATAAAACACTGTCTAAAAATTATCGTCAAATAGCTATATTTCTAATCCCCCCTTTATCACTTCGGCTAAATCAGAGAAATCATCATCGGATAGGAAGGGGACTTGAGCGTATATAAGCCCGGCTTCCCCGGAGAGTTTGGCGGCTAGATGTCCTCTGCCTAATAGGTTCTCGGCTCCTTTCTGCCCCAGGCTGATCTCGGAAGTACCCACACTCTCGACTCTTAAGATCAGGCGATTACCTAAGTTATCTCTTAGCTGCAGGGGGAATACATTATTATCTGGGCGTTGGGCGGCGAAAATCATGTGGATGCCGGCGGCTCGGGCTTTGACTCCTAAGCGTTGAACGGCGGCGGATACAGCTTCTTTATAGTCATCAATTAACATCCAGTCGGCGAATTCATCGTGTACTAATATTAATACGGGTAATCGCTGCTCCGGGGAAACTTTTTGATTGTATTTGAATAGGTGGTTAACTTCCTTTTCCCCGAATTTTCGATAACGTTCCTCCATTTCTGTGACGATATGATCGAATATTTCTACCGCCTGCTGTTGGTCGGTGATGATGCCTTGTTGGAAATGGGGCAGTTTTTTAAAGGGATAGTAGTCGATGCCCTGTTTGGCATCTATGAGATAAATCTGTACTGAATCGGGGCTGTTGGTGGCGCATAAATCGAGGAGAAGGTTTCGCAATAAAACCGATTTGCCGCTACCGGTAGCCCCGGCGATGAGGGTGTGGGGGGCGTGTTGTTGCAATCCGGCGAACTCTCCAGCGAGGTTGAGGTAGAGGGGTTCACCGTCTATTTCTTTGACTCCTATGAGGAGGCTGAGGTTAATCGGGTTTGTGGGGTTAATCTGTCTTTGCTGCCACACTTGGGGGAGGGTTACGGTTTCTCTCTGGGGGCGGGCGACGGAAATTATGATCTCTCCAGGGTAGCCGAGGATATTGACTATGTTCAGGCCGTGGGTGGTGAGGAGTTGCGATCGACGGTTCTCCACTTCTCTTATACTAAGGCGATCGGAACCCTGAAAGCGTATTAGGGCGACGTTGGGGGTTAATCTCTCCCCTAATACTTTGGCCTGTAAGTCGTAACTCATCAGCGCCCCCCTCAAGCTCGATACGGTATGGGTTAACCACTCTCGGGCCTCGCTCTGGGCGGTTTTGATTTCTACGGCTTGGTTAATCCAACGGGCTAGGGCGGGAGTGGCCCAGTTTAAGGCGGCGGTATTGACTTGATAGGGGGAATCTTCTTCTCTGGCTCTAACTGGTTGAGTGGGTTTGGGCTTCTGTGTTACCGTTACGGGAGGGTAAAAGATATTCTCAGTCGCTGGCTCTAGGGGGGATACCCATAGGATGCTCTCGGCGGGGAGTACGGGTTTTATTATCGTCCAGGGTTTATCGTCGCCTAATCCCTCTCGGATGGGGATGGGGGTTTGGTCATGGTGAATCGATAATATCAATTGCCGCACTGCTTCCCGATTGAAGATTTCTTGATAACAGCGGGTGGTTTTGGGGATGGGGTGGCGATCGCTGTTAACGGTGGCATCGCCCGGGCCGGAGATGAATAGGTGGGAATAGCCGCATATATCGAGGGCGATGGTTCCTTCCCTCACCCCTCTGCGCCAATCTTCGAGGCTGATGTTAGTGGTGGAGTTGAAGCCGATGCCGTCGAGTAATAGGTCGCCGAGACGGGCTAACCAGAGATCTCGGGCGCTTAGCGTGCCTTCGGCATCTAGTCTCCCGGGTGTTAGGAATAGGCCGTTTCTCATCCTGTCTACGGTGTCCCTGAGTTGGGCTTGGGAGTTTTTGCGGGCATCGCTGAGGGCGTTGGCTTCTACATATTTGGCTTCGGAGATGATGAGTCTCAATACGGGTTCACCGTCGATGATTTGGGGGCTGATGGCGAGTATGTCGGCTATCCGGCCTTCTTTCTGCCCTAACCAACCGGCGTAATCGTCGAGGAAGTACCAGCCGATGGGTTGGGTGTGGCCTAGTTCGGATTGGAGGAGGTGTTTACTGAGAACCACGCCGAGCAATTCGGCGGCGAATTTGCCGCTTTTGGCCGCTCTTAGGGCGATGTCGCCGGAGATGAGGTTAGCGGCTTCGATCAGTTTTCGGGCTAGGTGGTGGAGGGCTTTGCTATCTAATCCCAGGTGTAGGGCTTCGAGGCGGCGTTTGACGAAAACTTCTAAGAGTTTTAGGGGGGCTTGGGAGGATATGAGGAGGTTACGCCCGTCGCTTCTGCTGTGCTGATAGCGGATGACGTTAACGCTTTGGTTGAGTAACTGGCGTTTGTCTAAAAGGTCATCGTAGTTGACTACCCATTGACCTAGTTTATGAACTTCTTGGAAGATGCTCTTAGTTTCCGAGTCTTGAAATGAAATCTGTCTGAGGGGGAGGAAGGTTAGGTTTTCTTGGTAATCTTCCCGTCTCAGGGCGCTGTGAAGGGCGTTGAGGTAGGCGTTACCGGCTGCGGGCTGTACGGGGCACACTAGGTAAGCTCCTGATTTTAAATCGTCTCTGGCTCCGAGGCGTTTTCTCGACCACCGGGGGGGAACGTGTTTGAGGATGTCGGGCCCGGAATCGGGGCGGGGTGATGCCTGCCAGATGATTTCTGCTTTTCTGGAGATGATGTCTTGTAGGAAGATTATATCGGCTCCTTTGCCGGCGGTGTCCTGGAGTCGATCGCTCGGTACGATGCTGATCCTCAATCGGGCCATGAAGTCGATCGAGGCTGAGCCGGGGATGTATTCGTCGGGGGCTAATTCGGGGGTTTGTAATAGTTGTTGGTAGAGGTGGCTTAGTTTTTGATAATCCCGGTGGGTTAGGATGATCTGGCAGCGGGCTTCGCTATGGTCTTCCTGGAGTTGAGCGAGTTTGGCGAGGAGGGCTTGAGGTAGTTGGGTCGAGTCGCACTGATAAAGTATGATGCTGAGGTTGGTTTTTTCGTGGGGGAGTAATTCTAGGTAGCGTTTTACTAGGGCGAGGAGTTTTTCGGCTGCCCGGGTGGGGTCTTCGTTGGTGTGGGATTTGTCGGGGGTGGCTAGGGGTTCTTCGTACAGGCTGTAATCGTTGATGGTATGGGAGAGGCTGAGTAATAGGGAGCTGTTCTGTTTGTATCCGAGGCACACTTCGGGATAGTAGGGGTGGTTTAGTTCGTTGATTATGTCGGTGAAGAAGAGGCGGGAATCTCCGAAGTTTATTTGTTCTGTTGTGAGGATGTGTTTGAGTAAGCTGGCGGTTTGCCGGGCTTTGACTGCGATCTCTGCTAGTCTTAGGGGATGCCAGGGGGGAACGATGGCGGCGGGTTGTCCTCGATCGACTTTCACGCAGCCGATGTTCAGCACCGGTTCCAGTAGTTTAACCCGGTTGGTGTCTCCCCTAGCGTGAGTAAGGAGGGTTTGCAGTAGTTCTTGATACGCTTCGCATTGAGTCAGTAATTCGGTGCTGGCGATACCTTGTTCGCCGAGCCAACTTTTTAAGGCTTGCTGATAGGTTCTTTTAAATTTGTCCCAGGCTATAGAAATAGTTTCGGCGGCTTGGGCAGTTAGTCGCTCTTCTTCTCGTGCCGCTTTAATTTCTTTTAATAAGTGTTTATCTATATCTTTTTTGGATTCGTATTTATTAAGTAATGTACCCCTATCCTGCCCGTAAGCGGGGTTGAGTGTGGAGACATTGGCTAGGGATAAGATTTGTAAACGCCCTTTTTTACTGACTAATTCTCTAGAGACTTGTGATTCTAAAAATGGTGTATTCTGAAGGCGTTTTAGGTCTTGGTGCAGTTCTAAACCGATTGCATCCCTACTTCCTTTCCAGATTAATTTAATTTTCCCCAGGGTTTTACCCAATGAGCGGCTACGTAGTTCTATATAAAAGACTATTTCTAGGGCGATTCTAGCGCCAGAATCACTCTTTTTTTTATCTTTGATGGTCTCTAATAATCGATCGTATTGGAATAGCCAGTGAGTTTCCCAGGTGATGGCGGGTGCCGTTAAAGCTTCCAAACCACGATAGCGAGTACAGAAGTATAGACCTACATCGGCGTTTATCTCCAGCCATTTATTTTTACTGCTGTTCTTTTGAGTACGTATAATTAATTCTGTATCGCTCGGGGAATGATCTATCTGCTCGTAAAGTCTTTCAAAGGCTTGAACTAAGCCGACGAGAAAATCGGTGCATTCGATCGCTTGACCGTATACCAATTTATCCCATTTATTTTTTAACTGTTTATCCCTTTCCAGTTCAGAACGATGATTATCATAAAATTCTTTATCTTCTTCTTGAGCCTCTTTACATTTTCTCTTCTTTAAAACCTGTAAATAGTCCATTTCCGCCGTCGTTAAGGTATCGGGGAATTCATCTTCATAAAACTGTATGGTTGCCGAAGCTAAATCGGTTTTCTTCAGTTTCAACCCGTTAAAAAGACCGTTAATATTATCAGTTTCCCACTCAAAATTTGTTAAAGCGGCTGCCGAGTCATTCCATTCGGGGGGCGAGTCGATAAATTCCCTGATGATCGAATGGGCTTCTGAGGGTATTGTCTCTTTTAACTCTTCAAAGGCTGAGTCTAAATCTCCAGCCTCTATGGGTTTACGCGAGGAAGTTTGTTTGAGTAAAAAACAACGCCTGTCGGAGATAAGTTTTTGATATTTAGTCTGCCAACTGCGGGCCTGTCCCCTGGTTTTTTCGGGGATGCTTTCAAAATAGCCGGAGTCCCGGGGTAAACGCAGGGCGGGTAAAGCCCACCCCAAGGCAACCGTAACCGTAACGCTCTCTCCTGCTATATGTTCGCGGGTTGCCATCACATAATCCGCAAATTGTTCCAAACTGCAATCATTAAGACTTTGCAACCCCTTGAGAGCTTTCTGCCATTGTTTATACTGGTTCTCGGGTAGGTTTAAGCCCGCTCCTGCTGCTTCTACCCAGTATTCTATTTTCTCTTTCAGTAAACCGGCACCGAGGGGAGAAATATCTTTTAAAGATTGTCCCTGGTCATCATTAGTATTGGCTAATAATAAACAGGGTTTATCGCAAGGGGCGTGACGCAGGTGAACGGTTTTTTCATCTGTGAGAACTTCTTCGGGTAAATCCCCTTCTACCACCAGATTTCTCGGTATTTTAATTTTTATGTTGTTATATAAGTTCGGGTTGTCGAGGATAGTTTTACAGATATTAGTAACTTGCTCTCCCGTGAGCCTATCTAATAAAAAACGAGCCACTCCTTCGCTATCTTCCCCGATCAATGATGCCTGTAAATATTTAGTAGCTACCTGCCCGATTAAATCGATCGCTCTCATTTATTTTTCCTCCACTGCATAAGGGTTAATCACGTAAGCACAGGCATCAGAAAGGCGTTTGAGTAAGCCGAGGGATGCTAAACGTTGTTCTAGTCTCTCGGCGTTATCAGCAAAATCTTCTTGGTCGGCTTCGTTGCGATCGATTATCTCTTTAGCTTGTTTATCACCGATAATGAACCCGTATTTATCGAATAGCGTTTGTAGGAATTCTTGAAACTCCATCCTCTGTTCTATACAACACAGCACTAAAGTTTTCAGTAACGAGTCACCCGGCACATAGCGAGTTCTCCTGCTACCCCTACTAGTAGCTAACCCGATTTCTTTAAGCCAAGTTTGATGGCATTTGCCCACGTGTTGTTTATGACGGGTTACTGCTTGTTGACACACTTCTTTTAGTAATTCATCAGGTGAGTTACCCTTTAGCTCATCATTTTTATAGCAAATGGCGTCTTTAATAAAACTTCTAGCCATCTCCATCGGTTGAGGTGAATCATAACAAATTTGCCAGTTATTTAACTGAGATAATCTACTCACATAATGCTCCACAGCTTTCTGAGTGAGATTAGTATTTCTGGCGAAATTATCTGAAGAGAGGTTACGGATGATCGTTTTCTTGGGGCCGACTATTTCTAAAATAAATGTCACTTTGTCTTCCAGCTTTAATCCTTCCCTGGAGTTAAATCTAGGGTTGTCATCATTATTTAAAATGCCCACTGCTCTTTTTAATAAGTAAATTACCAAATGTAATCCTGTGATAGTTACCAAATGGGGTAACGAATCATAACCGGGCAGATTACAACGGAATAAATTAAGCCAATCAGTGGCTAAACTGTCAAATTCATCGAGTCTCTCATAGGGGAGGTAGGGAGGTTTATTCTTGCTTTTACCATCTTCATTTTCGCTATGGTGAGGTTGCAGAGATGCAACTAACTTATTCCATTTACTCTGATTTTTTTCGCCTACGATACCTATTTTCTCTAAATATTCTAGAATATCTAATTTGCTTTCTGTACGGCTGATCATCAAGTATAGTAGTTCTCCTGTTCTGGCAAAGAAACGGCGATCGTTAGTATTTCCCTTCTTATCTACTTTTAAATCTTGATATAGGCAATCAATACCGTAAGGAAAGACAAATTTAGAACTCCAGCGTTTATTGCTATCTCCCTCTATAGCGTTGGATTGTAGAAATCTCACTAGTTTCAAAAACTTGTCAAAATCTGGTATACGCTTTTTCAAATAGCTAAAGTCTGGCTCCTCGATACCTCCACAATTTTCTCTCATCAATTCGAGCCATCTTTGCCACCGCTCTTCGTTGCTAGAGTATTCGGCGCTAACCGTCTCTATGTGAGGATTATTAAATAAAATATTACGGAGATGGAGGCGGGAATAGCAAGTGTACTGCAATTGATTGTATTTTTCTTCCTTAAAAACTCGATTTCTCTCAAGCTCCCATTCCGCCTGCACGATTCCTAAAAATTCCAACAGGGTTAACCAGGGGGTTTGCTCATCGTAGAGGCGATGTCCCCAGATAGCCTCATCAACCCACATATCCGTCTCCGTGTGGGGCACTTGATTTTCACCGCCGGATTTAGGAAGAATAATTAAACTCATAATAAAATCCCCAGGTTTACAGGTTGAGCAAGGCCTTTATCGTTCATCTCCAGCAAACTGATAATCATCTCGCCCGTTGATTCTTCTCCCGAGCTTTCCCTTTGCCGACGGAGGTTTAACCGGGTCAAAAGACGAGTTTTAAAAGCTAGGATGTCTTCATAACATTCTTGAGAGAAGTTGCTCGGTAACGCTCCCTGAGATACCCTCAGCAAATACTCATAACGAGTTAAATTAAGTTCCATCCTCACCGCTTCTATTTCACGATCTAACGAGAAAGACACTACTAAATCCGGGGTATGATGATACGGGTTTAATTCGATCGCCACGCTTTCACCCCTTTTTCTAGGCACCGATATAAATTCCTCAAACACCCTGCTGATCCTATCCCCGGAATAACTTCCCGATGAGGCTAAAATCAATTCATCTTCGTTGTTGACTAATAAACCGGTGAATATACGGTTCAATCCCTTGACTAATTGATAAAGCAAATCTCTAGGGGGTTGATTGCCATTTTTCAAGGGACGGCATATTTTATTTAGATAATCCCCGGAGTAGTGGAAAGCGGTTAATTCCCATAGTTTTAGTTCCTCAGCTTTCTCGTCGGGAATACTGAAGAATAGCCTCTGTCTCTGCCCTTGAAGCATATCCATAAACGCTTCTTTATCCTCGATACTATTGCTCCCCTCTACATATTGCCTACGAGCGCCCCGATAAATTTCGTAATTTCCGTAAAAATCATCATCCAGCACTAATTCTTCGTAATGATTTTTCAATTCCGTATCGTCTTCACCGAAGATCAAAATATTATCTATTTGGTTATTGCTCTCGCCCCCCACGCCCAAATATCTCAGTGCAACGAAAGCATCCGTTTTATTGCGTTTCTTCTCGTTCAAGTTTTCCCCGAAACAATTAGTATAAAGACTCGCCCCGTGAGCCTTTTTCTGCTGTAAGATTCCAGGAATCTGTTTACAGCTTAACAGTCGGTCTTTCGCTTCCGGATGCCCTAAGATTAAATTTGCCACCAGTAACAGTAACTGGCGAATCGGTAAGTGTATTCCATCGTGACGGAGTAACTCCAGTAAATCGATCAGCCTCTCTCTCATTAGAGAAGAACCCCTATCCCCTCCTAACCTAGTTTTATTTTCCCAGATGGGGCAGCGTTGAGTATTATCACCCTTATTTTGATAAGGACATCGATCGCACTCCCCCCAACCCGGATGACCCAATACAGCGTCAAGAATACGGGGGAAAACCTCTTCATTATTCAATCGGCTGAGATTGTAGAGCAATAAGTCGTAACCTGTTTTCTCGCGCTTATCCTCTACTAACAACCCCTCTACTAACTGACGGGCTTGCTCTATGTAGCCCCCCTCGCCCGCTACGTGCCAAGCCTCCATAAGTTGCCCATCGTTAGCCGCAATTAAAAAAACCTTACCTCCCTCGTGGCCCTGAATAATGGCTTCGGCAACTTGAGGTAATAAATCTCTCTTCTCATCATCATCCAGCTCGCTTAAATCCTTAACGATAATTAACTCCCTACCCCCGAGCCAAAAACTCTTAACCTTCTCGTCTATTTCCCAATGTTCTTTTTGCCCGCCTAACTTCTCCCAAACTTCCCGACAGGAATAAGTTTTCCCATCCCCTGCCGTCCCCGTCAGAATCACCGACTTAGGGGCGGAAGAGCGAAAATTCTCCACCAACTCCTCTAGATAAGGAGTAGCAAATTTAATCGGTTCAATCTTATTCTTCTTCAGGGCCGATTGGATCGTCTCATCATACATATTATCGTTACGGGGAATCGGCCCGTACTGACGCAAAAAGCTAACCCATTTCGAGATATACATACTCATATCCTTACTCTATAAATGACAGGCTAGGCAGGGTAAATCATCATCCTCATCGTCTAAGACAGTTTCTAGAACTTCCGATAGCGGGCGGTTGGGAGTATTCTTCTTCTCATTAGCGATCGCCTTCTGATGATTGGCGATAATTTCCTCCTTGCGTTGGAGAAGTTCTAATAAAGTTTCCCCCTCCGTCCATGTGTATGTCCTGCCGTCTCTATGATTCGATTCATACTCCACTGCTTTCTGAAATAAATCCGGATGCTCTTGAGCCAACATCACCCACTCATACTTACGCTGAAAGAAACAGAAGAAACAACCGGAGCGACTGCGCCACCGGTAATAATCTGGCAGCCCAATCCCGCTATCTTCTAAGATGCGGAGAATATCTTTTTTCACCAAACCCCGCTCTTTAAAAGGAAAAACTGGTTTAATATTGGGCTTAGTAGAAATGTACCCCTCTCGATTTTCATCGGCGCGGATACCGATATAACTAATCGCCTCATCATCGCCCACAAAATCCTCTAGGGGTTTAATCTTCATCTTTACCGTACACCAGCGCATCTTAGGAGACGGCAAGAGATAGCCATGTACCGCCAGCCAATGATCGAAACCCCGTTCCTCGCTGAGATAGTGGATCTTAATTCCCAAACGCGCCTTAATGCGATCGAGATAATCATAAGTCTCCTGCAGTTCCTTTTTCGTATCGCAGAAAAAATACTCCATATCCGGGATTTCCTTATGTAAAAGTACCGCCAGAGCCGTACTATCCTTACCGCCAGAAAGACCTAATATGTGCCTGACCTTCTTTTGAGCCATCTAACCTGTTTCCCTAACCTTCTTCTTCCAATATTCCCAAGACTGATAGAAAACTCACATTCGAGCGGCAAAAATCTATATCGTCAGGAATACAAATTTACTTCCAGTAGAGAGCTTATACCTTGATTTCCGAAAACTGAAATCAAGTTGACATCGAGACATCGTGCTACAATAACAGCGATCGAGCTTCGGGAGAAAAACCATTCCAACGCAAGCGCAGCTCTTACAGGTATACAATTTATCAATTTGGGCGACGAGGCTTTATCTGCCCATTAATTTAGTAAGATTAGACCAGCGCAACCAGAATATTTTTATGCTCATTGGCGAAGATATAGAAATAGAGATTAAAACTAACGGAGAGTGGATAGAATGAACGATCGCCCCGACTATCAAAATATGACCCTGCAAGAATTAAGACAATATTTCTTGTCCCATAGAGATAACGATGAAGCCTTTTACGCTTACATCGATAAAGTGAGAGAAAAGAACGATCGAGTAACCTATCCCCCCCTAACCTCAGTGGAGGACATGGAAAAATATCCCGAAATCATCGAACAAATGCGCTCCCATAAACCTAAAGACCCTTAAGCGATCGCACACACATCTTCAAAAGTAGAATAGGGTAGTGTTTTCCACGTAGTGATACGATAGATTTATTATTACAATAAAACACTAAAATAAGAACCCAAAATGCTATATTTTAACCTCAGTTCGGGTTTAGCAATTGTTCGCTTGGTATAAAAAAGGTAGCCTTAAAGACTACCTTTAAGAATTAACTAGAGACTAACTACACACCAACAGCTTTTTTGATGGTGGCGTTGAGTTCACCTTTAGCGTATTTAGCAGCATAGATTTCTAAAGGCTGTTGTTCGATCTTGCTGGCTTGTCCCGCCGCGCCGAAAGCGATGTAACGCTCGGCACAAACTTTCTGCATATACTTGATAGAAGGTTTGAGGAAGTGACGGGGATCGAACTCTTTAGGATCTTTGGCTAACGCTTCGCGGACAGCGGCGGTGATAGCTAAACGGTTGTCGGTGTCGATATTGACTTTACGAACACCGCTCTTGATACCTTTTTGAATTTCTTCGATCGGTACACCGTAGGTTTCAGGGATAGCACCGCCGTAAGCATTGATCAGGTCGATCAAGTCTTGGGGTACGGAAGAAGAACCGTGCATTACTAAGTGAGTGTTAGGTAATCTGCTGTGGATTTCTTCGATTCTGCTGATGGCGAGAATTTCACCGGTAGGTTTGCGGGTGAATTTGTAAGCGCCGTGGCTGGTGCCGATGGCTACCGCTAAAGCGTCTACTTGGGTACGTTCTACGAAGTCTACAGCTTCATCGGGATCGGTTAAGAGCATGGAGTGATCTAATTCACCTTCAAAACCGTGTCCGTCTTCCGCTTCACCTTTACCGGTTTCTAGAGAACCTAAACAACCGAGTTCACCTTCTACGCTAGCGCCGATGGCGTGAGCCACTTTCACTACTTCAGAGGTAACGTTGACGTTGTATTCATAAGTCGCGGGGGTTTTGGCATCGGCTTCTAAAGAACCATCCATCATGACGCTAGTGAAGCCGTTTTTAATGGCGGTGTAGCAGGTTGCTGGCTCGTTCCCGTGATCTTGGTGCATGACGATGGGAATTTCCGGATAGGTTTCCACCGCCGCTAAGATTAAATGACGTAAGAAGTTCTCCCCTGCATATTTCCGCGCGCCGCGAGATGCTTGTAAGATTACGGGGCTATTGGTTTCTTGAGCAGCCTGCATGATCGCTTGAATCTGCTCCATATTGTTCACGTTGTACGCAGGAATTCCGTATCCGTTTTCAGCCGCGTGATCTAAAAGCAACCGCATAGGTACGAGCGCCATATGTTTTCCTCCTAAACTATTTCCGATTTATTGTCTTCTATGTATGTCAAGAAAGTTACTTCTCTTATCTGTTAATCTTAAGATAGTTTTCACATTTTGACTAACAGATTTTTATTGCACGAATGAACTATTTTGTCAATAGTTCTTTACAAGAATTTGAAGAATGGTTTAAGCCGATCGAGGCGGTTTCCATAGGGAGGATAACGCCAATTGCCATCGCCGAGAAAGGTTTTTTTCAAAACGCTTTTATAATGAACGAAGGTATCGAAGGTGTATTTCCCGTGATAACGACCAATGCCCGAGTCACCTACGCCCCCAAAAGGTAAGGAGTTAACACCGACGTGCATGATCGTATCGTTCAGGCACACTCCACCGGAAGAGGTTTGAGTTAAAACCCGCTCCTGTTTGCTCTTATTATCGGAGAATAAATAGAGGGCCAGAGGTTTGGGGCGGCTATTGATATAGTCTATGGCTTCGCCGAGATCGTCGTAACCGAATACGGGCAGTATGGGGCCGAAGATTTCTTCATCCATGATGGGGGAATCGAAGGATATATCGGTGATGACGGTGGGAGCTAAATAGAGAGATTCTCTATTACCCTGTCCACCGATACAGATTTTTCCCTCTTCTAAATGGTTAATGAGTCGATCGAATTGTTTCTCGTTGATGATACGAGCGTAATCGGGACTCTTTTCGGCATCATCGCCGTAAAAATTCCTGATGGATTCGATGATAGCCCCGATTAATTCCTGCTTTCGACTGTTATGTACTAACAGATAATCGGGGGCTATACAGATTTGTCCGGCGTTGAGGAACTTTCCCCAGGTGATACGAGCAGCGGTTTCTTTGAGATTAATTTCCGTATCTACGATACAGGGACTTTTGCCCCCTAACTCCAGGGTGACGGGAGTAAGATGTTTAGCGGCTTCTGCCATGACAATTTTACCGATGCGGGTGCCGCCAGTAAAGAAAATATGGTCGAATTTTTCCCCTAGCAATGCCTGACTCGTTTCGACTCCCCCCTCCACTACTTGAATGTATTCGGGGGGGAAGTTTGCCGCTATGAGATTGGCGACGAGTCGGGAGGTGTGAGGGGCAAATTCGGAAGGCTTGACTATAGTACAATTACCTCCCGCGATCGCCCCGATTAGAGGTTTTAGCACCAGCGAAAAGGGATAATTCCAAGGCCCGATGATCAGAACTACTCCTAAAGGATCGGGGTAGAGCCAGGCAGAAGCGGGAAATTGTGCCAAGGAAACCCGTTCTCTCTTTGGCTTGAGCCAATTCTTCAAATGTTTGAGAGTATAGTTGATTTCCTGATTGACGGAAGCAATTTCCAGGTATGCTTCTAATTCCGGTTTGTTTAAATCCGCCTTGAGAGCCTTTAGTATCTCGCTTTCGTTGTCGGTGACGAGGTTCTTTAATTTTTCTAGGTTCTGCCGACGGAATTCGAGGGGTTTAGTGGCCTCCGTCCGGAAAAACTGCCTCAGGGTTTCGACTTTAGGAATAGTAGAGAGCATGGAATAATCTTAAAAAATAGTTATCAGTGACTATTCTAATGAACTATTCCCGATCGTAGGGCCCGAACCGCAGCTTGAGTTCGATCGCTCGCCGACAATTTAGTTAGAATATTGCGGACGTGAGTTTTGACGGTGCCGATGGTGATTTCCAATTTATCCGCAATTTCCGCGTTGGAACAACCATCAACGATCAATTGTATCACTTGCAGTTCCCTATCGGTCAGATCGTAGTCTACTATAACGGTGCCGATGCTATTAGTTTGAGTGCGATTGAGGATAACCTTAGCGATTTTGGGATCGATCCAAGAGTTGCCCTCTGCGGTATATTTAATCGCCTGTAATAACACTTCCATACTTTGACTTTTCAAGCAACAAGAATCAGCACCAGCGGCAAACACTTCCATAACTTGATTTTCATCATCCCGTGCCGTCAAGACGATGACTTTGGGAGGATTGTCTAGATGTTTGAGTTTTCTCGTCAACTCTACCCCATCCATATCGGGTAAGTCTAAATCGAGGATAACTACATCCGGCTGCATTTCTTGGCTAAGTCTCAACCCTTTTTTGCCGTTATTGGCTTCGCCGAGCCAATATAACTCTTCGTATTGACTGAGGGCATTGTGTAGGGCGATTCGGGTTAGGTCGTGAGCTTCTATGACGATAAAAGAAATATTAGTCATTGGTTAGGGTGACAATTCAATATAGTTAAGTGTATCCGAGTCTAGATATAAGGATAGAGTAAAGTTTTCTAAATCATGACATATCTAACTTAAAATCTTTGCCTATGATTTAAGGTGAATCTCTTCACTCTAATCTATAACGATGGCGGATTTATTTATGGATGCTCCCGATCTTACTGGGAGCGATTACTGTGTTTTTGGGCTAGCAACCTGTTTTTTGAAGCAGGAGGGCGAATTGCAGTCTGTAGAAATAATAGAGCCGATTCCTTCCTCTGCTTTAGAAGCAATTCTCAAGGGCATTCCTACTTCTTACCGTTTCGCCTGTGCTAAATCCCTAGAACAAGTTTTTAGAGATGCTATTCCTACTATACCTTCTGAATTCCCCGATGGGTCGCAATTTTGTGATAATTTTACTGAAAGGGTTATCGCGGCGGCCCGTACCTATAAGTCTCACCCCGCAGCCCAGCAGTTGATTGCCCCAGGAACGATTAAGGAAGACTTGAACTATTCGACGGATAGGAAACGGGTTCTCAATAGCAGCCACGTAGTTCGCAATGAGGATAATGTCAAGCAACACTCTCACACTCATAAGGTTTTATAAGGAGATGATGGAATGATCAAGCTTTATGGAGGGGCGCGGAGTCGTGCTTCGATCGTTCAGTGGTATTTGGAAGAGCTAGAAATTCCCTACGAGTACATCCTCTTGAATATGCAGGAGGGCGAACATCACCAACCCGCCTATCTGAGTGTAAATCCCTTCGGTAAGGTTCCGGGGATAGACGATGATGGTTTTACCCTATGGGAATCGGGGGCTATCTTGTTATATCTGGCGGAGAAATACAGCCAGTTACCGGGCGACTTGAACGGTAGGAGTATCTACACTCAATGGGTACTCTTCGGTAATTCCACTCTAGCCATCTGTTTATTCGTACCGACAGCCAGAGAAAAAGAGTTACCCAGATTAGCTGGGGCTTTAAACGAGATATTAGGGAAACACCCTTATATATTAGGAGATGAATTCACCGTCGCCGATGTGGCGGTGGGTTCTATATTAGCCTACGTGCCGATGATGTTGAAGGATGTGGATTTAAGTCCTTATCCGGAAGTGGTGGCGTATATCGAGAGATTATCAAAGCGCCCAGCTTTTATCAAGGCGATGTCAGGGCGTTAAATTGATTCCCAGATGGCGGAGGCATCGAACTCGAAACCGGGTAAGATGTCCTCTCCCGATACGGTTTGAGGCTCGTTGAGGATTTCGGTGTCTCTACCGGGGCGATAAATTTCCACGCTCCGGGTTTCTGGATTGATTAACCAGCCCAGTCTCATGCCGTTATTTACCAAAAACGTGGGTCTAAAGCCCCGCCCTTCTAGGGCGGCTTCTGATAGATA
>CAZUVR010000067.1:0-20725 GCA_964623815.1 uncultured bacterium | reverse complement strand
TATCTGGGGTAAATCTTCTAAAGCAGATAAAAAAGTTTTTCGAGAAACGGATAGATCGAATACTAATCTGAATTGGTCAGAGAACCAGGCATCGTAGGCAAACTCTTTTAAAAAATTGATCGTTTCCCTAACCTTGGCACTAAAGCAGCCAGTATTAATACTCATAAAAAATCTGGCAAAAAACTGCTATACATACTCTAGCCTATACCTTTAGTAAGTGTCGATAAAGATATATCTTTAAAATAGATTTTGATGTTTCCCTTAGTAGAGAGGTTTATATGAGAAAACCTCTCTATCAACGCTAGTTTACGGAAGTTTTTAATTAATTCCCGGTTTCCGTTTATGCCACTCGGTAGATTGTTCGTAGGCGTACCCCACATGGAATAACACATCTTCCCTCAATACTTGGGACACTAACTGCATCCCGATAGGTAAGCCGCCCGCGTCGAAACCACAGGGGATACTCATCCCTGGTAATCCGGCTAAATTGACGGGGATAGTCATTAAATCCGATAAATACATGGTTAAAGGATCTGCTGTTTTCTCTCCCGCTTTAAAAGCGGTACTCGGAGTGGTGGGACATACTAACACATCCACCTCCTCGAAGGCTTTATCGAAGTCTTCTTTAATTAAGGTTCTCACTTTCTGCGCCTTGAGATAGTAAGCGTCGTAATAACCGGCGGAGAGGGTATAAGTACCGATCATAATCCGGCGTTTCACTTCGGTTCCGAAACCAGCGGCCCGGGTTTTCGTATACATCGAGATGAGAGTATCAGCTTTATCCCTGATTCCGTATTTCACCGCGTCGTAACGGGCTAAATTAGCTGAGGCTTCCGAGGGGGCGATGATGTAATAGGCGGGTAAGCCGTAACGGAAGCGGGGGCAGGAGATTTCTTTTACCTGTGCGCCGAGGGCTTTAAGTTGTTCGATCGCTTTCCGTACCGTTTCGGCTACGATCGAATCTAACCCCTCCCCAAATGTCTCTGTAATCACCCCCACTTTCACCCCCTTAAGATCCAGTTTCAGATATTGGGTATAGTCGGGGATAGCAATATTTAAACTGGTGGAGTCTTTCGGGTCGTATCCAGCGATCGCGTTCAATAGAATCGCCGCGTCTTCCACACTATAAGCTAGGGGGCCGATTTGATCGAGAGAGGAAGCGTAAGCCACCAAGCCGAACCGAGAGACTAAACCGTAAGTAGGTTTTAAACCCACCACACCGCAGAGAGCCGCAGGTTGACGGATGGAGCCACCCGTATCGGAACCTAGAGCCACCACGCATTCATCGGCGGCTACTGCTGCGGCTGAGCCTCCCGACGAGCCTCCAGGCACGCGAGATATATCCCAAGGGTTGGCGGTGACTTGATAGCCGGAATTCTCCGTAGAACTTCCCATAGCGAACTCATCAAGATTGGTTTTACCGATCATGATCGCGCCGATGTCTTTTAATTTCTGAGTTACGGTAGATTCATAGGGGGGGACGAAGTTTTCCAATATCCGTGAGGCGCAGGTGGTGGGAAAACCTTCGGTACAGAGATTGTCTTTAATACCTATCGGGATGCCTTCGAGTAGATTGATGCTCTCTTTCTTCGCTATCTTGGCATCGACTTTTTCAGCTCGGGCTAGGGCCTCGTCAAAGGTGAGACAGAGAAAACTTTTAATTTTGGGTTCGAGGGCTTCTATACGATCGATATATTCCCTGGTGATTTCAACCGCACTGCGTTTCTTGTCTATTAATTGTTGATGGAGTTCACGAATAGAGGTCATATTTTATCGGGAGTCGGGAGTCGGGAGTCGGGAGTCGGGGGTTAGGATTTCGGGGTTGGGGTTACTATCCCTAATTCCTAATCCCCAATTCCTAATTCCTAACTACCTATGTCACTTTATCAAAAACGTACGGGTAAAAGATCAATTTTTTTCCGAGTCGCTCAGTTTTAAACCCAGAGATGGGGATGAGTCGCGCCAGAGTTTTTCGAGTTTGGTGGCGGGAATGGTTATGTATAAAATATCTTGGGGTTGTAATTTAATCTCCAGTAATTGCCAGGAGTGAATCGTCCGGCCCTCCCTCTCTAAATATAGGGGCACGAAATCACAATTTATGGCGGCTTCTTTCAAGGGTTGATTACAAAAGGGATGATTGGGGGTGATGAAAGTAGCGATCGCTACCCAGAGCAAATCATCCGTCATGCCATTACCTAAGATTTTGCCCCCTAAAGCGGCGGAGGCGAAGGAGTAGGTGGCTAATTCCGAGGGACATAATACCGCGTCGAACTCGAAAACCTCTTGGAACGATCGCCCGAATTGTGGTTTACTCGTCCTCAGAACCAGGGTTATCTTCGGCGTTATCGCTTTCGCCGTTAAACCTATCTCCACGTTGACCATGTCATCGCTCGTCACGATTAACATCGCCTGCGCCTTCCCGATATTGGCCGCTTTTAAACTCTCCGGGAGACGGCCATCTTCTACAAGAACGGGAATACCGAGCGATCGGGCGGTGTGCAAGAATCTATTATTAGGGTCAACTTCGATGATCACCACCTCACAGCCTTGATTGTGTAACTGCCGCACTATCTGCATCCCTATTCCGGATAAGCCGCAGACAATATAGTGATTCTTCGCTGGTACTCTCGCCGCGTCCCAAAACTGTTTTAAACGGCTTCCCAAGATAAAATCGTTCAGTAAGGCGTAACATATACCGATGACGGAAGCTCCGACAATCATCATAAATACCGTAAATATCTTGATGCTGTCCGGCGACTGTTCGACAATTCTCTCATTGCCACCTCCCCCGGTGATCATGCCTACTGTGAAATACAAAGCATCGACGGCAGAGATTTTATAGTTGGCGTTGACGTAGATTAGGGTAGTGCTGGCGATGGTGAAGCCGATTAACAGGCAGACTAGGGCTACAGGAAGGATATATTGTTTATAGGGATAGAGGTTGATCCAGTTCCTCAAGAATTTTTGTAGCCCCAATCGCCGCCCCCTCCTACTCGTCGGTTTTGTCCCTAGAATCAAATGATCGCCGGGCTGTAACCGTCTGCCGGATATTACCGCCGATACCAGATCTGTTTCTTCTCTACCGCAGAGATAGTAGATTAACATTCTATCTTGGCTATCCCAGAGTTCGCTTAAGGGGGTATCACACCAGGGATGTTCTTCGTCGATGATTATTTCTTGAATCGGCCAGGTTTGATCGTAGAGATGTAATTGACCGATCGCTTTGTTTCCCATCGCCGCGAAACAAAATATCGGGGCGGCTATGGCCGATACGCTCAAACTTACGTGATTGGGTAGGGTTTGACTGAGTTTTTCCCCCAGAGTCTGGTTAAATAGACGGTTGATGATGTGGATTTTCGGGTTGAGTAGCCGGGCTTGAGTCAGTACCGCCAGATTTAACCCGTCGTTATCCGCCGACAGTACCAGGGTTTGAGCCGTTTTCAACCCCGCTTTTATCAGGGTTTCCGGTGATTGTAAGTCCCCGATGACGATGTCTTGATAGTATTCTGAAGGTATAGCTCGATCGCTTACTCCAATTACATCCGCTCCCTGACGTTTTAGCAGGTTAAATATTTTGTATCCTGTCCGTCCCAAACCACACACTATAATGCGAGGTTTCATTCCCCTTAATCCTCTCTTCGCTCAACCATTCTTAGCATTTTCTTTTGTAAAAATCTGTAGCTTAATGTACTATTTTTTTATTTTTGTTGGTAATAATAGATATATTTAAAACAGCTACTTATCGATACAAGTTAAACATTTTTTAACATGAAATGCAAATTCATTCTTTAGGGGGAACCAAGAAAAGCGGAATTAAAATAACATATAAATCTTAAAATTTAAGTAGCACAAATTCGGAACAAATAAGTTTAATAACCGTCGATTGTCGTGATTCGCTCTCAGGGGGAAGCCTCAAATATGTACAAACTCAATAATCACCGTCAGGGAGGCAATATAAGCCTGATTACTTTTATTTTGAGTGCTTCGCTCATCGGTATATTCAGTGTGATGACTCCCGCCCAAGATCAGGTAACGCTATCGAATTTAGGGATGATCCCAGCGGGGACAAAAATTCCCGTCAGGTACGATCGAGGCAGTAGAATTCTCTTGACGAGGGAAGAGACATTGAGTTTAACTTTAACCGTAGCGGACAATATTAAAAATTTACAGGGACAGACCCTGATCCCGGGAGGGAGTAAAATAATGGGAGAACTCAGACCTCAAAGGCAGGGTTCACAATTCGTATCTCAGACGGTGGTGATAGGGGATAAAACTCCGAAAGTCATACCCCTAGACGCAATCTCGGAAGTAATTAATAAAATAGAAAAATTGATCAAAGGTAGTGACCTCAATAGAGTAGTTAAAGGAGCCGTGCTAGGAGAATACGCTCAGGCGGTAATAACCTCGCTCAACGAAAACAAACCCATAAGTAGCGATTTCTTGCGCTACGGGGGTTTAGAAGCCCTGGGCGGGTGGTTACTACGGGGAGAAACCATAGATCTAGTATCGATCGACCCCGAGCGCGACTTAAAATTAACCTTAAGGTCGGATTTCGTAGCGAAGTAAATCGGAAACTATTAGAATTATTGAGGATGACCATAGATAATCTGCAATTCGGAGACCGACTCGCGGATAAAAATTTGCGTCCCGATTTCTTTATAATATTTTTAAAATACGAGGGATCAAGTACTGTAAGTATGGCTAAGATTGAAACCAGAACAGAACCCATGGTACTGAACATGGGGCCGCATCATCCCTCAATGCACGGGGTTCTCAGATTGATTGTTACCCTGGATGGGGAAGACGTAATCGATTGTGAACCCGTCATCGGGTATCTACACCGAGGGATGGAAAAAATCGCCGAGAACCGGACGAACGTTATGTATGTCCCCTATGTCAGCCGTTGGGACTATGCAGCCGGGATGTTCAACGAAGCGATTACAGTCAACGCACCGGAGAAATTAGCAGATATACCCGTACCGAAACGGGCCCAGTATATCCGGGTGATCATGTTAGAGTTAAACCGTATCGCCAACCACTTATTGTGGCTCGGCCCCTTCATGGCGGATGTGGGCGCTCAAACACCCTTCTTCTACATTTTCCGCGAGCGGGAGATGATTTATGATCTGTGGGAAGCGGCCACCGGTATGCGTCTGATCAATAACAATTACTTCCGTATCGGCGGCGTGGCGGTAGATTTACCCTACGGTTGGGTAGATAAGTGTGAAGATTTCTGCGATTATTTCGATCCCAAAGTCGATGAATACGAGAAACTAATCACCAATAACCCGATTTTCCGCAGACGGGTGGAGGGAGTCGGCACGATTACACGCGATGAGGCGATTAACTGGGGTCTATCGGGCCCGATGTTACGCGGTTCGGGGGTAAAATGGGATCTACGCAAGGTAGACCATTACGAGTGTTACGATGACTTCGATTGGGAAGTCCAATGGGAAACCGCCGGGGATTGTTTCGCCCGTTATCTCGTGCGTATCCGCGAGATGCGGGAATCGGTAAAAATTATCCGCCAAGCTTTAAAAGGTTTACCCGGCGGCCCTTACGAGAATCTCGAAGCCAAACGTCTCGCCGAAGGCAAAAAATCAGAGTGGAATGATTTCGACTATAAATATATAGGTAAGCAAGTCCCCCCTACTTTTAAAATTCCTAAAGGTGAACACTATGTACGCTTAGAAAGCGGGAAAGGGGAGTTAGGAATCTTCATCGTGGGTAATGATGATGTCTTCCCCTGGCGTTGGAAGATTCGCGCTGCCGATTTTAATAATTTACAGATTCTCCCCCACATTCTCAAGGGTGTGAAGGTGGCTGATATTATGGCCATACTCGGTAGTATCGATATTATTATGGGTTCGGTAGACCGATAATTGTCGGGGTGTGTTACCAAGTACCACACCCTAACGAATAATTCTATCAAAAGAATCTTTTAGTGGTGAAAAACGTCTAATGCAACTATAGATAGTTGACAGCATCTTTTTCAGGCGTAGCGTATGAAATTAAAATATATCGGACTGGCGGCGATAACGAGTTTATTGATATTTATATCTAGTTATTATTTCCATTCACCTGAGCCGATACTTGCTCAATCATCCCGTTTAACGAGGGAACAATTACAACAATTAAAGGCTTTACCTATCAAAACCCTGTTACCAGGTTACGTACCGCAGGGGTTTGAAATAATCGATGTAAAATTGGAAGAAGATCGAGCTACTGGTTATACGGTTCTATACGAAAAAGAGAATACTTGTTTTTTAATAGAAGCTCTCAATAAAGGTATCGGTGGTTCTCTAGATTTAGAATCCATGCAACCCATCAAATCTAAAATATTCGGCGGTAGTTATTTTTTGAATTATGGTTCCCCGAAGGATGCGGATGTGAAAAAAGAATTTCCCGAGCCTGATTTATATTCCGATTGGATGAAATATGAAAACGCCTACTATCGTCTAACCGGCTCCCTTCTTGCCCGAGAACAATATGATTATGCCAATTGTCGCCAGGATCTTTCCCCCGCCGAAGCTTTAAAAGTTATCGAATCCCTAGCTCCCATTAATAACCCTAAGAAAGAAAATCGAAAAAACGATAAAACTAAGCTAATTCAATACAATAATATTCAATTCGCCAATACTATTCCTAACACCAACATTAAAATCGAAAATATCAAAAAAATTTCTCCAAATCCCGCTCCCCCTCCCTCGACGAGATTCTTTTTTATTTACCCTGATAACGATGAGAATGAACTCTCTAGTTTAGAAGTTTATCCCCTGACAGATTTTACTGTCGATTTAAAACAAATAGATGAGATGATTAGTACAATTGCCGTTAAATCATAGGTTATCCTCGTGAAGATTAATACTTTAGCGTTGCTAGCGATTTCAGTAGTGGTGGGCGCAGGTTTAAGATTGATTAACTTAACGAGTAAGCCGCCTTGGACTGATGAATTCGCTACTCTAGTCTTCAGCTCTGGCAATAACTATGATCAGGTACCTTTAAATCAAATTATATCGACGGAAGTTTTACTATCTCCCCTACGTTATAACGATTCTAGTAGTGCGATCGATGTTTTTCATTTATTGCTCGATAAAGATAATCATCCCCCCCTATATTTTATGCTGGCTCATTGGTGGTTGAATCTCTTTCCCCATAGTAGTGAATATATATCTTTATGGGTAATGAGGAGTTTACCGGCTATCTTGGGGGTTGTGAGTGTATTACTGGCTTACTTTCTCGGGAGGTTGGCCTTTAAATCCCAAGGCGCAGGGCAATTATCAGCCGCGATGATGGCGGTGTCTCCCTACGGAGTTTTCATCTCTCAAGAGGCTCGTCATTACAATTTCGGGATTCTTTGGGTGATGCTCTCTTTAATCTGTTTGCTTATCGCCAGTGATTATCTACAACAGCGCAAGTATTTACCTCTAAGTTGTCTGTTGGCTTGGGTTTTGATTAATGGGGCGGGGTTATTAACTCACTATTTTTTCAGCCTGACTTTGCTGAGTGAGTTTATCGCTCTCGGCGGTTTGTTAATTTACGAGGTGCGGAGGGGAATCGTTAAATATAATCTGTGGGCGAGAATTGGTTTAGTTTGGCTCGGCACCGCTATCATCGGGCTGAGTTGGTTGGTAAGCTGGTTTCCTAATCATCGGGGTAACGGGATGACAGCTTGGATAGAAGCCCAATATACCAATATTATCACCCTCATCAGTCCAGTCTTTCAGTTGTTAGCCGCTTGGATTACGATGATGGCCCTGTTACCGGTGGAGGCTGATTTCCTGCCAGTTATAATCGTTTCGGCTCTGTTGATGCTGTGGTTTTTTATTAAAGTGATCCCTCCTCTGTGGCTGGCTCTATTACAACTACTGAGGAAATCACCCCCGGAATATCCTATCTGGCTTTTAACCGGATTTATCGGCTGTAGCGTCGCTCTCTTCTTCTCGATTACCTATGGATTGGGGTTGGATATTACTAGGGGGGCGCGGTATAGTTTCGTCTATTTCCCAGCGGTGATTATTATCGTCGGTGGTTGTTTGGCAGTTAACTGGCGGGAGGAGAAAAAGTCTCTTGTTATTCTGGTTTTATTGATGGGTTTGTTAAGCTCCCTGACGGTAGTTTTTAATTTAGGCTATCGTAAGTATTATCTGAGCGATCGATTCGTGGGCACTTTATCCGCTAATTCTCAATATCCGGTACTCATCGCCTCCACTCATGAAAGTCTGGTAGAAACGGGCGAGATGATGGGCATCGCCTGGGTATTAAAACAAGAATCTTCCTCGCTCAATCCTCGATTCATCCTCATTTCCGAACAACCAAACTCATCAGCTACAAAAAAATTACGGGATACGGTTAAGAGTTTACCAGGCCCCTTGGAAGTATGGGCTGTCAATTTTCACGCTGAGATAGACTTACCTGATTGTCGGGTTAATAAAGCGCCCGGGCCTCAGATTAATGGTTACGGCTACACAACTTATATTTGCAATTAATTCAAAGCTTGTTATCAGGGTAAATTTTTTTAATTAAAGGTCATTTTAATTTCCTAAATTTTTGATTTTCTACTATAAACTTAAACAAGATTCTCTTCTTTTTTATATGACGATCGAATTAGGGCGAGACATTTGTAATCACTTAGAGACAGCAGAAAGGCGAGAATGGCTGGTAACGAACGGAATCGGCGGTTTTGCCTGCGGTACGGTAGCTG
This sequence comes from uncultured bacterium, assembly GCA_964623815.1. Classification (GTDB taxonomy): domain Bacteria; phylum Cyanobacteriota; class Cyanobacteriia; order Cyanobacteriales; family Microcystaceae; genus Chroococcopsis. The sequence goes on along the minus strand of CAZUVR010000067.1, from coordinate 12,021 downwards.
ATCTACTTACCCGATGTTATCACGGCTTATTAATAGCTGCCCTGAATCCCCCCGGGCAACGTACTCTATTATTGACCAAACTTGACGCTACGGTTGAATATGATCATCGTCTCTACACTCTCTATACTAATCGGTGGCAGAAAAATATTATCGATCCGGATGGTTATCTAAAAACGGAAAGTTTTCACATGGAAAGTAATATACCCGTTTGGCGTTATGCTTTCGCCGACGCTATCTTAGAAAAGCGTATATGGATGGAGCAAGGGGAAAATACTACTTATGTTCACTTCCATTACCGTCGCGGTACTCTACCGGTGGTTTTAACCCTCACCGCCCTGGTTAACTATCGGGATTTTCACGGTGCCGCCGGGGGTTTTAATCCTAATATGGATATAAGAGCGATCGAGCGGGGGGTTAAAATCAAAGCTAATGCCAGTGCCACTCCCTTCTATATTTTCATCGGTGAGGGCCAAGTTTACCCGGCTCATATTTGGTACTATGGTTTCGATCTGGCAGTGGAGAGATACAGGGGTTTAAACGATCGAGAAAATCATCTGCACGCGGTGAGTTTTGCGGTTACTCTCGATGTGGGCCAATCTGTCACCATAGTCGCTTCTACAAATCCTCACGTTTCGTTAGACGGTGAATCGGCCCTAGATAGAAGATACGCCCATGAAAGAAGGATACTCAAGCCTCAATTTCGCTCTCAACCAGGGTGGATAAAGAAATTGATCTTATCTACCGATCAGTTTATCGTCTCCCGTCCCCTAAGCGATCAACCCGATGGCAAAACCATTATCGCCGGTTATCCTTGGTTCGCTGATTGGGGAAGAGATACAATGATAGCTTTAACCGGTTTAACTATCACCACTGGCAGAAGCGAAATCGCCCGCCAAATACTTCTTACTTTCTGCCGTTATCTCGATAGGGGAATGTTGCCGAATCTGTTTCCCGATTCCGCTTCCGTACCCCAATATAATACGATCGATGCGGTTCTTTGGTTTTTTCAAGCTATCCGAGCTTATTATGAGGCTACGGTAGATGAGGCTTTTCTCTCTACTATCTACCCAGCGCTACAAGAGGTTATCGAGTGGCACCGGCGCGGCACCCGCTACAACATTCATTTAGATGAGGATGATGGTTTGCTTTACGGTGGGGCTGAGGGAGTACAACTGACTTGGATGGATGCCAAAGTCGATGACTGGGTGGTAACTCCCCGCATCGGTAAACCGGTGGAAATTAACGCTCTCTGGTACAGTGCTTTAAAAATTATGTCTTTCTTCGCCGCTAAATTGGGCAGAGATAGGGGTGAGTACGAGAGGATGGCCGATCGTACTAAACAGGGTTTCGCTAGATTCTGGCAACCAGATAAAAGATATTGTTACGATGTGCTAGATACTCCTGATGGTAACGATGAGAGTTTGAGGCCGAATCAAATTTTCGCCGTGTCTTTACCTCCGGATAATTTATTGACTCCCGAACAAGAGCGGCAGGTTGTGGATACTTGTGCCTTAAAATTACTTACATCCTACGGTTTAAGATCTCTGGCTCCGGATGATACCAATTATAAAGGAAATTACGGGGGCGATCGTATTAGCAGGGATACAGCCTATCATCAAGGCACTGTTTGGAGTTGGTTACTAGGGGCATTCGCTGAGGCTCATTTCAAGGTTTATCGAAATCCTCATCTAGCTAAATCTTTTTTAGAACCGATGTCTGCTCATCTACAGGATGCTTGTCTCGGTAGTCTGAGCGAAATTTTCGATGGTGATACTCCTTTCCATCCTCACGGCGCTTTTGCTCAAGCTTGGACTGTGGCGGAGGTGTTAAGAGTCTGGTTTTTCTTGGAAGGGGAGACTCAGTAATTTCCACTAAGTATGTAGGTTATGGCTAAATAATTAATTCAGTATATTTACTTTAATTCTTTGAGTTGAATTGGCTTTATGATTTAAAAGGGAAGTAGAGTAACTATTAAAATTAATAATTAATTTTATCAATAAATATAATTTCCTCGTTCAAAATAGCAATTATTGAAAGAATTACATCTTCAGCAAAATCAGAAATATTGTCCAAAGTTAATGTCGTAATTTATGGAAATTAAAGAGCTGAAATTTATCTTAAAACTTTTGGGTAAGAAAGACTACCGTAGCCCGATCGCCCAAATTAAACCCAATGAGAAAACGAATGCTAGTGAGAGGGATAAAATTTGTCGGGATTTAAGAACGAGGGAATTAGTTGACTGCGATGAGGATATCATAAAAATTAAGATTACCCCAGCAGGAAATAGTTTATTAAAACTAGACCCAGATAAATTACCAGAAACGGCAAAATTAAACCCCCAACAGCAAAAAATTCTTACAGGTTGCAAAAGTGAAACGATTCCACTGAGCAAAATTAATATCAGTCCCGCTAAAGTTCGGGATGAGCTGGTAAGGGAATTAATCGATAAAGGGTTAATAACTGCGGCGGAGAGAAAAATAAAAGAAGTTTGGCTGACGGAAACTGGTAAAGAATATTTAGCCCGCGAGTATGCCCCAAATGGAGCAGGAAATATACAGCTAAGTAAGCAGATGTTGACGGATTATCTGCATTTTATTAGGAAATATTTTTCTGGTGTCTCTAATGTGACTACGAAGGAGGAGATAACCCACAAACCCAACGATGAAGAGATATTACAGATCATAAAAGATCTAGATCGGGAGAAAGGCACAGGTAATTATCTACCTATATATCATCTGAGGGAGAAATTACAACCGCCCCTATCTAGAGATGAATTAGATCAGGCTTTATACCGCTTACAGCGAGAAGACAAGATTGATTTGGATTTAATAGCAGAGATAGATGACGATATTACTAAAGAGCAATTGGAAGCAGCAATACCGACAAGCACAGAAGGCTATTACTTTTTCATAATGATCAATAAAACTAAATAGTTTAGTAACACATAAAGGATTAATCATGGCAACCTTAGATGAAATACTTAAACGAGAACTTAACCCCTTTGACCCCATTACATTTAAAACAGGTAATTTTTGGACGAGCGACAATCAAGAATCGATTGTAACCGTTGATTCTATACACGCCAATGTTCTCGAAGAAATAACGGAAATGGTGAGTAGGGTAGCGAAAGATCATATCACTCGCGGAATATTACTCAAAGGAGGTAGAGGTTCAGGAAAAAGCTATTTATTAAAACGTCTTAAAAAACAATTGAACGCAAAAGCTTTTTTCGTATATATAGAGCCTTGCCCCGATAATAATTATCTCTGGCGGCATACTCTCCGCTATACCGTAGATAGCTTGATGCAGGTTCCCGATGGACAAGAAGAATCTCAACTACTACTATGGTTGAAAAGTTTATCAGTCTTCAAAAAAAGAGGATTACTAGAAATATTGTTAGGTCAGAAAGCTTTATTCGTTAAAGAGCTTATCAAAAAATATCCCACAGGTATCTATCAAGGGAAAGAATTTTTCGGAGTTCTTTATGAGCTGATGAAAGCTGAAAATTTCTCTGATGCTTGTGATTGGTTAAAAGGAGACAGTTTAAGCGAGGAGGATCTTAAAAATCTTGGTGTCAAGACGGTTATCGATAACGAAGTAGCAGCCCGTAATATTTTAGCTAATTTTGGAACGATCGCTGATTCTACCTACCCTATCGTTCTTTGTTTCGATCAAGTCGAGTTGTCCCCAAAACTTCCGGCTGGTAGGTTCGATATAAGCTCAGCATTTAAACTTAATACGGCCCTACATAACGCAAGTCTTAAAAACTTCGTGGTTATCATAAGTATTATTAGAGATATATTTCATAAGAATAAGACCGTAATTCCTCAGGCTGACCTAGACCGGATAGAGTTGGAAACAGAGCTTAGAGAAATAAACTTCAAACAAGTACAAGCTTTATGGGAAACGCGCCTCTATCCCCTGCACCGTCAGGTGACAGCTAAACCGGAATCATCGATCGCACCCCTAACCACCTCAGATTTAGAAAATGAATATCCCAGCGGAAAAGCTAATCTACGGGATTCTTTAATATTGGGTGGGAAATTATATGAGAAATACAAAAATGGATTAATTGAAGGCAGGGAAAAGTTATCCGAAACTACCATAATCTCACCTCCACCCAAATCAGCCGGGCCCGAGGAGTTTAAGTTACTGTGGCTGGTACAATTTAAGAAGACTCAAGAGAAAGTAAGTAAGATAAATCAGTTTTCCGCGATCGAGCTGATCGATATGTTGAAAAAAGTACTGGCGGCTCTGAAAATAGAGATACTAAAACACAAACTTTTACCTAGCCCAACATACGCAGGTTACTCGTTCAGCTATCGATGCCCGAAGTCAGAGAATGCAGTAGGTATTTTCTGGAACGAATCGCCTAATATGCAAAGCCTTTATTATGCGATGAACGCTTGTCAGAAAGCTTTAGGTGCAGGGCTTTGTGATTTTTTAATGTTGCTCAGGCAAGAAGATTTTGCCTCTCTAAAAGGAAAAGCTTACAGCAATTATATGCAGATCTTCCAGGCAGAAGACAATCCCAACAATCATCATATTAAAGTAGATACAGAATCCCTTCATTACCTGAGAACCTATCAACTTTTAGCGAACGAAGCTCGGTCAGGTGATTTAGTACTTAGCAATCAAGTTATCGCACTGGAAAAATTAGAGGAATTAGTTCATGAGACCGAAGTTCTTAAAGAATGTCGTTTATTACAAGAATTAAAAATTTTTGCCCCCTTACCTCTTATTGAACATCCTATACCAATCTATACAAAATGTATCAAAAATTTTATTAAGGTTCATCATTTAATGTCTTGGAAAACTTTGGTGGAGAATATTAAACAACAATTCCCCGAGATTGAAGAGGAACAACTCGATCTTATTATTTCGGAATTACGCGCCGAACCCCATCCTTTTATCACCATTCTCGATCCAGGCGTGAGTAAAAACGAGCAATTAGTTTGTTTGAATCCCTAAATAAATCATGTTCTACCTGACAGAAAGCGTTGAAATTCAAGAAGCGATCGCTAAACTCTCCCTCCATCAAGTTCTGTGGGTGGACACGGAAACCGCCTTCTGGAATACACCCAAACCGCAACTCTCCCTGATTCAAGTTCTCGCGGACGGCAATGATAAAACGGGAGAAGGTAGTTATATCCTAGATGTTTTCCAGCAGCCAGAACTGATTGAAGAATTCATAACTAAAATTATGGCTAACCCTTCCATAGAAAAAGTCTTCCATAATGCCCCTTACGATCTGAAATTCTTGGGACTTGATCAAGCCCAGAATATTACCTGTACTTTAAAACAAGCTAAAAAAATTACCCGGCAACGCTTAGAAGTGCCGAACTTACAACTCAAAACCCTCGCCGCAGAGCTTTGTGATTTTCCCGCCGAAGAGATCGATCGCCAACAACAAGAAAGCGATTGGTCTGTTCGCCCCTTGACAAAAGAACAGCTTGTTTACGCGAGCATGGATGTAATATATTTAGCTCACGTTCATTGCTATCTGACAAAATTTATGGGGAATATATTAGATACTTTGATGGATTTCTTTACACAAGAGGGATGGAGTTTTAAAAAACATCCTGACTCCCCCGTATTACTTATGAAAATCAAGGGGAAAAATGGAACCTGGAACTGTACCGCGACGGTGCGAGAAGAAAAAGAATATTTCATCTTTCATTCTCTGTGTCCGGTGAAAGTTCTCCCCGAGCAATACGAGACGATGGCGGAATTTTTAATGACTATCAATAATAAAGTCTTGATCGGCAATTTCGAGATGAATCTTGATAACGGCTCGATCCGCTATAAAACGAGTATAAAGGTTAAGGGCGATCGCCTCAGCCCCCCCTTGATCAAAGAACTGGTTTATAAGAACATCAAGACGATGGACGCTTATCTTCCCCGTATTCAAGCCGTCTCCGAAGGTCTTCTCTCAGTCACAGGATAAACGCCCCATGAGCAATTCTTTCGAGGATTTAACTAATATTTTTACCAAACCAGTAAAGGGAAGACAGGGAGAACTTTACGGGGTAGTGGTGAATTTTTTGCGGGGTAAAGGATTTAAGTTCGAGGAGATATTAGGGGAATCCTCTATCATCTTCTATCATCAGGGTAATAACGGTCAGGTGATGTGCGTCGTCTCTATTCTAGAAGATTCCCAAGCCGTGGTTTTTACCTCTCTTTACCCCCGCTCGGTGTCTGCCGAGAAACGCCGAGATATTATCTTACTACTGACGAGAATTAACTTCGGTTTACCCCTGGGGAATTTCGAGTTAGGAATGGATGATAACTTTGTCGCCTATCAAACCGCTATCAACGTAGGGAGCGCTCACCTAACCCCAGCTTTACTACAACATATCGTTGACGATAATCTAATCATCATAGATCGTTATATCCCCGAAATTAATAAACTGCTCGATCAACAGATGCAGGCTCCATTATACGGGTTATCCTCCCCGGATGAGGGTTTATTACGGCATTACCTACCCGTGCTGATTCACGATGGTCAAATCTCTGTCTCTGGTAACGATGATGTCTCTACCATATCCGGAACCGAACCGATGATTTATCTACCTCTGAGTATCCGTAATATCTATTTAGCCCGTCAATGCCCCCGCTCGATATATTTAGAGTACCGAAATCCGGAAAATTTAGATTTTGTCTCCGACTCGCGGGAAGGAATTATCGCCGGACTCTTCTGGCAATTATCCGCGGCTATGGGCGATAAAATCAGAAGAGATACTCGCTGTCAGATACTTTTTGAACCGGAAGGGGAGAGATTAAAAAGTGAGGATACAGCTCAAAACTTACAATCTTTATTATATAAAATTTTCTTCTTTCCCTATTTACAAGAAGAGATTAAAAAAGATAAACAAAAGATTTCTCTCATCAATCAAGTTTGGGAAAGTTTAGTAAAGTTGCTAAAACTTTGGACGCAAGTTTTAGTGAATAATCGTCATCACTGTAGTTACTCCGAACTGTTCGAGAAAACTTTCGTCAGTGATGGCCCCGCTTTTAACCATACTTTTGTACTCTCTGGCGAAGAAAAGCAACCCCTCACGGCCGATCTAATTCACTCGTTCTATAAGATAGACGATCGAACCCTTTATATCCCCGTCTATCCCCTCAATAATTTAGAGGAGCCGGACATTAGAAAAGTAAAATTAGCTCTGTCGGCCTACTTGTTGCACAAGAGCCTCCATATCCCCATCGATAGGGTGAGCGAGACGCAATTTCCCACGATGGAGGAAACACATTACTCCTGGCCCGAAATTGAGAAAACTATCGCCGAGATAATTCCGACATTGACATCCCAGATACACCAGTGGTTAAACTGGAAAACTCCCGCCACTCCTCCCCCCGCCGCCTTTCAAACACAACTGTGTCAGATATGTCCTAAAGAGAAAGAATGTATAGAAACGTTTAAGACTACCATTACACCCAAAGATAACGATTTAGACACGATCGTTAAACCACTGGTATCCGCTCTAAACGCTTTCGGGGTGAAAGTCAACGATGAGGGCACTACTGCGATCGCTGCCCCCGCTTTCATCCGCGTACAGGTTAAACCTAAATTAGGGGTGAAGGTGAGCAGTATCATCAATCTCGCCCCCGATTTGCAAGTTCAGTTAGGATTCGCCGATACTCCTTTGATTCAACCTCAAGCCGGTTACGTCAGTATAGACATACCCCGCCCCGATAGACAAATAGCCCGATTTGAAGACTATATCTCTAAAGAAATTGCCAACGACGGAAAATTTAAAATCGCCATCGGCATCGACCTGAACGGTAAGTTAGTAGAAGCCAATCTCGCCGATGCTAATAACTGTCATTTCCTGGTAGCGGGTACATCTGGCAGCGGTAAGAGTGAATTTCTGCGAGCTTTATTATTGAGTTTACTGGTGCGGCACTCCCCCGATGATTTACGCATCGTTCTCGTCGATCCAAAACGGGTAACTTTCCCCGAGTTTGAAAATATCCCCTGGTTGTATTCACCTATCATTAAAGATACGGAACCAGCGATCGAACTCATGGAAAATTTGGTCGATGAGATGGAATCGAGATACAAACTTTTAGAAGTGTCCAAGTCTAACGATCTTGAGACTTATAATAAAAGGATCGATCGCTCCCGCCAGAAAGTTCAGCCGAGGATCGTCTGTATCTTCGATGAGTACGCGGATTTCATGATCGATAAAGTGAGCAAAAACGCTCTCGAAGATAGTATTAAGAGGCTCGGAGCCAAAGCTAGGGCCGCCGGGATACATTTAGTCATCGCCACCCAGCGCCCCGATGCCAAAGTCGTAACCCCCTTGATCCGAGCCAATCTGCCCGCTAGAGTAGCGTTAAAAACTGCATCCGGCGCTGATTCGGCCATAATCTTAGGGGACAAACAAACCGACGCTTGTAGATTATTAGGCAAAGGAGATTTACTGTATTTAACCGGCGGTCAATTATTGAGATTACAGTCGCTTTATTCCGAAAATTGCCAACTATAACCTCACGGAAGAAGATAAATGAACGATGCTTTACTGTTGTAATCCCCTGTGTCCTGACCCGTTTAACTTTAATGATGTGTCTACTTGTATAAGTTGCGGGCATCAGTCTCTCACTCCCATTTTCCACCATCGCTATAAAATTATCAAAATCTTGGGAGAGGGGGGATTCGGGAAAACTTATCAAGCTGAGGATGTAGAACAGATGAATCATCCATGTGTGATCAAACAATTGACCTTTGCTAAACCCCAGGCTTTACAGAAAGCTACAGCTTTATTTGAGCAGGAAGCTAAGACTTTATACGAACTCGGTAAACATCTACAAATACCGAGTTTTTTAGCCTATTTTGAAGAAAATAATAAGCTCTATTTAGTACAGGAATATGTAGAGGGGAAAAATTTATACACTGAGTTTTTAGAAAGAGGAAAATTTGACGAGGAGAAAATCGTATATCTGTTAAAAAATCTCCTGCCCGTTCTTCTCTTCATTCACAATAATAAAATTATTCACAGGGACATCAAGCCAGAAAATATAATGCGGCGCGATGGCGATGGACAGTTAATTTTAATCGATTTCGGAATCGCTAAGGAATTGGTGGGGACGGCAAGTTACACTAACGGCACTGTTATAGGTACTCCCGGTTATGCGCCTCTAGAACAAATAGCTTACGGGCAAGTTTCCCCCGCGAGCGATCTTTATAGTTTAGGAATTACCTGTATTCGATTGATAACGGGTGAGTTTATCAGAAATGATCTCAATAATTCTTCCGCTAAATGGTGGGAGATTTTTTCGGTTGATTTTAATAGCAAAATCCTAGAAATTTTAGATAGATTAGTGGCGATTGATGTGGGCGATCGCTATCAATGGGCAGAACAGGTTATCGAAGATTTAGACGCTATGAATCCGACGCTCAACCCCCCATCAGTCACGAGAATAAATGGCAGGAAAATCTCGACGATCGATCAGATGCATGAAGTGGGCGGCATCATCGGGGTGAATCATAAAAAATTAGTCCACATCGCTAAGGCTTCGATAGTGAGCATCGAGGAGCATCTAGAAGGTAAGAGGCTTGGTAACGGTAGTGGTTTTCTCTATAAACAAGTTATCGACCCCGCTTTTAAAAAATCTCGTTGCTATTTTCTCACTAATCTCCATGCGATTACGGGAATTTTTCAATGGCATAAACATCTCTCCAATATAGCCAGAGCTGGAAAAAATATTGATGATATAAATCCAGAATTTGTAATCATATGGAATGATAAAGAATACTCAATAGATAAATTTTTAATACCTAAAAATACCATTGATAAAATTTTAACTATACCCGATTATCAGTATCTTAATTTCGCTGGATTTGACCTCGATATAGAGGGTGATCAAATTATCGATTTTTTCGGTATAAGCCCTGTGCCTCAGTTGGAGTCGGGCGATAAAGTTTATGCTTTCGGCTATTCACGGGAAATGAATTTATCGATCGCCGATGGTATCGTCAGCCACATATACGAAGAGTATCGAGAGGGCATCGATCACCCAATAACTCGGGGGGCGATCGGTCATAATATCCTCATCAATCCGAGCAATTCGGGAGGGCCGACAGTGATGGAATCTGGGGTTATAGTAGGGATTTCTACGAGGGGCTACGCCTCATCGGTGGCAGTCGGTTTAAATTTCTCCCTCAGTATTCATTCCATTTTAGACAGGTTAAGCGATCGAGATAATTTTGAAATTCTCACCGTTAGCGAACATCTAAGAACGGTTAAGGGAATTATTAAAAAGGAATTTCATCTATAAGTTTTTTAGCAATTTATCAATGGCTATAAAAAATTTGAGCATAACTAAAGTTAAATTAGCCTTTGAATGCCCGCGATTATTGTATTTAGTACACAATTTCGGCGGTAGTAGCCTGTTTCATCCTCCCCGAAGTGATAAAATAACCGGGCTAGGAACTAATTTTCACGAGCTAGCAGATCAATCTATCCTCTATATTTTAAAGACTCCCGATTTAGTTCATCTGCTCGTAGAATCCCACAAGCCAGTAAGTAAAGAGAAACTCGCTCTCGACATTCAGAATAAAATTTACACGAATGTATTTTTTCCCCACCTACAGAAAATAAGGAATAACCACCCGGAGAAGATTAAAAATCTCGCCTATATGTGGCAGGGTTTAACCGAGCTGATCGGACGGTGGACGGAATTAATCATAGGCAATATGCAATACTGTCCAGTCGAAAAAGTTATCAAGAAAACTTTCATCGCCGAAGAATATAAACTGAGTTATAGATTTTCCTTAGCCGATGGGGGAGAACAACTCGTCAAGGGGAAGTTAGATAGTTTGATATTCGATTTTCAACGCCATCGTCTCTGTGTCGTCGAATATAAAACCTATCATCCCGTCGATCCCGTCGCTCAATTCGTACAGGCGGCGCTCTACGGTTACATACTGCATAAGAGCCAATCCATATCGATCAATGCTAAAGTTTTCTGCGTCTTCCCTCACTTCAAAGAGTACGATTATTCCTGGCGGGAATTAGAGAAGACTGTTTATCGGATCATCCCCCATAAATTACAGCAGATTCAGCAATGGCTATCTTGGCAACCCGGACAACCTTCACCGCCGCCACCTACTTCTCAACCCCAGTTATGTGGCCTCTGCCCTCAACAGAAAAAGTGTCGCTTGTTGTTTGACTCGATTAAACTTTCGGAAAATGGGTGATACTGGCTATACCTTGTACGTGTAGCCGGGCGGTTTCAATAATAATATTGCCTATTTTGACAGAAACCCCATCTATCTGAAATTGTTCTAAATTTAATAGGGCTTTTAATGGTTCGATCAGCTTCTTGAGCAGCTCCGGCGAAATGTCGGCGGCTGGGGTAATTTCCAATATTTTTATCTCTAAGCCACTTTTATCTATCTCTGGCTTCAATCCTAGGCAGAGCGGTGGTTTACCCTTTAGTTTTAAAGTTATCTCTAAATTTTCTCCGCCGATCATCTCACATTTGACATTTTCTATATCGGCGAGATTACCTTTGAGAATATTTTCTATATCGGACTCGTTGAAAACAATATCGATCGTGCCTTGACTGGGTTGGGTTAATTGGATATTTCCGAGTAGGGCGGGAAAGGGTTTAACGGCGATCGTATTCAAATTAATCCTCATCTGTTGCATTCTGAGAGATTTATTCATGATCAATCCTTCCCCGTTGATAGCGAGAGAATTCAACATCCCCTTAGCTAATTGAGTCGGATCGGTTTTGATCTCAACCGTTAATTTTTTCGCGTTATCTATCTGGCTCATCAAAGCCATCTCGGCAATCTTATTTAAAGTTTTTTCCCCTAGATTATCGATACTGAACATAATTAAAAAATTAATAGCCCCGGTAGGAGCATAAGTAAATAAAAAAAGAGAAGGATAAATATTTATCCCTCTCTAGACTTAACCCATTACAGAGCGTTACCGCGAGGTAATACTTCTTCAGGGAATGTGAATTTTTCGTGGGGTTGGTCTTGAGGAGCCATCCAAGCTCTCA
>CAZUVR010000066.1:0-21028 GCA_964623815.1 uncultured bacterium | reverse complement strand
GTTAACATCTATAAAAATGTGCTTTCCATCGGGCCAGCGGATCTCTACCTCTTGATTTTGAACGATTTCGCCGGTACGTAGCGAACGGGCTAGAGGCCAATCTTCCGGCGACATAAGTTTACCCTCTTTGGAAAACCCCTTAAATGTTATTATCTGATCGTATTCGGTCAACTGCATTTTTAACGGATAGCCGTAGCCCAGTATATTCTCTACCTGCCGGTTAGCCATCAATAAATTTTCCGTCACCGCGTCGGCTAACAAAACTCCTGCCGGCATCTGTTGCAATACTGCTTCAAGTTGACCGGTGATTTCGCGGTAACGTTCCTCGCTCTCACGCCATTTTTGCAGGTGGGAGTGAGCGCGTTCCTGAGAATTCCGTAAGGAACCGCAGAGATAACTAATTACAAATCCTTGCAAGATAAACAATAGGGTGCGAATGCTGGCGCTCGTATCGCCAATTAACTGATATTTCGGCTCCATGAAATAGTAATTGGCGAGTATACCCGAGATTACCGCCGAGACAAAACCCGAACTCGTGCCTCCGTACCAGATGCTGATGATTATCGCCCCCGAAAAAAATAGGAACGGACTATTGCTTAAATGTAAATAGGAATCGAGCGCTAATGTCAAGATAAGAGCGAGGATGGTAATGCCGATCGCTCTCAGTTGATTGATTGCCCCTGCCAAAATTTCCTCATGTTCCATTTATCGCCTAACTCAGGTAAGACTTCTCTTTTTACCCTAAGACAGAAATATTCTTTCTCGTAATGACCTAAAGAAATAGTTCAATCTGACTTAACGACTGGCTCTTGAGGTATAAAATTGGTGAAAATTTCCTCCGCCACACGATCGCATACGCCCGCCTCTCCCAAATTCTCCCGCATCTCTCGGTATCCCGTCCGCATCTTAAGCCGCCTTTCGGAATTGAGTAGAACATCGAGGGATTCTTGCACGATCAACTCGGGATTAGCCGACTCCTGTAATAACTCCGGTACGATTTCCCTTTTTAACACTAGATTTACCGGAGAAACGAAGGGGATAGAGAAGCGCATGATCTTACGGGCTATCCAAGCCGAAACCGGACTCAAGCGATATACCACCACCTGCGGCACATCTAAGAGGGCTATCTCTAAATTTACCGTTCCCGATTTAGCTATAGCCATATCCGCCGCCGCCATCGCTTCTAAAGTTCTCGTCCCGTCTAAAACCGTCGCCTTTAAACCGTATTCAGCGATCAAATTCTCGATCGCTTCTCGGTACGCCACTAAAGATACCGGTACGAGAAAATGCACATCCCCCAATTTATCCTGAATTTCTCGCGCCACCTGACACACCAGAGGCACCAGATATTTTAACTCCTGTTGCCGAGAAGCGGGAAATAGAGCTACTACTTTCGTTTCCGGAGAGAATCCGAATTTTTCCCGCGCCTCTTGTCTTGTGGGGGCTGATTCCATCCTATCTAATAGAGGATGACCTACCCAAGTCACGGGTAAGCCCCGATTGCTGTAGTAATGAGCTTCCTCCTGAAAAATCGCCAGTAGATGATCGGTAATAGCTATTAGTTTTTTTGTACTGAAAAGACGATCAACCATCTTCTCCAGTCGTTTCTGTTCTGTCGCCGACCAGATCCAGGCTTGAGGAGCGATATAATAAATTATCGGTACATCCGGCAGAGCCTTACGCACGAAAGAGCCAATGGCAATATTAGGAGCGAGATAATCCAGCAATATTAATAAGTCCGGCGGATTAGCCCTGAGATATTCCTTCGCCTTCGCCTGCACTTTCAGCGTCGGCAGAACGAACGGTATGCCCTCGATGATACCCATCGAGCCGAGACGGGTGGTTTTGCCGAGAACTTTAGCGCCAGCCGCTTCCATGCGATCGCCACCTAAAGCCACGATTTCCAAATCCACCCCCAAGTATCGAGCCTTCCGCAATAAAGCCTCTACCAGAAGGGCACCCTGTAAATCCCCCGATACTTCCCCCGTACTAATAAAAATTTTCATATCACTTACCCGGAATAGGCCCTCGGCGCTTCTCTCCCCTAGTCGAGAGAGTTAGAAAATGGTGTAAATGCTGTAAATAAGGATTATCTGGCAGAGAGGTCAATTCTTCTAGAGCTTGAGCTAAGGTTAAATCGGAGCGGTAGAGAATACGGAAAGCCTTCTTCAATAAACCTAACTCATCGCTCGATAAACCAGCTCTCTGTAATCCCACTAAATTGAGAGTTCGTACCTTAGAAGGATTGCCCTCGACTAACATAAAAGGAGGTACGTCACGCTCGATCCTACTCATCCCCCCCAACATGGCCATTTTGCCGACGTGGACGAACTGGTGAACACCCAAAACGCCGCCGATTACAGCTTTCGACTCGATATATACGTGGCCCGCCAAGGCGACATTATTAGCGATGATCACATTATCCTCGATCGTACAGTTGTGAGCTACGTGAACGCAGGCCATGAGTAGATTATGACTGCCCACGCTCGTCACCTCGCCCGCCTCCGTCGCCCGATTGATGGTGACAAACTCGCGGATTTGATTGTAATCACCCACCTTTACCACACTTCTCCCCCCCTTATACTTCAAATCCTGGGGGGCTAACCCGATAACCGCGTGGGGAAAAATATGATTACCTACACCGATTTCCGTATCCCCATCGATGACCACACCCGCATCAATAACGGTATCGGCACCTATAGTGACATTTTCCCCAATAACAGCATAGGGGCCGATCTTAACTGAAGAATGAATTTTAGCGCCTGGATGAATAACCGCCGTCGGGTGAATTAATGTAGTCAAACCAGAGGTATCCTTACTCAAAACCGTTACTGTAGGAGTCATGATATAGCTTATCTTAAGTTGGTATCAATTGGAAAAGGAGAGGAGAGAAAGAAATCGCGGCTGATAAAAACCTATAAACTGATAACTTATAGTAGAGTGACTGATTTTTTCCCAATTAGTTCAAGTCGGCCCCAAATATATGATCGATCCTAGACCCAAAGTAATTGTCCTCGATGACGACCCCACCGGTTCCCAAACCGTCCACAGTTGTCTATTATTAATGCAACCGGATGTAGAGACCCTGAAACTAGGATTAAGAGACAGCGCCCCGATTTTCTTCATCCTCACCAACACCCGCGCTCTCACACCGGAAAAAGCGGCGGAAGTTACCCGAGAGGTATGCCACAATCTGAAAATAGCTCTCTTATCCGAGGGTATAAAAGATTTTCTCCTCGTCAGTCGCTCCGACTCCACCTTAAGGGGACATTACCCGGTAGAAACCGATGTGATAGAGGACGAACTTGGCCCTTTCGACGCTCATTTCCTCATCCCCGCTTTTTTTGAAGGCGGCAGGATTACTAAAGATAGTACCCATTATCTGATCGTCAACGGTGTCCCGGTTCCCGTCCACGAGACGGAATTCGCCAAGGATTCAGTATTTGGCTACCATCATAGCTATCTACCGGACTATGTGGAAGAGAAGACAAAAGGTAAAATTAGGGCCAGTTCCGTCGAGAGATTTCAACTGCAAGATATTCGGGGGGAAACGAAAGATAGATTACTCGGGTTACATGATAATCAATGTGTAGTAGTGGACGGAGAAAATCAAAACGATCTCGATATTTTTGCCCGAGATCTTATCGCCGCCGCGAGTCAAGGGAAAAAATTCCTCTTCCGTAGCGCCGCTAGTATCTTAACTTCCCTGGCGGGATTGGGTAAACAACCCCTCGCCCCCGAAGATATGGGACAATATAAACCTACTGATAAGAAAGGAGTCGTCATCGTCGGCTCTCACGTTAAAAAAACTACTCAACAACTGGAAGAATTGTTAAAAGAGCCAGATGTGAAAGGAATAGAAATAGATGTGAGCCGGTTGAGAGATCAGCCTCAACGAAGAGAAGAATTATTAGCAGAAACACTGATCCGGGTTAAGCAAACTCATCAAGATGGTAAGACCCCTGTCGTCTATACAAGCCGTCAAGAGTTACAATTTCCTAACATTTCTGCCCGCCTCGATTTCGGGATCGCGGTATCATCTCTATTGATGGATGTGGTACGCGGACTACCCAAAGATATAAGCTTTTTGATTAGTAAGGGGGGTATCACCTCTAACGACGTTTTGAGTACCGGTTTAAGTTTACGATCGGTGCGCTTAATGGGTCAAATTTTACCAGGATGCTCTATGGTAAGAACAGAATCTGATCACCCCCTATTCCCTAATTTACCCGTCGTTCTTTTTCCCGGTAATGTGGGAGATAACAGGGGACTGGCTACCGTCTATCGCCGTCTTAATAACTGAATCATTATGGATGAGACACCACTAGAGTCTCCCCCAGAGGAGCAAGAGGAATTAACCGTTAAGCTAGATGAGGAAAATTTACCTCAAATTGATAGGTACGTACAAATACATTTTCAAACTGAGAAAGACCAAGTTTACTTAATCTTACCGAAAGTCGATGAAGAAAATTCCACAAATGATTGGACAGAGATTCTAGCGGGGGTTCGTTATTATCTCAATAATAGCGGTCAGAATATCCCCCGAAAAACTCCTATCGAATTGATCGCCAGGGAACGATTATTAGATACGAGACAGTTACAAACTCTGGCTGAAGTTCTCGAAAAAGAAGCCGATTTAATCCTAAAAACCATTCATACAACTCGCCGACAAACGGCGGTAGCCGCCGCCACCGCAGGTTATTGCGTCGAACAATACCAACCTCAATGGGTGTTCGCTTTTGGTGGCAAAAAACAAAGTCTCCTCGCCGAGCCACTGTATTTAAGGACTAATATCCGCTCCGGACACGAGATCCGCCATCCCGGTACCGTGGTCGTTCTCGGTGATGTCAATCCTGGGGGAACAATTATCGCCGAAGGCGACATCTTTATCTGGGGGTGTTTACGGGGAGTGGCTCATGCGGGGGCTGGTGGCAACCCAGCAGCTCTAATCATGGCTCTGCGTATGGAGGCAACTCAAATCAGAATCGCTCATCTATTAGCCCGGATCTCTCCAGCCGTACAACCTACGGAACCTGAAGTAGCCTATATCGGTAATAATACTATTCAAATCACCCAAGCTTATAAGTTCTCCAAAACCCATGTCTCCGATGACCAAGGAGGCTGGCTGAGTGTTTAGCATATTTTTTATTTTTTGTCAATATAAGTAAAGAGCAAAGTATGAGTCGCGTCATAGTTATAACCTCCGGAAAGGGAGGTGTGGGAAAAACTACCGTAACCGCCAATCTCGGATCGGCGCTGTGTCAGTTAGGATTTAAAGTGGCCCTGATAGATGCGGATTTCGGCTTAAGAAACCTGGATCTGTTATTGGGATTGGAACAAAGGGTGGTTTATACTGCCCTCGACGTACTGGCGGGGGAATGCACTTTAGAAAAAGCGCTGGTCAAGGATAAACGTCAGCCCAATCTCGTTCTTTTACCGGCGGCCCAAAGTCGTAATAAGGAGTCCGTAACTCCCGAACAGATGAAAACCTTGGTCGGTCAACTGTCAAAAGCCTACGATTATATATTGATCGACTGTCCCGCTGGGATAGAGATGGGCTTCCGCAATGCGATCGCCCCCGCCCAAGAAGCCATCATCGTCACCACCCCAGAAGTATCCGCCCTCAGGGATGCGGATAGGGTGGTGGGTTTACTAGAGAGCGAATCGATTAAAAGTATCCGCCTCATCGTCAACCGACTGCGCCCGGAATTGATCGAGAAGAAAGAGATGGTGAGCGTCGAGGATATAGTCGATTTACTGGTAGTACCTCTGATCGGTATTGTGCCAGACGACGAGAAAATAATCATTTCTACTAACCGAGGGGAACCTTTAGTATTAGAAGAAGTACCTTCCACTACCGCCCAAGCCTTCAAGAACATCGCCAAACGTCTACAAGGGCACGAAGTACCCTATTTAGAATTCACGACTGAACCAGAAGGCTTTTTTACCCGTCTACGTAAATTTTTATTCGGCACAGCAGACAAAGTTTAAACAATTACCATGATCAACGAAATACTAGAAAAAATATTCGGCTGGCGCAATACTAGCAAAAGTGGCGAAGAAGCGAAACGAAGATTAAAATTAGTTATGGCATACGATCGCTCCGGCATGAGTCCGGAAATGATCACCGCCATGCGGAAAGAAATTCTCGAAGTCGTCGGGCGTTATTTAGAAATCGACCCCGAGGAAACCGAACTCGGATTAGAGAGTAACGAGCGGATGACGATCTTAACCGCTAACTTTCCAGTCCGGAGCGTTAAACGTCAACCTTCCATATCAGAAGAATCATCATGAAGCAATCACCCCTGAATCTCTGGTTAAGTCTGGCCACGGCACCCTTTCTATTAGGATACCTGGGGGTAAAAACCGCCTCCGAGTGGTTGATCGAGTTAGGAGAAAGTAGCGAAGAAGTGTTTCGGGGCGAAAGATTACCCATAATTAACTGGCCCGCCCGCCCTTCCGAATACGAAGAATAAACCGAGTCAACTCCTACATAGCACAAAATAGTTAAGTCTGTGTTACGGAGCGATACTTATTGAGAACATTATCGATAATATTATTTAGATTATAAAAAAATCTTCCGAACACCTATGAGCGTGCTTGTCCCATCTCCTGATCTAGCCCTACAAATATTTAAAACCTCGGATCTGTTCCTACATCAACGGCTGAAGCTGGTCGAAGACCTGTGGGAAGAAGTATTAATCTCTGAATGCGGTCAAGAGTTGGTGGATCTATTGAAACAACTCCGCAGCCTGTGTTCCCCCGAAGGACAAGCGCCAGAAATACCTCAATCATCATCGATCGATCAAGTAATCGAAAATCTGGAATTAAACGAAGCCATCAAAGCGGCACGAGCCTTCGCCCTCTACTTCCAGCTCATCAATATCGTCGAACAACACTACGAACAGAGAGATCAACTGCTTTCGAGAAGAGCCAGTTATCACGAGGGCGAGACAGAAAATAATAATCACACCGTCAGCCCCGAAGACACGGAATTATTAACCTCGGCGGTGGGGGCCAGATGGCTCGAAAAAAGTTTGACCGAGGGACAGGGAGCCTCACCCAAAGCAGGGTTATTCCACTGGCTATTCCCTTACCTCAAAGCTTTAAACGTCCCCCCCCAACAGATTCAAAGGCTGTTAAACCAACTGGACATAAAACTAGTCTTCACAGCTCACCCCACCGAAATCGTCCGCCATACCATCCGGCTCAAACAGAGGAGAATTTCTAACGTCCTACGCAAGATCGACCAGGCGGAAGAATTTTTCCGCAGTATGGGCCTCAATAGTTCCTGGGAGGCGGAAGCGGCTATACAACAACTCAAAGAAGAAATCAGACTCTGGTGGCGTACAGACGAATTACACCAGTTCAAGCCCACCGTACTCGACGAAGTGGATTACGCCCTACACTACTTCGATGATGTACTGTTTGACGCTATCCCCCAACTGGCAATCAGGTTCAAACAAGCCCTAGAAAGCTCTTTCCCGAGCTTGAAACCCCCCAATAATAGCTTCTGTCACTTCGGCTCCTGGGTGGGGGGCGATAGAGACGGCAATCCCTCTGTAACTCCCGAAGTTACCTGGTCTACCGCCTGCTATCAGCGGAAGATGGTACTAGAAAAATATATCGCCTCGATCCGCAATTTGAGCAATCTCTTGAGTCCATCCCTGCACTGGTGCGACGTGATGCCAGAGTTATTGGATTCTTTAGAACAAGATAAACAACAGATGCCGGAAATATACAACGAGCTGGCGATTCGCTACCGTCAGGAACCTTACCGGCTGAAATTAGCCTTCATCCAGAAACGCTTGGAGAATACGCGCGATCGCAATAATCGCCTCGCCAACCCAGAAGAGAGACAGATCCTGATTAAAGTCAGTGAACCGAATATCTATCGTTGGGGGGTAGACTTCCTCAAAGAACTGACATTAATAGCTCGCAGCTTAGGGGTAACGGGGCTGAAGTGTCAGGAATTAGAAAACCTGATCGCTCAGGTAGAAATCTTCGGCTTTACCCTGGCGCAATTGGATTTCCGTCAAGAATCAACCCGCCACGCCGAAGCGCTCGAAGAAATATCCGGCTACCTGGGAATACTGCCCAAACCTTACAGTCAGATGGACGATGCGGAGAGAACGGCCTGGTTAGCAGAAGAGTTAAGCACCCGTCGCCCCCTCATCCCCCAAGAAATGCCCTTCAGCGAAAGAACCTGTGAGACGATCGAAACCCTAAGGATCTTACGCGCCCTACAGCAGGAATTCGGCCCGGAGATATGTCAAACATACATCATCAGCATGACCAACGAGGCCAGCGATGTTTTAGAGGTATTACTACTAGCTCAAGAAGCCGGATTGTATGACCCCGCCACCAGCACCGCCGCTTTAAGGATAGTGCCCCTGTTCGAGACGGTAGATGACTTAAAACACGCCCCGCAGATCATGCGAACCCTGTTCGAGCTGCCTCTGTATCGGGCCGCTTTAGCGGGGAGTTACGCCCACCTAGAAAAATTACAGGGGGGAGAGCGCGAAGGAGAGTTACCGGAATCAGTTTTACAACCTGCGAACCTACAGGAAATAATGGTAGGTTACTCAGATAGTAATAAAGACTCCGGTTATCTCAGCAGTAACTGGGAAATTCATAAAGCGCAGAAAGCTTTACAGAAAGTGTCTGGAGAATACGGTGTGGATCTGCGTCTGTTTCACGGTAGGGGTGGCTCCGTGGGCAGAGGCGGCGGCCCGGCCTACGCGGCTATCCTCGCCCAACCCCGATCGACCATCAACGGCAGAATTAAAATTACCGAGCAGGGAGAAGTGTTAGCGTCTAAATATTCCCTGCCAGAATTAGCCCTCTATAACCTGGAAACGGCAGTGACGGCGGTGGTGCAGGCCAGTTTATTAGGTAGCGGCTTCGATGACATCGAGCCTTGGAATAAGATCATGGAACAGCTCTCGGCCTGGTCACGGGAAGCTTATCGCAGTTTGATCTATGAAGAACAGGATTTCATCGACTTCTTTACTACCGTCACCCCGATCCAGGAGATCAGCCTCCTACAGATCAGCTCCCGTCCAGCTCGTCGCAAGAGCGGAAAACAGGATCTCAGTACCTTGAGGGCGATTCCTTGGGTGTTCAGTTGGACACAAACCCGCTTCCTTCTCCCCGCCTGGTACGGTGTGGGAACTGCCCTAGAAAAATTTCTCTCCGGCGATCCGGAAGAGAATTTGAAGTTATTGAGATATTTCTACTTCAAATGGCCTTTCTTCCGCATGGTGATCTCGAAAGCGGAGATGACCTTATCGAAAGTTGATCTGCAGATAGCTGGTCATTACCTGAGAGAGTTATCCAAACCCGAAGACATCGAGCGTTTTGAAAGGATATTCAATCAAATTTCCGATGAGTATCATCGCTCCTGTGAGATCATCCTGCGCTTAACCGGACATAAACGCCTGTTGGACGGCGATCCTAGTTTACAGCGATCGGTACAGCTCAGAAACGGTACTATAGTACCACTCGGATTCCTACAAGTTTCCCTCCTCAAGCGTCTACGTCAGTACTCTCATCAGGCACAATCGGGTATCATCCATTTCCGCTACTCAAAAGAAGAATTGTTACGGGGCGCTCTCTTAACGATCAACGGTATCGCCGCCGGTATGAGGAATACCGGTTAAGCCGAAAATTTTTGACTGGCCCCGCCACCAGATACCTTCAGTGAAATCACTTAGGGTATCTGCTTTGGGGCGGTTAATAAATGTATATTTAATTACGTATATGCGTCAAAAATGACCAATTTCAATTTTTAATAAAAATTTCTTCCCCCTAACGGATGATGATAGAAAAATCAGTGAATTTTCAGTAGGAATGAATTTTGGGAATCACTATGGTAGAGGTGGCAGAAGCCGATACAACTACTAGGAATATGAACCAGATGTTGCTTCTGCCATAAAATATCCGCGATAAGAGAGTATTTACCATGACCAGCAATTCCTCCACCGGGACAAAAATTTATTCGCCGGCACAAAGTAAATTTGTCGGTACGACCAAAACAGGATTAGATCAGATAGTACAGTTCATCAGCAACGATCCCGGTTTAGCCGGAGCGAATACGGGGGAACAGATATTTAATGGTGCGAAAGCGGCCGATGGCTTGAATAAGATCATAGTCGACGGGTTGAAAGCCCTCGGGATAGCCAATAAAACAGTTTTTACCAGTAACGATGTCATCGCCCTCAACGGTTGGATCAGAAATAATCGCCGAGCAGAATTTATTACCTTACACGGCGACGACGAGGATAACTTAGAAACTGGGTTCCATCTAGTGCAGGACGATGGAGCGATTAGAGAGTATCAAGGTAATAACTTCGTGGACACAGTAGCCGACGGCCTCTATCATATCGGCTTTGAAATCAAGAACGGCGCTTTTCTCAATGAAGATGGCGATAGTAACGCCACTGTTAGCCAGGTGGCCGAATGGTTAACCGAATTGTATACCGATCGCACTACCACTAACACCGGACTCGATCGCATTACCGAGCTGATCATCGCCGATGAAGGACTCAGTCAGAATAATCCCTGGTCTAATATAGCTGGAGGCGCGGACGCGGCCAACGGACTGAATAATCTTTACGCCACCGGCATCACCACTTTAGGATTAGGGAGTGACGGGAATATCTCCACTAACGATATTATAGCGATCAATAACTGGATTCGTTCCGATAAGACCCGTTACGCTACCTTCGTACAACTGCACGGCAACGACGAAAACGGAGTCGAAACTGGATTCCATCTGGTGCAGGACGATGGAGCTAATACCCCCTATTTCGGCGAAAACCTGGTGGATACGGTAGCCGATGGAATGTATCATATCGGCTTTGAAATCAAGAACGGTGCCTTCCTCAATGAGGACGGAATGCCTAACGCTATGGTCAAAGACGTAGCCGACTGGGCCAATTATTTCTATAGCGATCAATCCACCACGGGTACAGGATTGGATCAAATCGTCGATATAATCAAAATCGATCCAGGTTTGGCGAGGTGGACGAATGCCGGACAGATCAACTCTGGTGCCGATGCGGCTAATAGCCTCAACAAATTGATCGTCGATGGAATCGTCGCCACTGGCGTTAACGCCGACGGCTGGATAACGAGCGACGATATACGCACCCTCAACGCTTGGGTGAGAGCCAACCGATACCAACAATTCGTAGACCTACACGGGGATGACGAGGACGACGTAGAAACCGGTTTTCACCAGGTGCAGAATGACGGCGGCGAGGTAGAATTTTTCGGGGAAAATTTAATCAACACCGTAGCGGACGGCATATATCACATCGGTTTTGAAATCTACGACGATCGATTCGTCAATGAAGATGGAGACGCTAACGCCTCGATATTCGATGTGGCTAGTTGGCTGAATTATTTTTACGGTGGTAAGACGCTAGTTTACGGCACCTGGGAGGAGGAAAAGATCACGGGCACCTCGGGAGCAGATAATATTCTCGCTTACGACGGCAACGATACGATCGACGGTGGAAATGGTAACGATCTAATTTATGGAGGTTGCGGCGATGACGTTCTCAGCGGCGGTGCTGGGGACGATATTATTTATAATTATTGCGGAGAGGATATTTTAGACGGTGGCGACGGTTCCGATCGTTTTGTCGTCGCCGGGAATTTGGTAGATGAAGGCTATACCTTTCAGGGTTACGATACTTACCAGGACACAGGCAACACCGGAATCGATCAGATCGTCGTCACTGGCCCAGGCCCTGTAGATATAGGCTTAGAAACTTTCGCCGCCGATAGCGGTATAGAGATAATTGATGGCACTGGCACCGACGGGCAAGTACGCTTACTCGGTCATTGGGATGAAAATGATTTCAACTTTACCAACACGAGTTTACAGGGAGCTAACATTCTCATCGACGGAGGCGGGGGCGATGACAAGATCGTCGGTAGCCAGGGGGCGGACAGCATTAAGGGCAGCTGGGGCAATGACGAGCTTGACGGCGGTAATGGTGGCGATACCTACATTGTTTCTGGCAATAACCCCACCATCTGGGATACTTTCGAGGGGTACGATACCTATGAAGACACTGGTAGCACCGGCAGCGATAAGATAGCCGCCATCGGTACGGGAGCCGTAGATATAGGTTTAAAAAGTTTCGGGCCAGGTAGCGGCATTGAAGTGATCGACGGCACCGGGGCGGCAGGTATCGTCAGATTATTGGGGGATTGGGAAGGCAGCGTTTTCGATTTCTCCTCGAGTACGATTCTCGGTTCTAATGTAAGAATAGAAGCCGGCGATGGAGATGATACGGTCGTCGGAACCAAAGGAGCCGACACGATCGTCTCTGACTGCGGCTGGGATAGCTTAAATGGTGGCGAAGGAGACGATACCTATATAGTGATAGGGAATATAAACGAGGCGAGCGACGATTTTACTCACTTCGACACCTACGCCGATACGGGGACGACCAAAAACGATCGCATCGTCGCCCAAGGTTCCGGAAGGGTGGATATTGGTGTCGCCGATTATACCTCAGATAATGGCATAGATGTCATCGATGGCACCGGGGCCGCCGGGGGTGTGAGAGTATTAGGTGATTGGGAAGGGAATAAATTAGACTTATCCGCTACCAAATTCGAGGGTTCTAACTTCCGGATCGATGGGGCTGACGGAAACGATACGATCGTCGGCACGGCGGGGAATGAAAGTATTATCGGCGGCAATGGCGATGATAGTCTCAACGGTGCTAACGGCGGCGATACTTATATAGTTACTGGGAATACGATCGGTACTTGGTCAACTTTCACCGGTTTCGATACCTACGCTGATACTGGCACCACCGGCACCGATAAAATTCTCGCTCAAGGCACTGGAGCGGTGGATATAGGTTTAAAAGATTTCACACCAAGTAACGGTATAGAATCTATTGACGGCACCGGTGCCACAGGCCCCGTCAGACTGTTAGGTAATTGGGAGAATAACACCCTCAACTTTTCCGGTGCGAGAATTACGGGCACCACCGCCAACCCAGTCCGTATAGATGGCGGCGATGGTAACGATACGATCACCGGTACATCGGGGAATGACATCATCGCCGGTGGACGCAATGAAGACATCCTCAACGGCGGGAATGGCGCTGATACTTATGTAGTAACCGGAAATGTCACTACCAATGGCTGGACTTTCGGAGGCTACGATACTTACGCCGATACAGGAGCTGTCGGGGTGCCCGATCGGATTACGGTGAGCGGAACCGGCCCGGTTGATATTGGTGTCACCACTTTCGGGCCGAGTAGCGGTATAGAAATCATCGACGGGAAGGGTGTAACCACTCCTGTCCGCGTATTGGGTAATTGGGAGGCCAATAGTCTCAATTTCACTGGAGTACAGATACTCGGTACAAACGTCTCCATAGATGGCGGAGAAGGTGATGATACTATTACTGGCACGGCAGGAAGCGATACGATCATCGGTGGCAAGGGCTGGGATAGTCTCAACGGCTCTGCCGGTGGAGATATTTACAGGGTAACGGGTAATCGATTGAATAATTGGTCTAGCTTCAGCGGTTATGACACTTACGCCGATAGCGGTTCGGCAATTACTGGGGGCAGTGACCGAATAGTTGCCTTCGGTACAGCCGCCGTGGATATTGGTCTGTTGAATTTCGTTCCGACTGCCATTACTGGTACTAACCCAATAAAAGCTAGCGGAATAGAAGTGATCGACGGTTCTGGCATTACTGGTAAAGTTACTCTCTTGGGTAACTGGGATTCTAACCGACTAGACTTCTCCGGTACATCTTTCGTCGGCTCTAACATCGTCATCGACGGTGCGGATGGAAACGATACCCTCGTCGGTAATGCCTCTAATAACGTTATTATCGGTGGTTCGGGTGACGATAGTATTACTGGCGGCAACGGAGCAGATACTTTAACCGGCGGCTCCGGTAGAGATACTTTCGTTTATATCTCCGCCTTCCAAACCCCCGTAGGTGCTACAGCGCGGGATACGATCGCTGATTTTAATCGGAGTAGCGATAAGTTGGATTTAAGCGCGCTCGACGCTAACACCCTCGCCACCGCTACCGGTAATCAAGCTTTTAGCTATATTGCCAGCGGCGCTTTCACTGGGGTAGCGGGGCAGTTACGTTTACAATCCAGTATTCTCTCCGGTGATACCAACGCCGATAAAATTGCCGATTTTGAAATCGCTCTTACTGGTGTAACTTCCCTCTCCGCTACTAAGAATATTGTTCTTTAAACCGAGTATCTAGTAGAGGGGATTAAGCGGCAACTATATCGTCGTAATCAACAATAGCAGTGAGGAATGAGAAGTGAGCAGTGAGGGTGATTTGCCCCGAGGGGTGTAAAAGCTTTTCTCACTCCTCTCTTCTCTTAACTCATTTCTGATCGCTAAACCTGATAGAAAATACTGTCGGTTTTCACGATTGCCTAACTCGGAGACCAGTTCTCAATCACTTTCTGACGTTCCCGAGCGATCGCCAAAGCCTTATCTGGCACATCTTTAGTAATAGTCGAGCCGGCGGCGATAGTTACGTTCTCACCGACGGTTATGGGAGCGACTAAGACGCTATTAGCACCTGTTTTCGTACCGTTCCCTATAACCGTTTGATGCTTCCTCACACCATCATAATTAGCCGTGATCGTACCGGCACCGATATTAACCTTCTCTCCTAAACTAGCATCCCCTAAATAAGCCAGGTGAGCAACATTGGTTTTAGCCCCGACTTGACTTTTCTTAATCTCGACAAAATTACCGATACGGCAATCAGCGGCGATTTTCGCATCTCCCCGCAAATGGGCGTAGGGGCCAACCCTACAGCCCGACTCTACTACACTATCGCTGACGACCGAATAGTAAACGGTTACATTATCGCCGATCGTACTATTCTCGATCATAGACCCAGGGCCGATGCGACTGCCGGAACCGATCGTCGTTTTCCCCCGCAGGTGCGTTTGAGGTTCGATAATTACATCTGGTGCGATCTCTACTGTATCATCGATAGTAACGCTATCCGGATCGATCAGGGTGACACCGCAACTCATCCAATGGTCTTTGACCCGAGTTTGCAGAATATCGTAAGCCGTGGCCAGTTGTTTGCGATCGTTAATTCCAGAAATCTCGCGGAAATCCTCCACATCTACCGCCATCACTTGCGGCAGGAGACTCACCACATCGGTGAGATAATATTCATTCTGGTCATTATTAGGAGTTAATTGCGGCAGAACTTCCGCGAGCATCGGCCAATTAAAGCAATATATACCCCCATTGATGCGATGATTCTGTTTCTGTGCCGTCGTGCAATCCCTATCCTCAACGATTTGTTTAACGTAGTTATTCCCGTCACAGAATACTCGCCCGTAGCCTTTCGGTTGGGGCAAATGGGCGGTGAGCAAGGTAGCACCGTTATTATGAGTTTTATGCGTATTTAAAAGCTGTAAAAGAGTTTCCTGGCGTAGTAGGGGAACATCACCGTTTAAGACGAGTAAATCACCGACGAAATCCTGTAAGGGCCCTAATAATTGTTGAACGGCGTGGCCAGTACCCAGTTGTTCCCGTTGGTAAACAAATTCTACATTGGTTTTGTTTTCTAGACTGGTCTGTACTTCTTCGCCCTGATAACCAACGATAATTATTTTCCTCTCGGGATCGAGGACATTACAACTATCTATCACCCTTTCCACCAGTGACTTTCCGCCGAGGGGGTGTAACACCTTGGGAAGTTTGGATCTCATCCTTGTGCCTTTTCCGGCTGCTAGAATTGCTACCGCTACCATCGCTTAGTTTATCAAATCGTCCTAGGGAGTAAATATATCCTGTTCTGACCCTCTTTGCTTCAGTTAATTTATCATGGAAGCATTCTAAAAGCGAATTATTCCTATGAGTAAGAGTATTACCGGTCGTGTAGAAAGAAAAGAACTCGGCGGAGGTGCCTGGGCGCTCGTGAGCGACGAGGGGAAAACTTACGAGTTGATGAACCCCCCTGCGGATTTGACGGCGGCGAAGGGTAAGGTTAAAGTGACGGGTAACATCAGGGGCGACGTAATGACCATAGCCATGATCGGCCCCGTCTTCGAGGTGATCGATTTTGAAAAGTTAAGTTAGAGTTAATGTATTACAAATATTGAGCGTAGATTATCTTGATAATTGATTGATCTTTCTCTGACTAACCGTAATACAATAGACTGCAATCTTTTGTCTGGAACATCAGAATAGGGTCGATCGATCTCTAAAGATCATAGACTGCTATAGCTTAATGTGGCGTGAGGAGTGAACTGAATGAATTTACGAGATAATGCCTTGACTATCCTCAAGGAGACTAGTAGGACGTTTTATATCCCTATCAGCCGCCTCCCGGATAGATTACAAGACGCAGTAGCTTCTGCTTATCTGTGTATGCGGGCGATCGACGAAGTAGAAGACCATCCTGATCTCGATAGTTTTACCAAGGCGAAAATTTTAAGGAGGATGAGTCTCAATTTACAGGGGGGTAGAGTCGGTTCTACCGTCGCCGATTTCTCTCAAGATATACAACATTCTCAATTACCAGAAGTGTCGCTGAGAATAGGGGAATGGGCCTGTCTGGCACCGGAATCGATCGCTCCCCGCATCTGGGACGCTACTGCAGCTATGGCTGATAGAATGGCGTACTGGGCGGAAAATAACTGGGAAATCCGCTCGGAAGAAGATTTAGACCAATATACATTCAGCGTAGCTGGTGCCGTCGGTCTGTTATTATCCGATCTCTGGGCTTGGTACGATGGTACACAAACGAATCGGTCTTACGCGATCGGTTTCGGGCGCGGTTTACAGGCGGTGAATATCGCCCGTAACCATCATGAAGATCTCCGCCGGGGGGTTAACTTCTTCCCTGAAGGGTGGACGGTGAACGATATACACGCCTACGCCCGTCGCAATCTCCAACTCGCCGATTACTACACTCAATCTCTGCCGGATGGTGCAGCCCTGGATTTTTGTAAGATTCCCCTGGCTCTAGCTCACGGCACCTTAGAGGTTATGGCTCTTGGTAAGGAAAAACTCAGTCGGAGCGATGTTATGGCTTTAGTACAGCAGATCACTCGCTAGATGGTAGGCGGCAGAGGGTAGCCCCTACCTCCTACTCCTGACTATCAAGCAGAAACTTGTTTTCCAGTAACCGAGTTCAGTTTTTCTTGGTCTTTCTTCCGCTTCTTCGCATATAGTTGAATCGCAGCTATCATAAAAATTACCAGGGCTACTATTAACCAGGTAGTTAAGTCTAAGGGTAATTGATTTTTAAATACCGCTAACAAGACGATAACCACTAAGAGTAAAGTAGGGGCTTCGTTTAAAGCTCTGAATTGTTGTCCGCTCCACTTACACTCGCCTCTCTCTAACTGTTTCATAATTCTGCCGCAGTAAAAGTGATATACGAGTAACAGAGCTACAAAGCTTAGTTTAATGTGTAGCCATCCCGATTTTAAGACTTCCGGTTCTGTGGTGATCAGTCCGATCGCCATAGCGACCGTTACTATCATCCCTGGGGTGGTGATAATGTTATAGAGGCGCTTCTCCATAATTTCGTACTGGGTTTTCAATATACCCCGAGCCGGTTCGGGTTGTTGCTCCGCCTCAGCGTGATAAACGAACAAGCGCACCAGATAGAACAACCCGGCAAACCAAACCACCACGCCGATGAGATGAAATGCTTTAAACCAGTAATAAGCCATAGTTGTTGTCTTTACTTTGTAATAGTCTTTCCCCGATCTATCTTAGACCTTAGCTTGATAGTTTTGTTTAGCATTTTTAATGTTTATTTCTTGTCGGTCAGGGATCATCCCCTCCTTTACAAAGAAGTGACTAGTGAATAGTGGGTAGTGGTTAGTCACCTTTCACTCCCCACTAGCCACTATTCACTCTCTCCATCAGTAGTCTTTGAGAACAGGTTTACTATTCAATCTCTAAACGATTGATGTCCATAGAGTAGACAGACCTCTCAAGTAAAAAGATGTTGGTTTTAAGTATAACTTCGAGTAATACTTAAAAAAATTACTCGTTGATATTTTATTTTAATTAAGTATTTCTTCTGAAAATACTAGATATACACTGACGCTAAATCTAACAATAATCTCTGTTTTTCCTGGAAAAATCTTGGAAAACCTAAATTTTAAGAACTCTATATAAATAACGTTTGGGTGCTAATACCTTATCGAATACTTAAGCATCAAAAAGTTAAACATAAAAAAAAAATGTCTAACATTATTACTAACGTTATAGCAAACATCAACCAAATATATTGAGAGTGTCTAAATTAATTGCAGCTCCAAAACGTCATGAAAACCTCTTTGAAAATCGCATTAACCACTACGGCACTATTAAGCACAAGTTTGACATTGATGAACGTTAACCCGGCTCAAGCGGGCACCATCATCGGTAGTATCACCCAGACCTACACGACAGGCGTTAATTACGATGTCTTAGATTGGAGCAATGATTTCAGTATCAATAAATTCGACACATTGAGAGGATCGAGAGTTCTAGAGTCGGTTGATTTTTCCTTAAACGGTCAGTTAAGAGGTAGCATTAAAGTTGAAAATAGAAGCTCGAGCGCCAGGACGATCACGGCGGATTTAGAAGCTACCATAGCCCTGTACGACCCCAGTAACGCCAGTAATACTTTGGTTTCCGTCATACCTTTAAGGCGAGAAAGTTTTAACTTAGCGAGATACGATGGTACCGTCAACTACCTGCCGCCATCCGGTGCCAGCCGCGACAACTTAACCGCTCAGCAGACCAGAACCTCCACGTTCACCAGCGCTGATGGTGCCAGTTTCACTCAATTTATCAGAGGCATAGGTAGCAATACAATCACTCTGACATTAGGTGCCATCGCTGATAGTAGCGTCAACGCGGGGAATGTGACTTCGGAAATAGATACTGACGCGAGAGCCGACCTGACTGTTACCTATTACTACAGCCAGGGTGCCGCCGTACCCGAACCCGCCACCATCGGTGGAGTCGTCTTAGGAATGGGTTTTCTCGGATATTCTCGCCGTCGCGCTCTCGCTAATGGCAAGAAAGTACGTAAATAAATCGACCTATACAAGATATGATGAATATTTCGGGTGGACTACCAGAGGAAATATCTATAACTTCTACCCGACAATCATTTTGTTGTAGTTGATAAATAATCCCACCATATCGAGCTTGTTATACCTCAGCCCGATAGTTTTGCCTTATGGCGAGATATAATTGAGGATCATTTACAGGAGATAAATACCATGCCCGATGCCGTGGGTGTGATTCAAACTTTAGGATTCCCGCCGGTTCTAGCCGCCGCTGATGCTATGGTTAAAGGGGGAAGGGTGACGCTTGTCTATTTTGACCTCGCCGAGAGAAGCGAGTTTGTCGTGGCTATTCGCGGGCCGATTTCTGAAGTAACACCAGCGATGGAAGCTGGACTCGCCGCAGCTCAAGAGGTTTTCGGTGGCAATGTAGTCAGTCATTACATCGTCCCCAATCCTCCCGAAAACGTGGTCGCCGTCTTACCGATCGAATACAACGCCAAATCCGATCCATTCCGTAGTTAGGGCGGGCGCTCAAGAGTTGTCAGGGTTAAAAACGTTTGACCGAAATCTAACTTGAGTGAGAAACTGGAAAGGATATTGAAACTTATAGGTATGGAGATTAAATTTATATGCCAGCACAACCCGCAGTAGGATCGATCGAAACTAAGGGATTTCCCGGAATATTAGCCGCAGCCGATGCTATGGTCAAAGCGGGTAGGATTACTATTGTCGGCTATCTACGCGCCGGAAGCGCTCGCTTTACGCTGAATATTCGCGGCGATGTTCAAGAAGTCAAAACTGCTATGGCAGCCGGTATAGAAGCCGTTAATAAAACCGAAGGTGCCACTTTAGAAACTTGGGTGATCATTCCTCGCCCTCACGATAACGTGGTGGCTATATTACCGATCGATTTTAGCGACGCGGTAGAACCTTTTCGCGCCTCGATCGAGAATTCTCCTGCACCGACAATTCGCCGTTAATCGAGCCGACAGTTATCAGATTTCTGGTAACTGTTTAACGAAAAGCATTTTGAATTTGCAAGCAACAAGGGTTATGCTCGTTAGTACCCCCGTTTTCGTTATAGCCGAGACAGATATTTACTAAAGTCGCTTCCGCTTCGATCGAGAGGTGATTACAATGATTTCCTAACCGTGGTTTACTCGCCGCCCCCGATGGGTTAATTAGAAAGGGGTTATATTGTTGCATCATCCCAGCCAGAATCGCTAAACATCCTACGGTCAGGCAGATGGAAATATTCTTGTTTTCTACTCTTCTAAGCATTGTCTACTACCTCTTTTCCTCAATTATTTGTTTGTTTGGCTCGCATTGGCGGTGAATTTACTTAACCGGCGGTGATTCTTCAGGGTTTTAGGCCCTAGCTGGTTATAACGCCTGACTATATTCAGCGCATAATCGTAATCCATATTTAAGATTTTGGCCGCTTCCCTGACCGTATTCGACTGAGATACCTGCCATAAGAGCCGCCATCTTTTCGATTCGATCGGGTCAGAACAGTTGAGATAATTAAATTGCAGCTCTTCTTTGCTAATGTTTCCCCTGAGACGATTCATACTTTTTTATCTCTTCTCCTTCTATTTAATGAACTCTGTCGAAATTGTGTAGATAATTTTTGTAAACTGTAACTTTTTATACTATATAAAAATCAGAAAGAAAAATCTGTATATTCTCTGTATAAGTTTGGGTATTACTTTTAAGAATTACTCGACGAAAGTTAGAAAAATCAGCAGTTTTAGTTAATTTACATGATCGCTAATAAAGTTATACAAAAACTAACATTAAAACAAATATATCGATCAGAAATGAGTTAAGAGAAGAGAGGAGTGAGAAAAGCTTTTACACCCCTCGGGGCAAATCACCCTCACTCCTCACTTCTGATTCCTCACTGCTATAGCGATCAGAAATGAGTTAAGAGAAGAGAGGAGTGAGAAAAGCTTTTACA
>CAZUVR010000065.1:0-21163 GCA_964623815.1 uncultured bacterium | reverse complement strand
TCTCTTAAAAACCATAAAAATGCTTCTTGAAGTTTATCATAATCTTTTTCAACAAAAAAATCATTAAGTTCATTTTTTTGTGGTCGTTTTTTATTGAAATCAATTTTAATATCCTTACCATATTGAGGATAAACTTTCCTTAAAGTTTCTTCTACCTTACTTTTAACATCGTCAGCCTCTAAGTCTAACCTAACACCATAAATATCAACACAAGCAAATCCGTAGTTTTTAAGGCTTCTAGATTTGCTATCATGCCCGTAACTAACCCTAATATAATTCCAATCATTATTACTTTCACTTTGAATTTGATTTTCTAAATTTTTATTAATTTGGTTTTTATTATTTTCATGGTTCATGTTTTTAAAATATAAGTAAACTATATTTCCTGCCCTTTCAATTCGTTTTTCTATTGGAAAACCGGTTGTGTCTCTATGACTTGCAATATTTCTAATCTGTATAGCTGAATAAAGCCTTTCCCTTATATCTTTATTTATTGGTGAACTACAAAAATTTTCTAAAAAATTAGTCAACCGAGAACTAAGTACATTCGGAATATCTGAGCGATTAATATAAAAATAACTAAGAAGTAGTTCAATTTGTAGACACAAGCATCTACAAAACTCTATAAAATCTCCTCTAACTCTAGCTAATGTTGCTAAAGAACTATCTGAAATTATCTGTGTTTTTATATCCAGGTATTCTGATTTTTGTAAAAAAGGAAAAGATGAATAATCTATACTATATGTTTTTGTAGAGTCTAAATCTACGTCCTTTTGTAACAAGTCACTAATATAATCAGAAATATAATTAAAATCAGCTACTAATTTTTCAAAAAATATTTTATCTTCTGGTTTCATTTTTTGACTTGGGAAGAATTAAAATTAATTTTCAATAAATTTTGATAAAAGCTGATACTTCTCTAAAAATTTAAGATAAATTTTGTCATTCTTGCCTTTTACCATACCAATAAACTCTATTTTGCCACGAAGTACCTGCTTAAAAGTAGGAGTACCTTTATCAGATAGTCTTGCTTTACTTTCATACTTCTCATGATACTCCTTTTCTGCCGCCTCCAATCCAAACTTTGCCCAAGCGTGAAGCATTGCCCGCACTTGACGGATAAAGCAACGGTCAACATTAGGAAATTTATTCGTTGTTAATCCTGTGACTTCTTGATGATTATTTCTACTTTGTAACCTAATTTTTTGTTCATTGACCTGAAAACCATTTTCACTAATAATTGCTAGTAAAGGTTCACCAATAGTAACTTTCTGCTTTTGCTCCTCCGTCACTGGGTTTGCCAGTGTTTCAGATTCAGCCAACGTTGATGGCGAAGCTTCCTCTGTAACTATACGTGCCAGTGCTTCAGGGAATTTTGGCAAGGTAGTAGAAAAAGTAATATCGTCAGCATATCGCGTATAAGTAGCCTTACACTCTTTTGCCAAACGCTGTAACTGGCTATCCATTTTGGCGCAGAGCATATTAGTAATAACCGGTGAAGTGGGTGCGCCTTGGGGCAGTTGGTTGTCATAACAACAAATTTGGGCTAAAACTGTTGCTACATCGGGATTTAACCCATAGGGAGTAGCCATAAACATTCCCCGCACTCGACCGAAATTGATTGAAGGGAAAAACTGTTTTAGGTCAAGATTGAGGACATGGCGTTTATTGGCATGAGCCTGAGCATTAGTAACAATATTCTTACCTTGAACAAAACCGTGCGCCGAGGGTTTTGGCTCATATACAGCTTGTAAAACTTGATTTAACTTCCACTGAATAATCTTGAGCGCCGTTACAGGGGTTGAAATCCGTCGCATTCCCCCGGCTTTTTTGGGGATTTCAAAAGTTTTATAACGTGCGGATTCTGTAATGATGTATAGATGGTAAACAAGACGACCATAGGAGACACCTAAAAGTTTCGCCACATCCCTTGAGGTTTTTAGTCCAGAGAATTTCTCTCGCAAAACTTCGGGGCTGTCTTGAAGAAGTAACCGAGATCGTCGTTTAGCCCTGTTAGCTGACTTCTCCTTTATTAGTTGCCCTTTGGGAAAATTAATCGTCATATCTAAATAGCAATACTTCCTTTACCTATGGTCTGACTAAAAAGTAGTTGGGGTAAAAAAGAAAAAATCACTTGGGGCGTATTCTCGCCTAATCGCAAGCACGGAAAAGGCCGATCAAGTCCGGTGAAGTTCCGTAAAGCTAACCGTAAAATACACCGTCGCAGGATCAACAACGGTAATCAATACCTAGCCCGCAAGTGATTTAAGTAGCTGGTCATTGACTCAGCATATTCTTAGCTTAACTTTTAAGGCAACAAAAGCAAAGCATTTGATGCGAATGACAAAAGAATAAGCGTTCTTGATTCCTTAGGAAAACGAATCTAAATCCAGGGCTTTAGAGCCGCCCCGCTGTAACTCGCTCAGCAGTTTGCCGAGTTGTATCCAGACTAAAGCGCCGATGAATATGGTCATCGGTAAGGATATGGCATAGGCCAGCCAGTTATTCAGGATAAATATATCTAACCCGGAAGCGAGAAATATACAAATACCGGCACAAATACCCAAAAAAGGTAACTGTAAAGCCCCGTAACTTAAAAAATCCTCTTCTTTGCGCTTAGGATTGCGATACCAGGTGTTAACGGTTTCCTTAAGGGTAGCCTCGAAAGCTAAGCCGCAGGTTATACCGATAAATAAACCCACTGCTACTAGTAAATAGGTGGGTTGAGGAAGAAAGTAATAATACATAAGGGCTTGTCGCTTAGAGTTTGCAAGATTACTTTACCGCAAACCCGTTTCTCTGGGAATTAGGGCCGCAACACCTTGAGCAGATAATTCTCGAAAGGCGCTGACGGCAACATTCAATAAGCTCTGCGGTTTAATATCGTCCTGTACCAGACTCCAAATCCGGCGCACTTCATCGGTGTGTAATCGATCGTCTTCCGTTAAGGCTAACAGAATCTGACGGCGCAGGTAACGGCCCTCATCGGACATGAGGTAGGATATACCTAATCGGGCTGTGGGGATAATATCAAATTCCCCTTCTGTGCGAGCCATCTTGATCATGTTCTCCAAGCGCTGCCACTGGAATTTACCGTCTTTAAAGAGAATGTCTATCAGTCTCCTTCTCAACTGGGGTGATTCTCCTGTGAGCAAGCGCTTAGCTACATAGGGATAAGCCACTTTAACAATTTGGAAGTTAGGATCAAGGCTGAGGGCTAATCCTTCTTGAGTGATCAAGGAGCGGATGATGAGGGCGAATTTAGCAGGTATCCGGAAGGGATAATCATACATCAACTCAGAAAAGTCATCGGTTATGGTTTTGAAGTTGAAAGTACCGACGCTCTGACCTAACGCATTACCTAAAACCTTTTCCAGCGCTGGCATGATGGGCTTGATGTCAGTGTCAGAGGTTAAAAATCCCAACTTGACGAAATCTAAAGCCAGAGCTTCATAGTCTTTGTTGATCAGTTGCACTACGGAAGATGCGATCGTTTCTTTGGTCTCTTCCTCTAACTGATCCATCATCCCGAAGTCTATATAAGCCATCTTGCCATCGTAGGTGGCGAATAAATTACCAGGGTGCGGATCGGCGTGGAAGAATCCATGCTCTAATAATTGTTGTAATCCCGAAGTTACACCTATTTTAACGATTTCGTTCGGGTCTAATCCCAAAGCTTTGATGTTGTCTACATCGGTAAGTTTATAACCGTTGATCCATTCCAGGGTTAACACCTTATTACCACTATAGGCCCAGTAAATCGCAGGCACTTTAACTTCTGGGCTGTCCTGAAAGTTGTGGGCGAATTTCTCCGCGTTTCTACCTTCGTTCTGGTAATCGATCTCTTCAAATAGTTTCGTACCGAACTCGTCTACTATGGTAGTAAGATCATGACCTAAATTCAGGGGCAGGAAACGGCCGAAGTTTTCTGCCGCCCAGCGCATTAGGTAAAGATCTATACTCAGAAGTGGACGAATATTGGGGCGCTGAACTTTAACCGCCACTTCTTCCCCCGTGTGTAGCGTGGCTTTATATACCTGACCTAAACTAGCTGCCGCTACCGGGCGGGCAGAGATATTTCTATACGCTTCCTCTACCGACATTTCTAATTCTTCTTCGATGATTCTGAAGGCGGTTCTGTCATCGAAGGGGGGCAATTGATCCTGTAGTTTGATTAATTCGTCAAGGAAGTCTTTTTTGATTAAGTCGGGTCTAGTGGAGAGGGCTTGACCGACTTTGATAAATGTGGGCCCTAATCGGGTCAGAATTTCTCTTAATTCATTAGCTCGCTTAGTTCGGTTCTCTTCTTCTTGATCCGTCCATTTATCACACTGTAGATTAAAAACGAATCTGCCGAGAGACCAACTAATTACGACGGCTCGCCATATTAATAACCAGGGTTGGAATCGGTACTGAAGGGCGATCGCCTCGGAATTATAGCGTTTTATCTCCCTTTTTTCTTGCCTTTGGTCAATTAAACTATCTTGATGCCGACTCACAAGGACTTCTCTATAAATTGTACTTTCACAACTTATATCTTAACCGAAATTTACAACTTTTATACAAAACTAAATATTCCTTAATCATTCCTTAATGATATATAACAGAACTTAATTCATCGGGGGAGAGGTGGGAGTAGATAACTTGACCATCTTTAAACCAGATGATGCGCTCGGTGCGTTTGGCCACATCCGGCTCGTGAGTCACCATCACAACTGTGATGCCACTGTTATTGAGTTCGTCAAAAATATTCAATACTTCCGTAGTGGTTTTAGAGTCGAGGGCACCAGTAGGCTCGTCCGCCAATAATAATACAGGTTGATTGACGATCGCTCTAGCTATGGCTACCCTCTGTTGTTGACCGCCGGATAACTGGTTAGGTTTATTGTGTAGCCTATTGTCGAGGCCTACTTTAGTTAATGCCGCGATCGCTTTTTCCTTCCTCTCGTTCGCGGGTATACCCGCGTAAACCATCGGTAACATCACGTTTTCCATCGCCGTCATCTGTGGTAGAAGATGGAACTGTTGGAAGACGAAACCGAGTTTCCGATTGCGGATAGAAGCCAGTTGAGGATCGCTTAATTTTGACACATCTTCATTCTCTAGATAGTATGCCCCCGCAGAGGGGCGATCTAAACAGCCGATAATATTCATGGCGGTGGACTTACCCGAACCAGAAGCACCCATGATCGAGCAATATTCGCCCTTTTTAATACTTAAACTAATATCCGATAAAGCTTTAACTTGGGTTTCGCCGCTACCATATACTTTAGAGACGTTTTCCAGGCGAATCGTCACCGGTTGATACTGCTCTTGAGTTTCGACTAGATTAAGTTTGGTTAGGGGGACACTATCAAGGGTCATATACAAAAGTTCACATGGGCGATTCTATTCTATTGTAAGCTCTGTCTTAATCTCTTGGTTGTGATTGGAATCAGTAATATGTCAGGAAAAGTCTTCCCTTTGATAGGTTTAACCCCCCTACTAGTTATCACCTGCTCCATAGATGGGGTACAAGCGCAGTCATCCTTACAGATTGTTTATCCGCCGAATAATCATCAAACTACCGCCGAGAGTATATTCTTTATCGGTTCCGCCAATCCTGCTCGACCGGTTTTCATCAATAATCAACCGGTCACACTTAGCAAAAAAGGCTATTTCGCTCCGAGTTTCCCTCTCGAGTTAGGAGAAAATATTTTCAAAGTTACTCAAAATGGCAATGTAATCACTCTAAAAATTAACCGGAAAAGTAGGGCGATACAACCACCGCAAACCCTCGGATTTTTAAAAGTTACTCCCCAAGGAGCGATGACGAGATTAAAGGGTGAGTTAGTATGTTTTGAAGCGATCGCCTTGCCCTCCGCCGAAGTAGCCGTTAAAGTTGGTAATGAAACTATTCCCTTATTGCCTCAAGTATCTTCCTATGAATTACCCGATAATTCTGCTGTTTTAACCAATCAAAATCAGACTCGGATTAGTGATAGTAAAGGTTTATTCAGGGGGTGTAAAAAGTTTCAAAACATAGGTAATTTAGGCGCTCCAATTTTTCAAGCTAGTTTTAATAATCAAACCGTGAGCCAAAAAAATTCAGGTAGTTTAGAAATCATCAACAGCGATAATTTACCAGTAGTAGAAATAATCGTTGATGAGGGGATAACGAGAACTGGCCCGAGTACGGATAACTCTCGTCTGACTCCTTTACCGAAGGGTACGCAGGCGAGGGTGACGGGTAAGGATGGCGACTGGTTGCGATTGGATTATGGAGCCTGGATATTAGAGAGGCAAACCCGTTTATTACCCGGGCGAGTCATCGATAAATCTGTAGTCAGGGGTATATCTTCTCGCTCCTTACAAGACGCTACCGAGATAGTATTTCCCCTAGAAAATCCGGTGCCGATGACGGTGAAACAGGAGGACGATAAATTTATCCTCACACTTTATAATACTGTCGCCCAAACCGATACGATCGCTCTTGTAGATAACCCTCTCATCAGACGTTTAGACTGGAGACAAATCGATCCAACTACGGTAGAGTACACCTTTCATCTTTATGACAGGAGACAATGGGGATACGATCTAGGCTATCGGGGGGCGAATTTAATTTTAACCCTGCGCCACCCTCCCAAAATATCCGAATCCACATCGCAACCTTTACAGGGAATCATTATACTTTTAGATCCGGGACACGGAGGTAAAGAATCGGGGGCTTTAGGACACACCGGTTATCCGGAAAAAGCCGTTAATCTAGTAGTGTCTCAACTTTTGCGACAGGAATTGATCAATCGAGGAGCGACGGTTTATTTAACCAGGGATAAAGACGAGGATTTATCCTTACCGGCTCGGGTGGAGAAAATCAATCAGATAAAACCTACTCTATCTCTTTCTATCCACTATAACGCTTTACCGGATGAGGGTGATGCGATGAATACGGCGGGTATAGGGATGTTTTGGTATCACCCCCAGGCTCACGAGTTATCGATGTTCCTACACGATTATGTAGTAAACAAGCTGAACCGCCCTTCCTACGGGGTATTCTGGAATAATTTAGCCTTAACGCGCCCGGCTATCGCTCCCTCTATCTTGTTGGAGTTAGGTTTTATGATCAATCCCAATGAGTTTGAATGGATTACGGATAGCGCAGAGCAGAAGAAACTAGCACAAGCGATCGCTGATGGGTTAGTAGCTTGGTTTAAAGCTCAACCCTCAATCTAGAGAATTGCTTAATTTTCAAGAGCCTGTCAGCATTCTGAATAGAATAAAGGTGTTTAATTTTTGAGCGGAATTTATGGGAGAGAAAAAACGAATAGGCATTCTCACCAGCGGCGGGGATTGTGCGGGGTTGAACGCGGCTATTCGGGCGGTTGTACTTCACGCTGCGGGAACCTACGGCTGGGAAGTGCTGGGGATTCGAGAGGCTACTAACGGTTTGATGGCTCGTCCCCCGGAGGTAACAGAGTTCGACCCCGATCAACTCGATCGATTATTGGTAGTCGGTGGTACGGTGTTGGGAACTACGAATAAAGGTAATCCCTTCGCTTTTCCTATGCCTGACGGAACTACCGTCGATCGAACCCAGGACATCATCGACGGTTATAATAGTCTCGGATTGGAGGCTTTAATCGGTATCGGTGGCGATGGCAGTCTGGCAATCCTCCGGAAAATCGCCCAACAGGGAGGGATCAATCTGGTGGGTATCCCGAAAACAATCGATAACGATGTGGGTGCTACCGAAGTCTCGATCGGTTTCGACACGGCTACCAATATAGCGACAGAAGCGCTCGATCGTCTTCACTTCACCGCTGCCAGTCATAACCGGGTGATGATATTAGAGGTGATGGGTAGAGACGCGGGACATATCGCCCTAGCTGCGGGTATCGCCGGGGGAGCCGATATTATCCTCCTCCCCGAAATCCCCTATCAGATGGAAAAAGTCTGCGCCAAGATCCGACAGAGGCAGAATGCGGGTAAACACTTCTGTTTGGTGATCGTCTCCGAAGCGGTTTCTACAGCTAGCGGAGATAAAATCACTCAGACTCGCTCTTTCGGTGAAGATCGTTTAGGCGGTATCGGGCACTATCTGGCGGAAGAAATAGCCAAATATACCGGAGCGGAAACCCGAGTTACTTTCCTCGGTCACGTTCAAAGGGGCGGAATTCCTTCACCGATGGATAGACTCATTGGGACGGCTTTCGGTGTAGCGGCAGTAGATTTAATCGCCGAGGGGAAATTCGATCGTATGGTAGCTTGGCAAAACCGTCAGGTTGTCAATGTACCGATCGAAGAAGCGATCAACACCTATCGGACAGTAGACCCCGAAGAAACCCTAGTTAAAACCGCTAGAGGTTTAGGTATCTGTCTGGGAGATTAGGATATGGGGGTTAGGAGTTGGGAGTTGGAAGTCGGGAGCGAGGCCTATTATGTAATCATATCAATCGCCTAATTCCTAACCCCTAATTCCCAATTCTTCATATATTTAACCCGAAAATATTTTTAAATTATGCAATTAGCCCTGTATTCACTGTTAGCCTTACTGCCGATGCTAACCGCTTTCTTGCTTCTAGTGGTGGCAAATCGTCCGGCATCTCAGAGTATGACGGTGGCTTATTTAGTAACAGTAGTCATCGCTCTATTTATCTGGAAAGTCCCTTTCTTGCAGGTGGCGGCTTCGAGCGTCGAAGGCTTGATTACCACTCTAGAAATCCTATATATAGTTTTTGGGGCGATTCTTCTTCTCAACACCCTACAAGAATCGGGAGCTATCAGCAAAATTCGTCAGGGGTTATTGGGTATCACTGGCGATAGAAGAATACAGGTAATCATCATCGCTTGGTTATTCGGTAGTTTTATCGAAGGTGCTTCTGGCTTCGGCACCCCAGCGGTGATCTGTATACCCCTATTAGTAGCCCTCGGTTTCCCCGCTATGGCGGCGGTAATGGTGGCGCTGATCATTCAAACTACCCCATCGGCTTTTGGCGCAGTAGGTACGCCGATTCTCATCGGTGTCAATAATGGTTTAGATGGGGTAGATACAGTAGAGAAGGTATTGAAAAATTTAGGGTTGACTCTACCGCAGTTTCTCGATAGCCTCGCCGCTAAGACGGGGGTAATTCAGGGACTCATCGGGCTTTTCATCCCTCTAACTTTAGTGATTGTCCTGACCTCTCTCTTCGGAGAGCGCAAATCTTGGCGGGATAGCTTACCAGTAGCTCCATTCGCTCTATTCGCCGGCGCGGCTCTCGCCCTCCCTTACGCCCTCACCGCCTGGTTTCTCGGCCCAGCTTTCCCCTCCCTTTTCGGGGGGTTGTTCGGGTTGGCGATCGTTATCGCGGCTATTAAAACCGGTTTCCTCTTACCGCGACAGTCTTGGGATTTTCCGCCTCGTAATCAGTGGCCCGATTCCTGGCGAGGAAGCTTTGAAACCGAAATCTCAGCGCCTCCGGAGCGAATGAATGGTTTTACAGCCTGGACTCCCTATATACTACTGGGTTTATTTCTTGTCCTATCCCGTTTAAGATTTCTCCCCTTTCGAGGCTGGCTACAATCTTTAACTATTCAATTGAGCAATATTTTCGGTACACCTGTTTCTATCTCCACCCAACCCCTCTTTTTACCAGGTACTATATTTATCCTCGTAGTGCTGGTGACTTTCTTCCTGCACCGTATGGAGGGGAAACAATTACAGAGAGCGATCGCGGGGGCGGGTAGTAAATTGATCGGTACGGCTCTGGCTATCGGCGCATCAGTTCCTATGGCTAAGGTGTTCATCAATTCCGGTGTCAATGAGACAAGTTTGGCCAGTATGCCCCTCACTCTCGCTGCTGGAGCTTCTGGTTTATTCGGTGGCGTTTGGCCTTTTTTCGCTCCCGTTATCGGGCTTGCTGGCAGTTTCATCGCCGGTAGCGTCACCGTTAGTAATATGATGTTTTCGCTTTTTCAATTTGGGGTAGCTCAAGAAATAAATGTATCTTCGGCTCTGATTTTAGCCTTACAGGTGGTGGGAGCCGCCGCCGGTAATATGATAGCCGTTTCTAATATAGTTCCCGCAGTGGCTACTGTGGGATTGATCGGCAGGGAGGGAATTTTACTAAAGATGTTATTATTGCCCGTCTGCTGCTACCTGCTATTTGCGGGGTTACTGGGTTTACTAGGGCAGTGGATCAACTTTTAGCACTTCAAATTAGGGCAAATGAAAGCGCCCCTATTGTTTGAGGCAGAGAATTAATTCTCTGCCTTTTCTGAGCTAAGAAATTGGTTTTCCGTGTGCTAAATCCGTCTCTTGAGCATAGAAGCCAAACCCAAGCAACTCAGTGCCAAAACTCCGATTATAGAACTCGGTTCCGGTACACTAAAGGGGGTTATCGTGGTATCCAATTGGAAACTATTCTGAAATGAGGTGATAGTAGCTCCTAGAGTATTTTGATTATAAGTATTAAATACCTCTATGACTGTCGGCTCATTATTTATCGGACTTACCTGGGGAGAGCCACTCAAACTATCGAGGGTAACGGAACTGCCCGTGTTACCATCAAATTTGGTGCTGAGCAATTGTCCCCCAGGCAACAAAGAGACGGTACTATCTAAATCCACCACCTCGAAGTAAGTCTCGGTAATGCTATCAGGCGTGATTACGATGGGATTTATTATCTTGACGGTGTAATCGAGTGTGAATGTAGAAATATCAACGGGTGCGTTCTCAAAAACGTAGTTTAAAAAATAGTTATTGGAAGCAGGGGGATTGATGCTAAAGATGACATCATCGCCTGCTGATTCAGGTAGCCCCGTTGAACTCTTGTAAGTAAATTCCAGATTTCCGATCGAAACTGGATTCGCCTGCCATTGAGCTAAAGTTACGGTGGCAGCGATTGCCGGAGCTATCAAGAGCGCGGAGCTGGAAATTAACCCGAAGGCAGATAATCCCAGCGATATTTTAGAAAAACGATTTAATGTACTTTTCATGGTACGATAGATAATTACAAAATGTTTGAAAGTAAGTGCAAATAATATTGTTTTCGAGTTAAACAATATTAATTTTTATTTCGTTAGCTAAATAACTCTGGATGGAACCACTAATTACTAAGCTTTGGTTCATCATACCATAGGTATCTTTTTAGAGATATTACTTTTTTTTATGACAGGAAAACAAACAATTGTAGTGACTGCTAAAACTCATAAATTTTAGGTCTAAATCAAAAACAAGAGATAGGAAATAAATGATTTTTACAGTAAGTATAAGAAATGTAGGTTCACATATTACCCTAATTTTTCTAAAATTTGGCTCATATTTCCTCTATAATAGGACTATATGAGAGATAGACAGTTATTTTCATTTAAAAGTATTACACACCGTCTAATATTCGGTTGCGTATCCGCCGCTTTAGTGATATACGGTATTTCCTACTGGCATGCCCGTTACTTAATAGAAAAAACTGTGGGTGATTGGATAATCGAACTCAGCGAAACAGAGCTTAACAGTACCCTTCATCAGATAAAAACAAAACTATTAACAATAGAAACGGAGTTACTTCCATTCCTACCCGCATTAGTACAAGATCCAAACAACCTATCAATAGTTAAATCGTTACTGGCGAGAGAGCCTGCAATAGAAAGTATATCTCTTATCATCGCACCTCAATCCTCAAATACGGCTAGCGCTAAGGAAATAAATCGTCATAACTCATTGACTCAACTGAC
Source organism: uncultured bacterium (assembly GCA_964623815.1). Taxonomy (GTDB): domain Bacteria; phylum Cyanobacteriota; class Cyanobacteriia; order Cyanobacteriales; family Microcystaceae; genus Chroococcopsis. Next base: position 9,472 of record CAZUVR010000065.1, on the reverse strand, counting down.
TACTCAACAAGCTTTGAGTTTCTTAAAACAATGTCAATCTCAACCATTGTGGTCACAGCCTTATATAAATAAACATAATGAAAGATTAGCTATCAGTAAATGCCTGCCCTATCCGGTTACTGAAAATGGAAATAAATATTATATTTTGCTAGAAATTAATTTAGATTGGCTGAATAATTTGATTTTGCATAATTCTAAGCAAAATCAGGATAGTATGAACATATTAAAAATAGCAGAATTTTTTATAATCGATAAATCAAATCAAAAAAAGTTAATTAATACTCAAGCCTCACCTAACGATCGAGTCAATAACGTTGTAATAAGCAATACTTTACACGAAACTAATTGGTCAATAGGGATGATTTTTTCGAGAAATAAAATAGAGAAATTTCAACAACAATATATTTGGTTATTAATTTTCTCGATGTTTAAAGATATGTTGTTAATGTGTCTGGTAATCGCTTTTATCTCTCAGCTTACTACTAAATCTTTACGAGACTTAAATACCAGTACTGAAGAGATGGCGAGGGGAAATCTCAAAACAGATTTACCCCCAGTCAGATCAGATGACGAAGTGGGAAGGTTAACCCGGTCTTTTGGAAGTATGAGGGATTCACTATTGATTTATATCGATAATTTAAAAGAAACTACGGCGGCGAAACAAAAAATAGAAAGTGAACTTTTACTCGCGGCTCAAATTCAACGCACCATGCTACCCCGAATAGATATAGTTAAAAATCAAGAGTCACCCTATGATATTTCTGCAATATTAAAACCGGCGAGGATAGTGGGGGGAGATTTTTACGATTTTTTCCTTTTAGGGAGCGATCGCCTATATATAATCATAGGAGATGTGGCTGATAAGGGAGTTCCTTCGGCCCTACAGATGGCGCGTACCATCACCTTAATCCGTACTTTAACTAAGAGCGAGAGTACACCGAAGGAAATTTTAACCCGGGTCAATCAAGCACTATGCAGCGATAATGAAGATTGTTTGTTCGTCACGGTTTTTTGTGGGTTACTAGAACTAGATAAAGGTTTATTCACCTATGCCAGTGGCGGCCACGATGCGCCCATATTGATTAGAAATAGTCAGGCTCGCTATTTAGAATTAGAAACTCTACCCCCTTTAGGCCTCTACGAAGACTCTGATTTCATACAACAGCAAGAGCTGCTATATGCTAACGATCTGCTTCTCTTGTATACTGACGGCATTACGGAAGCGATGAACGGAGAAGGTAGATTATTTTCAGATACTAGACTGTTGCAAATGATCGCCGCCTATCCCCCTACGAATACAACAAGAGCGGTACGCACGATCGAGCATTTCTGTCAACAATTCGTAGCCGGAGCTACCCAGTCAGATGATATTACTCTTCTGGCGTTACAATATTTACCAGTGAATCGTTTATTACAAATAACGAATCCTATGGAATGGCAATTGACTATTAATAGCCAGTTAACTGGATTAACGGATGTAAAACGAAATTTAGGTAACATTTTACGGGAGGCTAATTTAACGCTCTCACTGATCGAGAATTGCCAATTGATAGCTGAAGAAGTACTCGTTAATATTATCGAGTATGGATATGGCGACGGGACGGATAATCTGATCGACCTTTGGATAGAGAAGAGGCAAGACTACTTAATCATGACCTTTGAAGATAGAGCTAAACCTTTTAATCCACTTATTAATATTATCGCTCCTAACTTAAATGCCGATGACATAGATCGACCCATAGGCGGCTTAGGTTTTTTCCTCGTCCAAGAGCTGGCCGAAAAAGTTGACTATAATTACTGCGAGGGAAAAAATATCTTGACTGTAACTCAAAAATTAGAAATACAATAAATAATAGATAAAAACACAGAAAGAATTTATGGGATTAGAAATCATAGTCGCTCGGCCCCAAACCCCAACTCTATCTTTAAGTTTAAACGGACAACTAGATACTGGAACGGCACCAGAGCTAGAGAAAGTAATTCAAGAACATCTTAAATCAGATACTCGGACGCTAATTTTTAACCTGGAAAAATTAGACTTCGTTTCTAGCGCTGGGCTAAGAGTTTTTGCGAAAACAAGAAAGAATATGAAAGGAAAGGAAGGGCAAGTATTTTTCACTAATCTTACTCCTCAGGTAAAAAAAGTCTTCGATATTGTTAAAGCGGTGCCTCTCTCGGAAGTTTTTACTAGTACATATGAATTAGATACTTATCTCACTACGATACAGGCTAATATCAAAAATCAGTCCTGACTTACTGTAGAGCATCTTTCATATAATCACCCCATAACTTAGCCGCCTGCCCGCTAGTGCCCTTAGTCGGTTTATTATCATCATTACCTAACCAGACACCGGTGACTACATGACGGCTTGGAATGAAACCGATAAACCATAAATCCTTATAATCATCGGTAGTGCCGGTTTTACCCGCTTCTCCGCGTCCTAAATAAGCGGCCTTGCCGGTGCCATTATTAATTACACCCTGCATCAATCGCGTCATAATATCCGCCAGTGCGGGAGAGATAACCTGTGCGTTACTCGCTGTATCTTGGGCGTAATCATAGATAACCCGACAGCTTTTAGGATTATTGCGAATCTTACAATCACCGCCGTCGAGAATTCTTTTGATGGCGTGGGGACGATTCCAAACACCATTATTAGCAAAGGTGGCATAAGCTCCTGTGATTTCTAATACCGTCACTTCGCTCTGCCCCAATACTAAACCGGGTACGGGATTTAGCTCCGACTTTACCCCGAGACGGCGGGCCATATTAACTATATCGTTCAACCCCGCATCCTGACCGACTCTTAAAGAGACAGAATTTTCTGAGAGGGCGAAGCCTTCAAACATGGTAATACTGCCGGAGCTTCGTTCGCAAGGACTATAAGTTTGGCCTTTCCAGGTGAAGGAAGCGCAGGAATAACTTTTGTAAGGAGAAACGCCCTTAGAAATCGCCTCAGCGTAGGCGAAAGCCTTGAAAGTTGAACCAGGTTGACGTTTGGCCTGGGTAACTCGATCGAATTGACTCTTCTGATAATCCACACCCCCCACCAGAGAGAGAATTTCCCCAGTGCGGGTGTCTAAAGTCACTACCGCACCCTGGGCATAATTATATAGCGAGCCTTGACGGGCGATCGTATTTTTAAGAGCTTTTTCGGCTTTAGCCTGTAAGCGCCTGTCCAAACTGGTTTCGACGATAAAGTTACCCTCTTTCGCTACTTCCTCCCCTAATAAATCCTCTAATTCTTGAAAAACGTAACTGTATAAATAGGGGGCGATGATACTGGAAAGAGTTTTCCTAGCTTTGGGGCTGACTTCAATTCTGGAGCGGCGGGCCCTGGCTGCTTCTTCTGGGGATACCATACCCAAACTCACCATACGGTTTAGTACCCGGTTACGCATTTCCACCGCCGTATCATAGTTTTGTACTGGATTGTAGCGATTCGGTGCGGGTAACATGGCCACCAGAGTCGCCGCCTCAGAAAGGGTTAAATCTCTGGCGGATTTATCGAAATAAAACTGAGCCGCGTCTTCAAAGCCGTAACCAGCATTACCCATATAGACGCGGTTGAGATAGGTTTTCAAAATCTCATCTTTACTGTAGAAAGCCTCTAATTTTAAAGCCACCGCCATCTCGCGTAGTTTTCTCCCGGCGGTGTCTTCCCTCCCGACTTCAGTAAACAGGCTCCGAGCTAATTGTTGAGTCAGGGTACTGGCTCCCTGACGAATATCGTCGCTTTTGAAGTTAATTACCAGGGCGCGAAGAATTCCGTAAGGATCTACGCCAAAATGCCAATAAAAACGACTATCTTCGGAAGCAATGAGAGCTTTGGGTAAAAATGGCGAAAAATCGCTTAACCGTTTTAACTCTTGATGCGTCTCTTCCCGCATGGGGTGAAGGGGGGTTTGACCATCCCTACTGTAAACTATAACCGGGCCTGTCATGCCTGTGGGTAAGGGATAAACGGAGACTTTACTCCATTGATAACCTATCCATAAACCTGCTAAACCTAATAAGCTACCCGCCCCGTACAAACCAGTCTGTAATATTTTTGCCCATACTGGCGGGGGATTGTAGTATTCGATTTTCACAGCGTTGGCTAACTCGGGTGGGGCGAGGGTAAAGCTATCTCCGTGACGTAAGGACAGATTTTTAACGCGCCGCTTGCCCATGTATATCCCATTCGTGGAATTCTCATCGCTGATGGTGAAATGAACCGGGTTTTTTCTGTCTCTCTCTAAAATACAGTGGGTTTGACTGACTACCGGGTTGGATATGACTATATCGCAGGCTCGGGAACTACGCCCCAAAATATATCTGTCTCCTAAGAGAGGATATTTTTCTTCCTTGTCCCCTTCTTTTTTAATCCTTAACTCGGCTACTCTGGCTCCCTTACGCAGGGTGAAAGCGGCTATGTTAGTACGTGCCTGTAGTTTTTGTACCGCTACAGTCAACATCTGACTAACTCCTGTTTTTGGTTGCCCGGGGGGTTGATTCATATCCTCAAGACAAGGTAAATGAGTATTAATTTTTAAGACGTTTTTCTTGAGCTTCACGTTCACGCTCGACTAAACATCGTCTTAAATTAATTATAATTTGAGCATCATCCTATCTGTGCTGCTGACCTATAGATACGTTATTACAACCATGACCCTTCATTCTCTAGACTCTTCTTTATACCGGTTGCTCCAGACAATCAACCCTTCCATTAATTCGATCGCTCTTTCTTCCGCTACATTAAAAGGTATCATACACTCTTTGTTTGATTTTCTCATCCAACAGCAAATTTCAGCAACTATTTGGGTCAAGCTACCCAATAATCCAAGTTGGCTGGCTCTGATCGAACATTATTTACAGCTAGGAAAAGCCGATAAGATTTATTTCTGTAGCCTTTCCAAGGAACAATCTCTACCTTTTTCTTTTCCTAACTTAGTTCCCCTGCAATTGGAAGCTAGCTCTCATTTGAGAAAAGAATGTTTCGTTATTGTCTATGCGCAAGATTTTTATGGCTTACTACTCGCTTATCAGGAAGAGAGGAAGCAAAATGAAAAAGAAATTAAATGGCGATTCGTCTATAACTTTGATAAGGATTTAATCGCTAGTTTTCTTAAAAATATTAAACAGGAAATAACCATAACTGATAAAACTCCTGAAGAAATTTTAGATATAGAAATTAATGAATTAAACGGAGCGGAAATAGATGAAAATAAATTAGAAATTCTCTTGTTAAAGCAGATAGAGTATAGCGATAGTTTGAACAGGAAGATCAATCACACGGAGATGATAGTAGAGGATTTAGAATCATTAAAGAAATCTTTAAATTTTAAAAATGAAATATTAACGAATTTATCGCAAGAATTAAAATTACCGTTAACGAATACGAAGACGGCCTTGAGATTGTTAGAGTCTCTACAATCTAAAAGGGAGCAAAGACAGCGCTACATACAATTACTACAGAGAGAATGCGATCGACAGAGTTCGATCATCGCCGGATTGGAAGAATTTTTACAATTCGAGCGCTCCTTAGCGGCGGATATTAACACGCATCCGAAATTAGAAGATTTGATACCCGGTATCGTCAGTACCTATCAACCCCTCGCCGAAGAAAAGAATATAGTATTAGGTTATACCATACCCGCTGGCTTCCCCCCCGTATCTTGTCCGGAAACTTGGCTGAGACAAATGTTGCAAAATTTATTGAACAACAGCTTAAAATATACTCCAGTTCAAGGAAAAATTAACGTTCAAGCCATACTTAAACAAGACAAGGTAGAATTAACAGTAAGTGATACCGGGATAGGTATAGAACCGACTGAATTACCGAAAATATGCCAGAGTTTTTACAAGGGACGTAATCCTATAAACGGTATGAATGAAGGCGCAGGATTAGGTTTAACGATAGTCCAGAATCTTATAAGACGCTGTAATGGTAATATGTCCATAAGCAGTAAACCAGGAAGAGGTACTACCGTCACTCTGTTGTTGCCCGTAGTAAATGCGGACAACTCTGAACCCTAAAATCCCGATTCATGATAATTTCCCAGATAAAAAAGGGAATTTTAAAAACAGTGAGGGCAAAAAACCCGAACCGTCTCCTATCCGCACTTGAATCTCAAACTAATTTAATTCTATGCGTGCAGCGATATTGGTGATCCTAAATGAGCTACTGTATTAATCCTTCCTGTCAACAGCCGAAAAATCCACCCGATACGGTCAACTGTCATAGTTGTGGCTCGAAACTCTTACTGCGCGATCGTTATAAAATTTTAGGTATTCTAGGAAAAGGCGGTTTCGGTGCTACCTTCGCTTGTCTGGATACTTCTCTACCTGGAAACCCCCTCTGTGTGGTCAAACAATTACGCCCTTCGACAGATGACCCGAACGTTTTCCGTATGGCGAGAGAATTATTCGGGAGAGAAGCGGAAACCTTAGGTAAAGTGGGAGTCCATCCTCAAGTACCCCGGTTATTAGATTATTTTGAAGACTCTAACCAATTTTATTTAGTACAGGAGTACGTAAAAGGTCATAACCTACATCAGGAAGTGAAAAAGAACGGCCCCTTCAGCGAAGCGGGGGTAAAACAATTTCTAAGCGAACTCTTACCGATTCTGAAGTACATCCACGAGCAGAGAGTTATCCACCGGGATATTAAACCGGCTAACTTGATCCGCCGGGAAACGGATCGCAAATTAGTTCTCATCGACTTCGGAGCCGTCAAGAACCAAGTTAACACCATCCTCGCCAATAGCCCCAGCCAAACCGCCCTGACGGCTTTCGCCGTAGGTACACAAGGTTTCGCCCCCCCAGAACAGATGGCGATGCGCCCCGTCTACGCCAGCGATATTTACGCCCTGGGCGTAACCTGTATCTATCTACTAACTGCCAAATCCCCCAAAGATATTCTAGTAGACCCGAATACAGGAGAGTTGATGTGGGAGCAATTGGTTCACGTCAGCCCCCCCTTCGCGGCCGTACTCAAAACCATGTTAGAAGTATCGGTGCGCCATCGCTATAAATCGGCACAGGAAGTATTAGACGCTCTAGACTTATCCGCCTACTCCGATAGTCTGGCGGAAGGTTTGCTCAATAAACCCGTTTCCAGCACTCGTAATCCCAGAAACGGGGAGACATCAGGGGATTTATCAGAAGGCTCGATCCCCACAAGCCTTAATTCCAGGTTCCGCCGCCACTCCCAGCCCGCTCAGCCCTCCAGTGGTTCTACACCGATGTCTTTTCAGGTATCCACCCCGGTGAATCAAAAGAAAAAGTCGGGGCCGGAGATTACCCTGATCAAGAAAAAAAACCGTCTCGATGCGAAAACCCTTCTGGAAAGTTACAGTCAGGGGCGGCGGGATTTCGCCCAGGAGGAATTAAACGGTATAGATATACAGAGGGTGAAACTCGCCGGGATCAATCTCTATCAGTCCAATCTACAAGGCGTTAATTTTAACGGTTGCGATTTAGCCAATGCGGATTTAGGCCGGGCTAATCTCAGCGATTCTCATCTCAAAGATTGCAATCTCAGTAAAGTTTATTTCGGTTACGCCGATTTGGAGAGGGCCGATTTACGGGGAAGTAATCTCTCTGGTGCCAATCTCAAGTACGCTAACCTCCGGGGCGCTAATCTCTGCGGGGCCAATCTCAGCGATGCGGTGGTGACTCAAGAACAAATTTCTCACGCGAAAACTAATTGGTTAACGGTGATGCCGAGCGGTAAACGAGGATTCTGGTAAAGGTTTTTCCACGCACTATACTGGAAACCCCTAGGAAAATCAGCGATATTGTTCCATCTTTTCTTGGACCCGACAGGAGAAGCTAGAGACTTCTGCCAAAGAAATTAGCATCACGGCCCCAAAAAAAATGATCGAACAAACCAGAAAGAAATCTTTCATTTTGTAACTCCGTACCAGTTTAGCCAGTAGATTATTGGGTCATCGGTCAGATAGGCAAGCGTCCTCTTTAATAATATGGCTGGGTCTCGTCCCTCCGCCAAAAGTTTGATAGCCTCGATCGCACCTAGGATTACATGATGATTTGCTTCTAGCATTTTAAAACCTTTTTCATCCAATCCCAGTGCTGGAGCCGATCGCTTAGTCCGTTAAACCCGCCATTAATGCGACGGGTGATCTCTTGAAAGCTTTGTAAGTCGTTATTGTCAGCCAGGGGGTTCAAATTTTTCTGATGCCAATAATACCCGGCAATGCGAGCGCTGATTGACGGTTCGGTAGCAATATTCGGGTTAGCCTCCAGGCATTCGTCACAAGTTAAAAAACAAGGCAAATTGTCAAGGGGTTTTTAAAGAAAAAATCTTCACTTCCTTTTTGGTCTTCTGGAAAAGGAGCAATAATAAGTTTCTTATTGGGTTTTCGTTGTCTTTTAACAATGCCTAAGTCTCGGTTTTCAGGAGCGGCAAAATACTTGGTCGGGTCATGAGCGAGACCTTTTTGACGAGCTGTATAAAAATAATACATACCTCGATAAAGCATTTCTAGAGAAAATGATAAAAACCTCTATCTATTAAAATCAAGGTGTTTTTTGGTACTAACTCTAAAATTTTTGACTCGAACTTAGTATCAGATGCTTTTGGATTTTCCTCGAACCATATATCTACTGGTAGTCTATTAATTAAGTTGATTACCGTTGCCATTTTTCCCCCTAATTTTCCTTTGGGGGTGTCTTCTAGACTTTTAAGCTTCCCAAATAATGCTTCCAATACCGAACAATCTATTGCCCAAATTTGGGCGAATTTACTTTGAGCGTACTGTATACTTTCTGGCAATTGACGCTTTTTCCTTGACACCCATACTTCGTTTAAATGTGGCAATATTTCTTTGAACACTTTCTCAAATAGTTCCGCAGTCCATGTTAAAAATCTTTGCGACAGCGCTTGTTGACTTACTTTCATCGGCGAACACCACAAAAAACCATCTCTTCCTAACATCCTTGTCAGTTCACTCACTCCTGCCACATCCCTCCATAGCAGTGTCAGTACCGCGGCTACCATTAACGGTAAATTTAATATTCTGTCTCTGAGCCCTAATTGACGGTAATAATGTTCTTGAGCCAATAGCGCCGGTGTTACTAACGCTGATATTTGCTCGGCAATCACCTCATCCTCTATCATCGGACGCTCTTTTTTCTTGGCGTGATCTCTGTTGCTTCGACTCACTCGTTAATCCCTCAATTCCTTATCTACTCTCAGTTTCACAGATTTTTCTTTTTTCCTTGATCTATCTCAAAAAACCTTAACTTGTGACCAATGACGCCCTGGTGACTGTCTGCCGGAAAACTTACCCTGGCAAGTCACCCATAATGCTCAAGCTGAAAAAAGCTTGGTTTGAGGAGAGGCTAGACGATCGCACCGGTGAGAAATTTCCTAGTTTTAAATCACTTGGTAAGGACGGTATTTGTCGGTTACTTTTCTACGAAACCCGGGTGTTATACCAAGAGTTGAAACGAGTTTTCTACTAA
>CAZUVR010000064.1:7231-21250 GCA_964623815.1 uncultured bacterium | reverse complement strand
TTTATCCCGATCATGAGAGAATCGGTTTCGGGGGCGGGGGAGGAATTCATTGCCATTTGGGTGATGGAGGAATTGCGCTCAGGGAAGAGGTAGGAAGTAGCCCCCAAAATTACCATCGCTAGAAAAGCGCTCCCAGCTAATACCAAGCGGCGATTTCTCTGCCTGTCTATTTTCTTGAACACTCCTCGGGTTATATCTTCTACCGATACGGGATTGGGGGGCACGGGAGCCTGTTTTAAATCCTGTTGGAGACGGCTAAGGGATAGATACAACTTTTTAAATTCAGCATCCGTATCGAGCCACGCTTGAACCTGACGACGCTGCTCGGGGGTTACTTCCCCATCGATATAGGCACTGAGTAACTCGAATTTTCGGGCTTGTTCTCCGCACATGGAAAGATCTTGCTCGTACTCGAAATCAGACTCAATATCAAACTCGAAAAATTCAGATATTTGAGTGTCTTCCTCTGAAAAATAATTCATTTTTACCTCTTGATCGAGTGAAACGGATTCATATCGATGATGGTGCCGTGACACTCCTCACACCTGATTACTATCGAAGGAAAATTTACCTTTCCTGTAGATAGCCCTGTAAAACTGATTGTAGCTTAGCTCTCGCCCGAGCGATCCGAGATTTGACCGTACCGAGGGAAACACCCGTTAATTCGGCTATTTCTTCGTAGGCCATGCCTTCTATTTCTCTGAGAATGATGGTATTACGAAAGGCGGGGGGGAGGTCAGCGATCGCGCTGCGGAGATGTTCGTAAAATTCGTTCGTGGTGAGATGGTCGTCTGGCCCGGGGTAATCGGAAACTATATCCCAATCGATTTCACCGTCTTCGACGCGGCGACGAGCATCTAAGGACACGGGGGTGTTAACGCGCTTACGTCGGCGTAATTCGTCATAGAACAAGTTGGTAGAGATACGACTTAACCAACCCCTGAATTTTAATGGTTCGTTGAGTCTGCCGATGTTCTTGTACACCCGTATCCACACTTCTTGAGCTAAGTCTGGTCTATCCTGCCAATCGGGGGCGAGGTGATAAAGTAATTTATCCACATGAGGCTGATAGCGTTTTACCAATTCGGCAAAAGCTGCTTTATCTGGCTGTAATCCTTCCTGACAACGAAGGATTAAATCATAATTAGATAATTTATCGGGGCTAAGGGGGGCTTGAGTACCGAGAACGCCTATATTTGACCAAGAGGTAGAAATCGATCGGCTCATGTGTTTTTCCACGCTGTGTTTACTCCTCACACTGCTAATGACGCAATAGTATACACATAAGTTCCCCCTTTCTCAAGATGATTTTTAATTGCTGGGAGGACTTTCTTCGTAATTGACTGCGTAGGATTTCAGTAAACCGTTCATCTGGGTGAGAATGTCTTCTCTCTGCCTTTTGTTAATGGGTACGCGATCGAGATTTTGAGAGGGCCTGTCGGAAAATCTTTCCACCGCTTCGCTGACGGCACTCTGTATCAACCCCTGTAATTCTTCTTTCGCCCTTTGACGCTGGTAATTTGCTCCCTCTTCGGTGGTAGCGTACAGGGGGGGCAGACGGTTCAGGGCATAGGCGGCTAAGTCCCCCACGTCTAAAATATTTTGTAAGTTGCTGTTAGCGGAGCCTACTTGTAAGATAGCCTCGCTGATTACCAACTCTTCCATGACGTTGATAAATTGTTTCTGTGGCATGGCCACCACTTTACCCGTTAGTAAAGCCCCCATTAATCGATCGAGCGCCATGTATTCTTCCAGGGATAATTCTGCGGAACTATCGCATATTTTCCCTACTTCCGCTTCCATCGTCGGTGTTAGATAACCCTCTTTGAGCGCTTGTTCTACGATGTCTTCAATATTCATGATTTAATTTTCTACGCCGTTCAACCTAATTCCAATATACCTCTTGTTCATCTTGCCGTTTCGGGCCGAGACTTTTAAGCTTTTTGTTTTAAATAGACTAGGGATTGTCTCCAAACTAGAGTAGGTTGTTCGTATTGATCCACCAAACAGAAACAATTAATATCCTGCCAAACGATGCGCCCCACGATCAGATCGTCGGTAACTAACTTTAACTCCACCTCTTTTTTATCGTTGATGTAGCTTTGAATTATACGCACGCTCGGTAATCCGGTATCAAATTCAGACATAATTAGTTCATGGGCAAAGATCCTGCACTTTTATTATCGGTGAGGATTCACCCGGTTTGTTTTTTATATTGATAATTATTCATCGATGAATCGCCAATTTTCTAAATATCAAGGTTTGGGCAACGATTTTATCTTAATCGACGATCGCACTAGCAGTGAGCCTTCCATTTCCCCCGAGTTAGCGGTGCAGATGTGCGATCGTAATTTCGGGATCGGTGCCGATGGCGTTATCTTTGCCCTCGCTGGTGATAAAGATAACGATTACACCATGAGGATTTATAATTCCGATGGCTCCGAACCGCAGATGTGCGGCAACGGCATACGTTGTCTGGCCCAATTCATCGCCCGCCTGGAGGGGGATATAACTCCGGGTAAGAGTTACAACATTCACACTCTAGCTGGCACCATCAAACCCCGTATCGAGGCGGATGGACAAGTAACGGTAGATATGGGTACTCCCTTTCTGGAGGCGAGACAGATTCCTACTAACCTGGGCACCCCTGATGATAAGGTGGTGGCTTTCCCTCTAGAAGTATCAGGGCAATCCTGGCTCGTCACCTGCGTATCAATGGGCAATCCCCACTGTATTACCTTCGTTGACGATGTGGATAAAATTGACCTCGGCCTTATTGGCCCCCTATTCGAGCATAACCCTGTTTTCCCGGAGCGCACGAATACCGAATTCGTCGAAGTTATCCGCCCCGATTATCTGAAAATGCGGGTATGGGAAAGAGGAGCGGGCGCTACCCTGGCCTGCGGTACGGGTGCCTGCGCCACTGTGGTAGCTGGAGTCTTAAATCAAAAATGCGATCGTACCTGTACGGTAGAACTACCGGGCGGCCCCCTCCATATTCACTGGGCGGAAGATGGACGGATTTACATGACGGGCCCGGCAAAAGAAGTATTCACGGGGATTTATCTCGATTAACTGTAATCGAGGTGCAATTCTCCTGTATTGACTCTCTCTCTAATCATGGTTCTCAATAAACCTAATTCTTGAGATGTAACTTTACCATCAGCCCAGATGGCGTGATAAATTCTGTCTCTCTCGCCCCTAGTGATGACTCCGTCAGCTACGGCTTGTTCTATGATCGCCTGTAACTTGTCCAATTCGAGTTGTTCTTCCTCGGTTAGTTCTTCTCGATTCGGGTAGGATATTTCCATAGTTTTTACCCTTGTTTTTTAGATCATCCTACCCTATGAAAAATCATCTATCCGATGGCTTAAACTGAATTTAATTTTCTCGCCTCGCCTAACTAGAGGCGCTGGTATAGAATTTAAGCGCGAAGGCCCAGAAATAGCGGGAGAAGACTAAAAGGGCGATCGCCAGTAAAGCAGAACCGATAATCCAAATGGGTTCAGCGCGTCCGAGGAGAGTTTGAGCGGGAATCGTCGTCAGGAAGACAATCGGCACGACGAAAGTAAAAAAGACGCGATAGAGAGCGGGATAGGCGACGATGGGGTAACGCCCCGCCTCTAAAAATCCCCTTAATACCTCGGTGACGTTATAAATTTTCACGAACCAGATACTTGTCGCCCCCAACATAAACCAGAGACTGTATAAGATGGCGAGACCGGAGAGAATGGGTAAAAAGCTGACAAAGTAATTTACGGGACTGAGATTTAACTGCCTTCCAGCGTAGATAATGATAATGATGCCAAAAAATAAATCAGGTATTCCCCAGGGGGAAATAGTGCGGGTAGATAACCAGAACTGACTGTTAATAGGTTTGAGGAGGACGAAATCGAGGGTGCCTTTCTCCACCTGTTCGACGATTTTATTGAGGTTGGGAATTAAAAAAGAGCCGCTGAATCCCTGTAATAAAGTAAAAAATCCTAATACTAACATCGCCTCGGCCCAATTCCAGCCCGCGAAAGTATAGCCAGTGCGATAGAACAAAAAAAGACTGAAGATACCGCCCGCTAGATTGGTGAGACTGCTCAGGGAAGCGATGAGGAAATTAAGACGATATTCTAATTCCGCACTTAAGGCGGTACTCCAGAATAACAGGATGATGCGGATATATCTACTCATAGGGAATCGCAGCAACTCTTAAAAAAATAAGTTCACGATGAACAGCTTTCGGGAAAGGAGAAACCGTTAAACTGAAAGATCGATTAAAACAAGGAATTAAGTATGAATGAATCGCTACCACAGATAGCAGACGCGGAAAGAGTACAGATACTGAGTGAAGCATTACCTTACATCCAAAAATTTACAGGGCGCACCATAGTCATAAAGTACGGAGGGGCGGCCATGAAAGAAAGCATCCTCAAAGACTCGGTAATCCGGGATATGGTGTTTCTCTCCTGTGTGGGAGTACGTCCCATTATCGTGCATGGCGGCGGCCCCGAGATCAACAGTTGGTTAGATAAATTGGGAATCGAACCGCAGTTTAAAAATGGTCTTCGCGTCACCGATGCGGCGACGATGGATGTAGTAGAGATGGTATTGGTGGGCAGGGTTAATAAAGAAATCGTCTCCCTAATCAATCAAGCTGGGGGTAGGGCGGTGGGCCTGTGCGGTAAAGATGGTAATCTAATCACTGCCCGGCAGGTGGGCAAACAAGACATCGGCTTTGTTGGGGAGGTGAGTAGCGTCGATACGAGTCTGGTGGAAACTCTGGTAAATAATGGTTATATCCCAGTTATTTCTAGCGTCGCCACCGATGAAAACGGACAGGCTTATAATATCAACGCCGATACGGTGGCGGGAGAGATAGCCGCCGCTTTAGGGGCGGAAAAGCTGATCTTGCTCACCGACACGGCGGGCATACTCAAAGATTATAAAGACCCGAGTACTTTAATCAATAAGTTAGATATTCAACAGGCGCGGGAGTTGATCAATACTGGTATCGTCGCGGGGGGCATGATTCCTAAGGTTAACTGTTGCGTTCGTTCTCTGGCTCAGGGGGTGAGAGCGGCACACATCCTCGATGGTCGTTTACCCCATTCTCTATTATTGGAGATTCTGACCGATCGCGGTATCGGCTCGATGATCGTCGCCTCTGGATATAGCGATTATTAGTAGTGATTACCGTACTTTTCCCCTGGAAGTACTTGCCTAAAAGCTAGTAGTTAGTGTAAAAATAAGAAAGTAGGACGCTTCTCAACCTATTCAGCATTTCAGTGTAGTTTTAACCGTTTGAGGAGCGTTGATTTAAAAGATTTAGAACAACCTGTTCAAGTACTAACAAACTGATTTTATGACAAAACAACTCACTGCTCACCCTATGGTGAAGTTTCAGCGCAAAGTTGCTAAGTGGATCGATGCAAAAGTAGTGAAGCCAAACGATAGTATATGGAAGCTAGCCCTCCTTTACGGCGACGATTGGAGCTACTGGAAGAAAGAACTACTCGACTTCGGCTTCTCCATGCAAGACCCAGTTAGCGAAGTTCTCTTAGTGGAAGCTTGGGACGAAGAATAAGGGGTGATTTACCCCCAAGAAGTAGTTTCTAGGTTAGGTTGCACCTTAACACGGACAATAATGGCGGTTATGTTGTCATGACCGTTCTTCTGATTCCCTAAAGCAATCAATTTATGCAATCCTTCTTCTAGATTACTCTTGGAACTGATCAACGGTGTTAGATAAGTCTGATAATGACTTTCTATGAGATCGTTATCGGAAAGTCCGTCGGAACAGAGTAGTAAGAGCGTATCTTCTTGAAAGTCGAAGAAACGAATATCGGGCTTAACGTATTGATCGTCGTGGGGGCCGAGGGCTTGAGTTAATTGATAGGCATCGGGACGGGAATAGGCGACTTTTGGATCAATACCTTCCTGGATCGCTCTCTGCCCTACCTCGTGATCTTTGGTCAATTGCTCTAATCCCCATTTCCGACTGACTCGATACACCCGACTATCACCGACGTGGGCGATCGCCACTTTAGTATTATGGATTAAAGCCATGACGAGAGTAGTGCCCATGCGCCCGCTACCGTAGGTTTCCTTATCCTGATTGATCTGATAGATGGCTTGATTAGCCTTGAGAATACCACTGGTGATCATTTCCTTATCGGGCATTTCTTCAAAATTGAGGTCGGTAAAATAATCCTTTAGGGTGTTGACGGCCAGGGCGCTCGCCACTTCACCAGCCGCGTGTCCTCCCATGCCATCACAAAGAACGTAGAGGGCTTTCGCTTGAAATTTTTGACCGCGATTGCTCTGTCGTTTTTTTATCTCCGTGATCAGTCCGAAAGCGTCCTCGTTGTGACGGCGCTGCACACCGATGTCGGTAAAACCCACATCGCTTAAACTGGCTAATTCCATAGGAATCACTGCCGTCGGTAATTCCTCCGCATCCCCCATTTCGGGCAGCATCAGCCCCGGTTCCGTATCAAAGGGTTCGATCGTTTCTTCCCTGCTGACGATGGCTGAGGGAGTGCTTTCTATATCTTGTTTTTGATCGGCCAGCTCTTGTAGTTCTAAACGTAAATCTCCTACAGAGTTGATTTCTCCGGTGAGCATTTTCGTGATCAGGCTATCTATTTCCTCCACCGCCACCGCTTGTAATAGCTTCTGCCAGAATTCTCCCAGGCTTCTCAGACTCGATTGCTCCGGTTGATCGTTGATGTAAAGTTGTTGTAAACCGAAAAGTTGATCTTCATCGACCCTGAGATTGTCCTCTATCAGCAAACTTTTTGTACAATTGAACTGCTCTAAACTCTTCCATAATTTAGCGATTTCGTCCAACCAATAGATTAGTTGCAATAGGGGAAGATTATCCGCGATTAATTGGCTCAGGGCAGTCCAAGACGAGCGATCCGCGAGGAGGACTATTTCCGTACTGCCTTCCTGCCAAGCGTCATGGACTTCTGGCAGGCTCGGCGAAGAATTTTTCAGAGCGGTGTAGTAGCCGAGAATGCTGGGTAAACCGCGATCGCGCCACAGAGTTTGATTGTTTTCGTTTAACAACTCCGGTTGTTGCGCCACTAATACCTTCAACACCGATTTCTGTAGGGGGTAGCAGTCCAGTACTTGACCCTGCCAGCCCGATTTCCCAGACGGCGGGGTAACGAATCGATAACGCTTGCCCAGATCGAGATACTCTTGAGAAAGCAGGCCAGACGATTCCGTGTCAACGATCACCGTCCACCAAAATACACCAGTACTAGCGCCGCAGGCGGGACAATTAGTTTCCGTAAAGGCTACAGCTTCCCCGCATTTTTTACATTCGGCGGCGGTGAGGGTTAAACCGCATTTCTGACAGAACTGATTATTGTTGGCATTCTCAAACTGACATCGAGGACAGATCAGCATAAGCGATAATAGTTTTTATGAGAGCAAAGGGTTATATTCAAGTCCGATCGGGCTGAGATCTAACCCATGTAATGTTAGTTTACCCATGTTAAAACCCCTGATAACCAATCTATCGCAAATATTAGGTACTTGATTCTATGGCTTATAAATCTTTTCTGATTTCCATAGGTATCAGTTTAACCGGCTTAACCCATTTATCGGGCTGTAGTATTACGGAAGCGAGGCTAACCGATACCTCCCCGGCGGATAGGGAAAAATATCACCCTATGGACTTGAAAAGTGAGATTAACGATATTAGTTATTTAATCGGCCCCGATCCAGAATCGATAGTGTTAAAAATCTTGCCCCCCGTTAACGGTGAAAGTGTCAAAGAAACCATAGACACCCGTAACGCCGATCATAATCGCCGGGTGATTTTTATGATCCGCTCCGGTTTCGAGGATGATTCGATACAGGGGATTCGTTACCGCGCCGATTTCGAGCCTTATGGTGCCGATGTCAATCAGTGGCGCTTGATTTGGGCGGGCCGTCAATATCGCTGCCAATCGGGGCGCGGCTCTCAAGATTGGTCACCTAATTTATGTTTCTAGTTTCATGTGGAAAAAGTTAGTCCGTTACTTCATAATCGGTGCTACTTTCTTTTTTATATTTATAAACTTTAAAGAGCATTGGCACGATATTACTTCGGTTCGCTTCAGTACGAGAGTTTGGCTCTATCTATCCCTGAGTTTATCCCTCACTTGTATCGCTCATGTCTGGTCAGGATGCGTCTGGCAGTTCATCCTGAAAATCTTTCGACAATCCCTGCCCTTAACACTTATTTTAAAAATCTATTTAATCAGCAATCTCTATAAATATCTCCCGGGGAATATCGGTCATCTATATGCGAGGATCAAAGCCGTGTCAGTCCATAATGTGCCTCTCGAATCGGCGGGGTTGAGCGTATTGCTAGAACCTTTATTAATGGCTGGCGGGGCTTTATCTATCGGTATTCTCAGCGATCGATTCGGTTCCCCTAAATCGCCGACTCTCACTCTCGTCGCTTTTTTTGTACTTCTGTCCGGCTTGCTTTGTTTCCATCCCTACCTGCTCAATAGCTCGCTCAAAATATTGAGGCGGCTGCAGAAAAAAGATTCTCAGGCTGAATTTACCGTCAGCGACTATCCGATCTTACCTTTACTGGGAGAAATAATTTTTTTGTTACTGCGGGGAGCAGGGTTTATCACCATCTGGATCGCTTTTCAGGGAAGAGATGGGCTGCAGGTGTTGCCCCTTCTGAGCGCCTTTAGTTTCGCCTGGTTACTGGGGTTGATCGTACCTGGTGCCCCAGGTGGGATGGGGGTTTTTGAAGCTACTGCGATCGCTTTACTGGACGGGCAGAACTTCCCACCGGGCAGGGTACTTCTAACCGTCAGTTTCTATCGGGTTATAAGTATCCTGGCCGAACTTATCGGCGCGGGTATCGGCGTGATCTGTGGCAGGCTCAAGAGCAAGTAGATACTATCTAAGCAGAGGTTACTAAACGCTTACGTAGGGATTCGCTTCTTTTTTTGGCGACGCTATTGTTAGGATCGTATTTAAGAGTTTCCGAGTAACTTTCTAGCGCTTTATTGATCATCTGTTTCCTCTCGTATACATTACCCAAATTGTTGAGGGCGATCGTATATTCTGGATAGAGTTTGATCGCTTCTTTATAGTTACGGATGGCTAGATCGAATTGCTCCTGTGAAAAATAGGCAAATCCTAAAGCATTATAAATTAATGCTTGGTTTTCTGGTTCTACTGTTTCAGCATCGGTTTTTAAGGCTTTTTGTAACAGGTTAACTGCCTGGACGTAGAGTTTTTTATCGAGGTAGAGACTACCTAACTCGTAGTATTCTTTAGCCGTACCTTTTTCCTGCTGTAATTTTTTTTGCAACTTGTTAAAGTTACTTTCCACCTTACGGGTTTTGACTATTTGAATGGCGACGAAAATAAACAGTCCTAGTAAAAATATGAGCAATCCAGAAACATAAATAATCGGTAAAATGTCATCCATACCGGGCAATATATCCTAATTTATCAGTATTAATTATACCAAAGACTACTGACCCGGCAGACCCCAGAAAGCCGCCCTTTCCCTTAACCAGCCCTCACGCCGCCAAGTTTCGATCGCCCGGTTGACTTTCCGCCTCAAGCTATCGTACTGCAGCCCCTTAGGCATAACCACCCCCAGGGGTTGGCTATCGAGATACAGGGCTAAGCGGCGGTATTGTGGATATTGTTTTATCCACCCGGTTAAGAGGCTGTTATCGGCGGCGAAGCCGTCTACCTCGTTCAATTCCAACAGGTATAATGCTTCTTGGTAGGAATCCACCCTTACCAATCGCGCCCCAGGGAGGAAGGATTTTATCACCGCTAGGGTGCTAGAGTGATTGAGTACGGCGATGGTTCTGCCCTTGAGATCCTGACGGCTATTGAGGGACGGGTTTTTAGTGATGATCCCCGTACCGTCGAGATAATAGAAGGGGCTGAAATCTACGAGACGGGCGCGGGCCGGGTTAATGGTGACTCTGGCTATGGCTATATCTACCCTGCCTTCTATTACTGCTTGCAGTCGCTCTTGATTATTGAGGGGTTGGAAGATAATCGCTTCCGAGTCCCCTAGTACCTCTCGGGCGAGACGTTTGGCTATATCGATTTCCAAACCCTGTAAACGTTTCTCGCTATCGTAAAAGCCTAGGGGAGGTACATCATCTTTTACACCTACCACCAGTTTTCCCCTGTTGATGATGGTTTCTAATTCTGCCGTCTTCGCCGACAGGGGATAGAGAGATACTAATAGGGCTAGTGCGATCGATTTAAAGGGTTTCACGGCGGTAATATCTCGCTGCTGACAACTCGGTTACGTCCTTGATTTTTAGCATAGTATAGCGAGCGATCGGCTCTTTTGATGATTTCTTCCACTTTGCGATCGCCTATCTCATAACTAGCCACGCCGACACTGACGGTTATTTCCTGGTAGTCGGGCAGAGATTCTAAACCTATTTTACTAACAGTTTCTTTAATTTTGTGCGCTACATTTATTCCTGTCTGCAAGCAAGTTTCCGGCAGGATAACGACGAACTCTTCCCCTCCGAATCTCCCCAAAACATCTACTTTTCTTATGCTCGATTGAATCCCTTTCGCCACTGCTACCAGTACTTCATCGCCTACGTCATGCCCGTAATTATCGTTAATACTTTTAAAAAAATCCACATCGATCATTAAAATAGAAAAAACTCTATGATAACGACTACATCTCGTAAATTCTTCTTCGGCAAAATTAAAGATAGCTCGGCGGTTAAAAATCCCAGTTAAATGGTCGGTTATCACTAATTTTTCTAAATGATTATAAGCTTCTTGGAGTTGATCCCGTGTATTCTTTAAGTCTAAATGAGTTTTGATTCTCGCTAACAATTCTTTGCCATTGAAAGGTTTGGTAATATAATCTACCGCCCCGTATTCAAATGCTTTTAATAAATCTTCTTTTTCGTTACTTGCTGTGAGGAAAATGATAGGTATATATTCATAAATAGCCTGGCTTCTTATATATTTACATACTTCCAAACCATTCATCTCTGGCATCATCAAGTCAAGTAATATCAGATCTGGGCTGGCACTTTTAACTCTTTCTATGGCTTGCTTCCCACTATTGGCGAATGTGGTCGAATATCCCGCTTCATCTAAAATTTCAATAATTAGTTGCAAATTTTTACTAACATCATCCACAACTAGAATTAGATTGTCTTCGGGAGGGCAATAGGGTTTAATTAGCTGAATAGGGATAATCATTTTAGGTTAGTCACTGGAGTAGACGAGATATTTTTTGTACTAATAGGGGAAAATCAGCGATGGTTTTATTCAGCCTATCTCCGTCAAAAGTCTCGATTTCTTTCTTGAGACGTTCGGCGTATACTTGTAAATTTTCGCAACAGTGGTATTCGCTCAAGATTTTCAAACTTTTTTGGAAAACTTTTAAATCCCTGATCTTCATAGCCTTTTGAATGCTCGGCCAGTCTTGCTTTTCTATAAGTTCTAATTTTTCTATAAGTAAAGAGGGTTCTCGAATTTGATTGCTCAAACATTCTGAAAATAAGGGTTCTTTAATCTCTTTATGAGAAGTGGAGTAGATGAGTGATTCGTTACCCGAGGTCTTATCTCTGACATTGGGAAACATAAACGTAAAAATAGACCCCTGACCAGGTTCGCTATCTAAGGAGATCGATCCTCCCAGCATCTCTGTCAACCTTTTAGTAATGGTTAGTC
This sequence comes from uncultured bacterium, assembly GCA_964623815.1. Classification (GTDB taxonomy): domain Bacteria; phylum Cyanobacteriota; class Cyanobacteriia; order Cyanobacteriales; family Microcystaceae; genus Chroococcopsis. The sequence continues at coordinate 9,556 of CAZUVR010000064.1, read as the reverse complement.
CCAAACCCGTACCCCCGTATTTACGATTACTTTGTCCCTCCTGCTGGGTAAACATTTCAAAAATTCTCTCTTGTTGATCTTTCTCGATCCCGATACCCGTATCTTCTACTGATATGATCAAAGTGATACCTATTAAGTCAGGGTAGCTCTCAACTTGAATTTTAATATACCCAGACTCTGTAAATTTTAAAGCATTTCCCACCACATTAAAAAGGATTTGTCTGAGCCGCACCTCATCGAAAATAATTTCTTCGGGGACGGAATCATCTATGAATAGGTAAAAATCTAAAGATCTCTTCTCTACTTCGCCCGAGAAAATTTGTTTGATCTCCTCCAGCAAAATACGTATGTCTACCGATTCGTAATTGAGTTGAAGTTTTTGCGCTTCTATTTTTGAGAGATCTAAAATATCATTCATCAAAGCTAGGAGGGTTCTACCGCTAGAAGCGATCGATTGTAGATAAGAGCGCGATCGTTCATTGAGTTCCATGTCGAGCATCAAATCACAAAAGCCCAAGATTGCGTTCATCGGGGTACGAATTTCATGGCTCATATTGGCGATGAATTCGCTTTTATACTTATTGGCGATCTCCGCAGTTTTCTTAGCTTTTCTTAACTCTTCTTCGGCTTGTTTCTTTTCAGTTATATTAGTTATCGTCCCCACCATACGATAAGGTTCCCCATCGCTAGTGCGTAAACATTTACCTTTAACCTCTACCCATATATAATGCCCGTCTTTGTGACGGATTCTATGAGTATGCTCATAAATTTTAGTTTCACCCTGTAAATGTTTAACGATCGCCTCTAAATTATTATTAAGGTCATCAGGATAAATTCTTTCTATCCAAGTAATTAAAATATGAGGCAATAAGTATTCATGTTCGCCTATAATTTTCATCCATACTGGAGAGTAATACATTTCGTTACTCTCTAAATCCCAGTCCCAAAGACCGTCATTAGTCCCTGATACCGCTAAAGCATACCTTTCCTCACTTTCTCTTAAAATCTTTTCTATTTTTTGTCTGCGGTTGATTTCTTGCGCCAGACTCTCATTAAGATCAAGTAATTCTTTAGTTCTATCATCTACTCTTATTTCTAAAGTATTTTTGACCTCTATAATCTGTTCAAATTGCTCCTTAATTACCTTGATCATATAATAAAAATTAATATTTAAAGTGTTAATTTCTATGATTTTTGACTTAGGTATGTTTAAGCTATCCCACTGATTGATTAATTTATGAGGTAAGTCAGTGGTAAGTTGTCCTAATTGCACTAAGGGAGACGCTAAATAATTGCTGAGCAATTTAGATGCGATTAAACCGATTAAAGCGATCACCAACATTAATGTTAAACTATTGATGTAGAAAAGTTGTAGGTTATTGATATAGGGAGCGGTACTGACTTTGATTATTAAACTCCAAGGTAGAAATTTACTCCAATAAATTTGTTGGATGTAATAGGATTTTTTCCAACGTAATATAATGGGTAGATTCTCTTTAGCGAGAGGTAGCCATTGAAAAAAATTTTTGGAGACTTCTCTTACCTCTCCTCCCTCTCGGGGATCGAAATATGTATCTGGTTTTAAAGAATTGTTGCTGTCAGCAATTACTCGCTGATTTTGATCTATTATAATATTTTGTGTAGTAGATGAATTTATATTAGCGTATAATATACTATTAATCTGCCCGAGATTAATAGATGCGTAGATGAGTCCGACTACTTCCGTATTTACAATTATCGGTATTTGTAAGCTTACATGAGGTTTTGAATCGTAATCATCCGTATGAACATTACTAATTATTGGTTTCGGTGATTTTTTTTGATTTTGTAAATATTTATTCTTTTCTTTTAATTCTAAAGTCAGTTTTTTTTGATCTTTAATATCTATTTGTGGGGATGTAATAAGCTGATTGTATTTGTAATTAAATACGTATATTTTAATAATCGAAGCATTATTTTTTTGAAAGGCATTGACGATATTTTGAATTTTATCTGGTTCTTGCCAGGTTTCGTTTTTTATCAATTCCGATAGAGTGGAGAGGCTACGTAAATTATTGCCATACCAAACATTTAAACTTTCAATGATTGGTGGATAAGTTCTATTAATTTCCCTTTGAATGAGATTTTCTGTTTCCGTTAAACCTTGAGATCCGTGAATTATCGTGAGAAATAAAGCAGTAAAAAACACAAAAGACATTAACAAATTAAATAAAGTTTCTTGAAAAGAAATCTCCTGAGTGACTACGGGGGAGTTTTTAAAAATTTTACCGAAGGGAAAGTAACTAATCAATAAGTTGGCAATAATAGCATTAAAAATACCGTTAA
>CAZUVR010000064.1:0-7131 GCA_964623815.1 uncultured bacterium | reverse complement strand
CCTCCGTATAGATAAACGACAATTAAAGCGAAACTATTACCGAATAGGAAATCTACGCCGAAGAATAAGGGTAAATAAAAATAATTACCTAAATAAGCAGCTATAATCAAAATAGCTAATAGCATCCACTTATTTCTAAAAATCGCCAGCACCTTATTCGAGCCTCATAACACAGATAAAATTTTTTACCGAACTTTTTACTTCGCCGTCTACCTTTCTCCCTTTCTGTCCTCTACAATGAAATTAGCCAAAAGATGAAAACAACCCTAACTAAAATCTTAAGTGAAAGAGCTGACTAATTCTGCTATTAACCTAGAAACCTTATTTCCCTTTCCCCTCGACGACTTCCAGAAGCAAGCCATAACCGCCCTCAATTCTGGTAAATCAGTAGTGGTATGCGCCCCCACCGGTTCTGGCAAGACACTAATCGGTGAATTCTCTATATATAGGGCCCTCCAGCGAAAAAAACGAGTTTTCTACACCACACCCTTAAAAGCACTTTCTAATCAGAAGTTTAGAGATTTTCAAGACAAATTTGGCAAAATCCCTCTTAACGATCCTGAAAATCCATTTTTATTTCAAGAAGTGGGGCTGATTACCGGCGATACTGTGATCAATGCTAATGCGCCGATCGTGGTAATGACCACAGAGATTTTTCGTAATATGTTGTACGAGACACCGATCGGGGAGGTGGGGACATCTCTAGAAAATGTGGAAACGTTGGTGCTAGACGAATGCCATTATATCAGCGATCGGGGACGGGGTACGGTCTGGGAGGAGTCGATTATTTACTGTCCACCGACTATCCAACTCGTGGCCCTCTCCGCCACCATCGGCAACCCGTTAGAATTAACCGAGTGGATCAATCAAGTTCGCGGTAGCGGCGAGGGGAATTCCCGCTGTGTCTTGATCAACTCGGATTTCCGCCCCGTACCGCTACGGTTTTACTTCAGTACCAAAGATGGCCTCTTCCCCCTGCTCGACCCTAAAGGACAGAAAATTAACCCGAATCTTAAAAGTAAAAAGGGAAGTAAGCCCCGGAGGCTCAAGCGGGAAGATTGCCCTACCATCCCTTTAGTCGTCGAACAATTGCAACATAAAGATATGTTGCCGGTAATTTACGTGATTTTCAGCCGTCGGGGTTGTGATGGGGCGGTAAAGGAGCTGAGCAATTTTCATCTGGTTAATGCCTCGGAAGCTAGAGCCATATACTATCGTCTACTCCTCTTTTTCTTTCAAGATAATACTTACCTGCAAGAAATTGTCCTTTCAGTGTACGCTGTAGAAAATCCTCTACTACATCAGAAACTGCTCGGCTTCTTCGCCAGTAACGGAGAGGAGGATAGCCTATTACAATATCTCCTAGATAATCCCGCGATCAAAAGTAGCTTTTTTGAATACCTCGCCACTGCCTCCCAACTGGTGAGGAGCGATCAAGTAGAACCCTTGAGCCGGGGTATAGCGGCCCATCACGCCGGTGTATTACCGCTGTGGAAAGAATTAGTCGAGAATCTCTTCGAGGCGGGTTTGGTGAAAATAGTTTTCGCCACCGCCACTCTTGCCGCTGGAATTAATATGCCGGCGCGAACCACCGTCATCTCGGCTCTCTCGAAGAGAACCGATGAGGGGCACAGTATGTTAACCCCTTCGGAATTCGTACAAATTGCCGGTAGGGCGGGCCGTCGAGGAATGGATGAGATAGGTCATGTGGTGACGGTACAGACTCCCTTTGAGGGGGCGAAAGAAGCCTCCTATCTCGCTACTGCCAATCCCGAACCTTTACAGAGCTGTTTCACCCCTAGCTACGGCATGGTGTTAAATTTATTGCAAAAACATAGCTTGGAGGAAGCTAGAGACTTATTAGAAAATAGTTTCGCCGAATACTTGGCACAACTGAAATTGACTCCCGAGCAACAGGCGATTACCAATTTGATGCGGGAGCTGGCGAAATTGGATATAGAGTTAGCCGGAATCGAGCGCTCTCAAGTCGTCAGTTATGAGAAGCTTAAAGAACGTTTGCGAGAAGAGGAAAGACTGTTAAAAATCATTCATCATCAGGCGGATGCGGCGAAAAAACAAGAGATATACGGGCTGTTACCGGGGCTAGCAAAGGGGGCTATACTCCATCTCAAGGGTAAATATATTAAAGTGCCCCAACCTGTGCGGGCCGTTTACGTAGCCGACGTTCCAGGTACGAGGCAACAACCAGATTTATTATGTTTGGGGGAGGATAATCGCTGGTATCTATCTACTTATGGCGAAGTCACCCACATAAACGCTGCTAGCCTAGACCCGAAAGAGATAGAGAATATCGCCTTACCAGAGGGGCAAAACCTACAATTGGGGCAGTGGCGCAAGGGTAACGAACTTAATCGGGTTATCTGCGATCGTATATCGATGGTAGCCGAACCGCTTGACCCTTCCCCGGATGTAGCAGAACAGGAGAGGCGAATCGCCAAGGTACAGGATCAAATTTCTAAGCATCCCCTGGAGTCGAAGAAGAATCCGGGAAGACTATTAAAACTGTATTATGATCGAGACATCCTGCAAGAACAGCTACACAAAACCCAGATCAAGTATCAGAAACAACAGGCGAGTAAATCCTACTACTGGCAGGAATTTCTTGACCTGATCGAGATCCTGCGGGAATTTAACGCCCTCGAAGGCTATCTACCTACGGTATTGGGAGAGGCGGCGGCTGTCATCAGAGGAGAGAATGAACTATGGTTAGGGCTAGTGATCATGTCGGGAGAATTGGAAAGACTCGAACCCGCCTATCTGGCTGGAGCCATCAGCGCCCTGATCACTGAAACCCTGCGCCCCGATACCTGGTGTAACTATCAACCCCCGAAACAAATACTCGATATTCTGCACCATAACGATCCCAACGCTCTCAATCTCAGAGAGATCCGCCGTAAACTGTACCAGGCCCAAACCCGTTATGAAATAACGATTCCGGTATGGCTGGAAACCCAACTAACGGGACTCGTGACGGGCTGGGCCTTAGGTGTGCCCTGGCCGGAATTATGCGAGAATACCAACCTAGACGAGGGAGATATAGTCAGATTACTACGTCGGACGGTAGATGTACTGTGGCAGATCCCCCAGATTCCTGGTGCCACTGCCATACTCAAGGATAATGCCAAACAAGCGGTGAGAGAAATGAAAAGATTTCCCCTCTAAAAATGACTTGAGATATAATGCTTAGGGATTGACAATCTCGGTAGGGGAGAATTAGGAAGGATGACAGGTAAATCGATCGTGTCTAAATTGAGTCGTTATCTATCTATTTTGTTCCTGTTCATCCTCACAAAACCTGCCTACGCCCTCGGTGAAAGTAAACCAGTAGGTATAGTCAGGACGGCAGAAAATAGTCAACAGTGGAAAGATATAGCCAGCAGATTTCAGGCCGCTGGTTTCAGTTACTGTTTTATAGATAGTAATCAGTGGAACGCGGAAGAAGATTTAAACAAAATTAGTGTACTTTTACTACCTAATGTAGAGACGATCAAGGGGACGCAAATCACCGCCCTCGATCGATGGCTGAATCGGGGAGGCAAAGTCATCGTCACCGGCCCCACCGGCACCCTCTCGGAACCCGCGATCAAAAATCAACTTCGTACTCTTTTGGGGGCTTATTGGGGCTTTTCCAATTCCTCACCCTATAGCGTTAAACCCGTGAGCATGAGCGGAGGGGGCGGAAAGATCCTATCCGGCAACCTCTTGGGGGGCGTGATCATTCCCACCGGAGTGAGCAGTCAGACGGTGGCGGTATGGGGGGCTAAAGGTAATCCCCCGGCGGTGGTGGTTACTGGTACGACTACCTTCTTAGGCTGGCGCTGGGGCGTGAATGCGGTTTCCCCGCCGGAGTTAGATCGCGCCTGGTTAGAAATGGCCCTGAACCGCTACGGTGTGCGTCCCGCCCTGGCCACCCCCACCGCTGGAGCCTGTCACGGTTCCGAATCCCTCGCCCTCAGGAGGCCTCTACCCACCTCCGCCCCCGCGAAACCCCTTCCGCCTGCAGTGCAGCCTCTGGCTCCCGTCGTCGCTCGTAATAACGAGAGAAAGCCAGTGAAAGCTCTCTCTCCCAGGGAAATAGAAGAAATGACCGAGGAATTAGCCAGCCTGATCACCCGGTTCGAGAGTACCGTAATCGCATCTGCGGCGAGGAGAGTCAATCTCAACTCCGCTAGTAAGAAAACTACTGGGGACGAAACTAACTCCAGCGCCAATAAAAATCTAGGGGAGAACCTCGGGGATCATAAAAATCTCTTCGATACCGTTAAGGAAGCGAAAAATGGGCTGAAACAATTTCAGGAATTGAGCGAGCGAAAAGAGTACGATCGCGCCCGACAGGTTTGGATGCAGACTAGACGCACCCTCTGGGATAATTACCCCACCGATCGAGCTTTCGCGGGTGCGGAAATACGCGCCATGTGGCTCGATCGCGGCACGATAGTAAAAGCTAAGTCCGAAGCTGATCTGGCGAAGGTGTTCGATCGTCTAGCAAACGCTGGTATCAACGTTGTATTTTTTGAAACCCTCAACGCTAGTTATACTATTTATCCGAGTCGCGTCGCTCCCGAACAGAACCCACTGACCCGGGGTTGGGACCCCCTGAAATCTGCGGTGAAATTAGCTCACGAGAGGGGTATGGAGATTCACGCCTGGGTATGGGCTTTCGCCGCCGCCAATCAAGGTCACAACCAAGTCCTCAATCAACCCAAAAATTATCTCGGCCCGGTACTTTCTCGAAACCCCGATTGGGCTAGCTACAACAGGAACGGTAATCCCTTCGATTACGGGCGCTATCAGAAGAAAGCCTTCTTCGACCCCGCCAATCCCGAAGTACAAAAGTATTTAATTTCTCTCTACGAGGAAATCATCACTAATTATGACGTGGACGGGTTGCAACTCGATTACATCCGCTATCCCTTTCAAGATGCCAAACAGGGGGAAAGTTACGGCTATGGCAAATCAGCGCGGGCATTATTCCAACAGATGACCGGAGTAGATCCGATGGATATTACCCCCTCGCATCCTCTATGGAATCAATGGATGACTTTCAGAATCCGTCAGGTGGATAATTTCGTCGCCAGCGTTTCTTCATCTTTGAAGGCGAAACGGCCTGATTTAATGTTATCTGTGGCGGTGTTTCCTCTGGAGCGGCGCGAGAGATTATTACGCATACAACAGAATTGGGAGGAATGGGGGCGCAATAACTGGATCGATATGGTGTTTCTCATGACCTACGCCCTCGATACCGGTTCTCTGGAAGATAGAATCAAATCTCTGTTTCAAGCCGATGTGGCCGGGGCGAGTTTGGTGATTCCTGCCATCCGCCTCCTGAAGGTTCCTGATCTGATTGCCTTCGATCAATTACAGCTGCTCCGGGGGCTGCCCACATCCGGCTTCGCCCTCTTCGCCGCTGAGAATTTCAACAATAGTACAAACTTACAGAGTATTCTCAACCGTACTCAAGGGGCGATCGCTCCGGGTTCCCGCGATCCTATCCCCTACCGTCAACCCTTCCAAGCTGCAAACAACCGCTTTCAATCCTTACAGCAAGAATGGACTTTCTTACAGATGACTCAAAATTTAAAAATTGATGAGGGGAATGTCAAGAATTGGCAACAACAGGTTGATACTGTGGGTACTTTGCTCCGGGAATTAGCCGCTAATCCCAGTCGTAATAATCTCAACAGCGCCCAGTCAGCCCTCAACCGTCTACAGAGGCAGTTGGGTTTCTGGATGTCCCAACATAAAGAAAGTTCCCCCCATCTGGTGCGGACTTGGGAGAATCGTCTGCAAATGTTAGAGAGATTATTAGTTTATGGGGAACGTTTGACTTTTGGCGGTAATAATAGTTTAGTAACGACTTCGGGGCAGTAGCTGAATTTATGAGACGTTTTATTATTGAGATGGGAATGGGAATCGACCAGCACGGTCAAGATCCTACCGTAGCCTGTGCTAGAGCCGTCCGCAATGCGATCGCTAATAACGCTTTACCTGGAGTCTGGGAAGTGGCGGGCCTCGCTCACCCCGATGAGATGGTGGTGGAGGTGCGGGTAGCCGTACCCTATCCCGAAAAGGTTCGCCCCGAAGAAGTTTTAGCGGTATTACCTTTCGGAAACAAGAGTATCGAGGTTCAATCCGGCGGCATGATCGTACAGGGGAGGGCGATCGAAGAACTGAACGACTTAAACGACGAGATGATTATAGCTAATGCCGCCGTTACCGTATTGATAGCTTCTTAAGAAGGTGAGGGAGATACGAAAGCACAACCAGAATACCTCGTTAAGATCTCTCCCATCATTTTGTTTTTAAACACAGACTCATTCTAGTGTATTAAAAGATTTTCCGCTAGTATTTTCTGATCTTAAGTTTTTAATAATTTAATTGCTTAATTTTCAAAAACGCTACTCTCTCAAAAAAAATTCAGTTCATTAACCCGTCTCATTATCGCTCGATAGAAATAAGTCATTTATTAAATCAAGCTACCAATAGACAGTTAAAATGCTGAAAAGGTTGCCGATTTTTTTATCTTAAGTCCAATCCCCCAATTTTCTTGATATTTTAAGTTAGTATGGGGTTAGTATCAGGGTTAATTAATATCGATGAGTATGGCACAGGAAGAACAAGTCAAAAAATATTTAGCCTATTGGTTTCAACTAGGGAAGCCGGTTATAGTTGATAACGGTAAAGAAAGTTTATTACCGAAACCTATATTTGTCGGATCTCAATACTCTGCTCAATTTGAAGATTGTTGGCTAAAAATTAGCGATCCTCTTAGTGGAGATTGTTATTTAGAAGGCACGGAGCAAACGATACAAGAGCTATTATCCTCCTTATGGGATATTAACCCCTGTGCCCGATGTACGATGCCCGTTCCGCAAAAAATAGGCGGGGCACCATTTCTCAACTGTACCTGTCAGGATCTAGAAAACTGGCCTAACTCGGAATTACCGCCGCCCCATTTTCCATCTGATAATCAAGCTCAACTTAATCGTATCCGTCAGAGGTTATTAGGAAGAAAAGAAATTAATCGGAACGATTACGAGGCACCTCATAAGTAAAGAAATCATAGGCTAATTTAGTATTAGGAAAAATACTAGATTTCGCCCACATATC
>CAZUVR010000063.1:0-21375 GCA_964623815.1 uncultured bacterium | reverse complement strand
GGTTATATTCTCGAAGCTCTATCTGTAGTCGGACTTTAGAGAATTGGTATTACTTTCATGCCTCGGGCGCACGCTCCTACCGCTAGATGTCCGCTCGTCAGTCCTCCCCCAACGATTAAAACCCGCTCATTGCCACAGGAGAGGGTACGTAAATCGAGTTGAGAGGAATGGAGTAGGCGATCGCTCGGGTAAGGAGTCGAGATTTTTCTCGCCCATTCGGGGTATTTAGGCGAACCGCCCCCAGTGGCGAGAACCACCCGGCGGGCGGTTAGGGATTCTCCCCCCGTCAAATACAGTCTGAATCCTGGCTTTAATGGGATGATTTTTTCTATCGAAGCCGGGTAGAGCGAGTCTTTTACCCCGAATCTTTCGATTACCTCTTGACAAAAATCATCAAATAGCAATGTACCAGGGAGATCGTAGGGTGAGAATAATTCCTGGGGTCGATTTTCCGCGAAAGCCCGCAGAGCGAAGGGATCGGGGTGGGGGTGGTGAACTGCGGGCGATCGCAGATGCCCAATCTCCTGCCGGGCGAATTTTTCCCGCCACCGGCTCAACCATGTATCACTATCGTCGAAAACTAGGAATCGATTCCGCATTTTCGCCCGTTTCTGTAAGAGGTGCGTCACCAGGGTCAAAGCCTGGGGCCCCGCGCCGACTATGGCAATATCGATCGTTTTCGCCTTTATCATCTGCACCACTCCTGAGTCATTTTGATAATGATTCTCATTTTACATGATTTTGAGAATGATTATTGTTATCACTGAATTATAAAAACGTAAAGTTTGAGAGGGTTGACAGCTACAATATGAAAACAGAAGGAAGTCAATTGCTCTAAAAGGGGGGAGTTTCCTCAAGCTAAAACTTTAGGCGAAATCTTCCACGTATCTCCCGCTATTTTTATTTAGCGTAAATCTCTAATAGTTATGGAGCTTAAAGACGTTGCCGAAAGTAAGCAGATATACGAGAGTTATAACTCGATCGTTTATCGTGGCATCTGGGACAAAATCGGGCAACCGGTCATTATCAAGATTCTTAAGGCGGAATATCCTACACTGAATCAGATCGAGCGCTATCACCAAGAATTTTATCTAACCCACAACTTAAATATCGAGGGAGTTATTAAAGCTTATGAGTTGCGTAATTACGGCAGGAGTTACGCAATTATTTTTGAAGATTTCGGAGCCGTTTCTTTAAAAGAAATTTATGATGATAAAGTTATAGAGTTAGAAGATTTTTTTAAAATAGGTGTCTCGCTATGTGAAATTTTAGGAAAAGTTCACTCAGTTAAGATAATTCATAAAGATATTAACCCAGGCAACATAGTTTATAATCGGCAAACCCAAACTTTAAAACTAATCGATTTCGGTATAGCTACCGGGCTAGACCAAGAATATCTTAACCCTAATACCCTAGAAGGTACTTTACCCTATATTTCCCCCGAACAAACGGGGCGGATGAATAGAGTATTAGACTACCGCAGTGACTTTTACTCTCTCGGGGTTACTTTCTACGAGTTATTGACGGGGCAATTACCTTTTCAGGTAACGGAACCGTTAGAGATACTTTATTGTCATCTGGCAAAACAACCAGTGAGTCCAGAAGAAATTAACCCCGGTATACCGCCTATTTTAGCGAAAATAATCATGAAATTGATGGCGAAAAATGCAGACGATCGCTATCAGAGTAGTCAAGGAATAGAAGAGGATTTAAAAACTTGTTGGCGGTTATGGAAGGACGAAGGTAAGAATATAGATTTTGCGATCGCACAACAAGATTATCGCAAATTCTTTCAAATCTCACAGAAACTTTATGGCAGGGAGGCACAAAGGGAAACCCTTTTAGAAAGTTTTGAAAAGGTAAGTAGGGGTAAAAAAGAATTAATTTTAGTATCGGGATATTCTGGCATAGGCAAAACTTCTTTAATACGAGAAATATACCACCCCATAACCCGTCATAAAGGTTATTTTATATCGGGCAAGTTCGACCAGTTTAAAAAAAATATACCCTATGGAGCCTGGTTAGAAGCTGGTGAGGATTTACTGAAACAACTACTAACAGAAACTCAAGAAAAAATCGAGATATGGAGTAATAAAATCCTCGATAGGTTGGGTTATGATTTAATCTATCTAGTGCAAGTTTTACCCGATATTAAGTTAATCTTAGGTGATTCTAAAGCTATCCCAAGCTTACCGTCTTCCGACTATCAGGTAGACTTCGATAAGGTACTTTTAAGCTTTTTAGCTATTTTTAGCGCCCCCGACTATCCTTTAGTGATTTTTTTAGATGATTTACAATGGGCTGATGTAGCCTCTTTAAAGTTTATACAGCTTTTAATGGGATATGCGAATATTAATTATCTTTTCCTCATCTCTGCCTATCGAGATAATGAGGTAGACGGGCTACACCCTTTAAGCCTCACCATCGGAGAGATAAAGAAAAACGGTTATCAACCTCTGATGTTGCAACTTTCACCTCTAGATATAGAGCAAGTTAATCTTTTGATTGCCGATACTCTCAAGCAATCTCCAGAATCAATAGAAGAGTTAGGAAAGTTATGTTTCCGAAAAACTCAGGGTAATCCTTTATTTATCAATCAATTTCTTAAGTGGCTGTATAAAGAAAGCCTCTTAACTTATCGAGTCGAGGAAAAACGGTGGTGTTGGGATATAGAAAAGATTAAACTCGCTCCCTCTACCGATAACGTTATTGATTTGATGATGTATCAGATGGGTAAGTTGAGTTTAGCCTATCAGAATATTTTACAGATTGCCGCCTGTATAGGTAATGTTTTCGAGCTGAATACTGTGGCGATTGTCGCTGAAAAATCGCTACGGGAGAGTGTAGAGATAGTTTGGGATTTAGTGGGGGAAGGGTTTATAATCCCTCTCGATCGTAATTATCAGTTATATAGGAATAATTCGCCCACTGAAACAGTAGAGGCTAGATTTAAGTTTATACACGATCGAATCCAACAGTCAGCCTATTCTCTCATCCCCGAAACCGAGAGGGGGCGATTACATCTAAAGATAGCCCGTTTACTGGCTGGCTATTTGAGCCGGGAGCAACAAGATAGGGATATTTTCAAGTTAGTGAATCATTTCAATCAAGCTCAAAAATTACTGACGACGGAAACTGATAGAGAGGAGATAGCGAGATTGAATCTTAAAGCCGGGCAGAAAGCGCGTATCGCAGCAGCTTATCAAGAGGCGGATGATTATCTAACTCGGGGATTATCCCTCTTACATTGTCAATCTTGGCAGGATAATTATGAATTGAGTTTAGATTTATATACGGAGGCGGGAGAGGTGGCTTACTTATGCGGTGACTTCGCTCGTATGGAAAACCTAACCGGCACCGTCATAGAGAAAGCTCGTCATCTACTCGATAAAGCTATCGCCTATGAAATTAGGATAGCAGCTTATATGGCTCAATACGACTTAGGTAGGGTAGTGGATACGGGTTTAACCGTGTTGAGTTTATTAGGGCTTAACTTACCGAGAAACCCTAACCTCTTTCACGTATTGGTAGCGGTGTGTCAAACTACAATCGTGCGACTGGGTAAACCTATCAGCAGTTTAGCTCGGTTGCGGAAAATGGAAAATCCCCATCAACAGGCGGTTATGAGGATTCTCAATATGGTAGTCTCGGCTACCTATATGGTGAATCCTCTATTGTTTCTGATTTTTATTAGTAAAGGGGTGTATCTATCGATTAAACAAGGGATAGACTTATTTTCTCCTGGCTTTTATTCGGCTTACGGTTTAATTCTTTGCGGGTTGGTGGGAGATATTCCTCAAGGTTATAAGTTTGGCAATCTGGCAACGACTCTGGTAGAAAGTTATCCCCTTCAACCGAATAAGAATACGGCGCGGGTGAGGGTAGTCGTTAACTATTTTATTAGGTCTTGGCGTGACCCTTATCGTCAGTTATTGTCGCCTCTGTTGATGGGATATTCTGAAGGGATGCAGACGGGAGAGATAGAGTATGCTTTTTATGGGTTAATGGGCTATACTTGGCTTTCTTTATTTTCTGGGGTTGAGTTACCTCTAATCGCCGATGAGACTACTAAATATGCTGAGGTTATTGATCAATATAAAAGAGGTAGAAGTTTTTATTTTATCGAGCTAAATCGACAGTTTTGCTTAAACCTCCTTTCAATTGCTGATAAAACCATAAGCTTTGATATAGATATTTTTGATGAAGAAACGGGAAAGTTTGTTAATTTAGAAACTACTGATCGCAGTTTCAGTTTCCACTATTATTTCTGTAAGATGTGGCTACTCTATCTGTTTAAGGATTATCGGCAAGCCGAAAAAATGTCGCGCCTGGCGGCCAAGTACAGAGATAGCGTCATCGCCAAGCCGACTTACGCCATATATCACTTTATGGATTCTTTAAATAAAATAAGGCTAATTCCTTCTTCATCTCCTTTACAACGCCTTAAGTTATACCTACAAATATGGTGGAATCAACGCAGGTTGAAAAAATGGGCCCGACACGCCGAGTGTAACTTCCTCCATAAATATTATTTGGTAGAAGCGGAAATCGCTAGAATCCGTCGTTGCCCCTATCAAGCGCAGAATTATTATGAAAAGGCTATTAAGGAAGCTAATGATAATCAATTCCTGCACGAAGAAGCTTTAGCCTACGAATTAGCTGGGCGATTTTATTTAGAGAGTGGAAGACACTTAATCGCTAAATCTTATCTACAGGAGGCCCACTATTGTTACTCTCGCTGGGGGGCTAAAGCTAAAGTTAAGGAGATGGAGACTAGCTATAGTAATTTAATTTCTTCTTTCTCTTCTCCGGCTTCGCCCACCATACACACCTCTTTAACGAGTGGCGAGACGGGAAAGATTTTCGACGTGGCTACGATTATGAAAGCTTATCAAGCAATTGCAGAGGAGTTAGTCTTAGAGAAACTCCTCCGTAATTTAATGCAGATGATGATTACTAACGCCGGGGCGCAGAGAGGCTTTTTATTACTGGAGAGTCAGGGCGGTTTATCTATAGAAGCTGAGGGGGATAAATCGAGTAATTCCTTTCCCGTCTTACAGTCGGGGGCTTTAGAAACTCGCCTCCCCCTCTCCCTGATTAACTACGTCAGCAACTCCCGCACTAGCGTGATTCTCGATGATGCCAGTCAAGAAAATATCTTCGCCAACGATGAATATATTCAAAATCACGAGATTAAATCCATCCTCTGCACCCCCCTAATTAACGGGGGCAAGTTGAAAGGATTGGTTTATTTGGAGAATAATTTGACTAGGGGAGCATTCAATTCGGAGAGATTAGAACTGATACAGATTTTATCGGCACAGGCAGCCATTGCGATCGAAAATGCCCAACTATATAACAATCTAGAGAATAAAGTAAAAGAGAGGACGGAAAAACTCTCATCCGCTCTAGACAGTCTCAAGTTAGCCCAAGAGGAATTAATCCAGTCGGAAAAACTCGCCGCCCTCGGGCAACTCATCGCTGGTATCGCTCACGAGGTTAATAATCCCCTGGCTATTATCAATTCTTCCGCCCATAATATAAAAGGTTTCCTCTCGGAAAATTTCACCCCTTTCTTACAATTCTTCTGCGATTTAGAGCCAATTTATCGGCAGTCAATCCTCGACTTGATAGAGAGTCACCAAGCCTCCCTATCGCCTTTATCGACTCGGGAAGAGAGGGCTTTAAAAAGAAGTCTCGCCGAAAAACTTTCCGATTACGGCATCGAGAGTAACGATTATCTGATTAAAGCGCTGATTAAATTAGGGATTTATAAAGACATAGACAGATGGAAAGATTTAATCCTGTCACCCCAAGGGGAAAAGATTTTCAAGATGATGGCGGAAATAGCCGATAGCACCGCCAGCATTGCTAATATAATGAGTGCCGCCGATAAAGCCAATAAAGTTGTATTCGCTTTAAAAACCTATGCCCATCAACAAGAGGAAAGTCATCCCGCAGAGATGGATATTATCGCCAGCATCGAAACCGTTTTAACCCTCTATCAAAGTTTGTTGAAACGGGGTGTAACTTTAGTGAGGGATTATCAAAACGATTTACCCAAGATTACCGGTTATGTAGACCAATTGAATCAGGTGTGGACGAATTTAATTTATAACGCCCTACAAGCTATGAATTTTCAAGGTGTGTTAGAGATTAAAGTGAGGGTGCGGGGCAGTGAGGTAGAAATTAAAATAATTGATAATGGCGTGGGGATTGCCCCAGAAATTATGCCGCGAATCTTCGAGCCATTTTTTACCACTAAACCCACTGGAGAGGGAAGCGGGTTGGGGCTTCATATCGTCCGTCAGATTATTGATAAACATAAGGGAAGAATTGAAGTTTTTTCCGCCTCCAAACAGACAATTTTTATAGTTTATCTACCGCTTTAATCCTATGAGTAGGCCCGCTATCCTTTGCGTTGACGATGAAAAAGCTATCTTAGATAGCTTACAACTCGAACTAGAAAAATTTATCGACGATAAATATGTCATTGAGTTAACCGAAAGCGGCGACGAAGCCATAGAAGTCTTTGAAGATTTAACTCAAGAAGGTGTCGAGGTGGTTTTGGTTATAGCCGATTACATCATGCCCGGAATGAAAGGCGATGAATTACTCACAAGAATCCATCAACTTTCCCCGAAGACGATTAAGATTATGCTCACCGGGCAGGCGGATGTATTGGGTATCGGTAAAGCCATCAACAAAGCTAACCTGTATCGTTATCTAACCAAACCCTGGCAATCAGATGATTTATCCCTCACCGTCACCGAGGCTATTTACCGCTACAGCCAGGAGCAACAATTAGAAGCGGTTAACCGGCAACAGGCACAATTAATCGCTCAGTTACACGACAGCGAAAGCCGTCTCAGACAATTTCTCGACGGGGTGCCGGTGGGTATTACGGTTTTCGACGCAGAGGGAAAACCCGCTTATCATAATCGTACCTGTATGTCAATTCTGAACATGGAGGCAATTAAAGAGGGTGATAATCTTGAGAATCTGGTGGCTAAATACCGTTGTTACAAAAGCGGAGGCGGCTCTTATTCCCCTGAAGAAACTCCCCCATGGAAAGCCCTACAGGGAGAAACTATCACCGTAGACGATATGATATTACAAGTCGATGATAAGGCTATACCCGTAGAAGCGATCGGTACACCGATCTATAATCAGGAAGGAGAAGTAATCTACGCCATCGTAGCTTTTCAGGATATAACCGAACGCAAGAAATCCCAAGAACTGCTGACTAATTATAACCGTTCTCTTGAAGCTCAGATCGCTGAGAGGACTAAAGCCCTGAAGGAGGCGAAAGAGTTGGCAGAGGCGGCTAATCGGGCCAAGAGCGTGTTTCTCGCCAATATGAGTCACGAGTTACGCACTCCCCTGAATATTATCCTCGGCTTCACCCAGTTGATGGAGAGGGAAACCAATCTCTCGCCCCGTCAACAGGAGTTTCTCTCTACCATCAACCGCAGCGGCGCACACCTACTGAATTTAATCAACGATATTCTAGAGATGTCAAAGATAGAAGCCGGTAGGGCAATTTTCCGCCCCGCATCTTTCGACCTTCACGCTCTCTTGCAAACGCTGGAAGAAATGTTTAGAATTCGATCGCAGGCCAAACAATTACACCTATCCCTACAAGCTCCCGAAGATTTACCCCGCTACATCCTCACCGATGAGGGCAAACTGCGACAAATACTGATTAACCTCTTGAGCAACGCCGTCAAGTTTACCGAAAAAGGTAGTATCAAGCTACGGGTTAATCATCGGCCCGATGCGGCTGAAAAATCCCTGCTCTTAGGTTTTGAAATCGAGGATACTGGCCCTGGTATTCCCGCAGAAGAGATAAACAATATCTTCGAGCCTTTCGTGCAATCGCAAACGGGTATGAAAGCGAGAGAAGGCACTGGCTTAGGTTTACCGATTAGCCGTCAGTTCGTTCAATTGATGGGAGGTAAATTAAAAGTAAGTAGTATAGTGGGTAAAGGCTCTACTTTTCGCTTTGTCATCCCCGTTAAGTTAAGTGACGATTTTAAGGTAATCAATCCAGTAAGGAAAAAGGTTATCTGTCTCGCCCCAGAGCAAGCTCGGGTTAAAATTTTGGTGGTGGATGACGGGCCAGAAAATCGAGATTTGATAACTCAGTTATTAGAGAGCGTCGGCTTTGAAGTTATGGCGGTAAACGACGGGCAGGAGGCGGTTATCGCCTGGCAGACTTGGCAACCGGATTTAATCTTTATGGATATGCGGATGCCGGTGATGGATGGTTACACCGCTACACGCGAGATACGGCGGTTACAACGGGGGCACCCCTCCCTATCCGCCCCCACCATCATCGCTTTAACTGCCAGTGCCTTCGATGAGCAACACAATCAAACTATCGCCGCTGGTTGCGATGATTTCATCGGTAAGCCTTTTCAGGAAGAGGAAATCTTTACTAAGATAGAGCTTCATCTCGGGGTAAAGTATCTCTACAACGAAGGAGAAACTGCACCAGATAAGGAAGAGGCGACGGAGGATTTACAACCAGAAGATTTACGAGTGATGCCGCCGGAGTGGTGTCAATCTTTAAAAGATGCCGCTACCCGCGTCAACGGCTCGTTAATCGAGGGATTATTAGATGAGATACCGAGCGAATATTCTCACCTTGCCCAGAAGTTGCGGGAGTTGGTGCAACAATTCCGCTTTGATATTATTGTTGAACTGTGTGAGGAGTTATGACCAATCATCGGGATGTTAAAGCTAATATACTCCTAGTCGATGATACCCCCGATAACCTGCGACTTTTATCGACTATGTTGATCGATCGAGGTTACGGAGTCCGCAGCGTTATCAATGGTAAGATGGCTCTCATGGGAGCCAAAGCCGAGCCACCAGACTTGATTTTATTAGATATTAATATGCCCGGGATGAATGGTTATGAGGTGTGCGAGCGTTTGAAAGCCGATGAAAGCACCCGAGACATCCCGGTGATTTTCATCAGCGCCCTAGAAGATGTGTTAGATAAGGTGAAGGCTTTTTCTACTGGGGGCGTAGATTATATTACTAAACCCTTTCAGGTGCAGGAAGTGTTAGCCCGAATTCACACTCACCTAACCCTGCGTTTCGTGCAGAAGCAATTAGAGAGTCAGAATCAACGCTTACAGGAAGAGATAGCCAGGAAAGAGCAAGCCGAGGAGAGATTCGTCAAAGCGTTTCGGTTAAGTCCCAATCCGATCGCCATCGCCTCTTTAGAGGATAATAAACTATTAGAGGTCAATACCAGCTTTTTAAACCTGAGCGAATACTCCCTCGATGAAGTCATCGGCAAGAGCATCGATGAGGTATGGATAGGCAGAGAGGCGGAAGGGCTTAAGGAGTCTCTAGATAGTTTAGAAACGTCCGGCCCGATTTACAATCAAGAATTCACCCTGAAAACCAAGTCGGGAAATAGTAAGATAGTGCTGCTGTCTCTGGAAAAGATAGAGATAGCCCATCATGCCTGTGTGTTGCTCATAGCCAATGATATAACGGAGCGCAAACGCTTAGAGCGGGAATTTATCTCTCTCGTCAGTCACGAGTTACGCACCCCTTTAACTTCGCTGATGGGCGCTTTAGACTTATTATCATCTGGGCAGTTAGGCGAGTTAACACCCCAGGGGCAGAAAGTTTTATCCATCGCCGTTAATAATACGGAGCGGCTGATCCGGCTGGTGAACGACATACTCGATCTAGAAAGGATGAAACTGGGTAAAATCAACCTGCAAAAAGACTGGTGCGATTGTGCCGAGATATTATTAAACGCCGTCGCCACCCTGCAAACGATGGCCGATGAGGCACAAATTCAATTAGAAGTTTACCTGCAATCTGTGCGGCTATTGCCGGATGATGAGTCGGAAGGTCAGTTATTCCCCCCGGTACGATTTGTGAGATTATGGGCAGATAGCGATCGAATCCTACAAACTTTAATCAATCTCATCAACAACGCCATCAAATTTTCTCACCCTGGTGGCAGGGTTTGGCTGAATATTTTCCGCCTAGAAAATGAGGTTGTATTCACCGTTAGAGATGAGGGAAGAGGCATACCCGACGATAAATTAAAAATTATCTTTGAGCCTTTCCAACAGGTAGATATATCCGACTCCCGCGTAAAAGGGGGCTCGGGATTAGGTTTATCTATATGCCGTCAGATAGTGGAGCAACACGGGGGCAGAATCTGGGTAGAAAGCAAACTTAATCAAGGTAGCCGCTTTCACTTTTCTTTACCGTTAAATGAGGATAAAAATGACTAAAACAGTCTTAATTATTGATGATGAGGAAGATGTAAGAGAGATCACCAAATTAGGATTAGAAATGAGTGTGGGGTGGCGAGTATTAACAGCAAGCTCGGGAAAAGAAGGTATAAAACTAGCTCTTGAAAGTAATATAGATGTAATTTTATTAGATTTAATGATGCCAGAGATGGACGGCAGAAAAACACTAAAAGCTATAAAAAATGAATCTAAGTTACAATCTATTCCTGTAATTTTAATGACAGCTAAAGATGAAGAAATACTATCTACAGAAGATAAAAGTTTAGGATGGGCGGGTATCATAAATAAACCTTTTCGACCATTTGCTATAGCTGAAACTATCAATCAATTACTTAAAAGTTAAGGCAAGATAACTTCAACTTCTACCCGATTTTCTGGTTCTAAATCCTGAGATTTATTCTTGAAAGTTAAGCCTCGCTCATCAGCATCAATAATCACCGTATCACCCTCTACGAAAGTTTGTTCGAGTAACTTAGTGGCGAGAGGGTTCTCTAATTCCCGTTGAATCGCCCGTTTCAGGGGTCTAGCCCCATAAGTAGGATCGTAACCGCTATTAACGATATAATCCTGTGCTGAATCGGTTAACTCTAAGGCTATCTTCTGCTCGGATAATAACTTCTGAATGCGTTGTAATTGCAGGCGGACGATATAGCGCAATTCTTCCCATTTTAAAGTGTGGAAGATGATCAAATCGTCAATACGGTTGAGGAATTCTGGACGGAAATGGCCCCGTAGCGCCTTCAATACCCGTTTCTCCATCTCGTCATAATCGCTATCCTGCGCCGATACGTTGAGAATATGCTCACTGCCGATGTTACTCGTCATAACGATGATCGTATTAGCGAAATCGATCGTTCTCCCCTGAGAGTCGGTAATGCGCCCGTCGTCAAGTACCTGTAATAAAATGTTAAAAACATCCCGATGAGCTTTCTCCACTTCATCTAATAGAACTACCGAATAAGGGCGGCGGCGCACAGCTTCCGATAATTGTCCCCCCTCTTCATAGCCTACATAGCCGGGAGGGGCACCGATCAAACGGGATACGGAATGCTTTTCCATATACTCGGACATATCGATTCTCACCATCGCCTCTTCTGAATCGAAGAGGAAAGCGGCTAGGGCCCGGGCTAATTCGGTTTTACCCACACCCGTCGGCCCCATGAAGAGAAAAGAACCGATCGGACGATTGAGATCTTTCATCCCCGCCCTAGCTCTGCGAATCGCCGCAGAAACGGCGGCTACGGCTTCCTGTTGACCGATCACCCGCTCGTGCAGGTGACGCTCTAACTGTAAGAGTTTCTGTCTTTCCGTCTCTAACAGCCGACTTAAAGGTATACCTGTCCAACGCGCTACAATCTCGCCTATATCGGCCTCCGTAACCTGCTCTCTCAGTAGGGTAGTGCCTTCCGATTGAATCTCTAACAGTTGCCTCTCTTTCGCTTCTAATTCCTGTTGCAATCCTTCTAATTTGCCGTACTTCAATTGAGCCGCTTTATTAAGATCATAAGCTCTTTCCGCCTGCTCGATCTGTAAACGGATTTGCTCCTCTTGTTCTTTGAGGCTCTGAATATCATCGAGCATTTGTTTTTCTGACTGCCACTGAGCGGAAAACTCTTGCTGTTTTAGCTCTAGTTCTTCTATCTCTTCCGTAATCCTTTCTAAACGCTCTTTCGCCGATTTATCGAGTAAACCTGGACGCTTTTCCTCGCCTTCGAGAGAGAATTTTTCCATCTTGAGCTGCATCAAACGTCTATCAACCGCCTCTAATTCATCAGGTTTAGAGGTGATTTCCATTTTCAATTTAGCGGCGGCTTCATCTACTAAATCAATAGCCTTATCTGGTAGGAAACGATCGCTAATATAACGATTGGAGAGAGTAGCCGCAGCGACGAGGGCGGAATCGGTGATAGTTACCCCGTGATGCACTTCGTAACGTTCTTTCAGCCCCCGCAGGATAGAGATAGTATCCTCAACCGAAGGCTCTTTCACGTACACCTGTTGAAAACGCCTCTCTAGGGCTGGATCTTTCTCTATATGATTACGGTATTCATCGAGGGTAGTGGCCCCGATACAGCGCAATTCGCCCCGCGCTAACATAGGTTTTAAGAGATTCCCCGCGTCCATCGAACCGCCCTCACGGGAACCAGCACCCACTACCGTATGTAATTCATCTATAAAAAGGATGATTTTGCCATCGGAGTTGGTAACTTCTTTCATCACCGCCCGTAATCTCTCCTCGAATTCGCCGCGATATTTAGCCCCGGCGATGAGGCTACCCATATCTAAAGAGATTAACTGACGGTTTTTTAACGACTCCGGCACGTCGCCGTTAACAATTCTCTGGGCTAAACCCTCGGCTATGGCGGTTTTCCCGACACCTGGCTCACCGATCAACACGGGGTTATTTTTCGAGCGCCGGGATAGCACCTGAATCACCCGCCGGATTTCATCATCCCTACCGATAACCGGATCTAATTTTCCCTCTACGGCTAACTCGGTTAGATCCCGCCCGTATTTTTCCAGGGATTGATATTTCTCTTCTTGATTGGCTTCGGTGACTTTCTGAGAGCCTCGAATCGCTCTGATGGATGCTTCTAAGTCTTGAGGATCGAGGTTGAAACTGCGGAGACACTTGCGCCCAATGCGATCGTCCTCAGCAAAACCTACTAATAGATGTTCGACGGAGATAAATTTATCACCCCAACTCTGTCGAGAGGCCTCGGCGCGATCTAGCATTATATCCAAGCTTCTACCTAAGTATAATTGGTCTACCATCCCCACCCTTGGCTGACGATTGCTGAATAGTTCTAACTGTTGTTGTAATCGGGGAATTTCAATATTGCCTTTTTGAAAAATTTTGGTTGCTAAACCATTATTCTGCTCTAGTAAGGCGATAACAACGTGTTCTACCTCTAGAGTTTGATTTTTAAAACGCCGCGCCACTTCTTGCGACTTAACGATAGAATCCCAAGCTTGTTCTGTAAATTTATTCGGGTCAGTCGGTTGCATTATCGATCCGTTTCGATCACCAGTATCAGAGCTATAGTATAACGTACCCGAAGCCCATACTAATGCTCACTATACTCAGGTTAGTGGTTAGTGATTGGTAAGCATGAACAGTCAACGGTCACTAGCGACCCTTCACTATTAAACCTTGGGTTGAATCATCTGCATTAAGGAGGTGTATTTAGAATTATTAACATCGTTGAGATTTTGCATCATTCCCCAACTACCGTATTTAGAATAACTATCCACGTCATTAAAATGCACAAATAAACCCCCACCTAGTAGGTTCCATCGGGCTAGGTATTCTTGATAAAGCTGTCCCATGCGAGGATCTCGATTGGCAGCGATAAAGAGGTTCGTAATAGCCTGGTTACTTTGCGTCCCTCCATAACCGACGATATGTTGACCGCCTTCATAGGCGAGGAGTTCTAAATTATTATTTCTCGCCAAATCGGCATAGCGTTGCATCCAGCCATAGGTTCTCTGCAAAGCTCCCCCCGGGACTAAAGCACTACCACTGGAGTTTTTAATCACTCCCCCTTGAGTTAGCTCGTCAAAAATAGTGTTAACGGTCATTTTTCTTACTTGTGTGGCGTATTGAGGAGCGCCGAGATACTCGCCAAAATAGGGAGCGATGGCGATCGCGTTGATAGCGGAGAAATTGCCTGTACTCTTCAAATAATCGATCGCGGCAACGCCCAAATTCGAATTAGCTGCCTGGGTTGCCAATACTCCTACTACCCTGTTCGCGTCAGTTCCGAAAACTTCTTTCCAGATATTGCTTATCTGAGCTGTACGTCGGGCGAACCACTGTATTCCCGTCAGCCCTTCCTGAGCGGCCCGATCGTTAATCCATTTGGTTTGAGAAAACATCGTATTCCACGCTTCGTTAGTGTACTCCACATAAACTTTCTTATCGGGTTCCAGGTTATCTTTAACGTATTGGGCGAAATTACGCACATAATCATCAGTCGCCATGTGAGGCATATTGAACCAGGGATTGAAATTTCCCTGATTTGCCAGAGCCACCATCAATTCTACTGGGGCACCCTTGGTGGTACTCCAACGGGCATTAGTGAGAGTTGGACGATCGCTCCAATTTTCCTGTTGACTGCCATTGGTACGCATCCAATCCATAAAGCGCACGGTGGAGAAGCGGGAGATTTTACTGATCCAGTTAGGATTGAACAGGTTCGCGGTGTCCAGGTCAAAATCCTGTATCTGGTTGGTATTCGTATAGGTATTCTCTAACGCGGCTCGTACCATACGAATATTGCGGATGTAATTATTCGTACCATTGGGGTCAGTGCTGATAACTTCTAAGCCTATACCCCAGATGTTAGACGCATTAACATCTATCACATCCCTGCCTGGTCTTGATAATGCGAGGTTTTTGGTCGCCCCTAATGTATAGTTGAGAGTCCCTTCCCCATCGTAAAGCACTATATACTGACCACCTGGATAGCGATTGGGCATATCGGGGAAGATTATCGTCATTGGTTTAGCGGTAGAAGAGGCGTTGCTGGGAACTGACATCAGCCAACCATTCGAGTCGAGGTCAGTGGTAATCGTCTTGTAGGTATCATTCCAAAGCCAGGAACGGGATAATTTAAAGACATCCATCAAGGGGATTTGGGTAGACCAATCACTAATACTGGCTAAGTTAGTTCCCATAGCCATAGTCGGCAGTGGGTTGACATTCACTGTTACCTTACCCGTTGTTGTCAAACCCAGGCTATTGCGGAGGGTATAACTAAACCCCGCAACTCCCGTGTAGTTGTTCTCGGGGGTGAAAACTACGTTCCCGTAACTATTAATCTGTACCCTACCCTTGACCGCATTACTCACCCCCACCAGACGGAGGCTGTTCCTGCCCGGATCTGTATCATTAGCCAGAAGGGTAAACGCGGGAATGATGCTGGATCTGTTTATTAATACTGGTGCTACATCAGCAGTGGCTACGGGAGGAGCCGCCACCTTCAAGAGTACAGCGGCCTTACTAGTAGCGCCTCTAGAATCTCTGACGGTATATTTAAATTGGGCACTACCCCGATAATTCGTTTCGGGAGTAAAGAGAATATTGGCATTGCTACCTAATACTACCCTGCCCCTGACCGGATTATTTACGGATATTAATGAGAAAGCATTCCCGTCAGGATCTCTATCGTTGGCCAATATTTTAGATATGGCAATGTTTAAAGTTTCATTTACTTCAACTACTGCGGTATCGTTAACGACGCTAGGCGCTCTATTAGTGGAATTGACCGTGATAAAAACTTTAGCTGTAGCCGTATTACCGTATATATCGGTAACTGTATACTGAAAACTAGCTTGATTGGTCAGACGTGAGAAAGTATTGGTAGGAGTAAAGATGATGGCTCTGTTTTGATCGAATCTCACAGAGCCATTAACTGCTCCACTGAGACCTGTAATTTTTAAGCCCTCACCTGAATCATTACTGAAAAGAAATGAAGGTAGTAAACTTAGGAATGTATTATCGTTGACAGAAGCTAGGTCGTTATTGAGTATTAGACTTAAAGGGGTTGCCATATTTTTATGTGAGCGAGTTTAGTTTGTCAACAGCCTTACATTCTTGAAGATATTTTTTCCTCGCAACAATAAATATTTTGAGCTAATAACTCAATTTTTACTCCTTATCGATAAAAATTGCTTCCGTATATGCAACGAAAAAATTAATAGTTATTGAAAAGTTCAATGAATTTTCTTAAGTATTAATATCTCTACTGGGTAAAATGAACTAGGGAAAAAATTAGTAAATTTACTGAATGATACTATACCAAATGTGCTTATCATGCCCTCCTTTACAAAGAAGTGACCAGTGGCTAGTAGCTAGTGGTTGGTCACTCGTCACTCGTCACTCGCCACTAATCACTCTCTCTATAAGTGAGTTGTTAATTCTGAATCGGCAATTTATTTTCAGGCTTGAGTCAATTTCACTCCGCGAATAGCATAATCTAATAACTCAACGGGATGCAGTACATCGATATTTTTACCTTGTCGCTGAAGATGTTTTTTAATCTGTAGAGAACAACCAGGATTAGGAGAAACGATAGTTTCAGCCCCGGTAGCGATCAGATTTTTAACCTTCTGTTGTCCTAATTCCTCGGCTACATCGGGTTGTAACATATTATAAACCCCTGCGCTACCGCAACAGAGAGCGGAGTCTACCGGCTCTTTTAAGAGGATATTCGGGATCTGTTGCAATAACTGCCGGGGTTGGACGCTGATTTTCTGCCCGTGTAGAAGATGGCAAGCATCTTGATAGACTATGGTTAATTTATCCTCAGTTATGGGGTAGAGAGGGGAAGTTAAGCCCACGGCACAGAGAAACTCTTGCACGTCTTTTACTTTAGCGACGAAGTCTTGTGCCCTATCTTTATATTCGGGATCGTCTTTTAGGATATGATGATACTCTTTTAAGGTGTGTCCGCATCCGGCGGCGTTAATAATAATATAGTCCACATCTGTATCGGCGAAGGCCTCGATCATCTGTCGCGCTAAACTCTGCGCCTGCGCTTCCTGCCCTTGATGTGCGGGTAGGGCGGCGCAACAACCCTGAGATTTAGGAATCACCACTTCACAACCGTTAGCCGTTAAGACTCTTACGGTAGCCTCATTAACCGGCGAGAAGAATAGTCTCTGTACGCAACCCAAGATTACCCCAACTCGATAACGTTTCTCTCCCTGCGTCGGAATTACATGGGGATAGTCTTTAAACATGGCATCGAGACTGATACGGGGTAGGATGGATTCCATCGCTGCCAATCGGGGAAAAAAGGTTTTTAAAATACCTGATGCCTGGACTAATTTTTGTAATCCGAGAGTTTGATATAGCCAGAGCAAGGGCAATAATAACTTTAGCCGCACTGGATAGGGAAAAAGATTGAAGATGAGAAATCTAATCAGTTTATCTTTCAAACTGCGGGGTTGATTGCGCTCTACTTGGGGGCGGGTAGCGCTCAGTAATCGATCGTACTGTACTCCCGAGGGACAGGTACTGACACAAGCCAGACAACCCAAACAACTATCGAAGTGTTGAGTAGTAGTTTCATCGAGATTGGCAGTACCTTTATTGATACCGTTCATCAGATAGATCCTACCCCGGGGCGAATCCATTTCCTTGCCGATAACCCGGTAACTCGGGCAGGTAGATAAACAGAAACCGCAGTGAACACAGCTATCGATTAATTCTTGCGCGGGAGGGTTTTTAGCATCGAATCCCTTACCTTTTTGATTTAATAATTCCTGAAAATTAATTGAGTGTTCGGTAGCTTCCATAGGTTTAAATTTTATTGATAAATTTACGGGGATTGAATATATTATAGGGATCGAATTTACTTTTTATGGTACGCATTATTACTTCTGTATTACCCGTATATCCCCAAGTATCATAATCATTTTGATATTCTTTGGGTGTGTCTAATAAAGTTAGGAACCCTCCATAAGATTGACATATGGAACGTAATTTAGTAGCGGTTTCTAGAGATTCAATTCTCATCTTACCGACTCCACTGCTAAGATTGATCGCGGCTAATCCATTTTCGTTAATCTCGTTCAATTGCTCTACGAGGGTTACTATATGAGCTGATTGTATTCCTATTTTGCAGGAAGTATCGAGATTCTGTGTCGATCGATCGATTAAATTTTGTAATTTTCTCCATAGATTAACCTCCTCTTCGCCCTCATACTCCTCCATCTGACAGTTTAACTCCTTCGCCAAAATACGCACCGTTGCAAGCTGTTGTTCGATACTGGGGGGAATCGTTTCCCAACATAGGACTAAGCCGATATTTTGTTTCAGCCCGCAGGCTCTGACGGTAGCAGGAGATAATATATCAGCTTTAGTGGGGGTTAATCCCGATTGGCGGATAATTTGACTCAGTTTGGCGATGGCCTCTGCATCTGCGCTAATCAGTAAAGTGGCCGATGTGGAGAGGAGGGGATATAGTCTAAAGGTGATTTGCGATATTATTCCCAGGGTGCCGTAGGAGCCAGTGAATAACTTCATCAAGTCGTACCCCGCCACGTTTTTCACTACTCTCCCCCCCGCTTTCGCCAGTTTCCCGTCGCTGCGAATGAAGGAAAACCCTAACACCATATCTCTTACCCCTCCGTAGCGTTGCCGCCAACTTCCCGCGTCTGCCGTTGCCATTATTCCCCCTAAGGTTGCCCTATCGGCGTGGCTACAATCGAGGGGAAGGAATTGACCGGAAGGTTTTAAATATTTCTGTAAATCCTTTAGGGTTAGCCCTGCTTCTACCGTTACGGTTAAATCCCCTACAGCGTGGTCGATAACCTTATTTAATTCGCTTGTACTAATGACGATAATAGGGGAATCTACTAAGCCTCCCCAGTTAAGTTTACTGCCACTACCACAAATTAAAATAGACCAATAATTTTCATAACATAGACCTACGAGGCTTGATAAGTCCTTAGTCGTCTCGGGAAAAACCAGGCAAACGGGGGATGTGTTATTGATGTTATTACCGATCGCTTTTCTAATTTTCTCCAGCCAGATCGCATCAACTTTTTCCCAAGGGATAATTTTGCTCTGTGCCCCTAAAAGTAATTCAAGTTTCGAGAGGATTGATTGGGTCATTGCCATATCATCAAGGTGTTTATTTTTAGGTTACTTTAATTTAGCCCGAACTAGCCCCTTGATGAATTTATTTTTTCCCTTTACGTTTCTTTCTGGCTCAATTTTTTACCCAATCTCATCCAATATTTTTCATAGTAAAAAGTGGAAAGGTGGGCAAGACCTAATAAAATAAGCAAGGAAATAGGTCTTTGCACCAGATAAGTAATTAGTTTATTGCTAGTAATTTTAGGATCTAACCAACCTGTTGCTATGATAGGATGAATAACATAGAGGGCATAGGAAATAGTGGCTATGTACTTTAACTTGGCATTAGTTAGAAAATTATATAATTTTGTATTGTCTTGATAAAGCGTACTACCTACTAGTAAAGCCGCTAAGTAAGGACGAGCATAATTTAAATAACCGCCCCAGTCATGGGATGACAAGAATAATAAAGGGAGCAAGATGTAGGGATTAATAATTTTAAACAAGCTCTGGCCGTACTTTCCCAATGGATGATTTTTATAGTTATAAATTAAGGCTAAACAAGCTCCCGCAATAATTTCATCAACTCTAAAGTAAGTTTCGATCGATACTTCTTTAGCGTGTAAAATTCGTAGACCCGTTACAAAAATTGCTAAAAATGGTAAAATAATTAATCCCCGTTTTTTGAAGAAAAATACTATAAGAGCTACCGCTATATAAAATTGGACTTCAACTCCTAAACTCCAAAAGTGACTATTATTTACTTCATCATATAAATAAAATGGTGGTAGATTAGCATAGAATAAGAAGTTTGGTATGTATGCCTGGAGCGGCGCTTTCATGAAAGGTAAAACGATCAACAAGTAAAGATAAGCGAGGGGGATAATTCTGAAAAACCTGCGTGTCAAAAAATTAGGAACATTATCGTTTTTAATCAGCAAATTAGCAATCAAGAACCCTGATAGGGAGAAAAAGATACTCATCCCCAGAACGCCAGCTAAAGAATTCAATTTTAAAGAACTTGGGCCGAGAGGAAACCAATGAGCGAGGATTACACATATTATGGCAATACCGCGCCAACCATCTAAGCTAGGAAAATAATCTTTCGTTGTTTTAATTGAAGAAGTACTACTCATAATAAAATATTAATTATAAATTACGCTACATAAACCAGGGTTATGATTTTAATAATATCCTCCGTACCGGTAAGAGTCAAGATAGCCCCTTGCTTTAATGCTTTTATTAACTAAAGACAGGGATGTTCAATAAAAAAATAAAGAGAGTTAATACCTAAAAGGTACTAAATATCAAACTTTTATTTGGAAACTAATGGTCATGATATAGGTCATGGGTGATTATAGCAAATTTATTTTTAAATTTTGTTCATATGGTAACTTTTTTCGTAACCGTTCACGGGGGTAGAAGAGCGCTTGTCAAAAATTGGCATCAAAATCTGGGGTGGTGATTCGATAGTAGTGATGGGGCTTAATGCTTTGCTAATTGGGCGTTATAGTCGTGTATAAAATACCAGATAGCCCCGATATGATTATCCATTTTTTTGGAGAACGATAGACTCTGTCTGACCAATCTAGAAATTCTTTGTCGGAGAGTATTATTTAATCTTTCAATATGATTAATTTGACCAGTTTCTTTACCTACAGCACGATGACGTTTACGGGGAATTACTGTCTTATATGAATCCCAAAAATCTGTGTAAACAACAGCACATTGTCTATAAAAGCCTGGGAGAATTTTCCTTTTTTAGCTGATTCACGACTTCTATCACCCAAATAACAACCAATTATTTCTTTTGTAGTTCTATCAATAGCTAGCCCAATATTTACCTTGATTTTCTTACAAAATACAAATGACCATAATCCATCACATTCTATGATTAATTTGCTTTTAGGTTTTTCTGTAACCTTGATCTGACGAGGAACTAAGCTAAATTTATTATTAACATAATTTTGTAACCATGACCAACTTACTCCTGTTACTCTAGCAATACCCTGCCGGGAAATTCTCTCTAAAAGAAGTAGACCTATTAATTTTTTAGTTTCGTTAGAGACGGTTTTATTAGTAGGATTAAGTACCAACTGGCGACCAAAATCTTGACAGTGACGTTTAGGCTTATTATTATGTATAAAACCGTTTTTAGTAGTATGGAAAGAACCACACTTAGGACAAGAAACTGGTGAAGTTTCTTGAACTTTTGTGAGAAGATTATATTCTAAATTTTCATCACACTTAAAACAAAGTTTAATTATCCAAGAGAAGATATTGATAAAAATAGCCATCATAAAAAGCAAATTATTAACATTTATTGAAGATTATTTTTTATTAGTAAATATTTTACAGGACTCAGGCTAGATAAGCAAGATAGCTCACCACTACTACCGAATCACTACCCTGGCGAAGTTGGAACTTTAAAAAATAGGAAAACACTATGCCGTTATATAATGAAGGAAGAAATATCAGATCACCCTCTCG
>CAZUVR010000062.1:0-21866 GCA_964623815.1 uncultured bacterium | reverse complement strand
GTTGGAGTTGGAATGATTTAGTTTGCTATCCCACAATCTTTTAATGCACAACCGATTCAAAATCTCTTACAGCATCACAGAGGCGGGGACACTACAAGCCATATGACCGGCAGGTAAAAAGCGGCTATTTTATCGATGTTATCAGGGAAAATTTTTGATATTTCATCGGTAGCCGCAAACGTTGGGAAAAGATTGTTCAGATTCAATCCGTCAACCTCTAAATTGTTCTACATCTTCGGTATAACGCATCGGTAGCACGTATTCAAGATTTTCGTGGGGACGGGCGATAATGTGGGTTGAAAGGATCTGTCCTCCGTTAACACGTTTGACGGTTTCTATTCCCGCAGCTACTGAGGCTTGTACTTCAGAAACATTTCCCCGAATGATAACCGTAACACGACCGTTACCGATTTTTTCATAGCCGACGAGGACGACTCTGGCGGCTTTAACCATAGCGTCAGCGGCTTCTACAACTGCGGGAAAACCTAGAGTTTCAATCATTCCAATAGCGATAGACATAAAAATTTTTTCCTAATGTAATAATTTTCGTTGTTTTTAACGAGCGAGAGCGAAGGGTAAAGCGATCGCTATCTAATCAAATGCAACGATGATCGGGAGATTTAAAGTTTCGGAGAAAGGTCTGCTAGAGGAAAAACGATCGAACTCGTTAATACTGAATACAAAAATTACAACCGATTTTTAAGACTCTAGTTTAATCGTAGCACTTCTTAATAGCTATTAAGACCGCTACATCCAGTTTTTTGGTAATATACAGATTGTCTCGATTATTCCCCCTACAAAACGTGCTTCAAGTCGCCTCTACCGATCTAAAACAATCCCTGTTCCGACTCGCCGACGAGGTTATCAACGGCAAACAATTAAGTAAAGCCGAAGCTCTGGAGTTAACCCGAATTAGCGGTGAAGAAAATATTCTCCTATTATGTGAGGCGGCCGATCGCATCAGGAGATCCTGTTGCGGTAATACCGTAGATCTGTGTAGCATCATTAATATTAAATCTGGTAACTGCTCCGAAAACTGCAATTTCTGTTCCCAATCCGCCCATCACCCCGGACAGGATTCCCCCGTCTACGGACTAAAAACCCGAGCGGAAATCCTCGCGGGAGCGAAGGCAGCCGCTGAGGCTGGTGCAAAAAGATTCTGTCTCGTCAGTCAGGGGCGGGGACTCAAATACAATAGCCCTAAATCGAAAGAATTTGAAGAAATACTAGAGACGGTAAAACTAATTCAAGAGGAAGCCGGAATAAAACCCTGTTGCGCCCTCGGAGAATTAACCCTAGAACAAGCGACGGCACTCAAAGAAGCCGGAGTCACCCGCTACAATCACAACCTCGAAGCCGCTGAGAATTTCTACCCAGAAATCGTCAGTACTCATACGTGGCAGGATAGGGTAGAGACGGTAAAAAACTTGAAAACAGCAGGTATTCAAGCCTGTACGGGCGGAATTATTGGTATGGGGGAAAGTTGGAGCGATCGCATTGACCTCGCCCTCTCTCTGCGTGAATTGGAAGTGGAATCGGTGCCTCTTAATCTCCTTAACCCCCGAAGCGGCACCCCCCTGGGACATCTGCCCAAATTAGACGTGTGGGAAGCCCTGCAAGCGATCGCCATTTTCCGCTTTCTCCTCCCTAAACAGATTCTCCGTTACGCCGGAGGAAGAGAGGCAATCATGGGAGAATTACAGAGTTTAGGACTGAAAGCCGGGATTAATGCTATGCTTGTCGGAAATTATCTGACTACCCTAGGTCAATCTCCCCAACAAGATCGGGAAATGCTAAACTCTTTAGGACTAGAAGGAGGAGAGGCCCCCATTCCAGGTGAGTATCAAGCACAAAAGGCAACGTCAAACCAATAACCGCCAAGAATTAAAGGTGTCTTTTCCCAGTGAACTAATTTGGTCTTTAATCGGGTTACTCCTAACTATCCTCAGCACTTTTATTTCTGCTTCTATCATCAATCCCCCCTGGCTATGGAGCGATGGGGGTATTCAAGCTCAATCTCTGGGTGTTACCTATCAAATCGGTGCGGTATTACTCACCGGCTGTTTGGGCGGCAAAAATGCCGGTTTATTGGCACAGGTGGCCTATGTGGTTCTCGGGTTGACCTGGTTGCCCGTGTTCGCTAAGGGGGGTGGTTTACAATATCTACAAGAGCCATCTTTTGGGTATATTCTCGGTTTTATGCCCGGAGCCTGGGTTTGCGGGTGGTTGGCTTTTAAAACTAGAATGAAATTAGAAACCCTCGCTTTCGGCGCTGTTTCCGGTTTGTTGGTGATTCATATTTGTGGTTTATTCTACCTGCTGGGTTTATCGATTCTCAATTTCAAACACTCCTCGGGAGGATTTCTTAATGATTTTGGTTATGGTGTGATGAATTATTCTATCCTTCCGTTTCCAGGTCAATTAGTTGTAGTTTTTACTATTGTTCTCTTAGCTTTTGGCATACGCAAGTTATTATTTTATTAGTCTAAATGTTTAAAAAAAATCGTTGGTTTTGGGTTGTAGGTTTGGGATGTTTAATATTAGATCAAATCACTAAATATATAGTGATAAAAAGCTTTACTTTCGTTGGAGAAACCTTCCCTATATGGCCGGATGTATTTCATTTTACCTACGTCATTAACACAGGAGCCGCCTTTAGTTCTTTCCGGGGCGGCGCGATCTGGCTACGTTGGCTATCTCTGGCGGTTAGTATCGGATTAATGGCGATGGCTTGGTTCGGCAGCTCCCTGAGTCGTTTAGAGCAGATAGCCTTCGGTTTTATTTTAGCCGGCGCTCTCGGTAACGGACTCGATCGCTTTCTCTTCGGCTACGTGGTCGATTTTCTTGACTTCCGCCTGATTCAATTTCCCGTCTTCAATCTCGCGGATGTGTTCATCAATCTCGGTATCTTCTGTTTATTAATCGCTACCTTTCCCATCAAGGGCCTTAATAATACCAAAGAAAAACCCCATCAAGATTGATTTACGCCGACTCCCGACTCCCGATTCCCAACTCCCCATAAACGAAATTGTAAAGAAAATATCTAGATTTCGGCGTTCGGGTCTAGGGCGGATATTAGGCTAGAGGAAACATACCTTAAAAAGCTCTGATTAATAATTATGTCTGGAGAATCGTTAATGCAGAATCGTGACTATACTTTAATTATCGACAAGAGTGGTAGTATGTCCACTGCCGACCAACCGGGCGGTAAAACGCGCTGGACGATCGCACAGGAATCTACTTTAGCCCTAGCGAGAAAATGCGAAGAATTCGACCCTGATGGCATTACGGTTTATCTCTTCTCCGGTAGGTTCCGCCGCTACGATAACGTTACCTCCGATAAAGTTACCAAAATCTACCAGGAAAATGAACCGATGGGGCGTACCGATCTCGCCGCCGTACTACAAGATGCTTTCGATAATTACTTCGCCCGTAAGTCCGCTGGGAAAACTAAAGAAAACGGTGAAACTATCCTCGTTATAACTGATGGTGAACCGGATGATAGAAAAGCGGTTATGCGTCAGATCATCGAGGCTTCCCGTAAACTCGATCGTGATGAAGAATTAGCCGTCTCCCTGATTCAAGTCGGCCACGATTCTCAAGCTACTGCTTTTCTTAAAGCTCTCGACGATCAACTCGAAGGCGCGGGCGCTAAATTCGATATAGTTGATACAATCACAATCGATGATATGGAAGATCTTACCCTCGCCGAAGTTCTCCTCAACGCCATTCAAGATTAATTTGTAGTATAATGTAATCGTTCAGTAATACGAGACCAAAGTTATGATTGTTTAGCGATAGAATAGAGAGGTGAACGATCGATCTCCCTTAGAATCATTAGCGCGAGGCAACTGGTTCAAGCTCATCTGCGGAGCGAGCTTTCAGGATGTGGCTCTCATTAGAAATCTGTCCCTTGTATATAGTTTGGCAGGGGCTGACTGTATCGATGTGGCGGCTGATCGGGCCGTCGTGAGAGCCGCCGAAGAAGGGATGGCGGCGGCGGGGGTTAAACCCTGGCTGATGGTGAGTGTTAACGATGGTGAAGACCCTCACTTTCGCAAAGCTAACTTTAACCCAGATTCATGTCCCCTTGACTGTCCTCGTCCCTGCGAGCAGATATGTCCTGCTCTGGCTATCGATGAAGGGGGAGTAATAGAAGATCGCTGTTATGGTTGCGGTCGGTGTATCCCCGTTTGTCCGATGAATTTGATCGAGACTAAATCTCATCTCGCTCCCATAGAAAACATATTACCTTGGATAGAAGCGGGAGAAATTTCGGCGATCGAGATTCATACCCAAATCGGACACGAAGAGGAGTTCATCCGACTCTGGCGAGTGCTGGGAGCGAAAGTTCAACATCTGGAGCTGTTAGCAATCAGTTGTCAAGACGGGCCCCAATTAATACCTTACTTAGAGTTTCTCCTAAAAACGATGGGAAATTTACCCTGTCCTCTCCTGTGGCAGACAGATGGCCGCCCCATGAGCGGAGATATAGGTAGGGGAACAACTCACCCCGCGATTAAAATGGCGCAAAAAGTTCTATCTCAAGGTTTACCTGGATTCGTTCAATTGGCTGGTGGCACTAATAGCCACACGGTTGAAAAATTGAAGAGAATGGGGTTAACCAGGAGTGCAAACAATAAAGGAATCGCGGGAGTCGCCTACGGCAGTTACGCCCGTTCCTTACTCATGCCGGTTTTGCAACAACTAGAACCCGACAGCCCCTTTCTAGAAAATCATCCTCAACACTTACAAGAGGCGATCGCATTAGCTTCCGAGTTAGTTGGCCAGATCAAGAACCCGGAAAATTAATTGACTAACGCCCTATAAGTGTGTTAAACACCAATCAAGCTTTTCATCTCTTAATTTCAATTAATGTCAGAACTATTCCCCACTCACAATCAGCTTGTAACTGACGATTTGCATAAATTGTTGTCGATCCTGCCAGAACCTATCTACAGCAGAATCGCACAACATCCGAAACGGGATAATCTGATCGAAGTGGTCATGGATTTAGGCCGCTTACCAGAAGCCCGTTTTCCCGATGAGGCTATATATTTAGGAGAGACTCCCGTATCGAAAGCGGACTTAGAACACTGTATCGAGCGAGTGGGGCTATTCAGCGGGGATAATCGCGCTGGTATCGAGAGGACATTACACCGGATCAGTGCGATCCGTAATCGTAGCGGTGAGATAATCGGTCTTACCTGTCGTATCGGCCGCGCTATATTCGGCACCATCACCATGATCCGGGATTTAGTGGAGACGGGTCAATCGATTCTGTTATTGGGTCGTCCGGGCGTGGGCAAAACCACGGCTTTAAGAGAGATAGCTAGGGTTCTAGCCGATGAATTACATAAGCGGGTAGTGATCATCGATACCTCTAACGAAATCGCAGGCGATGGTGATATTCCTCACCCCGCTATCGGTAGATCTCGCCGGATGCAGGTGGCGCGTCCCGAATTACAGCATCAGGTGATGATCGAAGCGGTAGAAAATCATATGCCAGAGGTCATCGTCATTGACGAGATCGGTACGGAATTAGAGGCTTTAGCCGCCCGCACGATCGCAGAAAGGGGAGTGCAGTTAGTAGGTACAGCTCACGGCAACCGCATTGAGAATTTAATCAAGAATCCCACCTTATCCGATTTAGTGGGGGGAATTCAGGCGGTGACTCTCGGCGATGATGAAGCCCGGCGGCGAGGTTCGCAGAAGACGGTGTTAGAACGTAAGGCACCGCCCACATTTGCGATCGCCATAGAGATGTTAGAGCGTCAGCGCTGGGTGGTTCATCAAGACGTGTCTCAAACTGTAGACTCTCTCTTGAGGGGCCACGAACCCTCTACAGAAGTGCGTTTCGTCGATGAGAAGGGCGAAGTACAATCGGTGGTAGAAACTCCCGAACCTCCTGTTACCAATACTCCTTCTTTGATGGCGATGAACTCGAAGCCTACTGGGTGGAGAGCTTCGGGGCGTATGACTCCAGTATTACCCTTTGGAGCTAAAACCGGTTCTAAAGAGCCTGCTGATTTCGAGCAGATGTTAGAAGAATCCTGGTTTCAGCAGGAGCCGGAGACGGAGAAGGTGCGTACCCCGGGGCCTAACGGAGAAGATTGGCCCGTCTATGTCTATCCTTACGGCGTGGGACGATCGCAAATAGAACAGGTGATAACCGTGTTAAATCTGCCGGTTGTAGTAACCAAGGATATGAACGGGGCCGATGCGGTGATAGCTTTGCGATCGCACATTAAAACTCACTCGAAACTCCGTCAAATCGCCAAAGCGCGGCAGATACCCATACACGGTATCAAATCTAATACCATCCCGCAGATAACCCGCTCTTTAAAGCGTATTTTAGGGATGGATGACCCACAGGATGCGAGCGGCGCAGATTTACGCCTGTTTGCCCGCAGTGGCTCCGACGATGAAATCGAGGCGTTAGAAGAAGCCCGTCTCGCGGTAGAACAAATCGTTATACCTACGGGGCAACCCGTGGAGTTATTACCCCGCTCGGCTAAAGTACGTAAAATGCAACACGAATTAGTAGAACACTACCGCCTACAATCGGATAGCTTTGGAGAGGAACCGAATCGCCGCTTAAGAATCTATCCGGCCTAATTCCTCCAGATGCTGACGTAACCAGGCCGCATCGGTCGATCGATCGCTCCTCACTTCGATTACCCTAATTCCTTCTTGCGGTAACGGATTGAGGAGCGCCCTTAATTGCCCCCAATTCTCAATCAAATGGTGTTCGATGCCGTAGGCTTCGCAGAGAGCCGAGAAATCCATTCCCGTAGGCGTGGCGAAATATTCCTCGAAATAGGGCGTGAATCTGGCGATCGGTAACATCTCGAATATGCCACCACCATCGTTGTTGATTAAAACGATGGTTAAAGAGCCTTGAAAGTATTTTTTGTTTAAAAAGCCATTAGTGTCGTGTAACAAGGCTAAATCTCCGGTTAACAGCA
This sequence comes from uncultured bacterium, assembly GCA_964623815.1. Lineage (GTDB taxonomy): Bacteria > Cyanobacteriota > Cyanobacteriia > Cyanobacteriales > Microcystaceae > Chroococcopsis. The sequence continues at coordinate 14,898 of CAZUVR010000062.1, read as the reverse complement.
CACTGGGCGTATTTTTATAAGCCATACCGAGAGCGGTGGATAGTGTGCCGTCAATACCGTTCGCGCCGCGATTGAAATAGGGTCGATAGCGGCGCAGATTGGGAAGCCAGAACCATTCCATATATCTGACTGGCATACTATTGGCGATAAAAATCGGGGTTTGTGGAGGTAAATGGCGGCTCAGAAGATAGGCAACTTTAGCCTCGATAATGCCATCGATCTTCTCCATCTTGGCGGCGATATTTTCCCGGATTTTGCGATCGATCTCGCACCACATCTTACAATAGGCGCTCTGGTTAGTTTGTGTCAGGTTCGCCGCTACGCTTTCCACATCACCCCTAATATGGCGGGTTTTGCCGTGAAGGGGATCGAAATTATCGGGGTAGGGAGTGATAATTAAACGCGGCGCGTCGATTTTCTCTAACCACTGCCGTAGCTCTTTACTCGTGGGTAATTCTCCTATTTGAATCACTATTTCTGGTTCTAACTCGGGATGAGGGTGACGCAGGATTAAATCATAAGTCGTCACCAGATGGGGATTTATATCGGTGTGATTTCTCACTGGCGATAGAGCCTCCGCTAATACTGGGTAACTTAGACAACGGGAGAGGTGAGCGATCGCTTGACAATATGACTCTGATACTGTATTAGGTTCCACTCCTGCGATGAGCAATCCTTTCGGGGGGAGTTTGGGGAGACGGAAGGGTTGGGGGTTGGGGGTTGGGGGTTGGGAATTGGGGCAGAGATGGGAAAAGAAATCAGCAGGGTCTAATCGAGTTTCTAATTCTTCGGTTTTGCCGTCGGGAATGGGGGGCAAGGGGTCGCGGAATGGTAGATTAAGATGAACGACACCGGGGGTAGGAAATAGGCAGGATTCCCAGGCGTGTAACAAGGTTTGGCGGAGATAGACGAGTGCAGATATATCGTTACTCGGTGTGGCTAATTCCGTCTGCCAGTTGGGATAGTTACCGTAGAGGTTGATTTGATCGATGGTTTGCCCGGCGTGACAGTGGCGTAGTTCGGGGGGGCGATCGGCTGTTAAAATCAATAGAGGAGTGTGGCTTTCTTTGGCTTCTATCACCGCTGGATAAAAATTTGCCCCCGCAGTGCCGGAGGTACAGATTAGGGCTACGGGTTGGTGACTTACTTTCGCTATACCGAGAGCAAAAAAAGCCGCCGATCTTTCATCTAGTATGGGAATAGCTGTAATTGCCGGATGTTGGGCCAGTGCTAAGGTTAGGGGCGTGGAGCGGGAGCCGGGACAACATACGGCCGTAGTTAATCCTAATTGATGTAACGTTTCTGCTAATACACTCGCCCAGAGACTGTTAACGTTACGAAAATCTAGCATCTGTGTCAGCCTTTGAATTGATAAGTGAAAACTATATATATATTGCCTATTACTAACAGAGTGAATAATCCTAAACTCGTGTAGTTAATGGCAGGTTTTTTAATCCATGCCCCTATGTCATTGAGTAGGTATACCGTTAAGATAAGCGAGGAGACTAGCATAAAATAATAACGCCCCGTAGGAGATTCTAATACCCAACCCGATAGGGTTAGGTTAAAAACCCAGATGAATGCGGTGATGAATAATAAGCCAGCGGATACCAAACTAGGAGAGTTATAAAAGCGCTCAATAAAGATCCCTAATGCTATAAATACAAAAGGATAGAAGGGGATAGTATACCAAGCGAAGTAATGACTCTGGGCACCTGTAAAGATTAAAGTTAGGGCGTAGAGGAAAATCGGGAAAGTAATCAAACGGTTGGCAATATTATCGGTTCCATCTTTGAGGATAAATACCAGTGTCAATAAGCCCAATATTAACCAACCGTCTTCAAAAAATAAACCTGGTAAGATGAAGTATTTAAGAAAGTCAAAGCTTTCAAAGCGTAGAGATTGTTCGTGGATAATACTTACGAAAAAATCGTGATAGAAAATATTACCGTAGACGTAATAAAGAGAGGTTAAAGCAATGCCGATCAATAATACTATGGGTATAGCCCGCCATTTGCGATCAAACACTAGTAAGAATCCTAAAACTGCTATCAGGTAAATAGCCGTTACTTTCGCCAAAGTAGCCAATCCCGCTAAGACTGCCGCTATCCACAAGTATTTATAATTTTGAGTTTGATGATAATACCAGTAAAGCAGGATAACTAATAAACTAAAAAATACGACTAGATTTTCACTGATAGCTAAGCGCGATAGAAAAACTGTATTCGGGTTAGTGGCGTATAGAATAGCGGCAATTATCGCTACGGGAGTATTAGTTAATTGATAAGTGAGAACGTAGACTAAAATCAGACAGGCTATCCCCAATAATAGGGAAGGAAAACGCATGGAGTTAAGATTACATTCAAAAAAAGTTTTCGCACCGCCGATTAGAGAAGCTATACCGACTAATAAACCGAACAGGGGCGGATGGTCGAACCAGGGAGTAACTAAACGAACACGCAGATTTTTTTCGCTCCAAACTACCGTAGGAAAGTTATCAGTAGGAGTTAACCAAGACCAACTGGTAGGGACACCTTGCTGTAGAATACTCATCCCACTCCAAGCGAAAGCATATTCATCGGAAGTCCAAGTATCGGGCGGTAACGTAGCGTAATTATATATCCTTAAAATTGCTCCTAGTAGGGTGATTAAAAAGCAATAGTATAAATTTTTTTCTGGTAATAATTCTTTGAGGATATTTGATTTTAATAAGGACATTCAGAAGATACTAAGAGCTTTGACGGGTTAATTTAATGTTATCTTAGCAGGGATAGGGAGAAGTCTAGAGGAGATCGGAGAGGATGCGGAAACTGACTAGAAGAGAGTGGCTGAAATGGATGGGTTTCGCCGTACCAGCAATAGGTGTATCCCTCGGCTTGCCGTCTACTATTAAAGCCCAATCATCCCCCCAGGAAACAGCAACGACAAGAGAAGCCCCCCCGTTGCCCCCTCTGGCAGTATACCAGTTCGAGAGTGTCAGGGTCGATCGCAACGGGCGTATCATTAACCGAACTCAACTATCAGCTCAATATTTCAGCCAAGACTTAGGGAGCGGTATCGGGTTGGAGATGGTATCGATTCCAGGCGGTGTATTTACAATGGGTATGCCAGAGGGGCAGAAAGGCGATTATACTGGCAGTGACCAACCACCTCATCTAGTGGTAGTGCCGCCTTTTTTTATGAGTAAATACACTGTCACTCAACCCCAATGGCGGCAGGTAGCGAGTTTACCGAAAATCGAGCGGGATTTAAACCCCAACCCTTCTTACTTTCAAGGGAACGATAGACCAGTAGAAACTATCTCCTGGTTCGATGCCGTAGAATTCTGCGCCCGACTATCCCGACTCACCGGGCGCAATTATCGCCTGCCGAGCGAATCCGAGTGGGAGTATGCCTGTCGCGCCGGCACAACTACGCCCTATAACTTCGGAGAAACGATTACGAGCCAACTTGCTAATTATTATGCCGAAAGAGATCCTTTTGCAGATGAGCAGGAGGGAGAGTATCGAAAAGAGACTACCCCAGTAGGTAGTTTTCCGCCTAATGACTTCGGGTTGTATGATTTACACGGTAACGTTTACGAGTGGTGTGGCGATGGTTGGCACAATAATTATCAGGGCGCACCTGCTAACGGGGAAGTTTGGCAACCCGAAAAAAATAGTAGGGGCGATCGGTTTAGAATACTAAGAGGAGGCGGCTGGGGAACAGAAACAAGACAGTGCAGGTCTGCTACTAGGAGTAAGTTCAGCCCCCATAACCGTTATAGCGTCATCGGCCTGCGTCTGGCCATGAGTATTTAGTGAGTGAGTGTATTAAGTGACTATTTTTCATCCTAACCCCCTGTTAAAAACCCCGAACGGGGCTTTGCAAATTCCCTTAAAACCCACCTTGGAAGGGAGTGATATAGAAATAGGCTATTCGGGCAGCCATAACCTTAACAGGGTGGAATTATCCCTAGTTATCCCCACCTATAACGAAAGCAAAAATATCAGTCATTTACTGCAAATCCTCACGGGATTACTCGATGGCCAGGACTATGAATTGATTGTAGTCGATGATGATAGTTCCGATCGCACCTGGGAAGTGGCCCAGAGTTTAATGTCGGTATACCCCCGATTGCGAGTGATGCGCCGTCAGAATGAAAGGGGTTTAGCCTCGGCGGTAATTAGAGGGTGGCAGGCATCGAGGGGAGAGATTCTTGCGGTTATCGACGGCGACTTACAACATCCCCCCCATGTATTATTAAATCTTTTAAACAGCGTCCGGAATGGTGCGGATTTGGCGGTGGCGAGTCGTCACGTTGAAGGGGGCGGCGTGAGTCAGTGGAGCATAGCCCGCCGTTTCCTCTCTCGCGGGGCACAAATCCTCGGCTTAATTATTTTGCCCCAAGTGGTAGGTAGAGTTTCTGACCCAATGAGCGGTTTCTTTATGGTACGCCGGGAGGCTATCGCCGGGCCAGTACTCCATCCCGCCGGTTACAAAATTTTATTAGAGGTTATCGGGCGCGGTAATGTGGACAAGATAGCGGAAACGGGTTATGTGTTTCAGGAGCGCTTGGAGGGGGAGAGTAAAGTCACCTGGCATCAATATCTAGAGTATTTCGTACATCTCGTGAGATTGCGCTCTAGAGGTCGCTTCCGTCGATGGAGTAAAAAGTTTCAGTTTCCGCTCGCTCGCTTTCTTCGTTTCGCTATAGTGGGATTTAGCGGTGTGTTTGTGGATATGACTGTATTCTATCTTCTCAGTGACCCGAGTACCCTCGGATGGGGTCTAACCCGGAGCAAAATCTTAGCCGCCGAAGTGGCGATAATTAATAACTTCATACTCAATGATAGTTGGACTTTCGCCGATATTTCCCAAACACAGAAAGGCTGGCGTAATAGTCTGAAACGATTCCTCAAGTTCAATCTCATCTGTCTGGTGGGATTGATTCTCAATGTTTTCTTTTTAAATATATTTTTCAATATATTCGGAATGAATCGTTATATCGCTAATTTACTAGCAATCGCTATTGTAACTCTGTGGAATTTTTGGGTTAATCTGAAACTAAGTTGGCGAGTTACTGATGTAAAAAGCAAATGAAAGTAGCTACTTGGAATGTAAATTCTATTCGCACTAGGCTCTCTGCTGTCACCGATTGGTTAACACATAAGGATATAGATGTAGTGTGCTTACAGGAAACAAAAGTCATCGATAAGGATTTTCCTATAAATCATTTCGAGTCTTTAGGCTATCACGTTTATATTTACGGCCAGAAAGCCTACAACGGGGTAGCTATATTCAGCCGTCAGCCGATGACCGATATATATATGGGGTTTAGCCCTGTATTGGGTACGGCTATAGCCCAAGAATTAGACGAGCAAAAACGGGCGATTACCGGAGTTATAGATAATATCCGTATAGTTAATTTATACGTGCCTAATGGTGCCGATATAGAAAGCGATAAGTACGCATATAAGTTAACTTGGTTGGGGGTTTTAAAGGACTATTTAACCCAGTTAAAAGCAGAGAATGAATTATGCGTCTGCGGCGATTTTAATATAGCTCTAGAAGACAGAGATATATATAATCCGAAGGGTAAAGAAAAATCTGTTATGGCTACACAAGCAGAGAGAGACGCTCTTAATAGAGTGTTAGAAATAGGCCTCAAAGATGCCTTGAGAAAATTTACTCAAGAAACGGGACATTATAGCTGGTGGGATTATCGCGCCGGGGGTTTTAAATACGATCGGGGCTGGCGTATTGATCACCATTATCTCACGCCAGGACTGTACGATCGAGCCTTAAGTTGCATCATCGATAAGGGGCCGCGCCAGGGAGAAAAACCTAGCGATCACACCCCTGTTATCGTCGAGTTTTAGAGCAAGAGCAAGCTATTAATTTAAACTCGTCGGATATTTAAGGTTATATTTCCTCTCTTAGCCTCTAGAGATTCAACGCCAGAGCTTTAGACTCTTGCTTTAATAGATGGACTAAACTTTCATCGCCCCTTTCTTGAGCCACTTGTAGACGCAGTTCAAGACGACGACGGATATTTTCTAGATGGACTAAATCAACCGATTCATCTACTATTTTCGTCGCCTTCGTGTGAACTACCGGACAGGCATTTGAGGCGAATACCTCATCGAGCATATAGCCGACACCGTGTTTCACACCCCGATATTGACGGTAGGGTTTACATTGTAGTTGAGGGATATGGCGGGGGTAGCGATAATTAACATCTTGTCCCCTATATTTACCCATAATTTCCCCTTCCGTAACTTCTAGGGGCGAAAAAGCTCTTTCGTAATCCACGCCACGATACATTAAAGTCATATCACTTAACTCCGATACACGCCTGTTAAACAGATTTTAAATGAGTGAGAAAATAAAACAATCTATTTCTGTATCTATTTTTACACTTTACCCCGATTGTCGGCAAGTCTTAACAAAAAACTTAAAGAATCTCGTAACCAAATTTATTGGCATCGACAGCCTCTAAATTCAAATCCGCCAAACCGTATTCGGCCCAACGGCGAGAAACCATCGCCGCCACATCCGCATCTGATTCGAGAGCTTCACCCCATTCGTGGTTAGTCTCCGGATACATTTTCGTAGTGGCATCGATTCCCATCCGACCCCCTAATCCTATCTTTTCACTTGCGAAGTCTAAACTATCGAAAGGAGTATCGGGAAGAATAAATACATCGCGGTTCGGATCTACTTTAGAACTGATAGCCCATACCACTTGACGGGGATCGCGGATATTAATATCCTTGTCTACGACGATGACGAATTTGGTGTAAGTGAATTGAGGCAAGGCACTCCAGAAGGCTAAGGCGGCCCGGCGAGCCTGCCCGGGATACGCTTTATCGATCGAGATAATCGCCGCTTTATAACTCAGAGCCTCCATTGGTAGGAAGAAATCAGTAATCTCCGAAACCTGTTGCCTGAGGATAGGGGTGTAGATGCGGTTAAGCGCGATCGCCATCATCGCCTCTTCCTTGGGTGGACGGCCGCTGAAGGTAGTTAAATATATAGGATTTTGGCGGTGAGTCATACAGTGGAAACGCACTAGAGGTGAATCTTCCACACCGCCGTAATAACCCATATGATCCCCGAAAGGCCCGTCGGGTAAAACTTCCCCAGGGGTAATCGTACCTTCTAAAACTATTTCCGAATCCGCCGGTACTTCTAAATCTACCGTTTTACACTTAGCTAACTGTACCCCCGAGCCTCCGTATAAACCGGCGAATAACCACTCAGACAGGTCTACCGGTATGGGAGTCGCCGCCGCCATAATGATTAAGGGGTCAACGCCTAAAGCTATAGCTATTTCCAGTTTTTTCCCCTTTTCGGCGGCTTTCCTTAAATGTCTAGCTCCGCCCCGAACTGATAACCAATGTACTGTCATGGTATTTTTAGACTGCAATTGCAGACGGTACACTCCCACATTAGGAGTACCTGTTTCGCAGTCTCTAGTAATCACCAGGCCTAAAGTGATAATCTTACCCGCGTCTTTTGGATAGGGGCGGATCATGGGGATTTTCTCTAAATCTACGTCATCACCGGTAAAAACTACCTGCTGACAGGGCGGGAAGAAATTACGCCCTGGCTTGGCTTTCAAAACGTCAAAAAGCACCTTACCGAAATCCACGGCCTGAGAAATTTTTTTCGGTGGCTTCGGTTGTTGCAGTAAAGCTAATTTCTTACCCAAATCTTCCAATTCTTCGGGCTTCTGCATATTCATCGCCCAGCAGATACGTTCCACCGTGCCCATGAGGTTGACGGCAACGGGAAACTCCGCGCCCTTAACGTTTTCAAATAGCAACGCCGGGCCGCCTACTTGTAACATTCGGTTCGAGATTTCCGCTATTTCTAAATCTGAATCGACTAGCGAGGTGATGCGGCGTAGTTGTCCCCTTTCTTCTAGTAGTTTGATGAATCCCCTTAAGTCTCTAGCCATTATTTTAAGAATTGTTACAATGTGTCATGATTCCATTATCACCTTTCGGGATAACGTAATTACTCAGAGCAATAAGAAAAATTAACTGACAATGGACAAACAACAGTCTTTGACAGGATTATAGGAAATCCTGTTATCAAAAAGTGTTTTTTGATGTTGACTCCTTGTAGCAAGGCTTTCAGTCAAAAAAATTAAAGGCTGAACAGCTTATGGAGATGTCTATTCTAAAGGGTGAATTGTTAACATTTCTAAAGTCCCACCTCTAAATATTCCCCCATATTGCGGAACTTTTGATAGCGAAGATCACAACGGGTTTGGGGGGCTAGAGAAGAAAGAGTCTCTAAATGTTTGATGATCGCTTCTTTCAACCGCGCCGCCGCCCCCAAAGGATCGGAGTGGGCCCCCCGCGATGGTTCCTCGATAATCTCATCGATCAAGCCTAAATTCTTCAGATCCTTAGAGGTAATTTTTAACGCCACCGCCGCCTGATCAGATTTTTTGGCATCTTTCCAGAGGATGGCGGCGCAGGCTTCGGGAGTCGCCACCGTATAGACAGAATGTTCTAACATTAACAACCGATCGCCCACTCCGATCCCCAGCGCCCCACCAGAACCACCTTCGCCAATAACAGTACAAATAATCGGAACCTGTAGATTAAACATCTCCCGTAGGTTAAAAGCGATCGCTTCCCCCTGTCCTAATTCTTCCGCTTCCACTCCCGCCCAAGCCCCAGGAGTATCGATGAAGGTGAGTATAGGCATATTAAAGCTATCGGCGTGTTCCATCAAGCGCATAGCCTTACGATAACCTCCGGGGGCCGCCATGCCGAAATTTCTCGCCACGTTATCTTTTGTATCTCTCCCTTTCTGATGCCCTAAAATTACCACGGGACGACCGTTTAAACGGGCGACACCCCCCACCAGAGCGGGATCGTCGTAACCCCCCCTATCCCCGTGTAGCTCAAACCATTCATCGGTCATAGCCTGAATATAATCGAGGGTACTGGGGCGACGGGGATGACGAGCTAGTTGTAAACGTTGGGAAGGGGTGAGATTATTAAAAATCTCCTTTCTCAAACCCTCGCTACGTTCCTCTAATTGGCTGATCTGTTCGGAAACATCGACACCGTTTTCCTCGGCTAGTTGACGGATCTGCTCTATCCTCGATTCTAATTCGTATAGCGGCTTTTCAAATTCTAAAAGGAATACTCTCCGCTCATTAGTTTCTGTTTTAGCCATAGTTAATTTATTTTCCTAAAGTGATCTGTTGATAAGCTGTTTCTAGATTACTGGGATAGAGAGCCTGAAATTTATAATTCTCATAGGCGACGGGGATACTAGCACTATTTTTTAGTGCTGATTCTTTACTAAGTCCTTCTTGTTTCCAAGTCAGAGCCAATTTCTCTAAGTCGCCAAAATAGGATCTTAACTCTTTCACCGACCCTATATCGCTGACGGCACCGTGACCGGGAACGATTTTGGCATTGCTATAGTTATTGATCATTTTATCTAAGCTATTCTGCCATTGTTTAATATTACCGTCCGCCACATAGGGAATACGCTTATTAAATAAAATATCACCCGCGAACAGTGTATCGGCATCGGGTACGTAAAGAATCAGATCAGTGCCTCCCGAGTGTCCCTCAACTTCTTGTAAGATTATTTTTCTCTCGCCTAACCAGATCGTACTCTCACCGTTGAGGATAACTTCGGGTGGATTCGGATTCGGGTCTACCTGACTATTTTTCTGAAGCATGAATTCCTTGATCTGCCCCCGTCCGATAATAGGAGTGCCTTCGGCTATGGCTGTGTTACCTCCGGTATGGTCGAAGTGATAGTGAGTATTGACCACGTAGCGCAGGGGTCGATCGCTCAATCCGGCTGCGGTAGATAATAATAATTCCCCTAATTCTTTATTTTGAAAGGGATCGATCACTAATATTCCCTCATCCCCGATAATTATTCCGCCATTACAAATCGCTATTTTTTTGACATCTTTAGGCGGGAAATCTGTGCTTGAAATCAAAGCGTAAATACCATCACTTACTTTCTCTAGAGTCAATCCCGCCCTTTCTAAAGTTAGTTGATTTTGACCGGATGTTTGATATTGCCAACCAACTATAGACAAGATTATAAGTAAACAAGTAATGAGAAAAACAGAGATGATTTTTCGCTTTGAGTTTTTCATGGTTGGTTGATGATTAAACAAGTATTATTATCAATCGGATTGGGTTGACCTTGAGGATCGATCGCGCCGAAAGTTCTAAAATATTCACGCACCCCGATGGGAAAATCGACGAAGTCAAAATCTTTATCTCCCTCAGCTACGTCCGACCAAAAATAGCGTAATTGCGGCGCTAATTTCTCGGCTTCCGACAGGGGAAGATAGAGGGGATGGGTGGTGAGGAGACGGATCATGAAGGGGAAAGAGCGATCGGCCATCCACTGCCGTGATACTTGGGGTAAGGTTTCCCAGCCGGGAAGGCTCTCGACTCGATGAGATTGAATATTTAAGCTTAGATTATCACCTTGTTGGCTTACTTCTACAATTCTATAGGGATGGGGATAACTAACTAAAGAACCGGTGGTAATTTCATAAATTCCCGACTCGCAGACTATATCTTGTACGTGGAGATGTCCGGTAAAAATTAACCTGACCCCGTATTTTTTGAGAATAGATAACAGAGCCGGGGCGTTAGTTAGCATATAGCGTTTACCCAATTCATGCTCTGATTGACCGGGTAAATGTTCGATCACGTTATGATGTATCATCACCATGACCAATTGATTTTTAAAACCGGGTAATATTTCCGATAGCCAGTTTAATTGTTCTTCGTCTATATAACCGATTTGTCTACCTAGCTCGTCAAAATTATTAGAATTTAAACCGATTAAGATTACCCCAGGAAGTATTTGTCTGTAATAATACAATTGTTCGGTATCGTTATAGCCGCAAGAGCGATAGTAAGAGGGAAATTGAGACAAGCCGATATTTTTGTCCGTAGGTAAGGGGGTCAAAACATCATGATTACCCGGGATAACGTAGGCGGGAAAAGGTAGGGAGGCGAGACGGTAGCTCAGCCAAGCGTGATTTTCTGGTTCACCGTCTTGAGTGAGATCCCCAGGCAGTAAAATAAAATCTAGATCGAGATTCAGTAAACGATCAAAGACGAGTTGCAGGGCGGGTATACTAACTTCCACGAGATGGAACCGGTTCGAGTGCGTCCAAATCGTTTCAGGTAGAGCTATATGAGGATCGCTGATGATAGCAAAACGAAAATTCATTACAACTATCCCGTTAATTGAATACATTTTTTAGGAGAATTATGGCCAGAGTTCGCGTCCGTCAACACGTCAATCCGCTTAGCCATAAATATCGTACCGCAATTGTTCCCCCTTCTTGGAGCGAGATTTACGGTGATATTAGTCGCCCGATACATTTAGACATCGGTTGTGCCCGGGGCAAATTTCTCCTACAAATGGCCTCGTTATTTCCAGATATTAACTTTTTAGGTCTGGAAATTCGAGAGCCTTTAGTTATTGAAGCCAATCAACAAGCTAAAGATTTAAACTTATATAATTTGGCGTTTATTTCTGGTAATATTAATATCGCTCCGCAAGATTTACTCCGAACTTTACCGAGCAAATTAATTTGTGTAAGTATTCAATTTCCTGACCCTTGGTTTAAACGTCGTCATATGCCGCGTCGTGTTGTACAAAGCAATCTAGTCAATGCTTTAGCCTTTTGTTTAGAACCAGGAACGGTTGTGTTTCTTCAATCAGATGTAAAAGAAATTGCTTTAGAAATGGAAAATAAGTTCCAACTCAATCCAGCATTTAAAAAAAATGAGTGTCCATTAGAAAAAAGTATATTTCCAGTGCCCACGGAAAGAGAAATAGCAACGCTAACCAAGAATCAGCCCGTTTATAGATGTCTGTTTAAAAAAGTTAATTTTTGAAGCATGACAAATAAAAGTCATAAGGGATGTAAATAATGTTAGGATCGCTCATAGAAAGAGAAAAGTGAGATAAAGGAATAAGACAGCGAATGGAAGAATTTAATAAGTCAATATCCTTCGATGGACGGGATATTAGACTCAAGATAGGGTTGTTAGCCCCGCAAGCAGGGGGAAGTGTATTGATCGAGTCAGGTGAGACATCAGTTTTAGTAACGGCTACGGCATCCTCAGCGAGAGAAGGAATAGACTTTTTACCCCTCACGGTGGATTATGAAGAGAGGCTCTACGCTGCGGGAAGAATTCCAGGAGGATTCTTAAGAAGAGAAGGTCGTCCGCCAGAGAAAGTAATTCTGACCAGTCGCTTGATCGATCGACCCCTCCGACCCCTATTTCCCCAATGGCTGAGGAACGACATTCAGATAGTAGCCACCACGCTCTCTTTAGATGAAGAAGTACCCCCAGACGTTCTTGCGGTAACGGGTGCCTCCGTCGCCGTAATCCTGGCGGGAATCCCCTTCCTCGGCCCGATGGCGGCGGTGAGAGTAGGTTTGGTGGGGGATGATTTCGTCATCAATCCCACCTATCGGGAAATCAATAACGGGGACTTGGATTTAGTCGTAGCCGGCACCCCGGATGGGGTGGTGATGGTGGAAGCCGGAGCCAATCAATTACCCGAACAGGACATTATAGAGGCCATCGATTTCGGTTATGAGGCGGTGAGAGATTTAATCGCCGCCCAGAAAGAAATCATGGCGGAATTAGGGCTACAACTCGTCACCGCCGAGCCGCCTCAAGAAAATGAGGCAGTGAGAGAGTTTATCGCCGCCGGAGCGAAAGCGGAAATCAAACAGATTCTCTCCCAGTTCGATCTCGGCAAGAATGGCAGGGATGAAGCCCTGGACGTAGTTGAAACGAAGGTAAAAGAAGCGATCGCCCAACTGCCGGAAGATTCCCCGATTCGAGTCAGTACCCAAGAAGATGAAAAACTCCTCCCGAATCTGTTCAAGAGTCTGACGAAAAAACTGATGCGGGCTCAGATCATAGAAGATGGGGTGCGGGTAGACGGCAGGAAACTCGATGAAGTGCGTCCTATCAGTTGCAAAGTAGGCGTATTACCCGCCCGGGTTCACGGTAGCGGTTTATTCAATCGCGGCTTAACACAAGTCCTATCCCTCGCCACCCTCGGTACACCAGGAGACGCGCAAGAGTTAGCCGATGATCTCAACCCGGAAGATGAAAAACGCTATCTCCATCACTACAATTTTCCTCCCTATTCGGTGGGAGAAACGCGCCCCCTCCGCTCTCCAGGGCGACGGGAAATCGGGCACGGCGCTCTAGCGGAAAGGGCTTTAACCCCTGTATTACCCCCCCAATCCGAATTCCCATATGTGTTGCGGGTAGTGTCGGAAGTTCTATCATCTAACGGCTCTACTTCGATGGGTTCGGTGTGTGGCTCCACTCTAGCTCTGATGGATGCCGGAGTACCCATTATCAAGCCCGTCAGCGGCGCAGCGATGGGATTAATCAAAGAAGGCGATGAGGTGCGGATTCTCACCGATATTCAAGGTATCGAAGACTTCTTAGGGGATATGGATTTCAAGGTGGCTGGCACCGATGCCGGTATCACCGCCCTACAGATGGATATGAAGATAACCGGTTTATCGATGAATGTGGTGGCGAAAGCGATTCAACAGGCTAAGCCCGCCCGTCAGCATATTTTAGAGAAGATGCTGGCTACCATCTCCGAACCCCGCCCGCAGTTATCGCCCTTCGCTCCGCGTCTTTTAACAATCAAAATCGATCCGGATTTAATTGGTTTGGTCATCGGGCCCGGTGGTAAAACCGTTAAGGGCATCACCGAGCAAACTGGCACGAAAATCGACATCGATGACGATGGTACGGTGACGATTTCCTCTACCGATGCGGATAACGCCGAGAAAGCGAAGAAACTGATCTATAACATGACCAAGAAGCTGCATGAAGGAGAGGTTTATTTAGGTCGCGTCACTCGCATAATTCAAATAGGGGCTTTCGTGGAAGTTATGCCCGGTAAGGAGGGAATGATTCATATCTCCCAGTTAGCGGAGGGCCGCGTCGGTAAGGTGGAAGATGAATTAGCCGTAGGTGATGAAGTGGTGGTTAAAGTTCGAGAAATCGATAGTAAGGGCCGTCTCAACCTCACCCGTCTCGGTATTCATCCCGATGAAGCGGCGGCAGCCCGTAAGGCAGGGCCTTTAGTTTAAGATAGCTTACCCCAGATACCCATCTGGGGTATATTTTTCGGCGTTGGTGAATGAACTAAGGAAGGGCAATAAGAGAATATGGATGTCCTGCTTTTCTCCACCCGAAAAAGAATTAATTTTGCGCTGCCCATTTTACCATTATTACTTCTTGATGGCTAGCGTCTTGTTTTGCCGCTCAATCTAACTTTTTTAGTTTGTTTTCTAATTTTATCTTAATAAATCTTTACTATTATTGTTACGGATCACCATAATAAATGCTTTTGATAACTGTCTAGTCCGCTTTATATCCTCACCATCTTTTGTCAAGAGATATTTTTAAATTCTACATATTTGAACGTATTTTCAAAAATACTAGGATTAATATCCAGATTTTCGACAAAATCACGGTATTTTTAAAAATGGCTTGGTTGATTTTTAGGATTTTTTATTGTAAAGTTTGTGGTAGACTTATTCTTATGAGTAAGAATAACTAAAGCCCATACACAAAACCATTTTTTATCTGTTTAAAAAACAAAAAATACACTTATTAGTGAGTGGTTGGTTATTAGTGAGAATAGAATCTTTAAAACTTTAATGAGTTAATTGCATAAGAAAATTTCTCCCTAGCATTGATTTGCTATGAATCTTAGAAAAAAGATAACACCTACGAGTGCATTTTCAAGATTCTGGGTAGGAGGAATAATATTGTCAAAAATAACTATAGCGATCAGAAATGAGTTAAGAGAAGAGAGGAGTGAGAAAAGCTTTTACAC
>CAZUVR010000061.1:0-22449 GCA_964623815.1 uncultured bacterium | reverse complement strand
GTTGGAGTTGGAATGATTTAGTTTGCTATCCCACAATCTTTTAATGCACAACCCCCAACTCCCGATTCCCTTTCTAAGACTGCGCTTTATAATTTTTGACTCTCTCCTGCGCCGATACGCCGAGAATTTTAGCGAGCCAGGGCGGGGGAGAAGTAGCCATAACTTTCTGTAAATTTTCTAACGCGGCTTCTGCCGTACCACCTTCTACTATCTTCATCGGATAGATACCAGCTTTAATCACTTTAGCGGCAGCGGGGCCACCTATAGATACTACATATAAAACGTGACAATCCTTAATTAAACTCGCCCTGAAAGCGTTTTTATCTTCGGCGCTCTCGGCTTCTGAGGTAGAGCGTACATCTATCAATCTCTTATCTGTAGCGGAGACTTGATAGACTAAAAACTGAGTACACGACCCGAAATGTCCATCGAGTTGATCGAGAGAGTTAGAAGCTAGAGCTACGCGGATTGAGTCGGGTATTTCTCCTTCTACATAAGGTTTAATGTTTAAAGCAGTCTCATCATCGGCGGGCGTTTCTCCCCATAATAATCGCACCGCTTCTTTTAATTGTCCCAAAGAAAAGCGAGAATCTTCTCCATCTTCTTCACCATCTAAATTGTAAGTTTGTCCTACGGCGGTTTTTAAGTTAGTAACTGTAATTTTACTCAGGGAATCTTCACTAATATCGTCACCGAGGTTTTTTTGTAAGGCTTGGATTAAATCACTTATGCCTAAGCCAGGTAAACTTCTCGTTGCTAAGGCGATTCTAAAGGCTACTTCATCGGAGAAAGGGGCGGTTTTCATAAAATTACCAATATTTACTGAAGAGGCATTTACTTAATTTATACTCCGAGTAAATATTGGCTTTCAGTATGAATAAATACTAAATAGGCTAACAAATAGGGTATGAATTTTTGTTAAATTACCTATAGATATTTATCATTAAGTTAAGATTACCATTTTTTGTAGGGTAAAAATTTCCCTGACATGATCAATTTAACCCTATCTCCTTTAGGATCTTCTTCTTTTTCCACATCTAAAGTGAAGTCGATCGCGCTCATGATCCCATCGCCGAATTTTTCCTGAATCACAGCTTTTAAAGGTAGACCGTAAACCTGCATGATCTCGTAAAAACGGTAGATTAAAGGGTCTGTGGGGACGATCGGCCCGAGTCCTTTCGTCGGATATTCCATGAGTTCCTTAGCCACTTCTGGCCCGAGGCCGAGAGCGGAGACGAGTTTACTGGCTTCCTCTTCTGAGGCGGTAGCCTGACGGTAGAAGAGGGCTGCTATCCAGACTTCATCTCTGCCGAGAAGATTTTCCAGATCCTGAAAACTTATATTTGTATCTTTTTTAGCCTGGAACAGTTTTTTAGTGATGTCGGGTAGAGATGTTTCCATAAATTTGAGGGAAATTAAAGTTACTAACTTCGGGCGATAACAATCGGGAATCGGGAGTCGGGAATCGGAATTAACAACAACTCCCTACTCTCTCATCCCTATTCCCGACTCTTGACTTCTATTAGATAGTGGGGCTATTCATTTTGTTCCGACATTTTCAAGCTAGGAATCGATTGCTCTTCCACCGTAGACTTTCCAGCGTCGTGATCCGGCTCTAGAGGCAGGCTCGGAGTACCGGAACTCGGAGGTTTAGATTTACCGCCGCCTTTTTTGTTGCCTTTGAGGAAGCTATCCTCGAAGTCCTTGATGATCACGTACAGAACCGGCACCAGGAACAGGCTTAAAATGGTGGAGATGGTATAACCGCCGAATAGCGCCGTACCCAATGACCAGCGGCTCATTGCCCCCGCGCCGGAGGCTACCAGTAAGGGGAAGAAGCCGAGGATACCGGAGAAGGCAGTCATTAAAATAGGTCTTAGACGTTCCGATGAAGCCCTGACGGCGGATTGCCGGATGTCCATCCCCACCGCCCGCGACTGGTTGGCGAATTCTACGATTAAAATCGCATTCTTGGCAGCCAGACCGATCAACATTACTAACGCTACCTGGGCGTACATATCGTTATTGAGCGTCGGGAACACCGTTCCTACCTGGATCGTATTGGCTCGCAGTACTAGAGCGCCTAAGGCTCCGAGAATCGCCAGGGGTACGGTGATCATGATGATTGTCGGGTCAACATAACTCTCGTATTGGGCGGCTAGTACCAGGAACACTACCAGGAAGGCTAAACCGAAGATGATCGGCGCGGCTCCGCCGGCTGACCTTTCTTGGAAAGCCGTACCCGTCCAAGCATAACTGAAACCGGGTTGTAGTACCTTTTGGGCTACTTCTTCCATCGCTATCAAGGCCTGTCCGGAACTATAGCCGGGGGCGGGGCCGCCCTGGATCTTGATCGCGGGGTAGAGGTTAAATCGATAGGTGATGGGGGGATAGGTAAACTGTCTGATATTTACCAACGCCGAGAGGGGTACGCTGCCACCACTGAGCGATTGCACATAAAATTTATTAATATCCTGCGGGTTAGAGCGATACTGACTGTCAGCTTGCGTGAAAACTCGATAGAGACGGCCGCCGAGGATGAATTGGTTGACGTAACTCGAACCGAGATAGGTTTGCAAGGTGGCGAACACATCCCGCATATCGACATTTTGCGCTTTGAGCTTGTTACGATCTACCGACACCTCTAACATGGGGCTATCGAAAACGAATTGAGTGAAGATCCCCGTGAGTTCGGGGCGTTTGTTAGCCTCCGCCATCACCCGACGCACGTTATCCGCCAGGGCTTCTACTGGTGCATCCCCCCGACTCTGGATGTACATCTCGAAACCACCGGTAGAACTGAGGCCGTCTACTGGTGGGGCGTTAGCCGCGATTGCCCTCACTCCGGCGATGTTTTGTCTTAGTTGGGCGTTGATGGTTCTCAACACTCCGAAGGCGGTTTGGGCGGGCAAAGGTCTTTCAGCCCAATTCTTGAACTTGATGAAGAATAGCCCCAAGTTGGTGTTAGTACCTGCGAAACCGAAACCAGACATACCCAAATAGTGTTCTATCTCGGGTATTTTACTGAGAACTTTTTCCCCGATTTCTCTTACTGCCCCATCAGTATAGTTAAGAGATACTCCAGCGGGTGCCTGTACCAAGATGAATCCGTAGCCTTGGTCTTCCTCAGGAATGAAACCTTGGGGGGTGGTGGTGTAAATTATGCCCGTACAGACGAGACCGGCTATGAAAATGAGGAATACTACATAGCGAACCCGGATGAGAAACTCTACTATTCTGCCGTAACCGGCTTTTAAGGCATCAAAGAACCTGTTAAAAATATCGAAAAATGCTCCGAGCGGCCCGTTAGTTCGCTGGGGCGGTTGCATGATGATCGCCGCCATACTAGGAGAGAAAGATAGGGCGTTGAAGGTGGAAATGACGATCGAGGCGACAATGACGATGGCAAATTGTTTATAAACGATCCCCGTGGTGCCCGGGAAGAAGGTAACGGGGATGAATACCGCCAGTAACACTAAACTACTGGCAATAACCGCCGAACTCAGTTCCCCCATCGCGTCGAGTGCTGCCTGCGTCGGGCGCATCCCCTGCCGTAACTTTTCCGATACGGCTTCTACGACGACGATACCGTCATCTACTACTAACCCAGTGGCGAGGATGATGGCGAATAGGGTCAAGTTATTGAGGGTGTAGCCCAGGGCCAATACTATAGCCATCGTACCGATTAAAGATACTGGAATGGCGATCGCGGGAATCAGTGTTACCCGCCAGTCCTGCAGGAAGACGAAGATTACCAGAACTACCAGCAGAATCGCCTCGATCAAAGTGCCGAAGGCTTCTTCTAGAGAGGCGGAAACGAAATCGGTACTATCAATGGTGATAGTCGCGTTTAACCCAGGCGGGAAATCTTTCCTTAATTCATCAATTTTCTGCCGGATTAAAGAGGCTGTATTCCAGGCGTTCGTTCCAGGTAACTGATAGATTACGTAAGCTACCCCGGGATTGCCGTCGAAGTAAGCGGAACTACTATAATCCTGAGCGCCGACTTCCGCCCTACCTACATCTTTAATGCGTATTAGGGCGCCGTTGTCTCCCACCTTGACGACGATATTTTCTGCGTCTTCTGCGGTGACGATTCTGCCGACGGCGCGGATAGCTATTTCAAAATCTTGAGAGCTATCGGTGGGAGCCTGACCGATTCTACCACCCCCTACCTGTATGTTCTGCTCATTGATAGCGGCGTTAACCTCGGCTACGGATACGCCCCGGGCAGCGAGAGCGTCAGGGTTGAGCCAGATTCTCATGGCGTACTGTCTCTGACCGACTATCAGGGTACTGCCTATACCCTCTATCTTCTTGATTTCCTGGTCGATAACCCGATTTACGTAGTTACTCAAGAATATTGTGTCATATATGGGCTTGCCATCGGCCCCTTTGTCCGAGTATACCCCGTAAGCGATAGTTACGGTGGGTGATTGCTTCTGAGTGATAACCCCGTTGCGGACTACCTCCGACGGTAAACTCGACTGCGCGATCGAAACCTGATTCTGTACCAGTACCTGAGCGATATTCCTATCCATTTCTACGGGAAAGAATACTTTTACCGACCCGTTACCAGTGTTATCGCTCTGGGACTCCATATAAACCACCTGTTCCGTCCCGTTGATCTGTTGCTCCAGTACGGTTGTGACGTTCTCCTCTACGGTTTTCGCGTCTGTACCAAGGTAGTTGGCGGAAACTGTAACCTGTTTAAAAGCCATGTCTGGCAGTTTTTCCAGGGGTAAGAAAGGGATGGCGATTAAACCGATCAGTACGATGAGAATCGTACATACACTGGTTAAAATCGGCCTTTTGATAAATAGCTCCGCTATATTAAATACCATAGATTTACTGATTCATTTTTTCTAAAATGGCGACGGAAGTGGGTGACTTACGAGTGAGATAGTTAAATATTAATAATTTTAAGAAACAATCGAGGATCACCGGTACGGTAGCGATAAATACGTAATTGAAATTTCTACTTTCCGGTAAGCCAAAGTGTTGAAAGAGACTGTTCAGGATCACTTCCCACCCCTCTACAGAGTGGAACCCTACAAACATATCAGTTATCAGCATAAAAATGAACACTTTGGTAACATCATTTAACCCAAGAAAGTATCTATTGATATATTCTCGCATAACTCTAAATTGTCTCCTCCCTAAATAAATCACACTCGTAAACGATCCTAGGGCGGTTAGGTCTGCTAAAAGGTTCCCCAGTCCTCGCTGACTCTCCCTGGCGGCTTCTTTTACCAACTCCCTCGCCCTCTCTTGCAAAAACTCTCTCTTAAGAGTCGGCGATTCGGACGGAATGATCCCCAGTAACTCTTTGATTTCATAAATTTCTTTCTGTTTTGCCATGTTTTGTAATAATCTCTCTCCCACTTCCTGATTTATATACAATTCATTCGGTTTTGATAAATCGATTTTAAATCTTTCAATTATCGGTAAATAGATAAAATCTCTCGATAACCACTGCACTATGAATGGCACTATTATTAAGAGAGCTAGATAACGAATAGTAATGCCTCTCTGCTTTTCAATTATTCTTAATTGTTCGATAACTTTTACTTCGTATTCTGGGGTAATTCGCTTCGGTAACTCGAAAAATAATTTTGGGTTCGAGTTGTTAGCTTTGCCCACGCCTTCTACCGAGTTAGAGGAGAAAAATTGACCGTTTACCGGCGGTAAACTTAGAGTAGTTGATACGTTTAGTTCTTCATCTGTGATTCGATACTTACCGATGACATCTTCTATGAATTGTAAATTTTCTAATATTTCCCTCTCTTGTTCATTTTTATGTCCAGTGACATTCAAAACTCTAAATTGAGTTAAATTTAAGCGAATCTGTAACAACTCCCTGGCTAGGATACTTTTAAAATAATCGTACAGACTTTTGCTCCGGGCTTGAGATGGAGCAATTTTTCCCCCGCCAAAATGTTTATCCTCTATGGCTTTAATTACTTTCGCCCTAGAGTAAGCATCTTTTAAAAGGGCTAGAGAACGCTCGTTAGCCCACTGATTGACTCGATTCAACCACACAGGATAAGGCTGATGCTAAATAACTCTTTAGTTATAACAATTTTAATCCTTTAGGGCAATAGCCATAATTTAAGATGGGTGAGAATAGAGAAGACAGGAACCTCGTCACTACTCTTCCCTCTCTTCTCTTTGTAAAAACTCCCGTATGTATTTATTCACTAGTTGAGGTTGTTCTTGTTGTACCCAGTGGCTACAATTGGGGATATATTTTATGGTTATATCCTCCACATATCTCTCGGTTCCATAGGTTAGCTCTTTTCCCAATGCTGTATCGTTTTCTCCCCAGATCATGAGGGTGGGGATGGTTAATTTTTTCTGCGTTTCGGGGGCGTTTAAAACTCCTGAGTTAAAAATATTGCGATAGTAATTGAGCATCGCTGTTAACGCGCCTGGCTCCCTGGCAGCGTCTTTATAAGCTTGTATATCTTCGGGACGAAAAGCGCTCTTATCTATAGCCATCTCTGAAAAAGCTTTACCTATTAATTCGTAGTTATTAGACTTAATTATCAATTCCGGCAAGTAGGGCAATTGGAAGAAGAAAATATACCAACTTTTCCTTAGTTGTTGCGGTGTCATCAGCCCGCGCCAGAATAAAACCGGATGGGGCAGATTGAGAATAATTAATTTTTCAACTAACTCAGGGTATCGATAGGCGAAATTCCAGGCTATGGCACCCCCCCAATCGTGCCCCACCAAAATACATCGATCGTATCCTAAAGCCTCGATTGCCCCTTTTATATCTAAAAGCAGTTGACTTATGGCATAATCTTTAGTGAGAGGAGGTTTATCACTCCTGTTATAGCCGCGTAAGTCTAAAGCTACCGTGTGATAATCCCCTCCAAATTCCTCGATTTGATGCCGCCACGAGTACCAGAATTCAGGGAACCCATGTAGAAATAACATCAATTCCCCTCTACCTTTAGAGATATAATGGAGGTTAATACCGTTAGTTTTAATGAAAGCCGATCGCCATTCGGAATCTAACATACACATCCTGAGTAATTTCGCCGATTAATTTTCGAGTAAATAGTTCCTATTGGAAAAAATAATTCTTAATTGTGTCTTTAGTTGCAAAATTGTTACAGATTCTTAGGCTATTCTATAAGTAATTCACTGCCACACGGGGTTAAAATGTCAAGTCTCTCTATGTCTAATAACGAAACTAGTCAAGCGGTTTGGGAAGGCTTAAAACAGGCTATAGCTACAAGCTCGGGTTTTAAGTGCTGGCAAGAAGAACAAGTGATCGAATCCGATGCTCAATCGTCCACATCCGATAAGCAATTAGACGATAAGGTGGTTTCCTATCTGCGAGAAACGTTAGAAACCCTAGCCTACTAAAAGAAAATCTCCCCCTGAGTCGGGGAGATGCTAGCTAAAAACGATCGAAGTCTATTTATTGGTTGCTTGAGCTACTTGAACATCGATGGTAAGGTTCTGAACGCCTTTGATTTCTTTAGCAAGTGGTTCTATGCGCTCGTACTGTTCTTGAGTGGGCACGGTGCCCGAGATGGAAACCACTCCGTTTTGAGCGTCTACGGTGAGAGCGCTGGCGGGAAGATTAGCCTCTAATTTACTACGTACCTCGCTTTCTAAATCCCCATCATCCCTCATCGCGTCGCCGCCTGTGGCATTATTCCGCTGTTCTCTGGCTCTAATATCGGAGTTTAATTGATCTCTACGGACATCGCTAGTGCCGTCATTATGGGTTGCTTGAGCTTCGTCAATGCCTGGTGCTTGAGTGGTAGTCTGTTCGCCGCCCGAAGTCTGAGATTGAGGATTGGCATTATCGGGAGCCTGCTGACTAGTTCTAGCATCCGTACAAGCGCCGATGGCGAATAGTAACAAGCTGGTAACGAAAAAGGGTGTTAATTTTCTCATGATTTTAATCTCTAAGTGTGATAAATTTACACGCGATGATCGACGATTACTACCTTAGGCTCATCGCTACTGTCCGCTGCAGTGGTTGTCGATGAGGTGGCAACTTCGTTACTATAGCTGGGGGCGGGAGCTTCATTGATGGGTGTGGATACCGGGGCGGCGGTGTGGACTGTGCTATCAGTCCTTACGGGATCGTGACTATCGACTGCATTTACATCGTAGATACCTAAATCCTGGATGTTACGCCCGTTGAGAATAGCTGAGGCGCGACGTATTTGATTTTCACTGCCGCGAACGATAACGAGATAATGACCTTGAGAAACTCGTTCGTTGTAAACTCTAGCACGTTCTTCGGGGATACCTAAACCGACTAAAGCACCTATGAGACTGCCGGTAGCCGCACCGATTGCGCCACCCGCTAAAGTAGTAGCTAGGGCCGTAGCTTCGGCACCCGCTAACATGATGGGGCCAATTCCCGGTATAGCCAGGGCACCCAGTCCGACTAATAAACCTGTTAAACCGCCCAAAGTTCCTCCGGTTAAGGCTCCTGTCATCGCACCTTCATCGGCTTTATTCCCTACTTTCTCTTTTACTTCCACTCCGGCCACATCGTCGCCATCATGGTTTTTAGCGATAATAGATACTTGCTCCATCGGGAAACCGGAGCTTTTTAACTCTTGTAAAGCGCGTTCCGCATCAGCTCGATTAGAAAAAGTTCCTATGGCTCTCTGATGTTTTACTGTAATCATGTTTCCTCTAAACTTAATTTACTAATTCGATTTTTATCTATCTATTATTGTCGGTTTTATATTGATTATTTACTTCTCTCCCAAGAGATAAGCTCTTAATTTTAACCCTATCTCTTTTGTTATATCAATATTTTAATACTAAAGTAATACACCGATGTCATCTAACTTACCCCTCCAGCGAGATTGAAAGATAGAGGAGATTGCCTAGGCTTATAACTAACCTTAAAACATTCATTTTATAAAACCTATGTTATTAGATAAGAAAAGAGGAAAGATTGCTTTGATTTCTGTACATGGAGACCCAGCGATCGAAATAGGGAAAGAAGAAGCTGGTGGACAAAACGTTTATGTAAGAAACGTAGGTTTAGCTTTAGCACGACAAGGATGGCAGGTGGATATGTTCACCCGTTGTAGCGATGCAAAGCAGGAGAAAATTGTCGAGCATAGCCCAGGTTGCAGGACTATACGACTAACAGCAGGCCCACAGGATTTTATCGAGAGAGATTTATTATTTAGCCACTTACCCGAATTCGTTGAAAACTTTTTAAACTTTCAAAATCAACATCAAACTATTTATCCGATCGTTCACACTAATTATTGGCTTTCTTCCTGGGTAGGCATGGAAATTAGAAAGCACCAACTAACCAAAATGGTACACACTTATCATTCCATAGGCGCGGTCAAGTATAAATCGGTAAGCACGATTCCAATGATAGCTAGAACTCGCTTAGGTGTAGAAAAAACCTGTTTAGAAACCGCCGATCAAATTGTTGCCACCAGCCCCCAAGAAAAAGAACACATGAGGAGTTTAGTCTCTCCCTACGGTAAAATTAAAATTATCCCTTGCGGTACCGATATTACTAACTTCGGCAAAGTCAATAGGGAAGAAGGTAGAAAAACTCTCGGCATCGCTCCGGATGCTAAAGTAGTTCTATACGTGGGTAGGTTCGACCCCAGAAAAGGTATTGAAACCATAGTTAGAGCGCTGGGGCACATGGATTTAGATAAACACCCCAACCTACAATTAATCATCGGCGGCGGTAGTCGCCCAGGTCACTCCGATGGCAAAGAAAGAGAGAGAATAGAAAGTATCGTAGCCGAATTAGGTTTGAGCGATCGTACTTTTTTCCCTGGACGACTAGATCAAAGCATCCTACCATATTACTACGCCGCCGCTGATGTCTGCGTTGTTCCGAGTCATTACGAACCTTTTGGACTCGTGGCGATTGAGGCGATGGCTAGCGGCACCCCCGTTATCGCTAGTAATGTAGGAGGTTTACAGTTTACCGTCATGAACGAGCAAACCGGTTTACTCTTTCCCCCTAAAGACGATGCTGCTCTAGCGATAGCGATCGATCGTATCATTTCCAATCCAGCTTGGCGCGATGAGTTGGGTAGACAGGGTAAAGAAAGAGTTAATTCCTATTTTAGCTGGGATAACGTAGCTCTACAACTGGACGAAATCTATCAAACTCATCTACAAAATATGTTCGATAATTTCTTCTCCGCTACTGGCGTGAGCTGATTGCTAATTCACTTCCTTACGCTCCTCCCATAAAGGAGGATTTTTTTATTTAATTCTGGAGAAATATCAAAGGTTATCTCGAAAGGTTGACGCGGTTAATTACGGCAATGGATAAGCTTAAAGAGTGATGAGATAAGTTATATAAATTGGAGAATAAAAACATGAGTATTATGAAAATTAAGGATTTCAATCCTGATTATAAACGTGATATTTTTGGCAATGAAGAAATCAAAGGATATGATGTTTACGCAGATATTAATAATGAAAAAGTCGGCACGGTACAAGATATTTTAGTAGACGAAACTGGTCGTTTACGATATGTTGTCATTGATACTGGTTGGTGGGTATTCGGGAAGAGAGTTTTATTACCCGTAGGTTGTTGCCGAATCGATTACAGCAAACATAATCTCCACGCCCTCGGCTTAACGAAAGAACAAGTGGAAGATTTACCCGACTACGACGAAGATACGGTGGTAGATTTCGATTACGAGGAAAGAGTAAGAGCCGGTTATCGTACAGTAGACGGTACTTCTACCGCAGCTACAACCCCCGTACCTGTCCCCAAGTATGATCGTAGCAGTTACGACTACCAACAGGATGCCAAACTATACCAAACCCCTCAAGAAGATAACGCGGTTATTAAACTATACGAAGAACGTTTAGTAACCGATAAAAATCGTCAGAAAGCTGGAGATGTTACCGTGGGTAAGGTAGTTACCACAGAAACCGCCCGAGTCTCCGTGCCTGTAGAAAAAGAACAAGTAATTATCGAAAGACGCACCCCTGCTGACGTGGGGCAGGCGGTATCACCTACCGAAGCAGATTTTCAAGAAGGGGAAGTAGCCCGTATGGCACTGTACGAAGAAACAGCTACTGTACGCAAAGAAACCTTCGTAAAAGAGGAAGTCAGCGTGAAGAAAACAGTAGAGAGAGATACGGTAACTGCTGAGGAGCAATTACGCCGTGAAGAGTTAGCCGTAGATGTAGACGGAAAGCCCGTGATTAAAAATAATCCGTAGCTTTCTACTGTCATAGGTAAAATCAATAGTCGAGTACCTAAGAGAAAGTGATTTGATATTACTTTCTCTTTTTTATCTAAAATTCGGAGGTTTATAGCGATGGAATCTAACGGGTATACTCAGGAAATGGTTTTTCAGCTATTGGCGGAGAGATTGGTAGTAGATAGGGAGAAACGCCAGATAGGAGAAATAGTTATCCGTAAGGTGATAGAGACGGAAATAGTAGAAGTGCCTCTTAATCGTGAAAAACTCGTCATCGAAAGGGTTGATACTTCCATCGAGAATATAGCAGAGGTAGAACTGAGTAGGGAGAAGATTAACGGTATACGACCAACTGGGATTAACGCTGAATTTCCTTCCTTGCAAATAGCGATCGAGGCTTTAAAAATTTTATATTTACAACATCCCGAAGAAAGTAATAAAGTCCGCCTAGAAATTTTTGTCGAGGATGGAGAAACTAAAGCCAGTTATCGAACTCTTTTGGATAACTGGTCTAATAAATACTCATAATTAGTTGTGTTTCAGGGTTGGTTTATGAAATAACCAACCAAAGCAGATTATAAAAAAAATTAAAAACTTATTATAATGATTCTAAAGATGCAGATGAATTGTGTTAGTTTCACTCCCTTTGATGGTCACGATAAGAGAATTATTTTCTTAGGCTAGAGATAATTAGAAAAAGGAGCTAGTTTATGGCGTTATATAAGATTAAAGATTTTGTTTCCGAGTACGATCGCAATTTTGCCGACGATGATATTATCGGCTATGAACTGTATTCTAATACGCAGAAAGTCGGAAAGGTAGATAACATTTTAGTCGATGAAAACGGACATTTCCGCTATCTAGTGGTCAATACGGGTATTTTAGGACTGGGGAAATCTATATTATTACCGATCGGCTACGCTCGTATCGATTATAATGAACATCGTGTAGACGCGGATCATGTGAGCAAAGAACAAGTAGAAGCCTTACCGAAATACGATGACCATATGACGGTAGACTTCGCTCACGAAGAGAGCGTGAGAAAAGTTTATCGCTCCGCACAAGAGCCAGTAGTCTTGAATCGGGCTGGTGGGGGAGTAGGTTACGCGGGAATCGACTCTGCGCCAGTTTCTAACAACACTGCCCCAGTTGTAGATTTGAGCTACGGTTATGACGGTTACGACCATCAAAATTATAGCTACGATCGAGACCCCCACCT
The DNA here is from genome assembly GCA_964623815.1 of uncultured bacterium. Classification (GTDB taxonomy): domain Bacteria; phylum Cyanobacteriota; class Cyanobacteriia; order Cyanobacteriales; family Microcystaceae; genus Chroococcopsis. The sequence continues at coordinate 10,035 of CAZUVR010000061.1, read as the reverse complement.
CTACGAATTAAGAGACGAAGCCTTAAAAGCCCGTCAACAACGCTTTCAATCCGCCCGATTAACCCGCACATTCATCAAGCGAGGAGATAGAAAACAGAAGTAATACTAAGATCCTGTTTTCAAAGACCACTTACAGAGAGAGTGGTTAGTGGCGAGTGGCTAGTAGCGAGTAACTAGAGCCACTAGTCACTAGCCACTGGTCACTTCTCTCACTCTTGTTGGGTATGATAAGCGGATTTGGTATTAATTGATATGCAAGATGCTGTAATTAGTTTGAAAATTAATTCAACGGTAAAACCCGAGTTTTATGAGAAGAGTTCGCCAAAAATGGGCAAAATATTAATTTTTGTTGTCTCAAATATAAATAAGTGTTAAGCTACGTTTAATTTTGTTGAGCCATTACCAGGCCGAGACAAAAGTGATCGCAGAGGTGTCATCTACGCCATAAGCCATTATTTATCTACTTTTCATCACCATGTCTACTGCAAAACTCTTGGTTAAACTCCTAAAACCGAATCAAGCCCCCGAGCTTTGGAATCAAACCACTTGGGCTGTCCTACGCTTTATCGTCGGAATTATGATGATTCATAACGGATTGGACAAACTTTCTAATATTGAAAGCTTCGCTCAGGCATACGTGCAAGTCATCGGTTTACCCTTCCCGATTTTCTTCAGTTACGTAGCCGCATTCACCGAATTAATCGGTGCGCCCTTAGTGGCCCTGGGCTTTCTTACCCGCCCTGCGGCATTAGGATTATTCGGTACTATGTGCGTGGCGATGTACCATCATATTAAGGTAGCCGGTTTCAGTATTCCCTATCTAGAGCTTTCAGCCATCTACGCCGCCTGCTTCTTATTCTTCCTCATTAACGGTGCCGGTTTATTCTCCGTAGACGCTCTCTTAACCTACGGTTTGGATAAGTTAGCCCTTTCTGAGAAAGCTAGACGGGTTATGTTGTTAGAGAAAGCTTATACAGACTCAGAAACCGCCTTTGTGGAGAAGTAAGTCAACAAAAATCAGGAGTGAGTTAGAAATAATCTCCTCACTCCCGAGAAAATATTGGTCAAAAAAGACGATCGAGCATAAAATTATTAATTGATGTGTGAGGAGTCTCCATGACCGATAAATTAACCCTATTCCTAACCTTTACTAAACAGCGGGGATGGTTGGTATTCCTGTTGTGGCTAACTTTCATCCTACCAGCAGAGGCGGCGATCGAGCTACGTGTAGCCATCAAGAAAAACCTTCAACAAATAACTGTAGGAAGCTCTACACCTGCGGTTATCAAAGATGGGGCGGGCAAAGTTTTAGGTGAAATCGAGGCGATGCAGGCTACCACGGCCACGGCGAGGGGCAGGGGCGTGGGAGTCAATACATGGCAAGCGAGTCAGATAATCATCGAGCCAGAAAATGACGGCTACGTCTGGATAGGAGACAGATGGTATAGGGGGAAAACCCGGCTATTACGCCAGGGGCAAGGTGTCACCGCCGTTAATTTAGTCGATTTAGAATCCTATCTCTATAGCGTAGTGGGTGCTGAGGCGGTTGCATCTTGGCCGATAGAAGCGTTGAAAACTCAAGCGGTAGCCGCCCGCACCTACGCCATATATAAAAGCTCCACTTCCGGCAATCGCTTTTACGATTTAGATACCTCTACCGCCACACAGGTTTATAAGGGTTTAGATTCAGAATTCACCACAACGCACGAAGCGGTAAATAGCACCTCGGGGCAGATTATGACTTATAGGGGTAAGCCGATTCTAGCGGTGTTTCACTCATCTTCCGGCGGACACACGGAAAATGTCGAAGATGTCTGGAGTTCTGCGTTACCCTATTTAAGAGGGGTGACAGATTACGACCAAACCGCACCGGTTTTTCAGTGGAGTAAGACTTTTACCGCCGCCGAGCTGGGCAGGTTAATCGGCGGAGTCGGAAGGGTGAGGGAACTGATACCGCAAAGAGCTACGCCTCATGGTAGAATCGTTAAACTGAGAGTTATCGGCGATCGAGGCGCGAAAGTAGTACCCGATGACTTATTACGTCAGGAATTAGAATTACGCAGTACCTTATTCACCGTCACCACTAATGAGGAAATCTTTGAGATTAACGGGCGCGGTTACGGGCACGGTATCGGTTTAAGTCAATGGGGAGCCTATTATTTGGCGAGCCAGGGAACAAGTTACGATCGTATCCTCTCCCATTATTATCAAAACGCCATGCTCACTACTTTGAAAGATTGAATTATCTATGCGTTAGCCCTACAGCTTATGTTATTTTAAGATTTATCAAGATTTGTTACTGATAGGGTTAAACTAATGAGCTTCGAGATTCCAGAGAGCGTCAAGGTCTGGTCACAATTCGGTCATCCGGTGTTAATGTGGGTATTATTGGCGGCCACCGGCTACGCTTTATATTCAGGGTTACAGATTCGGCGCACCCGTAACGCCGATAAAGAAGAAAGAAAAGAATTGGTCAAGAAGGGCTTTCTCAATAAGCACTATATAATAGGTTCGTTATTATTAGCTTTTATGGTACTTGGTACGATCGGGGGTATGGCTGTTACTTATATTAATAATGGTAAACTATTCGTCGGCCCTCATCTCATCGCTGGTTTGGGTATGACGGGGTTAATAGCCACTGCTGCCGCTTTAGTGCCATTCATGCAGAAAGGCAATGAATTCGCTCGTATCAGTCATATCACTTTAAACGTAGTTATGCTCGGCTTATTTATCTGGCAGGCTGTAACTGGTATGGATATTTTACAGCGCATTATCAGCAGAATTTAGTCTATCGGGGTGTAGGTATTCCCTACACCCACTTGCTTACTGTATTAAACGAGTAATCTCCTTGAGGAAGATATAACTAAAGGGATTCTCTTCGCCTAAATGATATTGCTCGATCGAACCTTGTACCTGCAGTCTCACCTCTTGACCCTGCTTAACTATAAGTGCGCCGTCTTGCAGTAAATCCCTACCCAACTCCATCTCTATCGGCGTGGGATTATCCAAGATAACCAGATTACTACCACTATAAGCCATACCCTCTATCTCGAATAGATCCTCACTATATTCGGCTATCAACAAATCTAACTTCGGGTGACGTAGGAGAGCGATGACGCTACTGTTATAGTCAAAGTTAACCCTTCTCTGAGAATGATTCAACCAAACCCCCTCACGGGAAACCGTGCCGATCGTCCATTGCGGATGCTGTAATAGGATATGGTTGATAATCTGGTAAATCTCTTCTTTGTATAACCGGTTAAAGGTAATGATAGGAATACGAGAAGGAGTAGAAGGAGGAAATAAATAATCCAGTATCAACCCTGGCACATCGACACTATCGCCGACAGCAGGATTAAGGTGCATATAAATTCCCGGAGCCGAATTTATCTCGATGATTCCGAAATTGCCATCTTTCCAGGAGACGGATAAATCTTCAGCGATAACATCTATACCCAAACAAACTAACTGCAGATACTGAGCAATCTCTTGAGCGAGAATCATATTATCGGGGTGAATGGTTTTCGTCGCGTCTATACTCACGCCCCCGGATGATAAATTAGCCACCTTGCGTAAATATATAACCTCATCTTCCTTCAATACCGTATCGAAATAAACCCCCTGCTCCCCCAAATACTTCTCCATCACATCATCGGTGATGATTTTCCCTAGGGGAGAGGTAGGGGTATCTTGCCGGGCTGGAGTTTGATTTTCCTTATCGATCAATTCTTTTACCGTAGAAACACCATCACCGATAATATAGGGAGAGCGACGCTCGACAGCCGCAGCAAATTTGCCCCCGACGCAGAGTAAACGATAATCAGCCCCCTTGATACTCTGTTCGACGATAATAGCCCTATGCCTCTCTGCTAAAACCGATTGGGCGTTTAGAAAAGCAAACTCCAATCCTTTATCATCTCTCACGTTAGCCGTCACCCCTATACCTTTGTGCCCGACTACGGGTTTAACCGCTACTGGATAACCGAGGGCGGTAGCGGCGGATAAAGCCCCGCCCAAAGTGTAAACTATGCGCCCTTTCGGAGTGGGAAAGCCGCAGGTTTCTAAGAAAGCTTTACAGTCGTCTTTTAAAGTGGTGAAGTCGGAATCCAATCTACTATCAACGGAAAATGTTGTCGCCACCCCCCTGACTTGATATTTACCGTAGCCGTATTGAATTAATCTCTCATCCGGCAGATAGAAAGTGGGGATATTTTTACCCCAGGCGGATTGTAAGAGGGAGTATACTGTCGGGCCCCCGTAAGTCGAGGCGCGGAAGATTTTTTGTATTCTCTCAATCTCTTTGAGGATGGAGAAAGTTTTATCGGCGCTGATGTATTCTAACCAGTCGCGTACTAAGTCTACAACCTCGTAACTGGTTTTTTTATGAATCGATTGGAGAATGATGCGATCGCAGTTCTCCCCTGGTTGTATGCGATAATCTTTGACGTAGAGATCCATCTCTAGCTTACTTACTTCTAGCGCTAGCCGGGCGAATAATTCTGTATAAGATTCGGCGGTTATCCCCTGCACGCTGGGTAAATCCCTACCGACTTCGTGACAGTATGCTTCCAGAGATAAAAGCCCCGCTGAGCAATTAATCTCTAAATCGAATACGATCGCGGAGGAGCTTAAATAGGGATTAGCACCTGGATAATGTTTAAAATTATAAACTTCAAATATTTTGGGAATATTCACACTTAACCCGCTCTATATAAAAAGATTTTTCCTTGAACATATCCTGATTAGCTCCCTCTACACACTACCCTAACGATAGAATTTAATTAATACTCGTGTAAATGCTACGCTCTAACCCCATATAACAGTGAGAAATGATTCGTGAGAAAAGAGGCTGACTACTGCTTACTCGTTCTTTGGAAGTTACGAGTGGCTAGGTTGCTAGTGGTTGGTCAATAATGCTCGACCGCCGGGCGAAGCTGTGGTGATATGTGGTAAATTTACTTATATAATCTATTTTGACACTATTGAGCTAAAAAAAAGAGCAAATTACTAGGTTTAACATTGAAAAAAATTTAAAACTTGAGAGCTGTTAGAGCTATAAATTGAAGAGTGATTGAGAACATATGTTAACAAAAAGTATTTATTCATATAAGATAAAATATTTTTCTAGGCTAGCTCAGGATATGGGCTATTGGAACTTTATACATCGCTATCTACTACGAGGATTTCATAAAATCACTAAAACTAACCAGAAGATGAGGTTATTTAATAATGTAGAGATGCTCTTGCCCTACGATAGTAAATTTGGAACAGAAATTTTTCTTAAAAGAACTAACTTAGATTGGGGAGCCGAAATAATTTTTCACCAGTTTTTAGATCCTAGTAAAGATTTTATCGATGTTGGGGCTAACATTGGTTATTACAGCTTACTCGCTGCCCCTTCGTCGAATAAAGTATACGCATTTGAACCCGATACAAGAATAATAGGGGCTTTAGAAAAAAATCTCTCTCAATTTCAAAATTGTTATCTTCTTAAAGAGGCTCTTTATTCCGAGCCAGGCACGATGGAACTCAGTTTAAACTCCAAACCCGAGCTAAACTCTCTGGTCAGACAGAATCTTGAAGGAAACAAAATAACAGTTAAAGTAAATACTTTAGATAACTTAATGACAGACCATCCTTCATTAAGTGTTTCATGTATCAAAACAGATGCTGAAGGAGCAGACTTTGACATTTTGCTCGGTGGTAGAAATCTGCTGATCCGAGATCAGCCATTGGTATTATCGGAGGCTTATCCAAATTCTAAGCTATTAAACTTTATTAAATCTATTGATTATACCTGTTTCGCTTTTGTTAAATCAAAAGATAAGAGTGTATCTTCCTTGCCGCCAAAATTACTTAAGATTGAAACACAGCCTCAAGGTTATCGTATTAAAATGATTTTTCTGGTTCCTAATAGGCTGTTAACCAATTTTGAACAGTTAGTTCAGTCTTAAGGCTGAATCTCTCCCGCTTATCATACCCTCCTTTGCAAAGAAGTGACCAGTGGCTAGGACTTGGTTACTCCCCACTAACCAATCTCTCTATAAGTAGTCGAGGGAGGGAAAGAAGGCGGCACCGCTGGCCTCTACGGTTTCCACGACGAGGGCGCGATCGAGAAATTCGTTCCTACGCTCACAAGAGGTTTCGGCGATTAATAAACAGCCGTGACAGGCGGCTCCGTGTAAGAATCTTTCCTCATAGGTGTTATCCGGTTTATGGCCCGCACATACCGGGTCATTAGAGCAGAGTCTACCCAATTCCAGAGCGCTGAGGAGGTGGCTTTCGATGCGCCCTCCCTCCTGTACCAAACCGCCTAAAGTACCCTCGGAACCGGATGAGCCGGTGTAGAGGAGGATACCGTAACCGGAACTCCTGGAGTAGATGCGTTCCCGGATGGCGCTGGCGGAGTAACCGCACTCTAGAGAGAAGGCGGTTATTAATAGATGAGAGAGGGAATGTAACATGATGTAGGGGAGTCCGGGGAAGTTAAACTTATCCGGCGGGATATTGCGGGATTTAAGCCACACCTCAAAACCCCTACGCAGTAAACCACCTCGCTCCTTTACCGCATCTCGACTCAGCCAGGATTCGATCGCATCCCGGCGGAAAGACAGAAATATTCCCTCGCCCCGATTCTCGATCGCCGGCACCCACTTAATATCGAGATCGAGGGCGGCGAGGGTGACGTTAAGCCTTAATTCCCCGTCTATATCTGGCAGGGCGGGTTCAAAGCGGGTGAAACCCACTAGGGCGCTTACCTCCCTCAGCCGGTGTACGAGAACTATCCGCTCTATCCTCTCTTTCAAACTCGGGTTTAAACTGGAGATGTCCCGGTTGCGGGCGTAAAAATCACCCTCGGGCCTGTCTTCCCCCACCGTATCGGGTTGAGAGAGGAGAGTTTCGATCTCGGTTTGCTTGATCGTCTTATCTTCCTCGGGCCTGCCACTCTTACGGCGCTCCACTTCTTCCCACACGGATCGATCGCTGAATCCTTCAAGAGCGTTGGCTACCCGCTGTTTTTTCCGTTCCCGTCCTATGTCGTCTAAACTCTCCGCGTACTGCAGGAAATCTTCATATACTCTATTTACCGCCTCCCTCAATTTCTCATCGCTGTCCGGCAAGGAGATGACGTTTATGATCTGGGCGAAATAGGCGTTACTGGCGGAACGAACTAAAAGACGGTTCGGAGATTGATTATTAGTCTCGGGGTTGATGCAACTTTCCCCGGCGTTGGGGCCGAGCCAGGGGCGCTCTCCCTTACAGGTGCCGAGAGGCCTGCTTTTAAGTACAGTAGCATCGGAGAGGGGGCGACGGCTGCCGCAGGCTTCGCAGCGGATGAAGATGTCGGCGAAGTCGCTGCCGGTTCCCCCTTCGTCTAACCACAGTTGACCCCGACAGGATCTTTCAGAGTTTTTATGGGCGTAAGCGTTCCAATCTATATCACTGATGTGACCGTTGACGCAGGCTTGAACAAAACGCACAGGGACGACGGGGCGTTTCTTTCTCTGGTGATCCAGGTACTTACCGCTTACCAAGAGTTTCCAAGGCAGTAGGGGGCGAGTACGGTATTCTCTGCCAGTGGGGGATTTCCATTTCTCCTCTACCTGCGCCACGAACCAAGCGGGAAAGATGAATGTTTTAATCCCGGTGTATTCTCCCCCTAGTTCCTGATTGTTGGCGGGGGGTTCGTAAAGAGTAATACCAGGTACGCCGAGGGCTTTACTTACTTCTTGTTCTAGTCGCTCCTCGTAGATCCTTTTCTGGCTATCGCCGAAACGCCAGTGATTGAGGCCGCCGATGATCACGGACTTATCGGGTAAATCCACCATCGAGCCGGGGCCGTAGGTGGAAATTATCTGGCTGAGGCGGATTTCTCCCGCCGGTTTTCGCTGTTTGCCCATTATGCCTCTTCTTCCTCTACATCTATACCATCGGGGTTTTGTACCCAGAGGTTTACCGTCGGCTCTACGTCCCGTAAACTTCTCGCCGCTTTAAAACGTTGCGCGATCGCTGGCTGTTTCTCCAATTCCGGATCGAGGGGGTCAAATAGGAGCGGCGGAGCCTGCCCTACTTCCCGCTGATACTGCAAAATTCCCTTATCGCCAGCTATATAAGTCCAATTATCCAATAGTTCTAGGGTTTGTTTCCTCACTTTCTGGCGCAATTCCTCCGATGAGTCTTTATCTAGGTTCTGCACTTCCGCCCGTTCCGCGATCGCCCGCACGACAAAATCTAATTCTTCCCGGTGGCGGACGATATGGGCGGCACCCAGGGGGGCGGTGAGTCCGGGTAATCCGAGCCGGGCGAGGGCGACGGTGATGGCGGCGAGGCCACGATCGATCGCCCGGGGTGAGAAGGGGGTGACGCTCGTAGCCTCCACCGCCCGATAAAAGGTGTTGTGCCAGGCTTGAAACCTTTCGTAGTGCGATCGATCCCGGGGGCGGTGAATATTGAGCAGGGTAATCACCAGCCCGGGGCGTTTATCGTCCCTACCCACCCTGCTCGTAGCCTGGATATATTCAGCGGTAGTTTTAGGTTGCCCCAACACCACCATCAAACCAAGGCGGGTAATATCGAGGCCCACCGAGATCATGTTAGTGGCTAAGACCACATCGACGCGCTCTTTCGGGCTGAAATTTTTGCTCAGTTTGCTTTTTGCCTCTGCCACCTCGCCGGTACTGACGCGGGAGGTGAGTTCTAGCGGTTCATCGCCGATGGTGCGGTTGATGAACAACCCTTCTATCTCATCCTCCCGTCTGCGGGCGGAGTAGGATTGAAGGCGCGATTTTACCTCGTCCTCGACGATGCGCCGGCTGCCCCCGAGTTCGCGCAGGGAGTTAAAGTATCCCACTAGGGTCATATAGGGATCGGCGGGGTTCTGGGGGTGTTTATCGCCCCCGGCTTCTTTCCAGGCTTTCCCGGCGGCACCGAGGAGGGCGAGGTAGGTACGCATGAGGACGACTTTTAAGCTCCTGCCCCCGGCAGCGATGCCGAGATAGAGCCGGCCGTGACGATCGCTCACGGGTACGGTACGGGCGAAAAAGGAATCGCATCGATCGGGCCCCGGGGGCGGGAAGATTTCCACCGCACCCCTACCGAAAAGGGCGCGGATCTGGCTCGTGGCTCTCCGAACTGTAGCGGTGGAGGCAACTATCTTAGGACTGATTTTTATGCCATCTATCTCCCGGCAGATGAGGGCATCGATCGCGGTTTCGTACAGCCCCACCATTGTCCCGAGGGGCCCGGAGATAAGATGTAATTCATCTTGGATGATTAGATCTGGGGGCGGTAGGGAGTTAATAGGAGTACCGCCGCCGTTAGCCATCCCAGGGCCGTAAAAACCTCTATTGTCGTACCGGTTCACCCGTCCGAATAGTGCGCCGGTTTCCCCCACCCAGGGGAGATTGGCGAATTTATCGACGGTGGCGATCATGAACGCGGGCAGTCGCCGGTATATCGTATCATCGACGGCGAGTAGGGGTAAGGGATTATCCGCCCGGAAACAGCAGCGGGGTTTACCGTTTTTGTCCCGTTTGCGATTGACGCAAGTGATGCGGAGTTCGGTGGGTAGATCCGGATTGGGCAACAGTTGGAATGAGTTTTTGGTGAATTTCTCGCCGCACCAGGGGCAATTCTCTAGGGGGATGGGGGATAGGTGCGATTTACCGTTTATGTACGCGAGGGTGCGGGCGCGGGCCGTATTCTCGTCCGCATCGCCTTTTTTACCCATGCGGTTCGGGGTGGCTGCCTGTCCCACCCACAGCCCGATCTCGAAGGGCCAGGAGCCTAATTTCTCTACGTTCTTCTGTCGCTCCAATTCCAGGGCGCAGATGAGGGTAGCCGCTCTACCGAGTTGGTCGAGGGTGAGCAGGCGGAGGGTGTAACGCATCAGTACGCTCAATCCTGCGGAACTTATGCCGGGATTGCGTAAGCGTCTTAACACCATCGTAAAGGCGGCGAGTCCGAGATAAGCTTCGGTCTTACCGCCGCCGGTGGGGAAGAATAGCAGGTCTACTATTTTGCGATCGTCGTGTC
>CAZUVR010000060.1:6162-22904 GCA_964623815.1 uncultured bacterium | reverse complement strand
GTTGACTAGCACCCCTATTTTGGGGGAATTGAGAGCTTTTTTTAGCCATAATTTAATTCACTCCTACTGCTTCAGGTGACGAACTAGAAACGAAAGAATTATTACTAACCCAACTTTGCGCCCAGCCGCGTCCGACATTAGCCTGCCCGCCGACTTGTATCAATCCTTGTAAGACACTCATGAGTAAATCGTGATGCTCTTGGTTAACCGGGCTATTTTTATTGAGGTTATACCCCCAGTTGAAATAGAGAATCGTATCTCTGGGTATACATACATCAGTCCAGAAAACTTCCGCCGAACCGGCTTCCTGTATCTTGTTCCGGATTTGCGTCCAGAGGGCGTGTTCCATCAAGATTTCAAAATCCGCATCGGCTAAAACTATCCTGTTTCTCTCCCATGTGGGCTTTACCGAATCACTCAAAGAAGCGGGGAAGTTACCGGCTAAAGACATGGCTTGCTTTTGTTGGTCGTTAACGGGTTTAACATTTATTTGAGCATCGGCGACAGTGTATTTACCTTCTTTTATACCTACTGCATGATCTGGAAAAGAGACGAATCCTTTGCCTGATGCTACCGCATGAGCGCGTATTAAAGAATGACAACTCACCCAAGTAAACGCATCACTATTATTAACCGACATAGTTTTCATCGGCACCCATAATAACCGCGCATCCCCGAACCAGACTTGATGCACACCCATCTGAGCTTGATCATCCAATTCCCTACCGAATAGAGCGTTAGCCGCGTCGGTGTCTAATACTTCTACCTCATTTCTGAGACTACCCCGTAAAGAAGAACCCGGCACATAGGGGAAATTAGTATGTACTTCACGGGCAATTTCTAGAATATTGCCCATATCACTCTCACCGCCGCAGTGAATCGGTGCGAGACTGTAGAGATAACCTGTACGAAAGTCTTTCATTATTAATCCTCGTTATGTATATTTGATCCAAAGTAGTTCCGAGTAACCTAATTCCCGCCAGCGTCTTTGTTTTGCCGGGCTATCCGGTTTATCTTGAAACAGAGTATCCGGCTCATTGAGATAATACTGACTCCCTGGAGGAGCGGCGAATACTTGCGGTGCGGGGATGCTAGTGTTCTCCCTCGACACAATCCTGCAACTGATGGGTACGGCTCGATCGGTCGCCACACTCACTAAATGCCCCGCTTTCTGATTACCGTTGACGGTGTGGGCTAATTTCCACTCCCAAGGCCAGGCCCGGCACATAGCCTGATTGTTATTCTGGGTGCGCTCGAACACACCGGGAGTGACCAGATAAGCGATTACTTTTTTGGCTTCTTGCTCAATCGCTTCTATGGCATCATTGAAGTTCTTTTGTGATGCCTTTTCTAGCTGACTCCATTCATCTCCTAGCTCATCGCATCTCTCTAAAATCATTCGATGACCCTCACCACCGAGACGTAAAACGGCGGGAGTGCTTATATTTATATCCGTCCCTTTTTCACCCTCTATTCCGATCGCAAAACACCAATCAGATAACATTCGGATTGCTTTCTCGACGAAGTAACCATCGGCTAATTTCACCTGTTTAGTACCTGTTTCTAAGGCGTTGTGCGCTCGTACTTCTTCTTTCCAGGGTTTATCGTCTACTTCTCCATTCTCCTGCCATTGCTCTTCTGTCATCTTGCCAGTATTTAAATACTCTAAGATAGCCGTCGATTTGAAATACTGACTTTTTTTACTCTTAGGGCCCGAAGATGAATTATCTTCATCAAAAGTCCTAATAGTAGTGAGGGGAGATGGTCTAGTTCTATCCCAGAATGTATGATCCGATCGTAGAGATAGATCATTACGCCAATCCAGAGGAATTAAGGGTTTTAAATCCATAAATCCTAGAGGGCGGGGTAGATAAAGGTGTGTTTTGTCACTCGCTCGACGAGCTAAGAAAACACCCCTGATTTTCAACTTTCTATCATCGCCTAATAATCCTCTTAAAGCTCCCGCGATCGTATGACCGTTAGGAGGGAAGATATTACCACCCGCCCAAGCTCTTTCCCCAGGGCTGAAGGGTTTAGCATCCCGTAAAAGGATCACGTCTAAAGGTGTAATAGTGTACCAGAGCATTAAACGGTTACTCCTGTTGTTAATTTAATACTTCTTTTTCTGACCATAAACGCAGCTACTTTAAACCAATTTTGTACGGCTTCGTTAAGGTCTTTCGGTTTTGGTGGGGTAGTTTCCCAAAGTTGGGTGAGAAAATCGATAAGAGCAGTTTTGAACTTTTCTTCGATTTCTTCTTTTAATCCTTCTCGGCGGCTACAGAAAGCATTTACCCAGGGTTCGATCGCTTCTTTCGTCGGTGCTGGGTGTTGTTCCCATACATTAGCCACCTGCTCGAAAATACTAGCTTCTATTTTTTGGTCATCTACTTTTATATTTATGAGTTCTTGCCATTGATGGAACACATCGAATTTAGAAGTAGCTTTGAGGAAGTTACCGTTACCGTAGAGAATATGCACCTGCACGGCATCTTTAGTTTTATTAAAATGGTCTTTCGCTTCTTTCTCAGACTCCCAAAGAGCTTCTAGAGCAATTGCTAGAGGTACGGAGTGATGAGCGATGACGATACCGAAACTAATAGTAGCTTCCCGCCCCATAGTAAATAGAGGACGCTTAGATAGATGGACGGGAGGCGTTTCTCCTTTCCACCGCCAGTAATCTCCTTTATTATCAAACTCATTACAGGAGTCGTCAGGCTGTCCCCTGAAACATTGCCTAATATCCCATAACCACCGATCCCATTCCCAAAGATTGGTGTAAGCTAAAACATCATCACCACCGCCGTAGATCAATTTACCCGCGTAACGTTCTTCTGTCAGATAAGGTACTAATTGATTAGAAAAGTCTAATAAAGCTCGACTGAGACCGTTATGAGTAGATGGGCCCATTCGTTTATCTGCTTCTATAAACTGTAGGAAAGCTCGATTAATGTCTGTCTCCGAGGTATTGATCTCATTTTTAACGTTAGTGGGGATGTAATCTTTATATTTTTTCAATTTTTTCCCCTTTAGCCAATCGCTCATTCCGTCTCCATCACCAGCGGCAAGCACGTACCAATCGGCAGGATTATTATCGCCGTAGTAATGAGTCAATACTTTATTAACCTCCCTACGAAATTCATTTTTAATCTCTCTGATTTCTTGTTGTAACTCGTCGATCGAATCGCTATCTGGATCAGCATCGATCTCGTTTTGGAGTTGGGTTAATTGCTCGGTTTCTGCATCCTCTACCAACCAACCCGCGTTAAGTAAGCGCGGATGGTATATTTGCTCTCCTCGATCGGCCCAAGGAATTCCCCATTTTCCTCTCATCTTCTCGATCACATCTTCCGCCCAGGGAAAGTTATCGATAATAGCTTGACAAGCATTCTCGAAATTAGTTTGATGTTCTGGTTTTGAGAGATGGGTTTTTAAATATCCAGCGACTCCAGCGGTTAAATCGGGATAGGAAGATAAAATTTCTTCTTCTTTTACTCCCAGCAAGTTCTCTAGAATTTCGCTCAATGCCCGTTTTACAGTTTCTGTGGCGTTAAGTTCTTCGATTCCGTCAAATAATCCTACATTCTTTTGCCAGTAAGCTTTACTTTGTTTCTCTTTAATCCAATCGTAGTCTTGTTTTACATCTGGATGTACTACGGGGCCGATTCCAGAGATCGTAGAACGGGGGCCGAAAGATGTGGGGATAGTCCAATCTCGTGCATTTTTGACGGCAGCGAGGGCGTAACGTGTTTGGTCAAAAGCATGATTCCACCATGAACCCACGTTAGCTTGAGCCTTGGTAGCGCTTAAAAATGTTCTTTCACTGTCTCTAAATAAAGGTTTTTTGTAATCCGATTTTTGCTGTTCATTGAGGTTATAGAGATCGTTTTGTGTGTCTATCCAAGTTTGTGCTGAGTTATTTTCTACTAAGGGTTCTTTCTCTCTACCGATCGGTACGGCTATATGATACGTTTGCCATTGAGCTTTTAACCAACTTTCCCAGGTTCTGCTATTTTCTGATAGGTTACGCATCCAACGACGCTTTTTAAGTTCTTGGAAAACTTGATCGGCGATCGTGCGCCATTCTTCTAACAGGCTGTTTCTAGCCATTTGCATCGCTGCCTCTACTTTATCTTTCGGCAACACTAAAACGATGACGTTAGGAAAACCGGCGGTGAGTAAAGTTTGAGCCTTTGGCTGTTGAATGAAGTCTTTAAAATCAGGATAAGTTGTCAGTAACCATTTATCGATCAAGGGTTGTTGGAATAGGGATGGGTAGATGAAACAATCGGGCCCGTATTTTTGCGCCAGTTGCCAGCATACTTTCGCTGATAAATAATGAAGTATCCAGGAACCTGCCCATAAATCTTTTATCTTACGGCTGGCCTTGATTAGTTCTTGAACGGGAGAAAAGGTAAAACTGACTAGACAAGCTCTAGATAGTTTATCTTCTTCTATCTCTGGATTACTTATATTTTCCAAATCGTACCCCGCTAAAGCACCAGCCATAGCCGCAGTTAAGCTCAGGTAACTCCAAATTGATGCGTCTGGTATCGCTCTTTGAGCGGGCGTTAGGAGCAAATTTTCACCTCCTAATTTAACTGTTGCTTCAGGTAAGCAACGCCACAGCCACCAAAATAGTTGTTTTGCGTCCGCTTCCGTCGTGCCTTGACGCAGTTTTTCGGGAATTTCACCCAGGATGTTGAGTTCCTGTAGTTTTGTTATGTTTAAGTTTAAACCTTCGGCGGAGAGGAGATGATGTAACTCTTGTTCTTCATCTGTTCCCTTAACTAAGTCCTCTATGAGACCGATCGCGGCTCGATCACTCGCTGCCGCAATATATCTAGCCAGTTTAATATGTTGAATTAATCTCGAAGTAGATATTTCTGAATCGTTATCCGGCCATCCTTTCATCGCCGCTAATCTTTGCCAGATCGTTTCTGCTTTTGTTGCATCCTCACTACTCAACCCGGCGAATATGGGAGCGTGGAGTATGCCCCATATTTTTGCTTGCCAATATCCTAAAGCCACAAACTCTCCTATATACTTCTCAAGGCTTATAACTAACTATAGCCATTATTACCAAACACTCTCTAGAGAGAAGATAATATTAGGATTTTTTTAATAAATCTACTGTAAAGCTTGCTGAATAAGGCTCAGAGTTATTTATACTTTTATGTACGATTATTATCTTTTGTGTTTTTATATTGCTCGACTAAGGCTAAAGCCGAATTATAGTGTTTATCGGCTAACTCCTCGGGGGAGAGTATTTGAGCGTGTTCGAGATAACGCTGTACCCACCAGAGAAACTCGTTCAGGGAGCGGGGCGGTAAGTCGATATGATAATCGATCGATAATAACTTCTTAGTTTTTGGGTCTACCTTGGCGTTTTTCAATTTCTGGCGAGGATGCCGCGCTTCTCCTTCCTGTATGAAATAACTCACAGGGTCAAAAAATCTTACTTTAATAGGCACTAGGGTTGATTTACCTTCTAACTCCAATTTCTGAGATTCTAAATCGCCTAAATTTAAACCCCAACCATTTCTCAATAATTTATGAACGTTCTTCAGGCTGTGACGCTGTTGGTCTAAAGACCGGGATTTGTATTGGATCACTTGACAATGTCCACTAAATCTGTTAAGCCTCCCTAAGGCTAAGCAACCGTCTTGACAGGATTCATAGGCGAGATACCAGGCTATATCTTTATATATGAGTTGTAGGGGATAAATTATCAAGGTGCCTTTAAATCTCTGCTGGTAGGGATCGATCGAGCGGGATACTTCTAGAGCCTGTCCAGTCACGATCGCATTTTCTATGATTTCAATTCGCTCGTAGAGGGTTTCTCGATATTTTTGTTTCGCCATCATCTCTTCTGGATCGGTATACTCGATAGAACGATCGAGATGTTGCCGTACTGGATAAAGAAAGTCAGTGGGGAAATTTTGCTCAAAACCTTTCAACCGACGGCTTAATTGACTATGTATACGGCGAATTCTTGGATCACCTTGATAGGTGGCTTGAGACTGTAAAGCATCAAAAGCGATTTTCAATTCTTGGGGAGTCATTACGCCCGTACCTAGGTAATAGCCCCAACGGTACATACGGCGATCGAGAATTTGGTACTCTCGTAAGGTTTCTATATCTTTTCTAAGAGTGGGAATGGAAGGATAGTGGAGGGGCCAATCTAAAGCGAGAGCCTCGGCTAATTCTCTGACCTTGTTTCTGATTTCTTCTAAGGCTTGATGGTGTTGAGCGGTAGAATCCTCAAGGGATTGATAACCTACACCGGGATACTTAACGATCGTGGCGATTAAGAGCATGAGCCGCCCAAAAGCTTGATTATCACTATAGGAGCGAGGCTTTAATGGCTGACTCATATACTTTTCACTATAAATACCCAATAGAAAAGTTAATATAAGTTTAATCTATTTGCTCGGACAAAGCCTATCTATCCTATAGCGAACTAATTAACGGAAATTTAATATCTGTTATGGCGATAATCAAAGAATCGTGATTAGAGAGATTTATATGTATATTTCCCATAGATATTTTTATCAATTTCTTAAACCCTTTCCCCATAACGGAAGTTGCTATATATTTTTAGATATAGCGGAAACATGGGTAACAAATGGGGAACAAAACACCGGCGGGAGAGGCTAGTATACAAGTTCATCGCGATCGCTTAAGAGTTAGGTTTCCGCGATCGCTATTCGGCGGAAAACTCAAGACTCTTGCTTTAGGGCTGCCAAATGACAAGAGAGGCTGGAGAGAGGCAGAAAAGAAGCTTAGAGCGATTCAAAGCGATATAGATCTAGGAGTGTTCGATCAGTCCTTAGCCAAATATGGCTTTAAAAAGCAAGAGCCAGTAAAAGCAATTAGCCTGATCGAGCTATGGGATGAGTACATGACTTATAAAAAGCCTCTGCTCAAAGCCACTACTACAGATTTGTTATCTAGCGTCAATCGATACATTGACCGCTCAGGAATCGTCAGCCCCTATGAAGCTTTAAAACTAAGAGAGTGGTTGCTGGCTAACAGCACCCAAGGACAAACTAAATGGGTGTTAATGCAGATTAACGCGGCTTTTAAATGGGGGCTTAAACACGGTAGGGTGACGGGAAGCAACCCTTATGAAGGCATGGCTCAAGAATTTCAATACTCCTACCAAAGAGAGGAGAAGGGGAGCAGCGCTAACGCACTGAAAAAAATCGAGAAAGAGAAAATTTTAACAGAATTTGAACGGCTAGGTTATGGCCCCTTTATTAGGTTTCTTCTCTTGACCGGCTGCCGGCCTTCTGAGGCCGTAGGCTTGCGATGGAAAGACATAAGCCCCGATTTTTCAGCAATAACCTTTAACGGCTCTCTCTATAAGCTGAGAAGTGGAGGATTTAGCAGGCAGAAAGGGAGCAAGAATAATAGATCTCGCATTTTCCCCTGTAATTCAGAGCTTGTAAAGCTCTTAGAAGAATTACCAGAGCCAAAAAAGCCAGATCACCTAATCTTTACATCACCCAAAAAAGAGCCGATTAACTACCGGTATTTCGGCAATTTATGGCGCGACAAGTGCGGATCTATCAAACCCGGGAGTACTCCTTATTCTTGCAGAGATACGTTTATCACCGAACAAATTACAAAAGGGGTGAACCCTTTAATAGTGGCTAAATGGGTTGATAATTCTGTCGATACGATAGAGAGACACTACTTCGACTCGAAAGCAATCGATCACATAGTCCCTCTATAAGCGATCGCAGTCAGTGGCGATCGCTCTTATAATTAAGAAGTACTGCGATCGCCAACGACCATTATGATCGGTATCAATTTAGCCAAAGTGGCCCCCTGGTCGCCTGAAATTCCCTTTGTGAATCCCTTTAAAACATCTCGCTGGGCATGGAGCATTAAAGGCTTTCCGCAAATAGTTGAGGGATTAGATGAGAGGGGATGGATCGAAGCGCTTCAGCCTCCAGAGCCAGGAGTGAAGGCCGTGGCTTTACTTTTTGAGGGGATGGACAAAGATTCGCCGCGCTCCGGTAGATGGATATGCCACTACGAAGGAGAGGGAGAAATTACTTACAGACTCGGGGCCCGCAAAATCGCCGGGGAATCCATACCGGGCAGAGATGTGATTCAGGTCGGCCTAGCTACCGTCTTTATTGAAATCACCTCTTTAAAAGAGAATCCTATTAGAAATATCTGGCTTGAGAAGGAAGGACAACCGGCAGGATTAGGGTTTTTTAACCCCGACTTTTTAGAGGTAATCAAGCCGTTTAAGGTTATCCGCTTCATGGACTGGCAAAAAATCAATGACAGCACACAAAAGGAATGGAGCGATCGCCCCGTTCCCCAAGATGCTCAATGGACTATCAAAGGAGCGCCTTTAGAGGTTATGGTGTCGCTCGTTAATCGGCTTGATGTCGATCCCTGGTTCAATATGCCTCACATGGCGACCGATGATTATGTGCTGAATTTTGCCGAATATATCAGGGATAATTTAGGGCTAGGGAGAAAAGTGTATATTGAGTACACTAACGAGGACTGGAATTCAATTTTTCCTCAATCTGCATGGATAGAGGAGCAAGCTAAAAGCGAGGGGGTTAAGCGCTTTGAGTGGTTCGCTCGTCGTACCGCTCAGATAATAAATATCTGCAAAGAGGTATTAGGAAACAGGGTAATAGGAGTATTGGCTACTCAGGCAGCCTGGCCAGGATTGGGCAGATCTACGATAGATTTTTTGCGGCGAACTGGGGGTTTCTGCTCTATCGACGCGATAGCTATCGCTCCCTATTTCGGGCATTATTTGGGCGATCCGAGATTTTTAGAACAGACCGAAAAGATGACCCTAGACGAGATGTTCCAAGAGTTAACCGATGGTAAAATCTTGAACCTCCAAGGAAAGCCGATCGCCCCTCAAGGAGCATTGAAGATCGCCTATCGCAATATGGACGCTTATTCAAAGCTCTGTCAGGAGAATGGAAAAGCTCTTGTCGCCTATGAGGGAGGGCAACATCTAGCAGGGTTTGGGAGAGCCAGAAGCAGTAAGCGCTTGATGGATCTATTTGTTGCCGCCAACCGCGATCCGCGTATGGGCGAGATATATCAAGAGTATTTACAGTACTGGAGAAAAGCGGGGGGCGGGGTATTCTGTCACTTCAATTCTGTTACCCGGCCCACAGGAAGCGGGAGCTGGGGAGCGATGGAGAATTTGCTAGACAGGGAAAATCCAAAATATAGGGCTTTGCTAGGGGCGTTATAATCTTCTTGATGTCAGAAAAAAAAAGACGGCGCTGGCCGTCTTTGAATTTATCTAATCCTCATCGTCAACATCATCAGCAGTATCGTCCTCAATCCTCCAGGCTGGCTCGTCATCATAAGTTAGCGACGTTAAGTCAGCATTGAAGACATCAATATCTAGGTTAATTACGCTTTTGTTAGCTATCCTTTCAGCGTGAGCGTAGTTTTTAGCCTTTACACAAAAGCTTACCTCGATGTAAGTGGTTAATCTGTAATCACGCATTTTCTACATCTATCTCCTTAAATAACGCTTTGGCTTCCTTGATTGAATCCTTTATCAGAATTTCGCTGAACTCTTCGGGTAAGGTTCCTTTAGGTAGTTTCGCCGTATAAATCCAGAGCGCAGCAAATTCTAACTTAGTCAAGCCGTCATCAGCGTATCCATCACCCCAGTAAATGGGGAAGGCGTTATCAAAGCCAGGGTTACTCATTTTCGCATCCTCCTATTTGATTAATAAGGCTCAAACACTCTCTTATTTCACGCTGGGCAGCCATCAGGCGATCTTCTACATTCCGATCGTTACCGATGCAGAAGCGGGCTTGTTGCAGTTTGTGGTAGAGTTCCGCCAGCGTCTCAGCAACGTGAGTTAATTTTTCGTCGTCGGTCGGGAATAGATCGGCTATATCATCGGGCACGAAGACGATTTTATCTGGACTAAGAAAGTAAATTCCTTGCCCTGGTACGCTAAACTCATAGGGTTTGTTAGAAGACATAATTAAAACCCGGCGATAGCCGGGTTGATAAGGTTTACTGATTACCGAAAAGTTTGCCTAGCTGTTCGAGCCAATCGATCTCTCTTGACTCTCGCCGCTGGATGATTTCTGCTTCTACTACCTCCGAACCGGTGAGGAGGTGTTGAATTTTGCCGTACTCCTCGCGGGTAAGTAGCCCCTCCTCGTAGTAGCGCTTAGAACATTCCCCTAAGTCTTGGACTTCTACCAGCGAGGCTAAGAACGGTAATAAAGCTTTGGTTCCTTGAAGAACCATCTTTAGGGCCGCGTCCCTGTTGCCAGTAAATTCCATAAAGGCTAGAGCAGCGTCTATTAGTTGCCCCATGTTACGGATGTCTCTGGGTGTTAAATGTGACATGATATTCTTTCCTTGGGGTTAATCCCCTATTTTGTTTTCAATTGAGGGGCTGGTGATGAACCAGCCCCTTTGTCTTTTAGTCTAGGTGGGAAAGGTCATACTTGATGGGACGGGCAGTTATCTTCTCCCATTCCTGGGCGGAACCGACGAAGATAAGCAAATATCCTCCTGTAGTAGATTCTTTGGTTACTAACCGACCCACTAGCGACGGGTAAATACCTTCTAGCTGGTAGCGTTGCAAAACATACAAGTCTAGACAGCTAGAAGCGCTGATAACCGTATACATGAGGTTAATCTCCTATTTTGTTTTCTTGGTTCAAGTACTTTTATGTACCTGAAATAAATTTAACAAGTACTTACAAGCTTGTCAAGTAATTGCAAGTACCATTAAGTACTTTAGTTTATTTGTATTAACAAGTACATAAATGTGCTTTATAATGTAATTACTATCAAGTACTTACAAATATGCCAAATATAAACATATCTCTGCCGCAAAGATACGCAGAAGCCCTTGAAACTAAAGCCATCAAAGGAGAAAGCCTGGGGCTGGCCGCCAAACGCCTATTACTTGCCCTCTTGGATGGAGAAATAGAAACCCCACCGCCTGCACCCTCCGCACCGATTACCACAGCCCCCAGTGAAGAACTAGCGGAACTAAAAGAGAAGATAGCCGGGCTAGAAGCAAAGTTAACCCGCTACATTCTCGACGATGATTCTGCCAGCGGCGATGATGCTGAATCCCTGGCGGAGAGACTCGACGATCTCGCATTACAAATAGCGACCATCGGCGAGAGCCTGAATCGAACCGGGCCGCATGGCGATCAATCCGTCTTGATCAATCGCGTCATCGAACTTGAGAAGACACTAGAGCCGATCGCTCTCTCCTACAAAAACAAGCTCCCACTAACTCAAATAGACGATCGGCTTGCTGAAATCGAAAAGCAACTAGCCAGGAGGGAGAGAGAAATCATTAAGCTTCTTGATGAACGTCTTCACGACAAAGACCGGGTTAACGAACTGTTTATGAGAATCAGCCAACTAGAAGAGACGGTTAAATCTCTACCATCTGAAACAGAAAGGATAAACAACCGGATTAAGACCATAGATGAGCAGCTAGACTACTTAACCGACCTTCCCCAGAGGATCGAGTTTATGAGCGCGGCGCTAGAGACTTTCGAGGAGGAACTAGAAAGCTGTAAGGCTCAAGAACCGAAACGGCGCGGTAGACCACGTAAGGAGACTGAGTAAATGTCTGCTTCTCTTTGAAAAAAAAATAATTTCTTTTTTTTGACGAAAAGGTTGTGTAGGTTGTGTAGGTTGTGTAAACCCTTGCTGTGTGGGCGTTCTAATTTACACAACCTTTCTATATTATTTAAAAGGTTGTGTAAAGGTTGTGTAAGCCTTACTCGTCGGGAAGATCGCCAAAGTCAAGCCCTAATTTGGCTAACTCCTGCTGAAGTGCCTTCACTTGCCTAAGAGTCAACGAAGTTTTAGTTTTGCCGCGTTCCCATCTGGCTACACACACTTGATGAGTACCGATCGCTTTTGCGAATTCTGCTTGGGTTAATCCTAGGGCCTCTCTAATTTGTTTCAATGCGCTAACCCCGGAAATTATTTGAACACATTTACTTGATTCCATTGTAGAATTTATAACAGATTGTTATAAGACAGCAATCAATCAGGCGCGTCCGTTCCTTAACCAAGCTCGATACCGCGTCTGATAAATCAAATATAGGAGTGATTTAAATCACTGACCATATATATTTGCTTTTGTAAAGCAAACGGTAAGCATTCGTTAACTTTCCTTAATGTGTGAGCTAATAATAGGGCGTTTAACGCCCTGTTTCTCAGAGGTTAGAGGTTAAATGTATAAACAAGTCTATTTGGATTTCCTTCATTACTGCTTGAATCTAGATATTAGTATTCTCCCTGGCCAGCACTATGGAAGGTTTTCCTATTGTCAGTTTTTGGGTTTTACCGAATTAAGATTTAGCTTTTTGGGGTATTCTTTTCGGATTCGGGCTGAAATTATATCAGAATGCTTTGAAGAAATCAGCTATTTTCATCAAAAAGAGCTAGATTCTTTCTGGCTTTGGTTTCTGATTTTTGCTTGTGGAGGATGGTACTTGAAGCCAGAAGGGGATTTAATCAGGATAGGCTTTTTCTCTCAGGAAGCCGCGATACATTTTTATTGGCTTTCAAGGATTACTATGCCTTGGAATATCTGTTTAGACCGATATAAAACGCCTTCTAGAACGTGGCTTTACTCCGATGAAAACATCCCTTTTTAGGCAAAAAAAACGCTCTAAGAGCGCTATCCAGTACCGTGTTGCCGAAGCCTGTTATTTAATAGTAGCTTTATTATATCATGAACAAATTAGAAATATCTCATAAAAATGAATGGTTAAAATCCAGGGTTGATGAAGGGATTATCGAGAAAAATGTAATCTCTTTAGAATGTGAAGAAGCTTTTGAATATCTGCTTTATTCAATCCCTGAAAATGAAAGATTGAATACGGGAAGACTAGCCGCTAAATGGCTTAAAAAATACGATCACCTTTATCAAGGGGGCTGGTGGTGTGGAACTACGGATCTGAATTCTTTTGAGGATTCTTTATGGGGATGTTTTAAACCGAATATCCCCAGAACGTCTGAAGGAAAAACAATTAAATACGAAGTCCCACCGGGGGCAAAAACTTCAGTTTTCGCTCTCCAGGTTCCTGATAAGATTTGGAAACAGATAGCAGATAGATATAATCTCTCTACTGAAGGGTTTAATAATTTTTGGGAATGGGTAGTTAACAGCCGTGTTCCAATCTGGGTAACGGAAGGAGCAAAAAAAGCAGGGTGTATACTTTCTAATGGCTATGTAGCTATAGCTTTGTCTGGAATATGGAACGGCTGGGATAAATCAGAGCTTAGAGTGATTCCAGAGTTACAGATACTAAGCAAAACCGCCAGAGAGTTTATTTTCTGTTTTGACCAGGACAAGAAATACACCACTAAAGCCAGTGTTACCCGGGCGATACTGAAAACCGGGGCGGCACTCCTCAAGGAGAACGATCGCAGTGAGATTAGCATCGCGGTTTGGGACTATGAAGAGGGGAAAGGGATAGACGATCTCGTCGCCCGAGAAGACAAGGGACCGGGGCGATTATCGGAAATATACGAGCATCGCTTAACTCTAGAGGAGTATAAAGAAAAGTTCGCTACCGTTCGCAAGCTAGGGCGCGATCGCTTTTTTGAGTTCGCTACTAATGCGCTGGGGGAAGACTTAGAATATAACGAGCTAACCCACCGGGTAGAATTCAACGGGGAACCGTTAGAGCTAAACGGACAGCTTAACTTTTGGCTCATAGAGAACTATAGAGTACAGGCTAGTGAGGATACTTTAGTTAATGGGCTGCTCTATGTCGCTAAGAAAAAGAGTTATCACCCGGTGCGGCGATACCTGTTTCAATGCGCTGAGTTGCCAGCGGCAGATATTGACCATCTAGCCGAAAAATATTTAGGAATCTCTGAAACCGATCGCTTTTGTAAGCTTTATAACAGCTTCATTAAAAAATGGTTGATCGCAGCCGTCGCCCGAGTATTTGAGCCGGGGTGCAAGGTTGACTATGCTCTCATCCTTCAGGGAGGCAAACAGGGGATAGGGAAATCGACTTTCTTTCGAGTGCTTGGGGGCAAGTGGTTTGATGATAGTTTTGGGTCTAATATGGAGTCAACTAAAAGCCTCATGGTGCTTCACAAGTCTTGGATTCAGGAGTGGGCAGAATTCGATCGAATTACCAGCAAGCAAGAAAGCGACACCATAAAAGCTTTTCTCACTCGTCAGACAGACTGTTTTGTAAAACCTTACGGGAGAGACGCGCTAGACTATCCGCGTCAGTGCGTTCTAGCGGGTACGGTTAACAAAGGCGAATTTTTGAGAGATGAAACCGGCGATCGGCGTTTTCTGACCATTCCCATTAGGGAAGATTGGTATATCCCTAATGACGTACTTAAGGAGGAGCGATCTAATATTTGGGCGGCCGCCGTTCACGCCTACAGAGACGGCAAGAAATCCGGAGAGAACGCCTGGAACCTCTCCAGAGAAGAGTATGAATCTCTCGCCGTCTCTAACGAGGCTTTCAGGGTTTCCGATGAATGGGAATATCTCATCGAAAATCACTTACAATTATTAGAAGAGACCACAGTTTATGAGATAGCCTTTAAGGTCTTCAATCTGGAGGCCGCTAAGCAAGATAGAGCGACTCAGATGAGAATCTCCAGAATCCTAACTAAGTTAGGCTGGCGAAAAATAGGTGATCGCCGCGATGAGTTCGGTAAGCGCCGCCAAGTTTGGAAAAATCCGCAGTTTACACAACCTCTACACAACCTTACACAACCTCTTGAAAAGGTTGTGTATTCTAAAACCCCCATACAGCAAGGGTTTACACAACCTACACAACCTACACAACCTTTTTCTCAAAAAAAAGATAAAGTTTTTTTTGAAAATCAAGACGATTATGACGCGGAATTACTAGGGGTGGTTTGCACGATCGCCGATAACCTTAAGAACCGTGACCCATTAAAGGAGTTCTTGGTCGATCGCTTTGGCCATCAAATCTTAGAAAAACTCACCAGGGGCGAACTGATGGACGTTTACTTATGGCTTGACAATCTGAGCGATAATAAAAATGGTTAGGGAACAAAATATAAACACTTATCACTTGAAACCATGCAAGTAACAGCCCTAGCCCCGACTACATTCTCAGGCACGATTAAGGAAGCCGCCGAAGCCCTAAAAGGACTTCCACAGACGAAACACTGCTTAGTCCTTATCGCGGAGGATATGCCCGAAGTATTACCCGATCAAAAAGGGAGTGTTCCCGAGTCCTTGGAGGAGTGGCTAGCCTTAATCGCCTATTCCATCCTCGATCTGAGCCAAAAAACTCCTAATGCAGAGAAGCTGTTCAACGTATCGCAAAATCCGGCTTCTCTTGATAATGGTTTCTTCCATCCGGGCAGACAATATATTGTCTACTCGCTGGTTCTGTCTTTCTATTCGGCGGCTTCTCTTAGTCCTCGCCCCGGGCTGGCTACGCTATGACTTTATGTTTAGGTAAGTTAGGTAAGTGGTGTATTTACGCCACCTATCCGGTTTACACGCCTAAAAAAATTCGCTATCGATACCCTGGGGGGGATTGGGTAGAAGTAGAGGGAGAGAGTTACACTATTACTCCTAATCCTCCTACGCTGGGACAAGTACCCGGAAAGGCTTACTGGGTCACTGTTGCTACGGAAAATTATTTTACTGGTGGAACTGAAATCATTCCGAATGTTTACGCTGTAGGCCCAATTCAAGGGCTGATGTACACTCCTAGATTCGAGGGTTTTGGCCCTAGCTATTGGGTGACGATTCAAGATGCAAACCCGCCTGTTTTCAGGAGGTGGTACGATGCTCAAAAGTCTCAAGACCCTGTAAATAGTTCTAGATTTCTAAGCGGTCTTTGGGGTATTAACTGGAGGATTACAGATATTCAGCCATTCCCTGGCTTCCCCCCCGATCCTCCTGATGGCTCTTGTACCTTTAAGGTCTTCGGCTCGTCAGGTCAAGTGTTATTAGATCAGACTACTTCCGAATGTCCGGAAGTTATGGAGATACCGGAGAGTTGTACTTTCCCTAATCCCGAAGTTTTTGTTAGGGAGTATTTGAATAGCAACATCTCAAGCTATGCGATCATCGTGCCCGATCCGAATGATCCAAACTGCGTATTTATCAATGTCGCAATCCCTAGCGATCCAGTGATTGAGACACCGCCATTTGTAAACATCGCTTACCTGTGCGGTGACTGTCTCCCTCCGCAAATCCGTATAGATTGCGAGTGCGATCCTTGTTTTGATAAAAAGTGCCCGGCGGGAACCGTTAACCGGATTCTGATCGGGAATTCGATAGAGTGTGTGGATGGGAACGATTGCGTAATAGCCGTCATTCCTTACGATCCAAATTGCGAAACCCCTAACTGTTTTTGCTAAATGACTTGTTACTGTACTAAAGAGGAATGCGCCGCATTGAGCGCTAGAATTTCAGCCCTAGAAGCTCTATTACAGAGCCACCTAGGGCAGCCGATACCGATCGCCCATGCCTACTCTCCTGATGTGGAGGTTTCTGTCGATGGCACTGCAAGCGGATCGACTCTTACGATTAGTGTCGGGGTGAGTGTTGATGGATCAGGAGGAGGAGACGCGGCAAATATTTCTATCTTTGGCTTAAAGGGCGACAAGGGAGATCCGGGAGAACAGGGCCCGCCCGGTGAGAAAGGGGATAAGGGCGACAAGGGAGATCCGGGAGAACAGGGCCCGCCCGGTGAGAAAGGGGATA
>CAZUVR010000060.1:0-6062 GCA_964623815.1 uncultured bacterium | reverse complement strand
AGGGCGACAAGGGCGAAAAAGGAGATATGGGGCCGTTCGGGCCTGCTGGTTCCCCAGGAGAGCCAGGCCCCCAAGGGCCTCAGGGAGAGCCAGGGCCACCAGGAACCGTGACTACAGAGGATTTACAAGATAAATTGCCTGTTACAGTAGATTTAATATGGGTTGAGTCGCTTAACCGATTGACGGCTAAAGTACGAGTAGGATTAAACGAAGGACAGGACAGCGAGGTAATTAATGTGAACTGCCAGGAGCTAGAAACCCTCATCAGGGATGTTAAAACCGACACAACGACGATTAAAAATCAATTCACATTCACCGATCCTATTTATATCGGTGAATGTGTACCTGTGACTGGGGGCGGGTTTATCTATAACCGCACTGCTTCCACTACTCCGAGTAAATTAAGCGATGCTTTTAAATTGATTTCGGCTCAAGTCGAAAATACTCATAAAGACACTTGTAAGGCTATTGAGCCAGAAATAGAGCTAGAGCTACAAACAGGAATATGCAAGCCCGAAGACGGGGAAGACGAAAACGGCGATCCTGTGCCCTATGAAGTCGGGCACAAACTAGAGCTAATCAACCCTGACACCAATCAGCCTTATTTAGTGCAAGTGGAAAGCTTGTCAGATGCGATCACAACTTTGAATAATCGCTTGATCGACATTTGGGGCGAGGTATGTGGACAGAAGCTTAAAAAGCAAAGTTTACCAGAATTTCCGATTATATATAAATGTGGCAATGAAGGGCCAGTAGCGCTTACAAAGAGCGAATTGGAAGCGCTACCCTTTTACACTTCCTACCAGAGCGCTCTAGGAAAAGTCGATCCTAATCAATTTGATCCAGAACGCGGGGCATTTGGAAAGCTGATTAAATACAGTTACCCGGTCGATTATATAAACCTATTTATGGGAATAACGCGACAACAAGCGCTAAGTTATCAGACCAACATCATGCAAGCTCAAATCTGTGAGCCGGAAGATTGTAGCGTACTGCTCCCCGATCCTGCTAGTTGGTTAGATACGTCAGGAAGGTTTTTACTGTTTACTTGGGTGCTAGAGTCGGATTTACTGGGGAAAACCTATGTAGTAGCAACTCAAATTAGAAACCCTCTAGATGAGTTTACATCTCCCGATCCAAATACCGACTATTGGGAGCAATATTTTAAAGATATATACGTTATCCGCGGCAACCAGTACGGGGCTTACTGGTCTAATGAAAATAATAGAAATCCTCTTATCAAGGGATTTTTTAAAGATAAAGAAGAGGGAAAGAGGTTTTTCCAGCAAATAAAAGTCTTAAGCAAGGATACGGGGCGAACTACCAACAATCCGAAATTTTCGGATATAGAAAACAACAATTTACAGCTTGCCAGAGCAAATGAAAAATTAGTGCTTAGAAAGGTTTGCTACGTTGAAAAAGACGCTAACACCGATCAACTCAAAAAACTTCACTCTTGGAGGAGAAAATGAGCGTTTCTAAGCTAGGTCACAAATTCAAGCCTTTTCACACCTCAAGACGATCGATATTCGCACTTCGTCCTCCAAGTTCTGACTATACCAACGACTACGGCTTTACTAAATGGACGTTACTAACGGACTACATGAAAACTAGAAGAGTTACTAGAAGCCAGGTCAGGAAATTCGCTCATAAAAACTGGATAGCCGTTACTGGCTATAAATCGAGGCTTTATGTTTGCGAGATATGCACCGAAGAAATAAACGATTACTTGGGTGTTTAATTTGCTTTTGAATAATGGGGTGGTACGTCCCCATTATTGTTTAGTTCGCTTATGATAAAAAATCTGTTGTAGGCTAGTTTCAGAAAAAGATTCAGGAAACTTGCTTATGACTGAAACTAAAGTCCCCTATAAATTTGATAGCGGGTATGTCACCGATTTAGGGACAACGCTACAGTACAACCTCTCTCTTAGTCCTCCATCCGACCTCTCAACCGCAAACATCGACGCTATTTTAGGAGCGATCGGGGCTTCCCGAAGAACCGGAGCTACTGTCCCTTGTGGTGAAAGAGGGACTACCAGACCGCGCCGGGTCAAATATATCCGTGATAATGGCTCGTCTTTCAGCGTGGTTATTCCCGATCGCTCAAACTTGCTCGCGGCGGCGGAAACTATCTGGAACACTCTAAACACTCTCAGTATTAAGCCTGTTTGTGCCCAATTAGAGGGAGAGTTTAGCAGAAACTTAATAGATGACTTACGCCCCGCTCAAACGACAAATCAAGCTTGTCCGAAAATTGAGCCGTCAGTATCAGATGGAAAACATGTAGGGATTTATAGCGGTGTGATGCGAGATTACAAGTCTGACGCTACCTACGGGGCAACAATTTTAATGGGATTTAAGAGCCAGACAGACGCCCCCGGACAAGCATACTCGGGGCTGAGAACCGAAATCGATACCTGTGTCGGGCAATTATCAACGGTGCAGGGATGCGGAGGGGCTGCACAGCCCCGAGAGTACCGGCGATTTGTTCCCGAGCTAATCACTACTCAGACCACTGGGTCAGGCCCTACCGCAGTCACAAACGAGTTTCAGCAATCGGTGACTGTGCCCGTAGCTAGTCACCTACCGGCTGAAATAACTACTTGTGGTGAAGATTTGGCTACGATCGCCTGTGTCATCTGTCTTCCCTACTACGGAGAAAGCAACAGTAGACTGCACAAGTTGTTCTAATGGGTATTTATCGGGGTGATTATCAAAGCGATCTAGGAAGAGCAACTTATAACGCACTTCTGTATGTCGCTCTAGTCGATACCGATTTCAACATCCCATTAACAACCAGTTACTCTCAGGACGCGGCGATCGTTCCGTTGATTTACACGGTAGAACTAAAGCAATCTAATTTAGGTTGCGAAGTGGAAGGATTAACTAAGCGGTATGCCCGGTTATGGGTATCCGCTAACCAATATCTTAAAGTCGATCTCCCCTGGTTTGGTGGAAGTTCTAGCTTTAACTCTTTCTTCCAACAAGCCAGAGCGAACGATGAAATAATCAAGACCGATTTAATCGGCGAACAAATAACCCCTTATTACACTAGAAAACTGAGTAATTGATATGACAAAAACTTTTTTAGCTACGGTTAGCGTTGAATTTAAAATTCTAGTCGATGAGAATAACGCGGAATTGGCAAAGGGTATAAGCGCGGATAATTTCAATGTCGATGACATGGAAGCCATCATATTAGATGAAGTAAGCGATTATACTTTAGCCCAATTTAATGTATTAGCAACCGCCGAAGAGGTAAAGCTAACTTATGAGCCAGTCGCCAAAGCAAAACTATCGGAAGTATAAAGACGTAGCGCTTTTATACGATAGGGACATCGAGCGATCGGAATTAATCAGGGTGCGGATAATAATCAAGGATAAGACCGATATACTAACTCCTGTAACTCCTCTCTATGAAGCAAGATTTACTGATGACAATCCTTTCTCTGTTCCTGCCAGGAATTTTGAGCCTCGCCGTTTATCAACCTGTCTTGTATTTCAAGAATCAGAAGTCACCAGAACGGTATATTTACCGTATCGTCCTACCGACTCCAATCTACTCGCACAGATTAGAGAAGTCTTTCCTTTAATTAATTCCGCTCAATACTTCGGAGAACGATCAAACCAAATAGAGGATATTTTATGAGACCCAGAGAACTACACAGTTTCATGATGGAATCCATTCAGGAACTAGAGCCAGGAATAGATAGAAATATTGCTAAGACCATTATCGAAACAATAGTAAAAGCTAACTTCCCGATTTGTGCTAAGAAATATCTATCAGGAGAAAACTGGAAGTTAGAGGAACAGTAGTAATGGATTTACGGGTAATTTTTGACGGAAGCTTATCGCCTAATGTAATCGGTCAATCGCAGTTCTTCACTAAGGGGCAGTTTATTTTATTTAACACTCCTGGCTTGCAGCCCGGCGAGGGATTGATAATAGGGATGAGCTTAGTAGTTCAAGTTCCCGTATTATTTGGGACTGTTGAAAGAATAATTCCCACAACATTACTGACAGAAGAGTTAAGCCTCACCTTAGATACCAATCTAGTCTATTATTTGCCCCGGGAGATTTCAGAGAGTGATTACCAGTGTTTTGTATACCTCAATTCTGCTAGAAGCATTGATAGTTTTATTGCTTATGTTGTTACTAGCGAAGCAACTCAGGAATCCCTCAAGGAAGCTATCGAAGAAAACAGGCAACTCTTACAGCAACTTGACAGCAAGATAGAGCAGGTTAACGCTAAAGTCGATCAACTCTTAGCTCTAGCGGTCGTTCCGGTTTCTGCTTCTTTAAGTCCTAGCACGGTTCCCACATTAACAAACGAAATTTCTATCAATGGGCAACCGGTGCAAATAGAAATAACCTCGAACGTCCCACAAACGGACACTTTAGCTTTGTTTATAAAACCTGTATGAAGACTCCTGAAAATTCAACAGCATTATTTTTAATTTGCTTAGGAGTTACTTGTAGTTACTTAAATCATGGGCTGGGTATTTCCAGCCCGGAAATACCAACAGCGCTAATCTCATCGGGAACCACTATGCTAATTAGGAGGTTTAATGACAAAAACAACCCTTGAAAAACTGGCTACGATAGCCGAACTTCCCGAATACCAGAACGGGATAGATATTGATGAGATCAAGAATCCAGAACACATCAAGGCAATTCAATCAGCCTTAACTCTTTATGGTCGCCCGATCGCTATTGATGGAATAGCGGGTTGGGAAACTAAAGCAAATTGGATGAATTTCAAGAAAGAAAATCACCAACGCTGGCCGGAGATGGTAGGGCGCGGTAGTCTTCACCTTCTGGCTAATTCGATCAAAAAATCAAATTTAGTAGATCCGGATCGAAAAATCTTTTACGAACTAACACCGATACGCCGGGTTTATATGAGCCTGATTGCATGGTGTGAAGGCACAGACAAAACGCTTGATCCGGTGTGGACTGGTTACAATATTCGATATGGGTATGTAAAATTTGATGACTACTCTAGGTTTCCTCCTGGCTACATCACCCGGAACGGAATAACCTCTAGTGCCAGTGGCCGTTATCAAATCATGGATTTCACATGGAAGCACATTCAGGGGGCCTTAAATTTCCCCAGCTTTGAGCCACAATATCAGGATCAGTCCTGTTTATGGCTTCTCCATGTAGCCAGAAACGCTCTTAGGTTTGTAGACGGAGACGATCTAGACCGCTTCTGTTGGTCTTGTTCATGGGAATGGGCCTCTATCCCCCCTGATCGCTACGGACAATCAGCAAAGTCCAAGGCTCAGGTTGAGTGGGCACACAAGCAGCTTAAGGAGATCTACTTATGAACGATGGACGGCCCCCTAGAGCGTCTGATTATTACGTCCCTATCGGCTTGATAGTCTCCGGTGTCGGTACTATTGCTAGTGTTGTCGTAATCGTCAGCCCCATTTTTACCAACTTAACTGGAATAGAAAACCGTCTAACTCGCATAGAGACGCGAATGGAGCAGATAGAAGAAATTAAAGAAAGAGTTAGCGTATTAGAGGAAAAATGCAAAAGTCACTACAACAAGTAATTAATAAAACTAGCGTCCCTAATAGATTTATTCTTTCTTGGGTTGGAGAAGTGGGCAGATTGCCCGATAGTAAAATCATCATAGATTTCAATCCAGTGATCGAAGTTGCTCAAGCTCAAGGAAACTTTGCTATGTGGCACTATCAAGCAAAGCCAAAAGGCTTAAGAAAGTATGGAGTGTTTTGTAGTGGTGAATATTATTCGGTCGATCGAGTGATCGGGCTAACTTTCTGTGAAACGGTATTAGCTCCAGAGACTAAAGAGAGCTTACCGCCCAATGCGGTTGTACTACACAGAAATAGTGTTTGTACTGTTTCCGATGGTGTGGCGACGATTACCAAGGGGTAACAAACGGGTAACATCTTTGAGAGCTACTTATGCGTAAAAAGCCTGTAAACTCGTTATTCTTGCAAAGACAGAAATATTGATTAAATGTCTAGCATATCTCCCATAGAGGTGCATTTGTTCGTAACTGTGCTGTATCGGCTATCAACGGAATCA
>CAZUVR010000059.1:0-23420 GCA_964623815.1 uncultured bacterium | reverse complement strand
CGGTTATAAAGCTAGTAATTATCTCGTCGGTGGTGCGGGCAATGATTTCATCTATGACACCTACGATGATGCTTACGTCGGTCGTGATACCCTGGTGGGTGGTACGGGAGACGATACCTATACCGTCCTCAGTACCGGTTTTTCCACCATCATCGAAAATGCCAACGAAGGCATAGATAGTCTGTTCACTTACGGAGTCACGACCTTTTTACCGGAGCAGGTGGAAAACTTGACTATGGTGGGTAATGATGGGGATTCTGCCTATGGTAATAGTGTTGATAACCAGATTACCGGCAACAATAATAAAAATTTATTGACCGGTGGCGATGGTAACGATACCCTCAATGGCGGTGCCGGTTATGACACTCTCCAAGGCGGCGCGGGGAATGATGTGTACTACCTCAATGATGTCATCACCTCCGCCGAGGGTTCTCTAGTGGATAATATTTCTGAATCCCCTGACGGCGGTAACGATACCGTCTATATGCCGATTAGCGGTTATCTGATGGCTAATTTTGAAAACCTCGTCCTAACCGGTACGAATGGGATCAATGGTACGGGCAATGATCTCGACAACAAACTCACCGGTAATAGTGCCGCTAACAGCCTGTACGGTAGCGGTGGTAATGATACCCTCGTGGGTGGGGATGGACTGGATTACCTCTTTGGGGATGACGGTATCGATACCGTTGATTATACGGGCGTTACCGATAATCTGAGTGTATTCATCTACCTTGGCAGCTATAAAGGTTCTACCGCCATCGCCATCGATTATTTGTACAAGCTAGAGAATGCCGTCGGTGGTAGTGGTAACGATATATTTTACGGAAGTAACGACCCTAATTATTTCTGGGGTGGTCTCGGAGATGATACTTTCAGCGGCGGGGCGGGATTAGATAGTCTCGATGGTGGTGCTGGTAACGACTTCTACTATCTCTTGGATAGCGCCACCGATAGCTCTGGTAATAACTCTGTAGATAAGGTGTACGAAACTCCCGACGGTGGTATAGATACTATCTACGCTTCTAGTATCTACGCTTCTTTCAATTATAGTCTGGGAAATAACCTGGAAAACCTGATCCTATCGGGTAATGGTAGCACAACGATTCGAGGGTACGGAAACAAACTCAACAATAAAATCACTGGCGATAGTTATAGTAATGAACTAATCGGTCTGGAAGGGCATGATACTTTAGATGGCGGCGATGGTAACGATACTTTAGAAGGCGGCAATGGCAATGATTACTACTTCCTCAATGACCTTTTCCTTGTCCCCGGTACTAATACCCTCTCGTATGATCGTATCCAAGAATATCGCAATCAGGGTATAGACACGGTTGTCTCTTCCGTCACCGTTTATTTAGTCCCTGAAGTCGAGAATCTCCAGTTGAGCGGAGCGAATAATATCAACGGTACAGGTAACGCCGACTCTAATTTCATCATCGGCAACACCGGCAATAATATACTCGACGGTGGAGAGGGAAACGATAGTTTAAATGGCAATACCGGTAACGACACTCTCATCGGTGGTATGGGTAATGATTCTTATTACCTCGACACCGGTGAAACGATTAACGATGTCATCACCGAACTGGCCAATCAAGGAACCGATACGGTTTATTCTCAGATGACTTACACCCTGGGGGATAATCTAGAAAATCTGGTTCTACAATCGACGCAAGCGATCAACGGTACGGGCAATACCCTTAACAACACCATTACTGGTAATAGCGCCAACAATTACCTTTATGGTTTAGCCGGTAACGATACCCTGAGCGGTGGTGATGGTAACGATACCCTGAGCGGTGGTGATGGTAAAGATATCCTTGATGGTGGTGATGGTAACGATAGCTTCGATGGCGGTGCGGGTACTGACTCCCTCTTGGGTCGCGGTGGTGATGATATTTACTATATCGATAGTACGGATAGGATCATCGAACTCCCTGACGCTGGTACTGATAGCGTTTATGCCTCCTTCAGTTATACTTTGGACGATAACCTAGAAAACCTCAGCTTAATCGGTACGGATGATATAGAAGGTTACGGCAATGGTCTCAATAATAGAATTACCGGTAATGCTGGTGCTAATTATCTCCAAGGTAGTTTTGGCAATGACACTCTCGATGGTGGTGCGGGTAACGATACTCTCGCCGGCAACGAGAATGATGTGGGTAACGATATTCTCAACGGTGGCGAAGGTATAGATTTCGCACTGTTCACCCGAAACAAGAGCTTTTATACCTTCTCTACCGCTAACGGTGTCACGACTTTAACCGGCGGTACGACGGTTAAAACCTTAACCAATATCGAACATCTTAAATTTACCGATGGTTTATATGATATCAGCGGCAATAAAGTCACTGCCAAAATCGGTACAGCCATCAATGAAACTCTGACTGGCACCACTTTCAATGACTCCCTCAACGGTGCTGCGGGTAACGATACTCTCAACGGCGATAGCGGCCATGACATCATCTTAGGCGGCCTCGGTAATGATTCCCTACTCGGTTCTAACGGTTTCGATCTACTCTATGGCGGCGATGGCGATGATGCCCTCCTCGGACAGGGGGATGCGGATTATCTCGATGGCGGTGCCGGTATTGACAACCTTAACGGCGGCTTGGGTAACGATACCCTCATCGGTGGCGATGGTAATGATGTTCTCGCTGGTTGGGACAACGACGACTATCTCATCGGTGGTAACGGTGCGGATAATCTCAACGGCGGTTTGGGTAACGATACCCTCATCGGTGGTGCTAGTAACGATGCTTTTGATGGTAGCACAGGGACTGACCTGATTATCTTTTCGGGAATGCGATCGGCTTACACCGTCACCAATAAAACCACTACCAGTTTCACCATCTCCGGCCCCGAATCGATCGATACCATTCTCAATGTAGAGAACTTCCTCTTCGGTGATGGTTCCTATACCTTCGCCAGGATGTAAATCATTCCTTACCTAACTCTTCTTTCAAAGTAGAAGAGTTAGGTAAATAAAAGCAGCTTACCACAGGACAAATTTAATTTAAGGAGTAAAAAATTATGACCGGTACCAGCGTTTATACCCTACAACTATTACACACCAGCGATATTTCGGGCGGTACTACCAATCTCAGTAACGGGGTTAATTTCGCCGCCCTGGTCGATCGCTTTGAAGACCAATATAGTAACAGCATCACCCTAGCGACGGGGGACAATTATCTACCTGGGCCTCTTTTCTACGCCGGTGAAGATATTGCCCTACAAGAATACTTCACCTATCTCTACTCCCGCATGACGGGGACGGAGTTAACCGGTCTCGGTCTTGGTGGGGGTAGGGTAGATATTACCTTGATGAATATCATCGGTTTTGACGCTTCCAGTATGGGAAACCATGAATTTGATTTAGGTACTTCGACACTGGCGGGTTTGATCGGTGCTAGTGTGGCGGGTAATAATTACAGCGATATTCGTTGGCTGGGGGCGCAGTTCCCCTATCTGGCGAGTAACCTCGATTTCAGCGGTGATAATAATTTAAAGTCTCTGTTCACGAATCAAATTCTCTCCAATACGGCTTTTCAAACTACCCCCGACGCACTGCTGAATAATTTCACCACGGGTACGAAAGTCCCGAAAATAGCGCCCGCCACCGTGATCGAAAAAGGGGGGGAAAAAATCGGGCTGCTGAGCGTGGTTAATCCTTTTCTGCGAGATGTGACTCAACCCGGGGGGGTGCAGGTGATCGGCGGGGCGACGGAAGATATACAAGTACTCGCTTCGGTGCTACAACCCACTATTGACAGCCTAACCGGTCAGGGAGTCAATAAAATTATCTTAATGACTGACCTCTCTACCTGGTCTATCGATCGTGATTTAGTCAATCAAGTGACGGGAGTAGATATAGTGGTATCCGGAAGCAGCAACCTTATTCAAGCCGACAATAATGATAATCTCCGCCCCGGTGATACCCCTACCGATCCCTATCCCCTCGTCACCAACGATAAAGCTAATAATCCCGCTCTCATCGTTAGTACCCGCGATCAATATAATTATCTAGGTCGTCTCGTGGTTAATTTTGACGAGAACGGGGTGCTATTGCTAGACAGTCTCAACGATTTGATCAATGGCGCTTACGCCACCACCGATGAAACCGTCGCCGCCGTTTGGGGTACAGAAGATCCCTATGGAGACGGAACAAAGGCGAATTTAGCTCAAACCCTATTATCAAGCGGTGTACAGGGATTGATAGACCTCAAAGATGGCAATGTTTACGGCTATAGTAATGTAGTCATCAACGGCGAACGCAATGACATCCGCACCCAGGAAACTAATCTCGGTAATTTATTAGCCGATGCCAATTTGGCGGCGGTTCGGAAGTTAGACCCTACCGCTACGGTCATGATTCAAAACGCGGGGGGAGTTAGGGGAGGTTTTCAATCGGGGGCGATTACTCAATTAGGCACGGAGATCAATCTCCGTTTTAATAACCAACTGGTACTTTATACCATCACGGCAACGGGATTGAAAACCCTTTTAGAAAATGGGGTTTCTCAATCCGGCTCCGGTCTAACGCCCGCCCGTTTCCCCCTCATTAGCGGTTTAAGATTCAGCTACGATACGACGGATAATAGCGGCAATCCCATCCCCGTCGGTCAGAGAGTTCGCAACGCCGTCTTTACCAACGCTCAAGGGGATATTACTGGTATTTTGATTAAAGATGGTGCGGTGGTGGGAAACCCCGATCGCTCTATCCGCGTAGCTACTTTTGAATTTATGGCTAACGGTGGCGATGGCTACGCTTTTCCCACTCTGGGGACGAATCGAGTCAATACAGGCATCAGCGAGCAACAGGCTTTTCAAAAATACGTCACGGCTAATTTTACCGCCAGCAATCCCTATCAACTCGCGGATACAGCGGCTACTCTGGATACTCGTATCCAGAATCTCGATGCCCGCACTGATACGATCGTTCCAGCTAATCCGATCATTACAGTAAATGATACTTTCACCAATACCCAAAACCAGACTTTAACATTTACTGCGGCTAATCTTTTAGCTAACGATTTTCATCTGGGGGGGTTATCTTTGAGCATCACTGGTGCAGTTAATGAAGTTAACGGGAGCGTTTCTTTTAATAATAATCTGGTCAGCTTTACCTCTACCCGAGGTTTTACCGGCCCTGCTAGTTTCCAGTACACGGTTTCCGATGGAACTAATAGTAATACTGGTACGGTTAATTTGAACATTACCCCTTTTCAGGGTAATAGCGCGGCTAATACGCTTGTAGGAACAGATTTTGACGATACTCTCATCGGTTTGCAGGGTAAAGATACCCTTACCGGTAGGGGAGGGAAAGACCTTTTCGTCTATACCGATATTCTCGATGCCGGGGATACGATCAGGGATTTTACCGTCGGTACTGATAAGATTGACCTGTCCGGAGTATTGATCTCTCTCGGATTAGATAGGAGTAATGCGATCGCCAAGCAGTTCATCCGTTTTGTCGCGCAAGGCACTAGTACGATAATACGGATAGATCCGGATGGTATTGGTAAAATTACGCCTAAAAATTTCCTCACGGTTTCGGGTGTTACTCCTTTTAATCTCAATCAGGCAAGTAATTTCATCTTCTAAATTCGCTCGATTTGCATCCTAGAAAGATTTCTGATATTGTTTTACTTTATTAATAAAAACCTAGCCAAACTTTCATAGGATGCAAAAATTTACTACTTCTGGTGTTTTAGGAGCCGTTCTTTCCCTTGCTACTCTGGCAAGTCCTTCAATAGCTAATGGAGCTTCTATCGATTCCGACTTTCAAGTTGAGATAGATTTCGGCCCGCTCACGGGAAATATTTATAGTGGTAATATTAGTTATGATGATAGTAACTTAACCGGTAGTGGAGATGAGACTCTCCCCCTCACTAATTTTAATTTTATTTTTGATGGCAATTCTTATACTCTAGCTGACGATACTAATGCAACGGCTACTTTTTTAAATGGAAAATTTTTAGGCATAGATTATTCATTTACTGGTAATCCTTTCCCTTCCTTTACTTTCACTTCTGGCACGGATAATGTATTCGATGCTTTGTTCTCGTATAACTTAGGTGGCCCTAGTCTCGCTGGTACCGGTGTTATTAGTTACTCCGTTGCTCCCATTCCCGAACCCCTCTCAATTATGGGCGCGGGCATGGCGCTAGGGTTCGGGAGTTTTTTCAAACGGAAATTAAGTCGCTCAAAATCTTTGTAACCGAAAACGATCGGCGAATAATTTAACCTTAATGGCGGTTTTTACCCCGTCCTTCGGTGGAGGATATTGGCGACAATCTATTTTGATACAGTTTCTTTAACCGTATCGAGATAAACTCATTTCAACCAATTATTCTTTTTAGATGCGAATCACCATGAAGTTTTCTAAATTTACGTT
The DNA here is from genome assembly GCA_964623815.1 of uncultured bacterium. Classification (GTDB taxonomy): domain Bacteria; phylum Cyanobacteriota; class Cyanobacteriia; order Cyanobacteriales; family Microcystaceae; genus Chroococcopsis. The sequence continues at coordinate 17,014 of CAZUVR010000059.1, read as the reverse complement.
GCTAACCCTGATAGTCCCCGCTATTCTCGCTCCATCTCAGGTTCAAGCGGCGGCTTTAGGTAACTATGGCGAGAGAGCAACCGAGATTTTGACAGAACTGTCTCTCAATCATGCTGGACGTTCCAGCGGTTCAGCCAAAGAGCAGGCAACCGCCGATTATCTGCAAGGATTATTTCAAGGAGCGGGCTATGCGGTGAGTCAGCAAGAGTTTGATACTACCGATCGCCAGGGTAATCCGATTAGCTCACAAAACGTGGTTGCGGTCAAGCCAGGCACATCAGGGAGGCAGATTATTATCGGGGCCCATTACGATACAGCACCAAGTAGCGCAACTATCGATCGCTCTAAGTTACAGGGAACTAATGATAATTCTTCCAGCGTTGGCCTCATTGTAGAACTCGCGGAAAGATTCAGTAAGATCCCAACGAAGGACACTCTAACCTTTATCGCTTTTGGTGCCGAAGAAGTTGGTCTAAAAGGATCAGCCTACTATGCCAAGAACATGAGTACCCAAGAAATCAAGAATACGATCGCCATGCTTAATTTTGATAGTATCGTCTTCGGAGACCATCTGTATTTTCATGCTGGACTCAATGCCGCCGATAAACCCTCATTAGGTTGGGTGCGAGATAAAGCTCTCAATATTGCCTCGGATTTAGGCATTGATGCGCGGACAAACCCAGGTTTAAATGATGAATATCCAGCAGGAACCGGATGCTGTAGCGATCAAGAATCCTTTGAAACCTTACTTCCCTCAATTCCAATTTTAGTAGGAGAGGCGACGAATTGGGAGATCGGAGATTTAGATGGCTATACTCAAACCAGTGATCCGAGAGTTCCAGGGGGTGCGACTTGGCACAATCAAGATTTAGATAATCTAGACTTTATTAATAGTATTTTCCCTGGTTTAATTGAAGAGCGCACGAAAAATTACAGTGAAATAGTGACAACGCTACTCACTGATATAAATTCGATTCCTGAACCCACTAGCGTTTTAGGAATGGGTATTGCTGTTGGAATTGGCGGTTTAATAACTCGGAGAAAGGGAGACTTGAATAAACAACAAGGAAGGTAGGGGCTTTCTGAATTGCTATCGCCGGGTTACGAGGGGAACTAGATTTTTTTATTTCTCCTTTGATTTCAGCTTGTCCCTCAACAGCCCACCGAGATGATTTCTTAGGAGAGGGATAGTATAGTGGGAAAAGTTAAAATAACCACTAAACAGGCTAAAAAACTAATCCTAAAGAATTCAAAGACCACTTATAGAGAGAGTGGTTAGTGGCGAGTAGCGAGTAACTAGAGTCACTAATCACTGGTCACTTCTCTCTAAAGAAGGGTATAATAAGCGGATTTCGTATCAGATGGGTAGATTCGTACAAGGAAAGATTATAAAAAAATTTTCAAGTTATGTCTTGGGAAACATTGCGTAATAATTCGTAATACAAGATGGTTAATTTTTGCAGAATTTTGATAGCTTTTATCATCAAGCCAAGGTTATATATAAAATGTAAACGGAAAACCCGAGCGATATTTAAGAAGAGATCGGTTATACCGTGGTGTTCGGATAGCGAGAACAAGGGAGAGCTTCTATGAAATTGGTTCGTGATGATAATCAGGAAATAACCCCGGAAGAACAAAAGGAACTCGATCGATTGAGAGCGGTTATAGAACAGGCAACTGCCGACGGAATTATTACCAAAGGGGAACGCGATCGAATTTCCGCCGCCATGCGTGCCGATGGGAAAGTCACACGCGAGGAATTAGAATTAGTCAGAACCCTAGTCACAGAAAAAGTAAAGGCGGGACAATTAACCCTCGACTATCTGTAATGGGGCGATTGAAATACGCAATGGAGAAGTTCTCGCTACCGGGGTTGAAGCATCTGCAATCGTATCGATCATCATGGTTGCGGGGGGATGTTATCGCGGGGATTACCGTGGCTGCTTATCTCGTCCCCCAATGTATGGCCTACGCGGAACTAGCCGGAGTACAACCGATCGCAGGATTATGGGCGATCCTACCCCCGATGCTCATGTACGGCCTTCTCGGTTCCTCTCCGCAACTATCGGTAGGGCCAGAATCGACTACGGCCGTAATGACCGCCGCCGCGATCGTGCCTCTCGCGGTGGGGGATGGGACTAACTACGCGGGCCTGTGTAGCCTACTCGCGTTACTCGTGGGGCTTGTCTGTTGTGCGGGGGCTTTCGCCCGGTTAGGGTTTCTCGCCGATCTACTCTCGAAACCGATTCTCGTCGGCTATATGGCTGGGGTAGCGGTGATTATGATTGTTGGCCAGTTGGGAAAAATTAGCGGGATGTCTTTAAAGGCAGAGTCCCTTTTCGGACAGATTAGGGAATTCTCCGGGCGTTTATCAGAGATTCACCCACCAACTCTGATCCTCGCCGCTGGTGTTTTAAGTTTCTTGCTAGTTGTACAACGTCGCTTTCCCAACGCGCCAGGGCCTTTACTCACGGTTTTACTGGCAACATCGGCGGTATATTTGTTTCATCTCAACGAGCGGGGCATCGCCGTAATCGGTGAAATTCCGGCGGGTTTACCGAGCTTGAAAATACCGGGCGGTTTTTCTCCCCAGCAGATTATCTATTTACTCTCCTCGGCGGTGGGTATCGCCCTCGTCGGCTATTCCGATAACGTTTTGACGGCGCGGGCGTTCGGAGCGAAAAATAACTACCGCATTGACGCGAACCAGGAACTACTCGCTCTCGGAGCAGTGAACATCGGCAACGGTATAATGCAGGGCTTTCCCGTCAGTAGTAGCGGCAGCCGCACCGCGATCGGTGATTCTCTGGGCAGTCGATCGCAAGTATTTTCCTTCGTGGCTTTCATCATCGTTATTTTGGTACTTCTATTCTTACGTCCCCTGTTATCCCTGTTTCCGAAAGCGGCTTTGGGGGCGATCGTGATTTACGCCGCGCTCCGCCTGATCGAGATTGCCGAGTTCAAACGTCTACGTCGTTTCAGATTAAGCGAGTTTCGATTGAGCCTTATCACGATGTTTGGCGTGCTGGGTACCGATATTCTCGTGGGGGTGGGTGTTGCTGTTGGTTTATCGGTGATCGATCTTTTCAGGCGACTCATGAGACCGCATGACGCGATTTTAGGGGAAGTACCCAATCTCGCAGGGCTGCACGATATTGAGGATTGGCCCGGCGCGACGACAATCCCCGGATTGGTTCTGTACCGTTATGATGCGCCCCTCTGTTTCGCCAACGCGGAGGATTTTAGAAAACGGGCGCTCAATGCGATCGACGCGGAGACAACCCCGGTAGAGTGGTTCGTACTGAATGCCGATGCGATTCTAGAGATCGATATTACGGCGGCGGATATGTTGACAGAATTACACCGCGAGTTAATCGCACGAAAAATTACTTTCGGGATGGCGCGGGTAAAACACGATCTTTACCTGCAATTACGGAGAGGAAGACTTATTGAAGAGATTGGCGAAGAAAAGATTTATCCTACCCTACATGGAGCGATCGAGGCTTTTCATAACCGAAAGCGATTGGTTTAAAAGTGCTTTCCTATTATTTATAGCAATCCTACTTGACTCGTCAACACTACTAGTTCCCTTCTCTCTCAGGGACAGGTTAGGGGTGAGGGGGCTTTTACAACTCATTTAGTTTTGGTATATCATATTTTGGTTCTGGTGCCGTCCATAAACAACGGTTCGGACGCAAACGCATGATTTTATAGGCTTTAATATCAACCGTTAATTTAAAAAAAGGGGTACACCCATATTCACTATCCCATAAACTCAGAGGTCTTGAAGTCGAAACCGTCTGTCGTGGGTTTGAATCCTATCTCCCGTTTCAGGCTAGTAAAAGCCTTATTAGTTAACGGTTTCATGTATGTTGGAACCAGAAGAATTAGAATAAAATCTAAGAGCCTGTGACTGTGAACTCAAAAACTATGCGAATTCAGCAAATTTCCGTTAATGGTCTGTTTGGAATTTTCGATCATGTAATTTCGCTAAACGTCGATGAGCGAATAACCATAATTCATGGCCCTAACGTGTTTGGTAAAACAGCCATACTGAGAATGCTCAACGGGAGCATCCCAATTATGAAAATAAGTAATAATACTTACGCTAGTATGCCATTGAGATAGGCACAACGTAAATTTAAATATTTGGAAACATTTTCTGATAGATACTGGGCACCAGCTATTTTTATCCTGGCGGCAATTCTTTTAATAGTCGATTCCACGCTACCAGAGCCAATACAAATATTTAATTGTTGATATAAAGAATAATCAGGGATACGATGATAGTGCTTGTTCAGATAATTGTGAAAATTACAGGCTGAGCTTTTTTTAATAGTCTTCAACTCTAAAAATGCTGATTCTATATCCCCCAACCATAGACAATTTTTTATCTTCTTAAGTTGGGCTGAACCCGCTTCAATTTTAAATAAGTTTTCCATCAAATGAAACCAATCTAGAACTTCTCGTCGGGAGCTCGTGCTCTCCTATTTCTTTTATCAAATTCCAAACTCCATCGTGCCCATCGCCGACACAGGTAACTGTCCGAGACAACGGCTGGCTATTTACCCAGTCTAATAGCTCTTGATTATTTTGAAAAAATGCACCACAAATATTTTCATGCAAACTCACAGCTTTATAATCTCTCCATTGACTAGCTTCACCCCGAGGTGTTCTTACCCTTACCTTACCTCCATCTAAACTTAATGTTTCTACTTTTCGATTAGTGTTGTGTTGAACAGGCTCATATTTTTCTAACAGTCGATGTTGACTTGATGAGGATACTTTGACACCCATTAATTGTTTTATATCTTCTTCTGCTCGTTCAAATGATTCATTAGCTACTAGCAATAAACAACATTTTTCTAAGAAAGGACTTAAACGAGTATGGCTTTTCAATGCTAATTTTTTGGCTCCCTTCGACGTTATTTTTACTTGTCCAACTACACTATTTACTGTTCTAACTCTCCCGGCTTTTTCCCCGGTTGCTTTTTGGAAAAAAAATCTGCTATTTCCGGCCCTATCTCCTCTAAAAAATGTTCTCTTATAGTTAATTCTATGCTTTCAAAATCTTTTAACTTATCTGGTGACGTATTTTTGAGTAAAATTTCCGAAATTTTGGCTAAATGCTGTTTTAATTCTTGTTTTTCTTGTGGGGTCATTTTTTTTTGACGAAGTTAATCCCATTATCTCTTTTTTTGCTCCAAGATAATTTAGGTATTTTTACTCAGTGCAAATTCGGGATGCTCCCTGCTCAACGGTCTTTTTAACTCACGTTATGTGGTATTTAAAAATATCCCATTCACTAAATTTAGGGTCGATTTTGATAACGGTAATAGGGTTGAGGTCACAAAGGAAATTCAAGCCATAAAAAAACAACGAAGGAAAAAAAGCTTATAAAGTTTTATTTTTATGAATTAGGGCAGGAGCAAGTTTCCTTTACTTTAACAAGTACAAATAGACCTTTAGATCTTGAAATTCCTATCGGCGTTTTAGATGACATCATACCCGAAATTCGCAGGGTAGGAACTAAAGCTTGGCAATATATTCCAACGGGGGACCCCCTTATAATAGTCCTAACCTATTCTTTACCGATAGCCACGATATAGAAACGATGTTGTTAAATTCACCCGCTCTCGATAAAGTAGTTGACGAGTTTGGTTCCGAAGAAAAAATTACTAGTTTCGGTCGGGATGTTAGAACGCTTTTACTTGATGCGGGGATACCTGTAGGATACCTTCTTTGGGTTTCTCAACTTAAGGGATTAAACTTAACTTTTGAGGAGATTAAATTTAGTAATTTTATTGATAATCGAACCTTGCAAATAGACGAATTAAAACTTATCCAAGAAGTAAAAAATAAATCTCAAGCTCACAGATTAAAAAGCGAAGATTTGCAAAGATTCCTGACTGAGCAAAAAAAAGAAAGTCACGACCCTTGGCAAGTTTGTTGCGGACATCACCTAGTAGAAATACTATCGCTCGGTTTGCGTAGAGCGATCGGTTCGGCTAAGCCTTCTGATACCGAGCCGAATAGGCTTGAGCTCAGTTTACGACTTGCCTATGAGAGTGCTTATTTCTCTAAGACGGCGATTTACTCGTCTGTTCGGTTATGGGAAAATACCAATCAGCCCTACAAAGTTTGGCGTGATGACCTGTAGTGCCATATTAATCGATCTTTCCCAATCTACTTTAACCCTTTTTTAGTTTTTATGTACTGTATCATTCTCATATAGTTTAAACTTCACTCTAGACTCGGTTTAACTGCAACGTCGCAGGGTTTCTGAAGGAGATTCCCCGAACATCTTTTTATAATCTTTGGCGAACTGCCCCATATGCCAAAAGCCCCATTTAATCGCAACTTCCGTAATAGTTAACCGTTCTTCTGCCGCTGATTTTAGCTGTTCTTTGGCTCCGTTTAGGCGTTGCATCTTCAGATAGGCAGCGGGTGCTATACCGAAATATTCTTGGAAACCGTAGCGCAAAGTACGCTCACTAACATCGAGTTGTTTACAAAGGTCAAAAATCGAGAGAGGACGATCGAGACTTTCCATAACCATCGCCTCGGCTTGCTTAATCAAGCCGTATCGGTAAAATGGACGGAGAGGGGCAGAATTGTCTGGCAAATCAAAGACATCTAATATCAAGGGGATAAAATGCCTGCGAATTCTCTCACCTATAGCGGTGCTTAGGACTTGTTGCGCTTGTGTTTGGATCAAGTGAAAAAGATGTTGCAGATGACAACGTAAGCGAGCTAGAGATTTTACTTCAGGTTGAATTACGAGGGTTCCGTCGAGAACTAAGGATTTTATCTGCTCTTTATCAGCTGCCCTAGCCGCCTCCAGTAAAGAGGCAATATCGATCGAAACCAGTCCCAGAGGAAAATTTCCCCGTCTTAAGAAATCTAAGCCCACAGAATTTTTTTGTAGTAGAGCTTGACTAGCGGGGAGAGAATAACCGTGCCAATGTAAAGCTTCTGGTACGGCAAAAGGAAAAGCGATAGCGATGCTTCCAGGAGGCGAATCTCCCCAGGAACGAATTGCTTTATTGTAAGTCATTCGGGCAAATTGCATACCCCCTAGTTGAGCAACGAGTAATTCTCCTCTGAAGGCACCCGGCTCGATCTGCTTATGAACCATATTCCAATGAAAAGCTTTCATCTGGTCGGCCATTTCATAAATATCTTGGAAATGTATACACTTGATCTGGTAAGGTAAGTCGATCGCCATTCGTTAATTGTCAAACTTATATATTAAGAAAAGTAAATGAATTTCTGAGTAGTTTAATAAAATATTAATTTTTGTATTTTAATCTTATCTTTGCTTGTGGTTGTGCTTACTTACTGCATTGATTTTCAATAATTTAATTTTAATATTTGCTCATAATTATTGTGTTTTTGTATCAATTCTTAATATTTTTTTATGGTTTTTAATGTCAGGTTAGTTCTTTGCCAGTAAGAGTAAGGAGAATGGCGCAGATTTGCCGTTTTTTGATAGTAATAATTAGTATTAAAGTCTTATAATTTACTAGACAAGGTTTAAAACCGTTGTCGGTTTTTAAATTATTTTTATATACAAGGGTTTGAATAAGGGTACAATGGAAATAAAAATAGAGCGTAAAGATTTTTTAGACTCTCTAATTGTTAAGCCAGGTAAAGAAATTTCCTTAGACAAAGATTATAACCCTGGCTTTAAACCGAATTATATAACCAAGGAAGACGCGAAAGCCCTCTTAGAAAATGGGAGGCAAAAAATGGCCGAGTTTCAGGATAAACTATATGCACAGGATACCTACGCTCTCTTAATCAACTTCCAGGCGATGGATGCTGCGGGAAAAGACGGTACGATTAAACACGTCATGTCGGGAGTGAATCCCCAAGGTTGTCAAGTTTTCAGCTTTAAAGTTCCCTCGGCGGAAGATCTAGATCACGACTATCTATGGCGGTATACCAAAGCCTTACCGGAAAGGGGGCGTATAGGCATCTTTAACCGTTCTTACTATGAAGAATTACTCGTAGTTAGGGTACATCAAGAATTGTTAGAGAGGCAGAAGCTACCTCCCCAAGCCAAGAGCAAAAAGATCTGGCGGCAACGTTTTGAAGAAATCAATAACTTTGAAAAGTATCTCGTTAATAACGGGATCATTATACTGAAAATTTTCCTCTACGTTTCCAAAGAGGAACAGAAACAAAGATTCCTTGAAAGGATAGAGCGTCCTGAAAAGAATTGGAAATTTTCTGCGAACGATGTAAAAGAAAGGCAGTTTTGGGATGATTACATGAAAGCCTATGAAGATATATTCAACAACACGAGTACGGAATGGGCCCCCTGGTATATCATACCCGCCGATCGTAAATGGTTCTCGCGCCTCGCCATCGGGGTAGTTATATACGACACTTTAGAATCCTTAGGGTTGCAATATCCTACGGTAACGGAGGAACATCGTCGCTTATTGATGGAGGCGAAAGAATTATTGGAAAAGGAAGGATAAACCGTCAGGCTCATTTAACTTAACTATTACCTAACCATGCGATTACGCCAATTAATCCAAGCCACGGAAAATAAGTATAACCGCCTTTTGATCAGTTTAAGCTTAATTTATTTAATTTCTCCTTTTTGGGTAGACCAACCCCTCGGAGATTTAATAGTATTTAGCTTTTTTTGCCTTTCTTTAATCGTTGTTATTTATCAAATAGAGTCACGGCGAATAGCTTTAAATATTTATCTTGGTATAGTATCTTTTGCTTTGATAATAAGAGCATTTGGCGATTATGTCTCTTTAAGTTACGCTCGTGGCCTTGAAATCATGAGTACTTCTGTATTTTTGGTGTTGATAAGCTTATCGATCTATTTGATGGGACGTGAGCTAATTCGTGTAGAACAAATTACATCTGATATTGTCAAAGGGGGTATCTGTATTTATTTTCTCTTAGGTTTTTTCTGGGCTTCTATGTACAATTTGGTTAATATTTTTTCCGTTAACTCTTTTAACTCTGCCTCCCAAAGTGTAAATAGTGCGGATTTAGTTCATTTTAGTTTTACTACATTAACAACCATAGGCTATGGAGATGTTAGCCCGGTTAGCAAGCTCGCTAGAGTCTTAGCGAATTTAGAAGGAATATTCGGTGTGATGTACCCGGCAGTTTTCATAGCGCGTTTAGTGGGGTCACACGATAATCGTTAACAGCTTACCCTATATTTTTAGGAGAATTCATCATTTCATGCGTACCTTAAACTCTATTTCTGTTTTACCTTTCTTTTTACCTTTTGTGATTCTTTTTGTTAACTCATCAGGGGTACTAGCAGAAACCCCTTCTCAAAAAAATCAAAAAGCTCCTGAGACGGCCGAACAATTATTAGATAAGGTTTGTGACGTTCTTAAGGGCAAGAGTTCTTTTAGCGTTGAAATGGACGTTACCTATGATGATGTACTAGATTCGGGTTCAAAGGTACAATACAGCGCCTATCAAACTGTCTGGGTAGAAAAACCCAATCGTCTCCGCTCTCAATACATAGGTGATCAAAGAGTGACGAATTTTTACTATAACGGCGAATTATTTACCTTAGAAGATATAGAGCGAGATCTCTACGTTACAAAACCGGCCCCGAAAACATTAGATGAGGCTCTAAACCAGGTAGAGGCTAGATACGGAATCACTATTCCTATGTCCAATTTAGTCGCCAGTGACCCCTGCGCTGACATCAAAGCGAATGTTAAAAAAATAATTTTCATCGGTAATGACATGGTAGATAGCGAACAGATGTATCATCTACTCCTCATCGGTAGCGATCGGGATTTTCAGATTTGGGTGACGAGAGATGCCGAATCGCTGCTAAGAAAAGTGATCATTACCTATAAGACTTTACCTGGTTCGCCCCAATATACTGCTGTACTATCAGATTGGAATTTTAACCCCAAAATTGCCGCCGATACTTTCACTTTTAAACCATCTAAAGACTCGATCGGTATAGATCTCATCCCGATTACGGACGAAGATAGTAAATCTCAACAATAACGAAATTTAGGAGTTGAAACGATGAAAAAATCTCTACACAGAACCTCATGTATTTTCTTCACCTTTGTATTGGGTGCGAGTTTGCTATCGATAGATACAGCCGAAGCCCGAGGGCGAGGCGGTGGCGGTGGCGGCGGTCGTAGTGGCGGTGGCGGTGGTCGTAGTGGCGGGAGTTATAGCCGTGGAGGTGGCGGCGGAGCTTCCCCGAGGGTCAATAGAAGCACTACCACCCAAAACCGGGGTAATTTTAACAGCGGCTCTAGAGATAGTTCTAGAACACGACAGACTAGACAGGTTGATAGAGGAAGCTATCAGAGCGATCGGCAGAATCGTCAGGGCGAACGTCAAACCAGTCAACAAACTCGTCAGGGCGAACGCCAAACCAGTCAACAAACCCGTCAGGGTGAACGTCAAACCAATCAAGAAAACCGTCAGGGTGAACGTCAAACCAATCAAGAAAACCGTCAAGATGAGCGGACAGAAAGAACAGATACCCGTCAAAACGAGCGTACCGAGCGTCAGGGAGAAAGACAAGATCAAATTACCGACAGACAGGAAAACCGTCAGGACTTCGTTAATGATAACTACAACAACGGCTATTGGGGAGGTGGCGGTTGGTATGGAGGTGGTTACTATGTTCCCCCTGGTTGGGGATGGGTAGGATTCGCCAGCGGTTTAGTCATCGGTGCCGCTATTACTACTTTGCCGCCTTATTACAATACCGTGTATGTTGGTTCTACTAACTATATCTACTCAGATGGTATATATCTTAAGCCTAGCGGTAGCTCCTATACCGTAGTCGCTCCTCCTGTTGGAGCGGTTGTAACTTACTTACCAGATGGTTGTACGGAGAGCCGAAGTGGTAATACCATTTATTACAACTGTAGTGGAGTGTATTACCAACCCTCCTTTGAAAACGGCTCCACCGTTTATAAAGTTGTCAAATTCTAACTTAGTCACAATTAATAGAGGTAAGCTGTGTGGTTAAATCAAGTTAGTAAATGGGTAAATCAGCGCTCTCTTACCGCCTTAGAAGATGCTTTCTCTAGAGCTAAAAAAATTAAAGCTATAGAAGATAAGCATTTTAGCGGCGGAAAGATTTCGGCTGATACGGCTGGGGGTAAAAGTGTTTATGATTATTTTAAAACTATCTTAGACAGAGAACTTTTACAAATCAGATTAAATTTAACTACCTTCAAAACAGGAAATTTTTTAAAGTCCGCCACTAGAGATAACCCGCAAGAGGAGGCGTTATTAAAGACCTTAGCTTTTATTGAATCGGTTATCGGTAAATATCGCATCGACGATCAAGAGTTGGATTCTAGCACCCCATTAGCCTTAACGCCCCTGACCAATGAGCGTAATAATAACCCTCCCGCAGAAGGGATGATAACACCTAACGCCTCCAATCCCCGTCTTTTTTTTCAGCTTCCGAGGCGTATCACGCCTCAATATGAAGTACAAGTTATTGAACAATTAAGAATAACCGAAAAGCAAAGAGCTATTACTATAAGGTGTTTAGCTATATTGCTTATAGTACCTTTGTTAGTCCAATGGGCATCGAGAGATTTACTTTATATTCCTTTAATCGAAAAATTTAAAATAGATTTATCTAAACCCAACGAATTATATATCACTCAAGAAGTAGGAGAAAACCTTTTACAAAAAATGTCTAGACAAAAAGAAATTTATGAATTAAAAAGCCTTTTAAGTGAAAATCACCACGAGTCACCTGAGATAGAACGAGAATTTCTTCGGGAAAAAGCTAGAGAATTTTTGAAAGAAGCTGCCAAGGAGAGTCAGCTAGGATTGGCTAATATTTTAGCTGATTTGACTGCTTTAGGTGCTTTCACAGGAGTAATTTACATAGGAAGAAGACAATTTAGAATTATGCGAGAATATATTAATAAATATTTTTTAGGGTTAAATGATGTTACAAAAGTATTTATTTTTATGTTAATAACCGATATGTTCGTGGGCTTCCATTCGGTGGAAGGTTGGGAAGTTATTTTAAATACGATGTTTCAACATTTCGGTTTACCAGAAAATCAAAATTTTAATTATATATTTATAGCAACCGTACCAGTCATCATAGATACTGTATTGAAGTTGTTAATATTTAATTATCTCACCCGTAAATCTCCTACCTCGATAGCAATTTTAGAAAAAATGAATCAATAAGAACTATAAAACATGTTGATTTTCGTTAAACATTTTCATTCAGCGCTCTTTGAGAGCCTATTTATAAAGTCAACTTTAAGATGATTTCACCGAATTTGATCTCCCTAAATCTCCCTTAAAAAGAGGGACTATGATGATTTTTCGCCATTTGAAAGGGGGGCTAGGGTGGATCATATTTTCTTTATAAATGACCTCTGACTTCCTAATTCTACTATTGTATCTATAATAAATATGCAATTATTTCGATATTCTCTCTTCCTCCGTAATTCGTAAATTTTTACCCTCAAAAACCATTTTCTTATAGTACTAATATGGGAAGTTTCTTGAAAATATTCTTGAGAAATTTTTAAGACTTTTTCAATACTTATTAAGCTCAGGTTACTCCTCATTAAATATTGCAGTGTCCATTTAACTATCGGTAGTGCAACAAAAATCTGTGGGATACGTTGATTAGAGCAATTGTCAATGCGGAAAAAGCGATGAATTGCTTACTGTGCGGTCACGATACAGTCCATAAACATGGGAAAACGGAGAAAGGGCAGCAGAGATACAAATGTCCGAGTTGTGGCAAAACTTTCCCCGAACACTTTGATAGTCTCTACTACGGTCGTCATCTTACTCAAGAAGAAGTTCATACCATCATATCTGCTCAGGCAGAGGGAAGCAGTCTTCGGGGAGTTAGCCGCATAAGTGGAAGGGCTTACGGGACAGTGGTTTTCCTCATCCGCTCTGCCAGTCAGAAAGCACTTATGATTCACAATCATTCGTCAAACAGATAGAGACAGAAGAAGTCATTGCCGACGAAATGTGGTCATTTATCTAACGAATTTTATCTTGACCGATTGGCGAACATTACTCGCCCTCACACCGATTGCTAATCTTGTTCTGAGCGTCGATTACTCAAATGCTTATTCCATCTAAGTTTTAGGGAGACTAACCCGCCTTTTTCGGGGATGACGATCGCTTAAAAAAAAGGGCGGTTGTAATGTTCGTTTCGGTCAAGATAATCGTCATTTGATAGTCATTCGCCCTTAAAAAACAGAAAAACTGTTGCCCAGAGGAGTTAATGGTTGGAGATTGTTGGATTGGATTGAGTTTGGCTGGCAATAGTGGCAGCAATATCGGTAATCTTTGGGGGAGTCACTTGAGCCGGTTTTACAAAAAGTTCGACCTCGGCCCCTTCAGGTAAATCGCAAGCTGTTTGAAGAATAAATGTACCACTATGATAAGTTGCTTTCAAGGCTCCGGGCATGGGCAAAGCTCCGAATTAACAGTTAGTTGCTTACAGTCTAAACTATGTAGGACAAACTCTGTAACGATAAAATTTAGTTAAAGATTACGTGGATCTTAGTAGGGAAACCGAAAGGTTTTTCGCTCTCACCAAAAAGCTATGACAATGACCGGTCAAATAAACATAGTCCGCACCGCCTGGAAAGTTAAAGTCTTCACCGATATTAACGAGGGTGTTTCTAGGTCAATGGTTTAGCTAGACGATAAGATTAAACTATCAAAGGACACTAGCCCAAAAAATATATATAAGGAGATAATTGTTACCAACAGCCCAATATTACACCACGGTTTGGGTGTGTCAGATGCTATCTAATCTGTATACCCCTATCTATGTGTTTCGTTATGACGCATTTTATAAAACGGTTTTTATTCTGGCTAAGAATAGCCTCGATCAAGAAATACAGATTGTAATTTTCCCTAATGGAATATTGAGGTTTATCGATGATGACACCCAACTATAAAGAAATGTCTCGGAAAGAGCTAAAAGAATATTTACTCGCCCATCGTAACGATAATGAGGCCTGGTCTGCATTTTTCGAGAAATTAAGCGCACTAGACCAAAATATAGGCTATACTCCCAATCTATCAATAGAAGAAATGGAGCAAATTTTAAACGATAAAGGGAGAAAATCTAGTTAAATAGCTTAATAGGGAAACCGAAAGTTTTTTCGCTCTCACCAAAAAATTAAGACGATCACTGCTCAAATAAACATAATCCGCAGCGCCCGGAAAGTTAAAGTATTCACCGATATTATCAACGATGTCCCTCTAGAAATGGTTTTCATCCCTAGCGGAACTTTTATGATGGGTAATGTTTTGGAGAGATGCTTTAATCCCTGGCATAACAATTTTCAAAATGCTCCGTTCGATTATAGGGTTTTAGATAATAATGATAATCGTTATCAAAATATTTTGGCTAATGCAAAAATTCTAATAGAAGACAAAATAACTGCTGTACTACGCGGTGGCTCTTGGTTCCACACTCCGTGGGATTGCCGTTCTGCGTACCGCGCCCACCACGCCGACGTCAGCGACTGTGTCGGTTTTCGGGTCGTCTGCCCCCCAGTTGACTGTTTGCTCTCTTGCCCTCTGCCCTAGAGCGCAAATTTTGTTATTTATGGTACAATTGTTCTGAATTGAACTACGGAGGCTCAAGCGGGAATTTCTAGGTTTGATAGAAGCCGTGTCTCATCTTTTGCCATCTGCGATAATAAATACTAAAGCCGGTACAGTAACCGGGGGTTAATTCATCTAATACTAAGGACTATGACATTATGACTCAATCCCCCATAACCGTAACCTACGATATAAAAGAGCTATTCACCAATTTGGAAAGCAAGATAGACAACTTTGAGAAGAAGATAGACGATCGCTTAATTAACTTTGAGAAGAAGATAGACGATCGCTTTATCGATCTAGAAAAGAGAATGAACGCTCATTTTGACAAGGTAGATGAACGCTTTGCCAAGATAGATGAACGCTTTGGGAAATTTGAGTCTCAAATGAGAGAAATAGATTTATCTATATTGGAAGTAAAGGGGAATTTTAAAACTCTTGACGTAGAGCTAAGATATATTAAAAGTAACCTCGATAAATTAGAGGATAAAATTCAGGATATTGATGAAATCAAACAGAATATTTCCAATTTCACTGGGGTGAATTCCTTCATCAAACCCCTCATAGTCGCTATCGTCTCCGGTACGATAGTCGCGCTGCTGAGATTTTTACCTTCGAGTCCTTAATCTGATGCACCCACAATTAGATCAAAGCAACTTCCCCCTCGTCCAAAAACTGCAACAATTATCTCAAGAAATCGATACCCCCTTTTACGCACCAGGGCATAAAAGAGGGCAGGGCATACCAGACATATTAAAAGAATTGCTGGGTGAGAAAATTTTCACCGCCGACTTACCAGAATTACCCGAACTCGATAATCTCTTCAATCCCGAAAGCGTTATTCTCGAAGCCCAAAACTTAGCAGCAGAAACTTTTGGGGCAGAGCAAACCTGGTTTTTAATCAACGGCTCCACCTGCGGTATTATCGCCGCTATCATGGCAGTTTGTGAGCCAGGTACAAAAATTATCCTGCCGAGAAACATCCATCAATCGGTTATCAGCGGCTTGATACTTTCTGGGGCCATACCCGTATTTATCCCCCCCGAATACGATTCAGAAATCGATATAGCCTACAGTATTACCCCTGCCGCCCTACAAGAAACCTTAGCCCAACATCCCGACGCGAAAGCGGTTTTAGTCGTCTATCCCACCTATCAGGGTGTCTGCTGTGACCTAGAAAATATCGCCGCGATTACCCATAGTTATAATATTCCCCTGCTAGTAGACGAAGCTCACGGCGCACACTTTGCCTTTCATCCAGTGCTACCCCGCCCAGCACTATCTTTTAGTGCTGACTTGACGGTGCAATCGACCCATAAAACCTTAGGGGCGCTGACGCAGACGGCTATGTTGCATCTGAAAAGCGATCGCGTTTCCCCCAACCGAATCGCTCAAGCCCTCTCCCTAGTTCAATCCACCAGCCCCAATTACCTCCTACTCGCCTCCCTCGATGCCGCAAGATGGCAAATGGCTAATCAAGGTTTTGAGTTATTAACTCACACGATTAACATAGCCAAAAAAGCCAGAGACGAAATTAACTCTATAGAGGGCCTATCGGTTTTATCTCCCCCTCACAGCGCAGATATTACCCGCCTCACCGTCATCGTCAAAGATAGGGGTTTAACAGGGTATGAAGTCGATGATATATTGCGCGAACAGTTCGGCGTTACCGCCGAGTTGCCCCTACCGTACCATATTACTTTTATCATCTCGATCGGCAATAGGGAAAAGGATGTCGATCGATTAATCACCGCCCTTAAACACCTTCCCACCGGTAATAACCCGATTACCTTCCCTCCCTTTCCTGAAATATCGAACCTCTCCCTCTCCCCCCGCGCCGCATTTTTTAGCCCGACTAGGGTGGTAGATATAGAGGCGAGTATAGATGAGGTGAGCGCCGAATTAATTTGCCCCTATCCGCCGGGGATTCCCCTATTAATGCCCGGAGAAATCATCACCCGCCCCGCCGTTGAATATTTACAACAAGTGACGGATTTAGGCGGGGTAATAACCGGGTGTGGTGATAGTTCATTGAAAACTCTAAAGGTTATTAAAAATTAACTTTTGTGACTAAATTATAAAAAGTCATATAAATTATTCAATTTTTGAAATAAAAATACAACTATTTTACACTTTAAGTAATAGTTTTATGCAATTAATCATAAAACATAAAACTACAGCTCAATAGTTTAGGTGCTAAGATGAGTACATAATTAGATTGATATTAGGAAACCCCTCCACAAACACCCATCTCTTAAGAATTTATACTTATGTCATTGTCAGATTATCAGACCGACCATTTATTTCTTTTAGTAGGACAAAATCCTTTACCGAATTATGTAGCCGCTCGAACTCTCTTGGTAACTGCTCACCGCAATAAAAAGACTCTGTTGATAACAGGGGGTAAGATGGA
>CAZUVR010000058.1:0-23497 GCA_964623815.1 uncultured bacterium | reverse complement strand
AGATACAATCGCGCACTATCTTCGCCACTCACTATCACGAGATGAACGAATTAGCCTCCATTTTAACCAACGTGGCTAATTATCAAGTGACGGTGAAAGAATTACCAAACGAAATCATTTTCTTACATCAGGTGCGCCCTGGCGGTGCGGATAAATCCTATGGCATCGAGGCGGGAAGACTCGCCGGATTACCCTCCGTGGTCATCAAAAGAGCTTTACAGGTGATGGGGCAGATCGAGAAGCACAGTAAGATAGCTCTGGGATTGCGTCAGGGTATCACCAAGGTCAAACCGGATAAAAGTAAGAAAGATTCCCAAATCCAACAATTAGATATTTTTGGAGAGTAAGGATGTCCCTACCAATCTTAACGATCGAAAGTTTATGTACGGAAGCGGCTATCTTTTCGGCAGCCGAATCTCGGCATCCCGAGCCGATACTCTACGGTGTCACTGACGGGAAGGCTATCGGCACATATTTGGAGCAAAAATTCAGACTATATCTAAAAAGAAAATATGAATTTTTAGAAGGCAACTCAGCAAGTGGCATCGACTTTCCAAGCTTGCTTGTTGACGTGAAAGTAACTAGCTTCAGACAACCGCAATCATCATGTCCCTTTAAATCCGCACGACAAAAAATTTTGGGTCTCGGATATTCCCTGATTATTTTTGTTTATGACAAGGTGGATGATACTGCGAATCGGGCCGCTACCTTAACCATTTTGCATACAATCTATGTTTCGGCCGAGAGAACGGCAGATTTCCAAATGACCAGGGGTATTCTTAATATTTTGGCTAATGAAGGAAATAAAGATGATTTAGTCGCATTTATCCTCGATCGTAACTTGCCAGTTGATGAGATCGAGGCGGGGAATATTGCCGATGAAATATTAATTAATTCGCCCGTTCAGGGTTTTTTGACGATTTCTAACGCTTTACAGTGGAGGCTTCAATCTGGAAGGGTAATTGATCGTGCGGGACGGGAAGAAGGTATTATCGATGTTTATAGACAGGGCTTATGATTCAATATTCTAAATTAAAAGTCGAATACGGCGATTTCCAAACCCCTCTAGAATTAGCCGAAAAAATTTGCCACAAATTACTAGAGCTTGGTGTAAACCCTGACCTGATCATCGAACCAACCTGCGGGGTTGGTAACTTCATTCTAGCTTCTGCGCGTTTATTTCCATCGGCACGTAAAATTATAGGAGTAGAAATTAATCCGAATTACTTACGGGAAGTTAGGCATAATCGGCAATTCCTTACTGATGACAGGATTCAAGTTCAACAAGGCGACTTTTTCGAGGTAGATTGGGTTTCTTTGATAAAAGAAGATAAAAAGATTTTATTGCTGGGAAACTTCCCCTGGGTTACGAATTCTCAACAAGGTGCGATCAATGGTAAAAATTTACCTGAAAAAATAAATTTTCAAAGTTACAAAGGTATAGAAGCCATTACGGGGAAAAGCAATTTTGATATTTCTGAATGGATGTTGATTCAATCTGTAAGGCTATTACAGGATCGTGATACTTCTTTGGCAATGTTATGTAAAACATCTGTGGCTAGAAAATTATTAAATTACCTTCATTCTAATAATTTAAAAATTGCTTATTACGCCACTTACGGAATAGATGCTAAAAAGTATTTTGATGTTAATGTAGATGCTTGTTTGTTATTTTGCAAATTTGACTCTAATTCACGCAACTATTTTTGTGATATTTTCGACAGTCTCGATGTTGCTATTTATAACCGAACAGGCTACCATCAAGATATTATGGTCAAAAACATAAAGTCTTTTGATAAGTTAAAAGAGCTTTACGATCATAAACATAAGCAAAATTGGCGCTCAGGTGTTAAACACGACTGTGCGAAGATAATGGAGTTACGTAAAATTGACGATAAGTTGCTTAATGGCTTAAACGAAATTGTTGACATTGAAGATACATTTATATTTCCCTTATATAAAGGTTCTGACGTTGCTCAAAATCGTATAACGAAAACTGATAAATATATTTTGATTACTCAAAAATATATCAATGAGCCTACGGAATTTATAGAGAGCGTAGCGCCTAAAACTTGGATATATTTAAAAAAGCATTCAAAATATTTTGAAGCAAGGAAGAGTAAAATTTATAAAAAAGCATACCCTTTTAGTATATTTGGAGTTGGTTCATATACATTTGCACCTTGGAAAATTGCTATCTGTGGACTATATAAAAACCTTAATTTTCGTTTGATAGGAGAAAATAACAATAAGCCAACAATTTTCGACGATACGGTTTACTTCCTCAGTTTTGAAAATGCACAAATAGCCCAAAAAACTTTTAATCTTTTAACTTCCCCAACTGCTATAGATTTCTATTCGTCTTTAATTTTTTGGGATGAGAAACGCCCGATAAAATCTAGCATCTTGAATAGCTTGGACTTGACCGCTCTCGCTCAGAAATTAGGTGCGGAGCTTTAAAAGTTTTCACTTCAGAAGCTAATTCAGAGATGTTAGCCAAAGACAGAGAATTAAAAACATTTGTACTTATAGCTCACTGGCCACCGCAGGCTCTCCCCTCACTTCTCTTCACTCACTCCTACCCAAAAAAGGTATGATAACCGCAGAGAATCACATACATCAGTTTTTTTATGCGCGTTGCCCTATTTACCGAAACTTTCTTACCCAAGATAGATGGAATCGTTACCCGTTTAAAGCATACGGTAGAACATCTACAGAAAGAGGGCGATCGAGTCTTGGTAGTTTGCCCGGAGGGGGGACTGAGAGAGTATAAGGGGGCTAAAATTCATGGGGTGCCGGGGATGCCCCTACCCCTATACCCGGAATTAAAAATCGCCATCCCCCGACCCAATATTAAAAAGGTTCTGCAGCGGTTCAAACCCGATTTGATCCATGTGGTCAATCCCGCCGTTTTGGGCGTGGGCGGTATCTACTACGCGAAAACGAGGGGCATACCCCTAGTGGCCTCCTATCACACCCACCTACCCCAATATCTACAACACTACGGCTTGGGTTCTCTAGAGGGTTTACTTTGGGAATTACTGAAATTAGGTCACAATCAAGCCGCTTTGAATCTTTGTACTTCTACCGCTATGGTAAACGAGTTATCGAGTCACGGTATAGAGCGCGTAGATTTATGGCAGCGCGGAGTAGATACGGAACTATTCCAACCCAGCCTGACTTCTCATGAAATGCGCGTGCGTCTGTCCGAAGGTAATCCCGATCGTCCTCTCTTACTCTACGTCGGTCGCGTCTCCGCTGAAAAACAAATAGATCAGATCAAACCGGTTTTAGAAGCCATCCCCGATGCCCATTTAGCCATCGTCGGCGACGGCCCCCACAGGGAAGTCCTAGAAAACCATTTTCAAGGTACTAACACCCATTTCGTCGGCTATTTACAGGGATTGGAGCTGGCTACCGCCTTCGCCTCCGCTGACGCTTTCATCTTCCCCTCGCGCACGGAAACTTTAGGACTGGTGCTATTAGAAGCAATGGCCGCCGGTTGCCCCGTAGTAGCCTGCGCTTCTGGCGGTATTCCCGATATTGTCACCGATGGGGTCAACGGTTATCTATTTAGTCCTCAAGATCCAGACGGTGCGATCGTCGCCACCCAAAGCCTTCTAGCCGCCAAGCAAGAAAAAGAATTGTTACGGAGTAACGCCCGTCTAGAAGCGGAAAAATGGAGCTGGAGCGCCGCCACTCAACAGTTAAAACGATACTACACCGAGGTTTTGACCCCTCGCTCCTCTTCCTTAGCCGCCTGAACCGCCTTCTCTTGCGCTTGCAAAAACCAGATTAATAACTTATTATGGATTTACCAAGATTTCATATTTTAGGCTTGGTTATAAATCTCTGTATCGAGATTTACTTTTTAAAAGCTTTATGCTTGTAAAAACTGTAAATGTGAAATCAGGTTATCGTAGGTCGTCAAACTCTAGCGAGGTTGGCTGACTGTATAATTTTATGAAGCAAACTGTATGAAACCGAGTCAAGACATCGGAGAGGCAGTAGATTTAATCAGAAAAACGGATGCTCAGGACTTTTCTTCCCTCATGCCCCGACCTGGTTGGTGTGGTGTAGCGGAGAGAGGAAAAATCTTTCAGTTATAGCGATCGCTCGTTAGATTTAGATAAATAATCCATCAGGATAAAGAGATTTTCTAGACACTCGACAATAGGCGAGTCTGTCTAAAAGTTGCTTTAACCCTCGATTTAGAGAAACAGCAACATCTACTAACTTTTTTATGAGTACAAATGCACAGATAAACGTTAATCATTTATTAAGACAATATCGGCAGGGAGAGCGTAACTTTAAAGAGGTGAAGCTCTACGGGGCCAATTTTAAGAAGATGGAATTAAATCGGATCAACCTCAGTCGGGCCGAATTAATCACCGCTAACTTTACAGGCTCGAACCTGATCAACAGCAATTTCAGCGGAGCCGATTTAGAAGGCTCTAACTTAAGTAAAACCAAGTTGATCGACGCTAATCTATCTGGTGCTAACTTGTGTGGTATCAACGCCTACAAGAGCGACCTCAGCGGTGCTATCCTGAGCAATACCATCCTGAAAAAAGCCAATTTAACCTCAGCGATATTGATCGGTGCCAGTATGATCTTCGCTCAGTTATTCAAGGCTAACTTAGCGGGAGCGAACCTGACCGGTGCAACCCTGACTAACGCCATGCTCGGCAAAACCAATTTAGAGGGGGCGACTTTAACCCGCGCCATCCTCACCGACGCTAATCTCAGTAACGCCCAGACCAGAGGAGTCAGCTTCATCCGCGCCTTCATGTATCGAGCCACTTTAAGGGAGACGGACTTAGAAGGGGCGAATTTAAGCTATGCCGATTTGCGGCTAGCGGATTTACGGGGTGCGAACTTGCGGGGGGCTAATTTAGAGGGAGCTAATTTAGCAGGCTCCAATTTAGAAAAAGCCAATTTGCAGGGAGCTAATTTAGAGGGGGCGGATTTGAGTAAGAGCAATTTACAGGATGCTAATCTGCGCTATGCCAATCTCACCGGCTGTAACCTACTCAGCGCCAATCTCTGTGACGCTAACCTATCGGGGGCTAATCTTCATCAGGCGGGATTACTACTCACCCATCTAGTGGGCACGAATCTAAAAAAAGCCAACTTGAAGCAAGCCAATCTCATCGGTGCCATATTAGCGGAGACGAACCTACTCGCTGCGGACTTAGAAGAAACCATACTACCCAACGGTAGCCGGGGAAATCTCGCCTCTTAAAAGATAAGCTTCACCATTATTCCCCCTTGTGTTGCACAAGCGGGGAAATAGTGTTATGCTTATAAGTCTGCAAGCTTTTATATGGAGTAAAAGAGAAAAAATGACCAAACTGGGTACCCATTTGATTGTCGATGCTTGGCAAGTTCCGGCTGATGTTCTCAACGACCCAGAGCGCATCCGTACTGCGCTTATCGATGGTATTACAGCCGGCGAAGCAACGCTGATCGATTTGTGCGTCCACCAGTTCAGTCCTCACGGCGTGACCGCGACTGCAACTTTAGCTGAATCCCATATTGCTATACATACCTGGCCCGAACACGGATACTTTGCCGCCGATTTATTCTTCTGCGGTGCGGGCAAGCCTGAAGTAGCGATGGAAATTCTCACTAAAGCTTTAAAAGCTGGAAAAATTCGCGTGCAAGAGCTTACTAGAGGTTTTCCCGGAGTATCGGAAGAAAGCGAAGGGGCCAAGGTTTACTCAGCAGTTGCTTAAAAGTGAGCTAGAATTATCAATATTCGCTCATCAGTACAAAAAATATCGTTGTGATCAGGATAACTATTGTTTTTATCCTCGCTTTACTTCCTTCTCTACTTAGTCTCTGGATGATTGAAAAGTCAAAACAGAGACTGAATAATAGACTAAGAAGAATACGCAATACTCAGCGATACGATGCGGTACTAATGAGCGATTTGCGTTTGCACCCAGAAAATCCAGGTTACGTAGGAGATAAAAGCTGTCGTTTTAACGCTCTCTCTCCTTACCTGCGCTGTGCGATCAATCCAGATGGCCCCTGTGAAAACTGTCGCTATTACGATCCTAAGTATTGAGTTTATTGATTGACGATCGGACAACAATCATCTGTGTGAGCTTCCTGGCAGGCCAGATGAGCGAGTACTGGGCAGGTGACAAACGCATCCGGTTCGAGAGAGCGTTCTTGCTTCAACTGGTGTACTTCTTTTTCTAATTGCTCGATCCGATCGACGAGAGCGCGAATGGCTACGGCTTCCGAATCTGGTAAATTGCCGTGTTCGAGGGGGTCAACCCGCACCCCCGCCCGATAGATGAGACGGCCGGGAACACCGACGACGGTACAATCGCTCGGGACATCACGCAGAACAACACTTCCGGCACCGATACGAACATTATTACCGAGTTGAATATTGCCGAGAACTTTCGCCCCCGCCCCCACGACCACATTTTCACCGAGGGTGGGGTGACGCTTGCCAGTTTCCTTACCCGTACCACCAAGGGTAACGCCCTGATAGATGAGGGCGTAATCACCAACGATCGCGGTTTCACCAATGACCACACCCATGCCGTGATCGATAAACACACCCCGGCCGATCTGGGCTCCTGGGTGAATTTCGATCCCAGTTAAGAAGCGGGCCAGGTGAGAGATGAGACGGGGAAAAAAGGGGATACCTACTTTATATAGCCAATGGGAGAAGCGATGAAATAATAAAGCTTGTAAACCAGGGTAGCAGAATAATACTTCTAGGGGATTCCGCGCCGCAGGATCACGCTCAAAGATAACTTTAAAGTCAGCTACTAGAGTAGAAAACATCGAGTCTATTGCCTATCGATCGAGCTTACTCATAAATCATACTATCGATCGAGTCAAGCAGGTATCGTGTTTACCGCTCTCGGGCGAGCGCAAATCTCACCGATCCTTAACTAATTTGTAGTAGTAAACTATTGGCTATGTACAAACATTAATCTAAATCTAATATGTTTTGTCCGCCCCGCTAATGGATAACGATTCTAAAATCATCAATCTCATCATCAGACTTTTTTTCTTGAGTTTGCTATTTTTTTCGGGCTTTACGCTGATCCGCCCCTTTATAAGCGTCATTTTGTGGGGCGGGATAATCGCGATCGCCTGGTTTCCAATTTTCTTGTGGCTGAAAGGAGTTCTCGGGGGTAAACCTAAATTAGCTTCCATCCTGCTGACGATAGCGGGTATCGCCATTATACTTGGCCCGGTGAGCGCGATCGCCGCCATACTCGCAGGTAACTTACGCTTTCTCGCAGAACACCTATCGGATGGGGGTAAACTTGTCCCCCCTCCGCCCGCCAATATTGCTGATTGGCCTATAGTGGGTGAGAAATTATCGTCTGCCTGGGAATTAGCTTCAGCCAATTTGGGAGAATTTTCCAGTCGATTTAAACCTCAACTGGAAGAACTGGGCAAAACATCCCTATCTCTCGCCACTAATACCAGCTTAACCGTTCTCAAATTCATCGCTTCCATAGTCATCGCCGGGGTATTCACCATCAAGGCCGAAGGGATAACCGGGGGCTTGAAGAGATTAGCCGAGAAATTAGCACCGGGCAGGGGTACGGCTTTCGCCGCGCTCTCGGCTTCAACGGTTCGCAATGTCAGCCGAGGCATCATCGGTGTGGCTGTAATACAGAGTTTACTCATTGGTATAGGGCTAGTGTTAGCAGGGATTCCCGCCGCCGGCGTGTTAACCCTACTTTGTTTGATTCTCGGTATTATTCAAATAGGGCCTGGTATAGTAGTCATCGGTTCTTTAATCTTCGCCTGGTCTACGCTCAGTAAGACCACAGCTTTATTACTTACCCTGTGGATGATACCCGCCACCCTGGTGGATAATTTCCTCAAACCGCTACTAATGGCCCGAGGCTTACCCGTACCGATGATCGTGATTATCATCGGCGTTTTCGGTGGTGTGATAACCTACGGTATAATCGGTCTTTTCCTGGGCCCGGTGATATTGAGTCTCTGTTATGAATTAATTAAAGCTTGGCTAGAGCAAAAATTGAGCGATACAAACTCCTTCCCCGATGAAATATAGAGCAGACCTCTATAGCTTGGCTATGATTGAGAGAACTTCACCGGCAGGATAAAAGTAATGGTTTCTTCTCCCTCGTTCGTCTTAAATCCAGTTCGCTACGATTTACCTAATTTGTGTGGGTTCGATGCAGAAATTAACTCCCTCATTGATAGCGAGAAGAAAATTTTTCTCGCTAAAACCAATCTCGCTCTCGATCGCATTCATTCTGGTTTCGCCTGTGCCCTGCACATGCACCAGCCCACCATACCCGCCGGTCATGATGGAGCTTTAATCTCCAACCTACAGTATATGTTCGAGCATCCTGGCCAAGGTGATAATCATAACGCTGGGGCTTTCGCCTGGTGTTACAGCAGGATGGGGGATATTATCCCGAGCTTGGTTCATGAAGGCTGTAACCCTCGTATCATGTTGGATTATTCGGGAAACTTGCTCTGGGGACTGATTCAGATGGGCAAATGGGATATTATTGATAATCTTAAACGGATTACCCTCGATCGTGCCTATCAACCCTATGTAGAATGGCTGGGTACGATGTGGAGTCATGCCGTCGTCCCCTCCACTCCCATCCCTGATATTAAACTACACATACAGGCTTGGCGGCACTATTTCGCCTCTATTTTCGGCGTAGAGGCGCTATCTAGGGTGAAAGGGTTCTCTCCCCCGGAAATGCACCTGCCCAATCATCCTGATACTCTCTATGAATACGTTAAGGCTTTAAAAGAGTGTGGCTATCAATGGCTGTTAGTACAAGAACACTCGGTAGAAACCCTTACCGGGGAAGCTTTACCCCACGACCAAAAATATATTCCCAATCGTCTCATAGCTAGAAATTCTCAGGGGGAAACCGTCAGTATCACCGCCCTAATTAAAACTCAAGGCTCCGATACCAAGTTAGTCGCCCAGATGCAGCCATATTATGAAGCTAAAGGCAGGAGCCGACAAACCGTAGGGGGTATATCTATCCCCTCTCTCGTTTCTCAAATCGCTGACGGGGAAAATGGGGGCGTGATGATGAATGAGTTTCCCCGCGATTTTCCCCGCCCCTGGTACGAAATGCGCTCTGGTTCCTCTGTCGCTGGTTTTAATGGTACGGAGTATCTGGAATTAATTACCGCAGCCGGAGTTACCCCCGAAAATTACCCCACCTGTCAAGCGGTGGGACAAGATAAAATCTGGAAATTAGTCGATGGCGATTGGAGTGGTGAAAAGGTGAACTCTGCGATCGACCGTCTTAAAAGTACCGATCCTCATTTTCACACCGATGGCGCTTCCTGGACTAACGATTTAAGCTGGGTGAAGGGTTATGAAAACGTTCTTGAACCGATGAACCTACTCAGCGCTAAATTTCACGCCCGCTACGATTCATCAGATCCAGAGACTACGAAAAGAGCAGATTATCTAGAGGCTTTACTATATAATCTGCTCTTACAAACCAGTTGTTTTCGTTATTGGGGCCAGGGGGTTTGGACAGATCACGCCCGAACAATTTATCAACGTGGTCTTAATCTCTTAGACGGGTTTCACTAACAGAGCGCGAATCTTTTCTATACGCTGTCGGTTAACGTCTAAATCTGACTCTCCTAAACGGGAAGCAGAGCGCACATCGATCGTCTTCTCGTTAGGATGGAAATAAAACTCGACATCATCGACGAAACCTAACCACTGACTGGTAAATTGCGCGTAGAGATAATCTGGCTTCTCGGTAACGATAACGGTTCTCGGTTGAGCTTTAATAATCTCTTTGAGCCGGGTGAAAGCCTCCGTCTCACTGCCATTATAGGTAAGGGGTGCGGTTGCGTGAATCCCCTCTTTCGTCTGACTGTTAACACAATTGGGAGTCTCCGGACAGAGGGTTAACTTGCCGCTCTCAACGCCTAGATTTTGGGGTTGTGCCCCAGCGAAGAAGGTGGGGCTATCTGGGGAAATTAATCGCCACGCCACCCAAACAAGAGTGATCAGCAATAATATTAAAGGAGTCAGTAAACCCCGTCTCGGTTTATTCGATGTGTCTTTTGTGGTTGTCATAACAGGCGCGATCGATAATACTTTACATAAGTTAACATTACATCAAGGAAGCTAATCAATAATGTTTTTAGAAGAATTACAGCCATTCGTGAAAGAATTAATTCAGCAACCCGTAGCCTTTTTAGGTGGTTTTATCGCCGGGGCACTACGTCTCAATCCCAATGAAGATCCTTTAAAAAAATGGTTGGAAGGGCAGGGTATAGCGGGTTATAACAACTCAGTTCCCAGTAATGGTAGTACCCCCCAATCGATCGACATCGATTAAACTCCAGAGAGTTGATATACCGTCTCCGCCACTCGTTTAAGCCGGCGTAACTGAGCCTTCATGTCGTTTTTCGTCCAGGTAGCGGCGAAAGTATTAAAGCCCCAACCAACTATAGGATTGGGGATTTCAAATTCAAAACGGTTGAGTAAACGGGTGCCTTTTTCCAGTGGTTGACACTCCCAGCGATCGCAACCCTGAAAAAATCCCTCGAATTGCCAGACGATCAAACCGGGTTGACGGGCGATAACGGTATTCTTCAAACTGAGTTGAAGCAGGGGAATCTGTACATAAAATCGGCTTTTCGCTCCTAGATCCGTGCGCCAATCCCCGATAGGTTCGCAACGTAGAGCCGGGTTGAGCCAACGGTGCATTAATTCTAAATCGGTAAAACAACTTTCTACGGCGGTAGCACTAGCGTTGATCTGAATCGATTGTTCAAAGACTTGACGGGATGACATCGTAACGGAAATTTAAGTAAGGCTATCTTTCGATCATACAGTACTCCCAACTCCCGACTCCCGACTCCCGATTCTCAAAGATGGAATGATCCCAAAGTTAATCCTAAGATTTATCAATAGAGATTACGTCCTTAGATAGTATCGCTAGGATTGAAACAATATGTGGAAAAACAGCAGACAATTATAGCGAGAGCAAGCTTATGAAAATCGGCATAGCCAAGGAACGAGAACTCGGAGAAATGAGAGTCGCACTCGTGCCTGATATTGTAGCGAAATTAGTCAAGAGTGGCTTTGAAGTTTTCCTACACCAAGGTGCGGGGCAGGGGGCGAATTACGCCGACAAAGATTATGAGAAAGCAGGGGCGCGAGTCACTGAAAACGAATCGGAGCTATGGCAATCTGCGGATATTATTGTTAAAGTAGCTCCTCCTACAGATAGTGAAATAAATATGCTTAAAAGCGGCACTATCTTGATAGGGTTCCTCGATCCCCTGCGAAATCCCGAAAAAATGGCGCAGATAGCCGATAAAGGCTGCACGAGTTTCAGTATGGAACTGATTCCCCGCAGCAGTCGCGCTCAAAGTATGGACGCGCTCTCATCTCAAGCCAATATCGCCGGTTATAAAGCGGCCCTCCTAGCTGCGGTATACCTACCGAAAATGTTCCCGATGATGACCACTGCCGCCGGTACGATTCCCCCCGCGAAAGTTCTCGTCTTGGGTGCCGGCGTGGCTGGATTACAAGCTATAGCCACCGCCCGACGTTTGGGCGCGGTAGTAGAAGCCTTCGATATTCGTCCCCAAGTAAAAGAAGAGGTGCAGAGCGTCGGAGCGAAATTTATCGAAATGCCCATTGAAGAAGATACCGTTGCCGATAACGGTTATGCCAAACAGGTATCTACAAGCACACAAGACAAAATTTGTCAAGTCTTAACAGAACCAGCAAAAAGAGCCGATGTAATTATCACCACCGCCCAAGTACCAGGGAAAAAAGCCCCTATCTTAGTAACAAAAGAGATGGTAGCCCAGATGAAGCCGGGTTCGGTGATCATCGACATGGCAGCAGAACAAGGCGGCAACTGCGAGTATACGAAAGCCGGTAGGGATGTTGTAGAGCAGGGCGTAACGATAGTAGGCACGGTTAACCTCCCCGCCACCGTCAGCACCAACGCCAGCCAGATGTACGCCAAAAACCTGCAAACCCTGATCAATCTGCTGGTGACAAAAGACGGCTCTCTCAACCTCGATTTTACCGACGACATCATCGATAGCGCTTGTGTAACCCATGACAGCACAATCCGTAACGAGCGCGTTAAATCTGCCCTTTCTATCCCCGTTTAACTATGACTACAGCACTTTTAACAGGCCTTGTGGTGTTTGTTCTAGCCTCCTTCGTAGGCTTTGAAGTAATCAACAAAGTGCCCCCCACCCTCCATACACCCCTCATGTCCGGCGCTAACGCTATTTCCGGTATCGCCGTAGTGGGGGCTTTATTAATCTCTGGTACTCAAGATTGGCACAATGTAACTGCCATTCTCGGTTTAATCGCCGTCGCTCTGGCGATGGTTAACGTGGTAGGCGGTTTCGTCGTCACCGACAGAATGTTACAGATGTTCAAAAAAAAGGAGGCTAAATCATGAATAACGCCCTAACCACAGGAATCGAGCTTTCCTATCTAGTCGCCGCGATACTGTTTATCGTCGGCTTAAAACAATTATCCTCTCCTGCTACCGCCCGTCAAGGAAATTTCCTCGCTGGTGTGGGCATGGTTATCGCTATTATCGCCACATTACTCGATCATCATATAGTTAGCTACGGTTTAATCGCCGTCGCCCTCGTCATCGGCTCTATCATCGGCCTAATCGGCGCGGAAAAAGTACCGATGACGGCGATGCCCCAGATGGTGGGTATCTTCAACGGTTTAGGTGGTGCCGCCAGTGCCTTAGTCGCTATAGGTGAGTATTGGCGGTTATTAGAAGGCGGCGGGCCTATCGGTTTCGACGCTATTTTAATCGCTATTTTGGGTGTATTAATCGGCGGCGTGACTTTTACCGGTAGTGTGTTGGCTTTCGCCAAGTTACAGGAATTAGTCAGCGGCTCGCCGGTTACTTTTCCCTTTCAGCAACCTTTTAACTTCCTTCTCCTATTGACATTCCTGGGAGGCAGCGTTTATTTATTCTTTAACCCCGCCTCTCCCGATGTCTTCTTAACCCTGGTTATTATCTCCCTCATCTTCGGCGCTTTATTCGTGTTACCCATAGGCGGCGGTGATATGCCGGTGGTTATATCCCTGTTAAACTCCTTCTCCGGGATTGCAGCTAGCGTTGTCGGTTTTATCCTGGGCAACAGTATGTTAATCATCGCGGGTGCTTTAGTGGGTGCTTCAGGGATTATCCTGACGCAGATTATGTGTAAGGCGATGAATCGCTCTCTCGCTAGTGTGTTATTCGGTGCCTTCGGCGGCGAGAAAGCCGGGGCCGAGGGTGGTGCTGCGAGTGGTGGCCCGAGCGATAAAACCGTTCACGCGATCGATGTGGAAGAAGGCGCTATGATGTTAGGCTATGCCCGCTCTGTGGTTATCGTGCCGGGTTACGGTATGGCGGTAGCTCAGGCTCAACATACCGTCAGGGAGTTAGCCGAGAATCTGGAAAAGATGGGCGTAGAGGTTAAGTATGCGATTCACCCGGTAGCGGGAAGGATGCCCGGACACATGAATGTGTTATTGGCCGAGGCTAATGTACCCTATCCCCAACTTTACGACATGGAGGATATTAACCCCGAGTTTGAGCGGGTAGATGTGGCGTTAATTATCGGCGCTAACGATGTGGTTAATCCCGCAGCCCGTCACGATGCTTCCAGCCCGATTTACGGGATGCCGATTCTGGATGTGGATAGGGCCCAGCATACTATTGTAATTAAACGGAGTATGCGATCGGGTTTTGCCGGTGTGGAAAATGAGTTATTCTACAACCCGAAAACTTTTATGCTTTTTGGTAGCGCTCAGGAAGTGGTAGCCCGATTAGTTTCGGGGGTGAAAGACTTGTCTTGAGATAATGGGGGCGGGTGAAATATTCCTGCCTCAAAATCCGGTTTATTATCTCTATAGAGCCACTCCACAGCGCACACCTATGACCACCGCCATAGTAATCGAAGGAAACCTACTCTCCCCTGAAATAGCACTGCAAGTGAACGAAGGCTATCTCAAGGGGCAAGAGGTACAAGACTTCGGACTCGGTGAGGCTGATAAACTAGACGATGAAATAGCGGCGGCTTGGGGAGACGCAAAAGCTTACTGGCTCGCCTTTAGCCGTCGCTTAGCCCGAGATGAAACGGACACAGCCATCTCTATTACCCGAGATTGTTGGGCTGTACCCCTATTAGAATTACTGGGTTATCGCCCGGTGTATGAGGGGAGAGGGGAAATAGTAGACAATCAAACTTATCCTATCTCCCACCGGGCGGAAGATGGAGATAATAAACCCCCTATCCATATTGTCGGCTGCCGGCTCAATCTAGATAAACGGCAGCCCTCCGGCACCTCTCGCCTCTCCGCTCACGGATTGGTACAAGAATATTTAAACCGTACAGAGCATCTCTGGGGTATCGTCACCAACGGTTATAAGTGGCGATTGCTGCGAGATTGTTCCCTCATGTCGCGCCTCAGTTTCATCGAATTCGACCTACAGAAAATATTAGATTCAGAAAGTTACGCCGAATTCGTGCTGTTTTATCGCCTCTTCCACCGCTCCCGCCTACCCCAAAGTATAGACGACGCGGATAACTGCCTACTGGAAACCTACCATCAGGAAGCGCTACAACAGGGGGGCAGGGTACGGGATAAGCTGCGGGATGGAGTGGAGAAAGCTTTAGAACTTTTCGGCACCGGGTTTCTGAGACACCCGGATAATGAGCGGTTACGCTCTGCCCTCTCAAACGGTGAGTTATCGGAGAAAGAATTTTACCGGCAGCTACTCCTATTAATCTACCGTCTCCTGTTCCTGATGGTAGCCGAATCGCGGGGGGCGTTACTGGTAGGAGACGATGAGGAAAAAGCCCGGATTTATAACGAATACTACAGCGTTACCCGCCTCCGCGCCCTTTCCGAGCGTTATAAGGCGGGGGAGGAAGAATTTCAGGATAAGTGGCAGGGGTTACGGGTGACTTTCCGCCTGTTCGATGAGAATTGGCGGGGGCGGATTTTGGGTTTATCTCCCCTCAACGGCGACTTATTCGGCTCAGGGGTGTTAGCCACTCTAGACCAATACGCCATAGATAACCGCAGTTTCCTGGGAGCTATCGGTTATCTATCCCGGTACTAGGGGAAAACTCGTTTACAGAGGGTGAATTACTCCGCCCTCGATGTGGAGGAGTTGGGTAGTATCTACGAAAGCCTACTAGATTTCACGCCTCGGGTGTTGGTTAAGAATGGGATATATGAATTCAAGCTGGTGACGGGGAGCGACAGGAAGACTACCGGCTCTTACTATACCCCGCCCGAGTTAGTAGCCCAGCTCATTAAATCAGCGTTAGAGCCGGTGATGGAGGAGAGATTAAGGGGGTTAGAAACAGCCCAGGAGAAGGAAAAGGCTTTATTAAGTCTAACGGTGTGTGACCCAGCTTGTGGGAGCGGACATTTTTTATTAGCGGCGGCGCGGCGGATTGGTAAGGAGTTGGCGCGGGTGCGTACCGGGGAGGCTCATCCGGCGCCGGAGCCGACTAAGAAGGCGATACGGGATGCTATTACTCACTGCATCTATGGGGTGGATTTTAACCCCTTGGCGGTGGATTTATGTAAGGTGGCGTTGTGGATAGAGGGTTTCTGTGGCGGGTTGCCGTTGAATTTCCTCGACCATCGCATTAAGTGGGGTAATTCTCTGGTGGGGGTGTTAGATATAGAGTGTCTCGATGAGGGGATACCGGATGAGGCTTTTAAACCGATTGCCGATGATGATAAGAAGTTATCGGCTTCTCTGAAGAAGCGCAATAGGAAGGAGCGGGAGAGCGGGGGGCAGTTATCCCTATTCGGGGATGTGTCTTCTGCGCGGGGGGAATATGGGCAGCAGTGGCGGGAGTTAAATCAGTTGGAGGAAAGCACTACCGAAGATGTGCGGCGCAAGCAGGAGAAATATCAGCTCAATCGGGGTGATAGAAGTTGGTGGCGCGATTATTCGGCTTGTAATCTCTGGGCGAGTGCGTTTTTTATGCCTCTCACTGATGAGGGTTTAACCCTGTTGCCGACTACGGAGGCTCTGCAGCAGTTGTTACGGGGTAATAAGTCTACCGAGAGGGTAGTAGAGGCGGCGAATGAGTTAGGGGGGCAGAAACGGTTTTTTCATTGGTGTTTAGAATTCCCCGAGGTGTTTTCTTCTGGGGAGTCGGGAGTCGGGGGAATTTGGGGAGTCGGGAGAGGGATTCGATTGTGTTTTGGGTAATCCGCCTTGGGAGAGGATTAAGTTACAGGAGAAGGAGTTTTTCGCTTCTAAGGATACCGATATTGCTAATGCCCCCAATAAGGCGGCGCGGGAGAATTTGATTAAGGGGTTAACTCTTTCTAACCCGGGGCTGTTGCGGGAGTTTGCCGAGGCGAAGCGGGATGCGGAGGCGCAGAGTAAGTTTATTCGGGAGTCGGGGCGTTTTCCTCTGACGGCTGTGGGGGACATCAATACTTATGCGGTGTTTTCTGAGACGGCGCGACGGTTGATTAATTCTACTGGTAGGGCGGGGATTATTGTTCCTACTGGGATTGCTACGGATGATACTTGTAAGCGGTTTTTTGGGGATTTAATCAAGGGTCAAAATTTAGCGAGTTTGTATGATTTCGAGAATCGAGAAAAGTTATTTAGTGCGGTTGATAGTAGGATGAAATTTTCTCTACTCGGCTTAAGTGGGCAACGGATTAAACAAGCTAACTTTTCTTTCTTCCTAACTGCACCGAAACAACTTGAAAATCTTTCTAGAGTATTTAAACTATCGCCGTCAGATATTGCTCTGATGAATCCGAATACTTTAACCTGTCCGGTATTTCGCACTAAGGCGGATGCGGAGTTAACTAAGAAAATTTATGAGCGTGTGCCGGTTTTAGAGAATGAAAGGGCGGGGGTTAATCCCTGGGGCATTTCGTTTATGACGATGTTTCATATGGCGAATGACAGCAGTTTGTTTAAGGATGAGTTTAAAGAGGGATTGTTACCTTTATATGAGGCTAAGCTGTTCCATCAATTCGATCATCGTTGGGCGGGTTATGGGGAGTCGGTGCCGGAGTGTAGGGATGTGAGTTTAGAGCAGAAGTGTGATTCGGGTTTTGGGGTTACTCCTCGTTATTGGGTTGATAAGGCTGAGGTGGAAAATAAGTTAGCTGGTAAATGGGGTAAGGGTTGGTTATTAGGATGGAGAGATATTTGTAGGGCAACTGATGAACGGACATTTATTTCAAACATATTGCCTGTATGTGCTTGTGGAGACACGGTAC
This sequence comes from uncultured bacterium, assembly GCA_964623815.1. Classification (GTDB taxonomy): domain Bacteria; phylum Cyanobacteriota; class Cyanobacteriia; order Cyanobacteriales; family Microcystaceae; genus Chroococcopsis. The sequence goes on along the minus strand of CAZUVR010000058.1, from coordinate 6,216 downwards.
TTTTAATGTTTCCTAAAGTTAAAAATCAAGTCTTAATTTCATGCTTATTAGCAAACTTAAATAGTCTAAGTTTTGATTTTGTAACTCGTCAAAAAGTAGCAGGTACACACCTTAAATTCTTTACTATGCGACAACTTCCGGTAATACCGCCCGATCGCTACACTCAAGAAGACATAGAATATATAAGCAGCCGGGTATTAGAATTAGTGTACACCGCCTATGATATGAAACCCTTCGCCTTAGATATGGGATACGAGGGAGAACCCTTTAGATGGGATGAACAAAGAAGGGCGAAACTAAGAGCCGAATTAGACGCTTTCTACGCCAAACTTTACGGATTAACGCGGGACGAATTGCGGTATATATTAGACCCGGCTGATGTGTATGGGGAAGACTTTCCGAGTGAGACATTCCGGGTATTAAAGAATAACGAAATCAGGAAGTATGGCGAATATCGGACGCGGAGATTAGTCCTAGCGGCGTGGGATATAATGGGGTATTAGGAGAAGGGGTTAAAGGTTTACGGAAGATCCCAAGGACTAAAAAGTTGAACTTGTGAAAACTGAAAATCTCTTACATTACGGGTAACGAGCGTTAAATTGTATCCATAAGCTGTGGCAGCTATTAAACTATCCATGACAGGTAACTTTTGCCCTTTCGCTTCACATTGACCACACATTTGCGCCCAGTAACTTATAGTTTTATAGTCTAGGTTGATAATTCTTTTAGAAAACCTTAACTCAAGCGTCTGAAACCACTGCGTCAGTTTATGATGACGTTCAGGTTGATGTTTCTCAATTTTGATAATTCCTTTTTTTATTTCCCCAATAGATAATATACTGATGAATAAACTTTCTTCTTCTTGTTCATCTAACCACTGAATTACTTTGGTTTCAGGCTTCTTTTTTACATATTCAGAAAGTAAACAAGTATCTAAGAGATAATTCACAATATAATATCTCTCCCAGTGTCTGTATCTCTTTCAAATATTATTTCATCATCTGCCAATTCTGGCAATAACAATACTTCAGATAACTTTGGTTTATTTGTTGATAATAAAAATGATAAATTATCAATCTCTCTAAAAATTAATTGAGCAATTCTTGCTTGCTCTGACTCAGGTAATTGTTTAGCTTTTTGTATGGCTTGTTCTAATAATTCAATCATATTAATCCCGTATGAATCAATCTAATTAACCTTAACCTAATGTTCTTATCCTAGCCGCTCTATTAAACAAGAGCAACTTATCGGGTTTGAAACGAACATGACGGGAACCAATACGAACGATCCAAATTTGTGCATTAGGGTGACGAGCTTCGAGACGCGCACAAGCAGGGAAATCTACGCCTCGCCATACATTATACCAAATCCGTTTTTCATGGCCCCCTTTTATGAAAAGGGGAGTAGGGAGTAGGCAGTCGGGATAAATACCATCGACTCCCTACTCCCGATTCCCGATTCCCGATTTTTATAAGTAGCCTTTGAGAACAGGATTTAGTATTAGACCCGTCTGATGTGTACGGCGAAGACTTTCCGAGTGAGATATTCTGGGTATTAAAGAATAACGAAATCAGGAAGTATGGCGAATATCGGACGCGGAGATTAGTCCTAGCGGCGTGGGATATAATGGGTTATTAACTAACTCAAATAGCCAGAAACTTTTCAAACTCATCTAGGGCTATACTAGAACCTTGGTGCCAAGCCATCTCTACATAGATAGGCAGGATGGCTTTAATATCAATATCAGTAAATAAAGTGCTTAATTGAATTTCTTCGTATGCCCCATTATTAAACCCATAAATTAACAATTGGGAAGGTTGATAAATCCAAACTTCGGGAATAGCTATAGGTATATAATCATCTATATCGCTTCTAGAGGTAATATCTACCTCGATCGCTAAATCCGGCGGCGGGTCAATAGCTAGATCAATTTTATCCTTACCTAAAATAGCCGATCGATTATCGATATAAAAACATATATCCGGTTCTACCCCCCCTCTAAAACCCTGTTTTAAAGTAATCGGGTCGAAACTATCCCACTTTTTGCCACGAGAACGTAAGATAATTTTTACTAAATCGGCTAAAGTTTGTGTGCGTTTGCCGTGGGCGGGTAGGGGAGACATTAACCTTATTTTTCCAGAATCCGCATTAAAGTAAATTTTAGGTAACAGGCGCTCATCACGTAAGCTCAATAGGCGCTCGTAATCAGCCCAGGATTGAAGCGATAAAATTACTTCCGCTCCCGGCTCGACGTTTAAAGTAGTATCATTGATAGCGATCGATCCCATAGTTTACCTATCCTAACTTTAAGGCTTATTAGAAAACCAATCGATGACGAGTTTAGCCACTCCGCCGATGATGATAACCACTAAACCCCCGAAAGTAGTTCTATTAAGGAATTCTTGATTACTGAGGCGCTTATCTAATCCCGAAACTTTTTCATCTAAGGCTTTTATATCACCTCTAATTTCGGCTTGTCCTATCTCAAGAGCAGTAACTTTTGTTTCTAATTTGTCGAATCGATTTTCTAACTTGTCGAATCTACTCTCTAACTGATCGAAACGAGCATCAATTTTTTTGTCCAAATTGGTAAGTAGTTCCTTTAAATCGTAGGTAACGGTTATGGGTGTCTGACTCATGGGTTTAAGTTTGCTATTACACTCGTACTTACTTCATATATATATATTCTAACCGCGATCGCTACTCCCCACAGTCCAACCATACCGACAGTGTGGCACAATTTTAAAAGAACCTGTTCGGAAAATTTCCCTAAGCGTGATGACTCCTGATATTCCCACCCAATACGACCCAAAGACCACAGAAACGAAATGGCAACAATACTGGGAAGAAAAACATATATTTAAAGCCGAACCCGAAAAGGGCGGTACTACTTTCTGCGTGGTCATCCCGCCCCCAAACGTTACCGGCAGTCTCCACATGGGCCACGCCTTTGAAGAAGCGCTTATCGATACCCTCATCCGCTATCAACGCATGATAGGCAAGAATACCCTCTGGCTACCCGGAACCGATCACGCCAGTATAGCAGTACAGGCTATCTTAGATAAACAACTCAAAGAACAAAAAACCAACCGCTACGAATTAGGTAGAGAGAAATTCTTAGAGAGAGCCTGGCAGTGGAAAGAAGAATCTGGCAGCACCATAGTTAATCAACTGCGTCGTCTCGGTGTCTCCGTAGACTGGACGAGAGAAAGATTCACGATGGATGAGGGGCTATCGGAAGCAGTAAAAACCGCTTTTATAAAACTGTACGAAGACGGGTTAATTTATCGCGGCCAGTATTTAGTTAACTGGTGTCCTGAATCTCAGTCTGCCGTCTCCGATTTAGAAGTAGATAACAAAGAAGTAGACGGCAACCTCTGGCACTTCCGCTATCCCCTCAGCGATGGTAGAGGTTATGTAGAAGTAGCTACTACCCGCCCCGAAACCATGTTAGGCGATACGGCAGTGGCAGTAAATCCGAAAGACGATCGCTACACCGATTTTATCGGTAAAACCGTTACACTACCCTTAGTAGGTCGGGAAATTCCGATTATCGCCGATGAATTAGTAGACCCGGAATTCGGCACCGGATGTGTTAAAGTAACGCCAGCCCATGACCCGAATGATTTTGAGATGGGGAAACGTCACGATTTACCCTTCATCAACATCATGAATAAGGATGGTAGTATCAACGAGAATGGGGGGCAATTCCTCGGGCAGGACAGATTTAAAGCCAGAAAAAGTGTAGTGGCGGCCCTAGAAGAAGGGGGATACCTCGTCAAGATAGATAAGTACCGTCACAGCGTCCCCTACAGCGAACGCGGTAAAGTGCCGGTAGAGCCGCTCTTATCTACTCAATGGTTTGTCAAGATCGAGCCTTTATCTCAATTTGCCCTTAACTGTTTGGATGAAGCTAATTCACCCCGCTTCGTTCCCGAGCGTTGGACGAAAGTTTATCGGGATTGGTTGGTTAAGTTAAAAGATTGGTGTATCTCCCGTCAATTGTGGTGGGGGCATCAAATACCCGCTTGGTATGTAGTCAGCGAAACTGGCGGCGAGATTACCGATAATACCCCTTTTATCGTGGCTCGGACTCAAGAAGAAGCCCTATCTAAAGCTAAAGCCAAGTATGGCGATAATATCACCCTCGAACAAGATCCGGACGTATTAGATACCTGGTTTTCCTCCGGGTTATGGCCCTTCTCTACGATGGGATGGCCCGACGAAACCCTCGATTTAAAAACCTATTATCCCACTACTACTCTCGTCACCGGCTTCGATATTATCTTCTTCTGGGTAGCCCGGATGACGATGATGGCGGGTTACTTTACCGGGGAGATGCCGTTTAAAGATGTCTACATTCACGGCTTAGTCCGGGACGAAAACGGGAAGAAGATGTCCAAGTCGGCTAATAATGGTATTGACCCGCTGATATTGATCGATAAATACGGTACGGATGCCTTAAGATACACCCTCATTCGGGAGGTAGCCGGGGCGGGGCAAGACATCAGCCTACAATACAACCGCAAAACCGATGAATCGGAATCGGTGGAAGCGTCGCGCAACTTCGCTAATAAACTTTGGAATGCTTCCCGCTTCGTGATGATGAATCTCGACGGCAAGACTCCCGCTGATTTGGGTACGCCAGTAGAGGGAAATTTAGAGTTATCTGATAAGTGGATTCTCTCCCGCTTTCAGAAAGTGGTGAAACAGACGCGGGATTATCTCGATGGTTACGGCTTCGGGGAAGCGGCTAAGAGCTTATACGATTTTATCTGGGGTGATTTTTGTGATTGGTATATTGAGTTAGTTAAATCTCGTCTCTGGCAAGATAAAGAATCCCTATCCCGCATCACCGCACAACAAACTCTAGCCTATGTGTTAGAGGGAACTTTAAAGTTACTTCATCCCTTCATGCCTCATATTACTGAGGAAATCTGGCATAACCTTACTCAGAAAGAGGATGAGGTATTAGCCCTACAGAGTTATCCTATGGCTGATACAGGTACGATCGATGATAGTTTAGAGGAAGCCTTTGACCTATTAATCCAGACTATCCGCAGTCTCCGCAATCTTCGTGCCGAAGCCGAGGTGAAACAGGGGGCGAAGGTGACGGTAATCATGCAATCGGATAACCCCCAGGAATTAGCTACTTTAGAAAAAGGACGGGTTTATATCGAGGAGATAGGGAAAGTGGAGAATTTGACTCTTACTCCTAGTTTAGAAGCTCCCGTTAAGCAGGCCATAGCTTCTGTAGTATGCACGATTCAGATTTTATTACCTCTATCTGGGGTGATAGATATTGAAAAGTTCTGTCAAAAACTGAGCAAAAATTTAAGCAAGAAAGAAGCCGACATTAAGGTACTGAGCGATAAACTCAACAATCCTAAATTTAAGGATAAAGCCCCGCCAGAATTAGTTCGGAAAACCGAGGAAGAACTAGCCGAAGCTCAAAAAGCAGGGGAGATACTGCGAGAGAGAATCAAAAAATTGCAAGAGGAGGGATAAGGGTAGAGAATAGGGAGAGCCTGGTTTTTTTGCCTTGTTAAATTTATTCCGGCGATTGGGAATTCTAATGGTAAAGTTTCCACGTAATCCTTTAGCCCTATGTCCGAGTCCCTCCCTCAATGCGCCAATCTATCTCAAGACGTTAAAACCGTTCTCGATTTATTTCACACTGAGCCATCTTTACGCAGCCAGCAGGATACTACGGGAGTGGAGACGGCCTTAAAGAAAGCCATTTCACCCCGGTTTGAAATCGTCTTCGCCGGAGCCTTCAGCGCGGGAAAATCCATGCTCATCAACGCCCTGTTAGAGCGGGAGTTACTGTACAGCGCCGAGGGCCACGCTACCGGTACAGAGTGTTATATAGATTACGCCGCCCCAGATAAAGAGCGAGTGGTGTTAACTTTCTTGAGCGAGAAGGAGATTCAGGAGCAGATTAGCAACCTCTGTCAGCGTTTGAGTCTCAGCAATACCGGTAATGTGAGTGACCCTCAATTTTTCGAGCATTTAACTCAATACTGTCAGAAGATTATCGACAAAGAGGGCGGTAAGGATAAAGCGGAAATCGCCAAACAAGCCCACGCTTTAATTTTACTGATTGATGGATATATACAGAATAAGGAGCGGATTCATGCAACTAATAACGCTACCTATTCGAGGGAGCATCCCAATTATGCAATGAGCAAAAATACTTAGAGTAAGAGATGAAAA